>DATEQG010000026.1:0-61733 GCA_035272765.1 Candidatus Acidiferrum sp.
AGTTTGTGTAGCGCAGGGTAAAGCGAGCCGTCGCTGACTTGCAGGACTTCGCTGGAGATTTGCTTCAATCGCTGACTGATGGCCCAGCCATTCAGCGGCTGGAGCGCCAAGATTTTGAGGATCAGCAAATCCAGAGTTCCCTGGACCAAGTCGGATGGCTTGCTCAAGCGTTCTCCTCTCGGTTACCGAGCTAGAGTACCTCGACACCGCTGGGTTAGCAAGAGGAGCGAAGAAAACCGCAACCGGCCAGAAGAGGAAGACTTGAGATCGCGCAGTGTTTTTGCCTAAACGTCGCGCGGTCCTTGCACGTCTGGTTGTGATGAAAAGATAAGGAAAAAGCGGATACGCGAGGCCGAATTGGTTCCGGGACCTGGACTCGAACCAGGATACTCAGCTCCAAAGGCTGATGTCCTACCGATTAGACGATCCCGGAACCGCAGACGACAGTTTAGCAGAGGAAAAAGAATGTGCGAAGCCGCAGAAATGTGCGCAAGGAGAGAGTTTCTGCTAAATTGATAAGGTTGCGTCCGTAGCGGGAGAGGTGGCCGAGCGGTTTAAGGCGCACGCTTGGAAAGCGTGTGTAGGTTAACCCCTACCGTGGGTTCGAATCCCACCCTCTCCGCCAGTTCTTTTGTTTTCGTTCATTTGCAAAGCGCGCTCTCAGTCGATAGTCCGCCTTCTTTCATCTTAGGCAAATCAGGGCACCTCGGAAGTTGGGGCTCGCCGTCACTTAAAAAACGGGGGAAAGCCGTGTGCCAATGATCGCCGCTTTTCGGGGCGTAGCGAACACGCAGCCGACGGACAGCTTGTGTCCCCTTTGGGACAGACATCTGGAATCCTGCCGTGGTATCTCTGACTCCTAGGATCTTGGTCCCTCTCTGGCCCGTTGCTACAGCCATCCTCGATTGAAACGGAAACACCAGGCAAGGAGAATTTCATATGAGGAGGATGCGAGTCGTCCCGTACTTGATCGCCATCGCGTATCTAGGAGCGCTCGCGTCCGTGGGGAAGGCTCAATCGGCCGTGAGAGCAGGATCTTCCTCCAGCTATGCCGCTTCGCCCTTCCCCCTCAGGGCAGACGCACGTCTTGACCTGACCTATTACCGTCCGACCGAAAAGACAAAGATTCGCAACTACTTCTTCGATGCGTTTGGTCCCTATCCTGTAGGCGGTGCGGCGATATTAGGCGCCATTAGCCAAGCGGAAAACAAGCCGCCGGGATGGGGGCAAGGATTCAAAGCGTATGGCGAGCGAGCTGGGTCGGACTTCGGCATCGCGCTGGCCACAACTACGACGCGTTACGCATTGGCGGAGGCTTTTCGGGAGGACACGCTGTATTACCGCTGCGAGTGCAAGGGCGTATTTCGTCGGATGGAGCATGCCGTGATTTCGACGGTGACAGCACGTCACGGCGCAGACGGCCACCGCCGCCTGTCACTCCCGGCCCTCATAGCGCCTTATGCAGGCACAACTACAGCAATCTATGGATGGTATCCACCCCGCTATGATGTCAAAGATGGGCTGCGCATGGGCAACTACGCCCTGCTGGCCTTCGTGGCCGGAAATATCGCGCGTGAATTTATATACGGAGGACCGCACACCTTACTTAGCCAGGTGGATCGTCCTGGATCTCTGGGAGCGGCTTCGGCAGAGACCGCCCCAAGCCACTGAGGAGAGCCAACCAAATTGTGAGCCACAACGCCAGTATTCCTCACCGATTGATCAGCCAGGACGTGCCGCAAGTGCCGTCACTGGCGCGGGCCACACTCGCTTCCTTGTGGAGTCCGTTCAATAGTTTCCTTGAATGGTTCGGCGAGCTTGGTATTTTTGCGTGGCAGGTGATGCGCGCTGCAGTGCGACGCCCCTTTGAAGGCCGCGAGCTGATGCGGCAGCTTGATGAGATCGGCTCCAAGTCATTGCCTCTGGTAGCCTTAGCAGGCGCGGCCATTGGCGCTGTGCTCTCCTTGCAAAGCCGCAGCAGTCTGGTGCGCTTCGGTGCCAAGTCCATGCTTCCCGCCGCGCTAGTCTTCTCAATCATTCATGAAACAGGCCCGATCGTGACCGGCTTGGTTGTGAGCGGCAGAGTCGGCGCCGGCATCGGCGCTGAATTGGGGTCGATGAAGGTCACCGAGCAAATTGATGCCATCGAAGCTTCCGGCGTAAATCCCTACAAGTATTTGGCCTTCACGCGGATCGTGGCTTGCATTCTGATGCTCCCGCTGCTCACCCTCGGGGCGGATCTCTTCGGCGTGCTGTTCGGCTGGCTCGCGGATACGCTGGTCGATCCTATTTCCTTCACCAAATTCATCCATCGCGGTTTTGCGGGCACCACTTTCAGCGACTTCCTCGCTCCAACCTTTAGAACCGCCGTCTTTGGCCTGATCATCGGGATGATCGGCTGCTTCCAGGGAATGCGCACGCAGGGTGGCACCGCGGGTGTTGGGCTTTCAGCGAAGAGTTCGGTCGTCATGTCTTCGCTCTTCGTCATTCTGGCCGATGTCGTCCTAGTGAAATTGATCCTGGTGTTCTTTCCATGATGCAGCCTGAACAAGCGGTCTTGGTTGGTCCCGAGGAAAGCGCAGCCAGCGGCGCGCTCGGAAGTTCCGGCGGCGAAGGTGCGGGACCGGCGGTGGTGCTGCGAGGTTTGCATAAGTCCTTCGGCAGCCAGATCGTCTTGGACGGAATTGATCTGACGGTGAAGAGTGGTGAAACTCTGGCGATGCTCGGACGCAGCGGCACCGGCAAGAGCGTCCTGCTCAAGCTCATTATCGGCCTGCAAAAGCCGGATTCGGGATCCATTCTCGTGCAGGGGCAGGAGATTACCAGCCTTGATCTGCAAGCGATGAATGAGATCCGAATAAAAATGGGATTCTTATTTCAAAACGCGGCCCTGTACGACTCCCTTAGCGTTGAGCAAAATGTCGCGTTCCCGTTGAAGCGCCATTCCAAAATGACAAAATCGGAACGCGGAGATCGCGTTAAGGAACTGCTGGCGAGCGTTGGCATGGAGGGCGATCTCAAGAAAATGCCCAGCGATATTTCCGGAGGCATGCAGAAGCGCGTCGGGCTGGCGCGAGCGCTGGCTCTCAAGCCCGGCATTCTCTTGCTCGATGAGCCCACGGCGGGACTGGATCCCATCACCTCGGCCGAGATCGACGAGCTGATTCTCAAGTTGCAAGAGAAAAATCACATGGCATCGGTCGTAGTCACTCACGACTTGCAAAGCGCAAAGACCATTGCGGATCGGATTGCCCTCCTGCACGAAGGGAGTGTGATAATCGAAGGCAGCTACGAGGCACTCGAGAAAAGCGAAAACAAATTTGTCTCGGAGTTCATGAAGCGGGACTCATAGGGAGCGTATATGTCAAGGGCGGCGAGGCTCGGAGCATTCATCATCGCAATGCTGGCCATACTGGCGGCGGGAGTATTCATCATCGGCAGCAAGCAATACTTGTTCAGCCCCACGTATCGGTTGAAGGCCCAGTTCGCCACCGTGGTCGGCCTGGATGCTGGCGCGGAAGTACGTATTGCCGGTGTGCATACAGGGACAGTCCGCGAGATCAACTTGCCGATCAAGCCGACCGATAAAGTCACCGTGCTGATGGATCTGCAACGATCGACGCACGCCATCGTCAAGCAGGACTCCGTTGCTACGATCGAGACGGAAGGCCTCCTTGGCAACGAATATGTCGCGATATCTTTTGGGTCCGAGCAGGCACAGAACGTAACGGACAACGATACGATTGGCAGCCAACCTCCGCTCGTCATCGCCGACCTTATGAAGAAGGCCGACGGCATTCTGGATACTAGCCAGGAAGCTCTGAAAAACATCACGGTGGCTTCCGCAAATGTAAGCGATATCACCGTCAAGATTAATGATGGTAAGGGAACGATCGGCGCGCTGGTGAACGATAAGAAGGTGTATACGCAACTGGATGAGACCACCGCCGGCTTACGCGACACCATCGGTCATGCCCAGGCAGGCGTAACGGCATTCCAGGAAAACATGGAAGCGATGAAGCAAAATTTCCTTGTGCGCGGCTTCTTCAAGAAGCGCGGATACGAAGACTCCGCTGACCTTGCGAAAAACGAAATTCCGCAACTCCCCGATTCCGCGCCTCTGAAGACTTTCACTTTCGACTCCAAGAAGCTGTTCGACAAGCAAGATACCGCCAAACCAAAGAACGAGAAATCCTTGCGTGCCGCCGGACAGTTTCTGGCGGACACGGAGTTTGGCGTTGCGGTTGTGGTTGTCTCCGCGGGCATGACGGGAGATGAGCAAAAGGACTTGGTGCTCACTCAGGCCCGCGCGATGGTGGTGCGGGACTATCTCGTCAACAATTTCTCCTTCGACGATAGCCAACTCAAAACTCTTGGACGCGGCAAAGGAAAAAGTGACAGTCCAGACTCGGGCTGGGGCACCGTCGAGATCATCGTCTATCCTGCTGACGCCGAGGTTCCAGCACAAGCGAGCGCGGCCAATCCGAAGTAGGTTGCAGGAAAGAAAACATTCTGCCGCCAGCTAGCCCTATGCACGAACGTCGCTCCCAAAATCGCCGAAACTCCATGAATAAAACGCCGTCGGACCAGATTGCAGAAAATCCAACACAATTCAATATTGCCGCCATTGCTAAGCTGGAAGAGGAAGCACTGGATCGCCGGACACGCACGGAACGCCAAAGCGATGCCGTCGTCAGATTCATCGGCAGTCCCAAATTTCTTCTTCTTCACGTGATTTTGGTCGCCGCGTGGAGTGCGGTGAATCTCAACTTGATTGCCGGTGTGAAAGCGTTTGATCCCTTCCCGTTCGGGATTTTGGCACTTTTTGTCTCGTCGGAGAGCGTTTTCCTGACTATCTTCGTGCTGATCAGTCAGAATCGCATGTCGCGCCAGGCGGAGAGGCGCGCCCATCTCGATCTTCAAGTTGGGATGCTAGCCGAGCAGGAACTCACCACGGTCCTCCAGATGTTGCAGAAGCTCTGCCAACACGCGGGCGTCGACGTGAACTCCGCAAACCAGCAAGTGCAGAGCTTTAGCGAAACCACGGACGTCCACAAGCTAGCCTGCGAGCTGGAACAAAAGCTGCCCGAACCGTAGCCCGCACGCGTACGTCTGGCCCTCGACTGCGCAAGAAGCAGGTCAGGAGTAGCCGGCGCTCGAACGCCGTTCGTGGACAATCGCTTCAAGAAGTTTTTCCGCGTATGGAAATTCACCAGATGGCACGGAAAGCTTCGGCCGAATCTGCATGGCGATGCGGTCCGCCATAGCGAACCGCACGTCCCCGGGCAACGAACTGCGGCGATTCAAAAACGTCTCAATGAGCGCGAACTCTTCGGGAGTAAGCCGCTCCGACCCAAAGGAGGTGGTGGGCCCCGCTTGTCCGACGGGCGGCGATTCCCAGACCGGTTTGGCGTCCAACAACGACTTTTCGTGAACGACTATCGTCCCGGTAACGAAATCGCCGAGACGCTTGTTTTGACGGCTCAGCAGTACGCTGCAAATTCCGACGGCATAAAACGCGGGCAACTGGTCCACGATCCGCATCAAGTTGCGGCCAACAGCCTCCGCAGGCGTAATCGGCCGCCCGGAATCCTTGATGACGCGCAGCCCTTCCTTCTTCTTTCCTGGCGTCTGGCCGTTCCACAGGACTTCAAAGAGGGCGAAGTATCCAAAGTAAAGCACAAAGTAAGCGATGACTATAAAAGCCACGAACCAGATTCCCGTTTGTGCCGCGCCGGGCAGCGCCACACCAGCAATCAGAAAAACAATCAGCAAGCCGATTCCGACCAGGATTTGAAGCAGAGTGTCGTAAGCCAGCGCGAGAAATCGACTGCCAACTCCGGCAACTTCGAACTCGAGGACAGTTTGCTCCGGCGTTTCGATGGTAAGCTTGTCCCTGAAATCGCCTGGATTACGGAATTGAAATGGGTCCGTCATGATCTCCACGCGCTGGCTGGAAAAACGAAAAACATACTGGGCCAGGCTCGAACAACTGGTCGACCGGTCAAACAAGGGCGGTATTTCTGCCCTCGATCATCGTGAATTGCAGGAACTCGGCCTATTGTACCGCCAGACGGCCTCCGATCTCGCAACCGTCCGCGAAGATGTGACCAGTCACCAGCTAACCTTTTACCTCAATCAACTTCTTGGACGCGCGCACAACCTTATCTACATGGGGCACAAGCAGAAAATCAGCGGGCTCGTCCGTTTCTACACGCAAACCTTTCCGCAGGTTTTTCGCGAAACTTTCCGGCAAACGTTCCTCGCTTTTCTGATTTTCGCGGTGACGGGGATTGCGACCTGGGCGGTGACAATTCATGACCCGGCCTTCGCGCACCGGCTGCTTGGGCCGCAAATGATGGACACGATCGAGAAGCGCCAGATGTGGACACAATCCATCGTGACCATCAAGCCGCTCGCTGCCTCGGGCATTATGACGAACAACCTTGCCGTGTGCTTCACGACTTTTGCGATGGGCATCACTGCGGGGATTGGGACGATTTACATGATGTTCACCAATGGCATGCTCATTGGCGTGATCGGCGCCGCGACCTGGCAAGCGGGAATGGCCCTCCAGCTTTGGACTTTCGTGGCGGCGCATGGCGCTCTCGAACTGCCGGCGATCTTCATCTCTGGCGGCGCGGGATTAGAAATCGCGCGAGGAATGCTTTTTCCCGGTTTGCTGCCAAGGCGCGAATCATTGGCGCTGGCCGGCGGCCGTGCGGCGCGCCTGATGATAGGAATTGTGCCCATGCTGGTCGTCGCGGGGATTATCGAAGGATTTGTATCTCCCTCCGGACTTGCGGCGCCGCTTAAATTTCTTCTTTCTGCGGTTCTATTTGTTGCGCTCACAACATATCTGACCCGCGTAGGGTTGCCGCAGCCGGAAACAATCTAAGCAAAGCTAAATCAGGCTGCGCTCCTTGATATTCAAGTATTGCGTCACAAGCGAGCTTGCCAGCATTCCCGGCATCAATTCGAGAGCCAGCACGCCGCGCTGCCGCAAGCCCCGCATTAGAATGTCGCGCCTTTGCGATATTTCCAGAGCGGCGCCGTGGCGATAGAGGTCAGCGGTAACCGCCGGAATCGTCTCGGCTAGAACCTTGAGGTCTGGCTGGCCCATGGCCGCAAAGACAACCAGGTGCCGGGGAGTCAATTGCATCGCATATTCGATAACTTCCGGAATAGTGGCCGTTTCGGCGAAATCCGTGATCCAAACCACGAGGCTTCGCCGCTTCTGTGCGTTGAGCAAGGCCCGCACTGCGCGTCCATGATCTGATTCAAAAGCTTCCGCACGAACCTGCGCGAGAGATTCGACAATCGCGCGCAAATGATGAGCGCCTCGGCCGGCGTATAAATTCTGTTGAACCTTGCGCCCGTAAGCCAGCAAACCAACGCGATCACCGCAATAAAGAGCGACTTGGGCCAGAGATAGAGCTGCGTTCACGGCGTAGTCCAGTTTAGAAAATCGCGGAGCGTCACCCGGCTCGCGCACCTGCGCGCGAAGCAGGCGGCCCGCGTCGAGCACCAGCCACACATTTTGGCTGCGCTCCATCTGGAAGACGCGAGTGATCAGGTGCCGGCGGCGGGCCGTTGCCGTCCACGAAATGTCGCGAAGTTCATCGCCCTCGCGATATTCCCGCAAGCTGTCAAACTCACGCCCCATGCCGCGCTGGCGCCTCCGCCGCTTTTCCAACTCCGCCTGACGGCTGCGGATTAGATAAAGCGATTGGCGCTTGGCTTGTTCGAGATTGGGCAGCACGCGAATGACTTGCTGGGTTTCCGCCACTGCCCATCGTTCGGCTAATCCCAACGCTGATTGATAACGAACAAAAATGCGGCCCAGTTTCGTATCACCTCGTTCGGCGGGCATCACTGGATAGTGGGCCTCGGCGGAAGAGCGCGCCTTTACAAGCAGAGCCAAGTCGGGCGGCGCGGCTCGAAATTGCGAGGGTGTTTCGTCGACCACCCGCGCACGAATGGAAATATCTCCGCCATTTTCAATTTGTACTGCGACGCTACCCGCCACTCCCAGACACGGCCTTCTCTCCCAAGACCGCCGAACCTCCAACTGTTCGGGGCGCGGTAGTCGGAGCAAATCCCAAATCCACGCGGCAAGCACCACTCCATCCCACAAAAACATGGCGGCGATTGCCTGCCTGAACCACCACGCGGGACCCAGCGCCACAAATCCGAGCAGCAAAGCCACGAAAAATCTGGGACCGAATGCAAATGAAAATTTCCCTAGCTTCCGTGCACGAGCTGTCACGGAGGTAGGTCCCAGGGGGTCGGCGTAAATCACTTAGGAACCTCGACCGTGGAAAGGAGTTCCGCAATGACCCGGTCGGAATTCAGCCCTTCCAGCTCGGCTTCTGGTTTCAATAGCACACGATGGCGCAGAACAGGAAAGGCAGCCGCCTTGATGTCATCGGGAATGAGGAAATCGCGGCCTTCGACTCCTGCCAAAGCTCGCGCAACGAAGAGAAGTCCGATCGCGGCACGGGGGCTGGCGCCGAGCGAAAGAGCCGGCCAATCGCGCGTACGCCGTACTAATGTGACGATATAAGGGCGCAACGTCGGTTCGATGCGAACGGCGCTGATGTCTTGCCGCGCGGCCGCCAGCAAAGCCGGTTCGACGGGGACAATCGAAATGAGATCCAAACGCCGCGGATCGAATCCTTGTTCATAGCGGCCAAGGATATCGGCCTCTTCCGCGGCTGATGGATAGTCGAGGCGAATCTTCAAGAGGAAGCGGTCAAGTTGCGCTTCCGGAAGCGGATAGGTGCCTTCGAACTCGATCGGGTTTTGCGTGGCGAACACCGTAAAGTTCTCGCCAAGCGGATAACGCGTTCCGTCGATGGTGACTTGACGCTCTTCCATCGCTTCGAGAAGAGCCGCCTGCGTGCGTGGCGAAGTCCGGTTAATTTCATCGACGAGCAGCAGATCCGTAAAGACGGGCCCGCGGTGCAAGGAAAATGAGCTTGTCGCCATGTTAAAAATATTTGTGCCCATCACGTCGGCGGGCATCAGGTCGGCAGTACACTGCACGCGCTGAAAGCCGAGCCCGCAGATTTTCGCCAATGTTTTTACGGCCAGCGTCTTGGCAAGCCCGGGAACTCCTTCAATGAGCGCGTGGCCGCCGCAGATCAGCACCAGCAGCAGTTGGTCGATGACTTCCTGCTGGCCCACAATGACCTTCGACATTTCCGTGCGTACATGCTCGGCGAGGCGTGTGATATTTTCCACGTTCAGGATTTCTCCTTTACAATTTTCTTCTTCAAGCCAAGCTGTTCCTCATAGCCCTCAAGTTCCCTGACTAAGCCAAGAGCTTCCTCCGGCTCGACTTTCCGCGCCCGGCTGGCCACCAGGGCACGCGCCAGAGTTGTCTTCAGGCCGCCTTCTTTCCATCCCAGTCGGGTTTGCACTGCATCCGCGAGTTCCGTATCTCCAGCGTTTGAGGAAATGCGCAGCTGCCTCGAAAGAGTCGCACGGAATTGCTGGTACACAAAGCCCACGACCGCCGGCTCGGCTCCCGCGCGCTCGTACAATCCTCCGAGTGTGTCCACAAATTCCAATGGAGCGAGCCGCGAGACGGCAGGTGGCAGCACAGTCGGGCCACTCCGCCGGCTAAACGTAAACAGGACAATCAGACCGAGGACCGAGATCTGCACTAAGCCCCACGCCACCGGAGTCTTCCGAACATAGCTCCACAGAGACGTTCGCTCGCCATGAAAATATTCATCCCAGTAGATTTGCACCGTAAATTGTTTGGCGCGCACCGGAAAGTTCATCGCATTCAGGAACAGGTTCAGGTTACCATCCTGCGATATGCCCGAGTTCGTCAGCGGCGTTGCCGCCGCCCACCAGAGAACCCTGCCTTCTCCGATTCGCCAGCTTACGACGACGGGGGACTGCGTGTTCCCATAGAGCGGCAGCTGATTGGCACCGAGATTCTGCCAGGTAGTGCCTGTCTGAAGAACGATTTTCGGAGCCCCCGCCGTGTAATTGCTTGGAACATCCGCCGAGAATGTTTTCCATTCGGCGGTGGAGAATTCCTCTTCAATCCGCGCTTTAGGAAAGAACGCATTGATACGCGCACCGGTGAAAATTACCTGTCCACCTTCTTCGACAAAGCTCAGAAGTGCTTCTTGTTCCTCCTTCGAGGGTGTTTCAAATGGTTCGGCGATGATCAAGACTGCGTCCCCATCATCGGTTGGGAGTTCAGTAGGAGAGCGCTCCCACCTTGATACCTTGTAGTGCAGATCTTGCAGAAGCAAGTAGGCGGCGCGCGCTCCACCGGGATTGGCGGAGTACGTCGACGGAATCGGCGTCCCCTGTTCCTTGGGGTCGCCTCCCAGAAACGCGAGTCCTGCGGTGAGGACCACGAGGACTGCCCCCGCGATAAGTAAAATCTTACGATCTCCGGCAGCTATTGGAGCTGGCATCCGAGCGCCTCAACGCTTTGTAGAGCGCGTGCAAAATCCTGATTGCTGGCCGGCCGCCTGCCGTACCAGACCTGCTCGAGAACGACCGTAAGCGCGGAAAGGGCCTCGCGCGTTTTCCGGCCCGAGGCCGCGAGCTGCGTGGTATTCGCAACCACGCGCATGTACTCGCGCGGCGTGCGCGTGCGATCCTTCCGCACCACCTGATTGTCTTCAAGGTAGCTGATGCCCGCCCAATAGGCGGAATGAACCGCCTCTCGAAAATCTCCGCGTGCGGCAGCCTCGCGTGCCGCCTGAATCCATTCCTGCCAGGTGCGAATGTAGGCGATGGATTCCGGCGCCTGCAATTCTTCGAGGGCCGCGCGCCTCGTCCAATAGCGAAAGAGGACCACTGCCAGCCACACAACGACAGCCGCGATGAGCAACCAGAACAATACCGTGGCGCCTATAGGGTAGCGGCCGATAGATTCGAGGATCCTTACCAGAAAACTCTCAATCTCGCGGATGACGCGTTGCCGAAACAGATCCCAGTTTGTAGGCGGACGAACTTTGCCAAATTCGCGCCGGCTAAGGATTCGCTCTAGCGCAGGCCGGGCTCTTCCGTCGCTGTCGGCTTGCGCTCCCGCGTATGCTTTCGATTGGTTAGCCAAGTCGAACGCCCATTCGGCCGCTTCTCCGGCTTTGTCTCCGATCTCCTTTGCATTTTTTTCGTTTTCGGCGGCACGGAGAAGACCGCTCAGAGGTTCCGCGGAAACCTTGTACCGATGGTCACCAGCGGTTATTTCCCAATCAGAAGGCAGATTCTTACGCAAGACAGCTAGCCCTGGGGGATTAGCCTTTTCCTTTTCTATCGCGATCCCGATTCGCCGAAGCTCGGCCGCAAACGACGAAGCATCCAGATAAACTTTGTCGCTGGCGGATGCGGGCAGCGCAGAATCTTGCGGGGCGGTTCGCGCTTCGCAACGTGTGCCAAACCCGAAAAAGAGCAAAATGACCGCACACAAGCAGCGCTGAGGGGTTATCGGCATATTCGGCCTAAGGATATAGGATCGTCAACGCGTTTCAGCAACATTTAAGACAAGAGGCTAGTGCTGATGGCGTTTCTGGGCGCAGGCACGCCTTCGGCCAGTGGATTCATCATCAGTTGCAAATCGAAAGCTTCTTTCCGGACGCGTAAATCGAAATAAAAGATCGCAAAAGCAATCGTCAATACGGGTGTAATCAGGACAGCAGCGACGGAGTTCCCAACTTGCATTAGAGCAGTCAAAATACGAATCATGGACGGATCGTGCGCCTCGAATTGGATACCAATCGCGAACGGAATATCAAATAGGAATAGCGCCGCGTAAAGAATCACAAAATAGAGGAAAAAGATCAGAAAGGCCCGGCCGGCATTGTCCTTCGTCAGCGCAAAGCTGCGCTGGAGTGAATCGACAGGACCGAGATTCTCCAGGAGTGCGGCAGGAACACAAACGCACAAGCGGCAAGCCATGTAGATCCCCGGAATGATCAGGAAAAGGAAAGAGACGCCGGTCACCAGAAAGCTAAAGAAAACGACGAAGAAGAGGGATAGCAGTTCACCGCGAACCCGGCCAAGCGACTGGCCAATGGTAGTAGTCCTACCCAGATAGAGTTCGGCTACGGCGAAAACCGCTCCGCCCTGAGAGAATAAATACGCGATCAGATAAATAATGACTCCGATTATGACGAGCCCAATAATGCCAAGCACGGCCGCCACAGATAGGCCGGAGAAAGGCATCTGGAAGTTCGAGGTCACCCTCGGCCGAATGGGAACTCTGGATGGCAGGAGGGCTACTTGCGTAAGTTGAAGCGCCAAAACTAAAAGTTGAGGAATCGCGGCGATGCCGATGAATAGCAGGAAATTCCGGCGGTATAAGCTGAAAGTTCTGTCAAGAAGCTCGCCAATGGAAAGCGGCCGCAAGTCGAGTGCGCTCATCTAGGCCTCCGTCGCCGTGGACCTGAGTGGGTAGCCGACGCGGCACTTTACCAAAGTTCTAGCGCAAAGCGCAATTTTTCTCCAGGCGGTTGTTCCATGGCATTCTCGGCCGCCTCCGATTCTTGCCCTCACCTTGCCGCTTCGCTGTTCATCCGGTTCAGCCGGGGTGATCTCTGAATCTTTACTTGACACACCAAAGTCAAGGGTCCAGTATTTCGCCTGTATTAAACCCATTTAATACAGGCCACCCCCGCGGCCAGGAGGAAGCCATGTTCTCTTCCAACACCCGCCTTTCGTTCCGCCTTCCACTCGTTTCCCTTGCCGGTTCGTTGCTCGCGCTGTTTGCTTTCGTCCCGCTCGCACTGGCGCAGTCTGCCTTCGTGCGCGTCAATCAAGCTGGCTACGAAACCGGCGAAACGCCTTTTCGCGCCTATCTAATGTCCTCCGCCGCGGAGACCGGAGCAACCTTCGAAGTGCTCAACTCCAAAGGCGCCTCTGCCTATTCGGGGAAGGTTGGCTCGCTTCTTGGTACCTGGAGTCACAGCAAGAAAGAAACGTTCGACGTCTACGCTCTCGACTTCTCGGTTCCTGGTGGCGATCTCTACACGATTTCTGTATCCGGCCCGGTGGCTACGTCTTCTCCCCATTTCGCTGTGGATTGCCCGGAAACACTCTATTCCGGCCTGCTCTTGAACACTTTGTTCTTCTATGAAACGGAGCGCGACGGCGCCAACTTTGTGCCCAACGCCCTGCGTACCGCACCCGGCCATCTGAAGGACGCAAACGCGCATGTTTATCTGACGCCTCCCCTTGACACCAACGACTTCATCGATAACGTGCCTCCTTCACCGCCCCTAGCGTCCACGAATCTCCGCAATATCGATGCCTCCGGCGGATGGTGGGACGCCGGCGACTACGAGAAGTACGTGGAGACCGTTAGCTACACGGCGGCTCTGATGCAAATTGGGGTTCGCGACTTTCCAAACCAGATGGGTGCGTACGCTCCAGTGAATCCCCCTGCGCCCCCAGGTTCCGTTTCTTTTGCAGGCAACAGCGTGCCTGGAGCTCCCAGATCTTCCGACTTCACAAACGAAGCGGCGTTCGGCGTCAACTGGCTGCTGAAAATGTGGGATGACAAAACGCAAACGCTCTACTACCAGGTGGACAACACACAAGACTGGGATTACTACGGCGAAGGCTCTCCCAGTTCGGCCACTGGCAACTGTGGTGGGACCTACACCACTCCCTACTGTCTGATCACCGAGTACGACATCTGGACGCTGCCACAGGCTGCCGACAATTACGAACAACCCGGCGATCCGGAACCTTGCGACCCGCTGACCACGCTTTACATCTGCAATCGTCCCGTGTACGTGGCAGGCCCCGCGGGTTCGAAAATCAGCCCGAATCTAGCGGGCCGTCTGGCGGCTGACTTTGCACTGTGCTACCAACTCAACCGCGTCACAAATCCCTCTCTTGCGAATAAATGTCTCAAAAATGCGGAGGACATTTTTGCCCTCGCCGATACTTCATATCCCGACCCCGCGCCCACGGTAGACTCTGGCTCGTGTGGCAATTGTCTCCTGACCATCGCTCCTTTCGACGGCTATCCCGAAAACGTCTGGGAAGACGACATGGAGCTTGGCGCAACTGAACTCTACTTCGCTCTGCAATCCGCCGGAGCGGCCGCAAACCTGCCGCCTGGCCTGCCGCACACCAATCCCATGGACTACCTGGGGCAAGCGGCGCAATTCGCCCAGAACTACATCACCAACATTTACGATGCGGGCTACACAGACACGCTGAATCTCTACGATGTGAGCGGCCTCGCTCATTTCGAGCTATACCGCGCGCTCGAAATGGCGGGAAATCCCAGCGGCTTGGCCGTCTCGCAATCGAGCATTCGCAAACAATTCCTGCAGCAAGTGGCTGACGCCATCTCCCAAGCTGCCGCGGATCCCTGGGGTTTCGGCTACGAATGGAGTTCCGGCGACACCACTTCGCACGGAGCAGGTCTCTCGGTGATGGCCAGCGAAGCCTCTTACCTAACGCAGTCCAAGACCTACGACATCTACTCACAGAGATGGCTGGCCAACATCCTGGGCACGAATTCCTGGGGCTCGTCCTTCATCGTTGGCGACGGCACGACGTTCCCGAATTGCATTCAACATCAGGTCGCCAATCTGGCCGGTGCTCTGGATGGAACGTCGGGGGGGATTCCGGTGCTCTGGGGCGCGGCTTCCGAGGGTCCAACCAGCTACACCACGTCGGGCGTGGTCGACGGCATGATTCTCTGCCCAGCCAATGGAGTAGACACCTTCAAGCAATTTAATGGCAACCCCGGCCCCTTCGATCCCTCGCAAGAAGCGCTCTATCAAGACAACATGCAGTCGTACAGCACCACCGAGCCAGCCATCGATCTCACTTCCACTTCATTTTTGATGTGGTCGTGGAGACTCGCGAAGCGCCCCAGCTTCTGAGTCAATCCAAACGCTCTCGCTCTGGGAGGATACAGCCGTTGTATCAAATCCGAGAGTGCTGGCAGTGCTGCCGCCAAGTTCGCGGCCAAAGGCGGCACGCGCTCCCATCCCGAATCCCAAATTTGCTTAGAAGGACCTCAGAGTTGGACACACCGAATTCCGGCGTCCTTGCGCGCGGCGAAATGAAAGTTCAAAATTAGTACGGAAGAAACTGGTGATTATTCCTCATTTTCCTCTAGAGGACTCCTTCCAGAAAGACTCATGATCCTTCGAACCGTCGAGCAAGTTCGCCGCCTCTCTCGTATCGTCGGCGGTTTCACACTATTGCTCATCGGCATCGTCATGCTAGTCACTCCGGGACCAGGATGGCTGGTGATCTTTCTCGGATTGGGCTTGCTGGCGGCAGAGTTCGTGTGGGCCAGGCGATTGATGGACCGCATCAAGCGAGAGGGCGGACGCGTTCGCGACGCGGTCTGGCCCGGTCCAAAGAATGCACCTGCCAAGGACTCTGCAGAATCCAATGAAACAGCGGAGACGTAAATAACGAGCGGTGAATGCTGCAATGTGAGTGCCGTGGTCTCTGACTGCCGCGTTGTGAATACCGGGTTTGCATATCAAAAGTAAGGAGGCGTCCGTCATGGAAGCTGCATTGATTGGTCTCGGACATATGGGTTCGGGGATCGCTAGGAGCTTGCTGCGTGCCGGGCATCGCGTCACGGTCTATAACCGGACTCATTCGCGGGCGGAAGCGCTGCGCGGGCATGGTGCGATTGTCGCAGCATCTTTAGCCGAAGCGTGCCGTAGCGAAGTGGTGTTCACGATGGTTGCGGACGATGCGGCGCTCGAAAGTCTCGCGTTTGGCAATGAAGGAATTCTGGCATTGCTGCCGCACGGCGCCGTGCACGTCTCGCTCAGTACGATTAGCGTAGCGTTGAGCGACAGGCTGACCGCGGAACACGCAAAGGCCACGCAAGGCTATCTGGCGGCGCCGGTTTTCGGTCGTCCTGATGCGGCGGAGGCGGGACGACTCGCTATCGTTATTGGCGGCGCGGAGACGCTCGTTCAAAAGTGCAAGCCGCTTTTTGAAGCCATGGGTCCGAGGTTGTTCGTGGTTGGCGAGCGTCCTTCGATGGCCAATGTGGTAAAGCTCTCAGGCAATTTTCTGATTGCCTCGGTGCTGGAATCGCTCGCGGAAGCGCTGGCGTTTGCGCGAAAGTCCGGCGTGGATGCGGGCGCGTTGATGGAATTTCTAACCTCCACACTATTTAACGCGCCAGTCTACAAAACGTACGGCGAATTGATCGTTCAGGGCAAGCATGAGCCTGCGGGCTTCGCCCTGCCGCTCGGATTGAAGGATGTGCGCCTCGTCCTGCAGGCTGCGGAAGCGGCAAGTGTGCCCATGCCCATCGCGAGCGTGGTGCGCGATCGGTTTATTACGGCGATGGCCCGCGGTAATCAGGATAAAGATTGGTCCGTCATCGGGCGCGTAGCCGCCGAAGATGCTGGGCTGCCACAAACCGCGCGGGCCGCTGGATAAAGATCGCTTCCGCCGGTATCGCTGGGATGTTTCGGCAAGGGTAATTCATCAACAACTCCGTGATACGCTGAAAGTTGCTTTGAATGAGGCATGCGATGACACCGTGGGCTGGAAAATGGGCGCTGGTGACGGGAGCGAGCGCGGGAATTGGCACAGCGCTGGCCGAGGAACTGGCCCGTGGCGGGACAAATCTCGTTTTGACCGCGCGGCGCCGCGAGCGCTTGGAAGAACTGGCGCAGAAACTTGGGGCCTCCCACAAAATCCAAACGAAAACATTCGTGGCAGATCTGGTCGAGGCAGAGGCGCCGGAAAAAATATTCCAATTTACGAAAGAACAAGGAATTGAAGTTGAGCTGCTGATTAACAATGCTGGTTTTGGCGCCTACGGCGAATTTCCTACGGTCGAGACGCAAAGGCTCCTTGATATGGTGCAGGTGAATTGCTCCGCCGTGGTCCATTTGACGCGGCTCTATCTGCCGGAAATGGTGGCAAGGCGCCATGGTGACGTGCTGATTCTTGCATCGACGGCCTCGTTCCAAAGCGTGCCATACATTTCGACCTACGCCGCCACCAAAGCCTTCGATCTGCTTTTCGCCGAAGGATTAGCGGAAGAAATGAAACCCTATGGGGTGCGGGTCTGCGCGTTGTGCCCCGGATCGACGGAGTCAGAATTCGCGGATGTCGCCGGACAAACGCACATTGCCGCCACAAGGGCGAATCGAGAGACCGCCGAAAAAGTGGCGCGAACAGGATTACGTGCGCTCGCAGCAGGCAAGAGTTATGTCATTTCCGGCCTGGGAAATTACTTGGGTGTGCTAGGACAGAGGCTTGTCTCACGGCGCTTGGTAGCGCGAGTCGCAGCACGCATGTTCAGGCCACATAAAGACTCCTAGATCTCACCTGCTACCTGGCGGTTCGCAAATATAGCTCCTCCGCCCAAATTGCTGAATCTGTTCCCTTCTGATTGAAGTAAATTCCCGTTTGGCGTTACCCTTGGCCGACACGGAGCAGGCGCCGCGCGCGTCTAAACTATTGTGAAACCGAAACTTACTCCCGGATCGGAACTGACGCTTGGCCGTCCAGGGAACTTTTTGCGCCCTGGCCGGGAAATAAGGGAGAAGGAAGAACACGCACCTCGAACAGGCCGAGAAGCCGTAGCAGGGGAGACGAGGATCGCAGCCACCGATAGAGACGACCTGCTTTTGCGGCGTGCCGCGAAGGGAGACGAGGAGGCCTTTGCTCTTCTCTACCGGCGGCATCAAGGCGGGCTATACCGGTTTGCTTTGCGGATGACCGGAAGCACGTGGGGTGCAGAAGAGATTGTGCAAGACGTGTTCATGACTTTGATCCGCGCGCCGAAAAAGTACGATCCGGAGCGAGGAACGGTGGGCGCGCTGCTCTTCGGAATTGCCCGCAACCGCGTATTGAAGCATCTGGAGCGGACTCCAAGAGAAGTTCCGCTGGAAGAAAAGAACGAGGACGGCACGGGAGCGGGAATCGTCTTGCAAGACAGTTTTACGCCGGCGATGTGGGCGGAAAAGCGGGAGCGCATGCACCAAGTGAGAGCGGCCGTGCTGGACTTGCCTACAGAGTTTCGCGAGGCTGTAGTGATGTGCGAACTGGAAGAGATGAGTTACGAGGAAGCGGCACAGATGACCGGCTGCCCAATTGGAACCATCCGTTCGCGGCTGCACCGCGGTCGCGCGCTGTTGCTGGCGAAGCTGGAAATGCTTCGGGATGTGCCCCGGCGCTTGAAAGCTGCGAGGTGATGGAATTTTGGAATCGTTTGGAAAAAATGCGATGAACTGCGAACAAGTGGAAGCGATTGTACTGGACTTGGGCCGTGATGCTGGCGCGGACTCGCTCGAGAGGGCGGCAGCAATCGCGCACCTGAGCCACTGCACGCGTTGCGCTGCGTTGCAGGAGTCTTGGGAAGCAGCAAGAGAAGAGTTGCGTCTGCTGAGTGAAGAGACTCTGGATGCGCGTGCGCCTGCGCGCGTGGAGACACGGCTGCGGCAAGAGTTCCGCGCGCGGCATCGCACGATAGCGGGACGGCGGACGGCGGTTGTGGCGGCTTGGGCGCTGGCCGCTGCGGCAATTCTTGTCGGTGCGGTAAGTTCGTGGAATTGGCAGCAGGCGCGGCGTCTGGCAGACGAAAAACAGAAAATGGCAGCGCAGAATAAGCCTGTGAAAGTCGAAGCGGGCAGCGAGCAGAACCAAACAGCGGGCAATCCCCCGGCAGGGCTCTCGACGGGCGATGATTCTGGTGATTTTACGCCGTTGCCGGGAACCACTCTGGACGAGTCTGAAGAAGCAGCCATCTTGCGCGTTCGCATGCAGCGCGGTTCGCTTGGCGCGCTGGGATTGCCCGTGAATGAAGAGCGCGCAGGCGAGTGGATCCAGGTGGATCTGCTGGTTGGAAACGACGGCCTGCCGCAGGCCGTGCGGCTGGCGCAAGAAGAAAACTGAGACGAGATTCCCGCGGTGAGCAAGCCATCGCGGATCAGGAGAGAAGAGGAGAAGGAATGATGAACTCGAAGATAAAAATGTGTTTGGTTCTTGGCGGGGTGTTGGTGTTGAGCTCTGCCGCGGTGCAAGCGCAGAGGCACGGTCCGGATGGCCCCCCACCCTTCGGAGGCCCGATGGAGTTGATGGGCTTTGAAGGGATGCACGGCGGTAAAGTCGTGAAGGGCGCACCTTTCTCTGCCACGGCTACGTCGGAAACGACAGAGACGTTGCAAGATGGTTCGGTGATTCACCGGACGTCGCAGGTGTCGATGTATCGCGACAGCCAGGGAAGGTCGCGGAATGAAGCTACGTTTACCGGATTCGGACCGCTGACGGCATCGGGAACTCCGAAGAAGATGGTAATGATTTCCGACCCCGTGGCCGGCGTGCACATCATGCTGGACGATGAGCAAAAGGTGGCGCACAAGTCGACCATCCGTACCCGCACCGGAAACGGTTCGGATACGGATTCGGCTGCCACCTTCCAGAGTAGAGAGCAGGAGCGGATACAAAAGGAAGAGGCCGCTGGACTGCTGAAGAAGGAATCGCTGGGAACACAGACAATCAACGGTGTAATCGCCGAAGGAACACGGACTACGCGGATTATCCCGGTGGGGCAGATCGGAAATGAGAAGGCCCTCCAGATTGTTTCCGAGCGGTGGTATTCGGCGGACCTTCAGATTGTATTGAAGAGCACGAGGACCGATCCGCGAAACGGAACCACGACCTACACGGTGACCAGCGTTCAGAGGACTGAGCCTTCGGCTAGCTTGTTTGCGGTTCCGGCCGGCTACTCGGTGCAGGCAGGTGGGCGTGGCCCCGGCGGTTCCGGAGGCCGCGGACCAGCCGGTGGACCGCCGACTGTCGACTAATCATCACCAGACGGGACGGGCGCTGGCAAGCGTAGACCTAACCGGCGCCCGCAGAACAACGACCTTCTCTCCTGAAGACGGCACGCCCTTTCCGCATCTGCCCCCATCAATGCGGAAGGGGCGTAGCCGTGTTTGGGGGCAGCAATGAAGCAAAGAAATAAAGGAAGTAAAGTGAAGACGCGCCGCGGTTTGCGGCGCGAGATGCGATGTAGAATGTGCTCATGGACGAGAATTCGCTGGCGAAACAATTGGAGCGCGATGGATTCGGCCACACTTACGTCTGGCAAGACAGGGCAAACACGTTTTATCCGGAGCATACGCATGAGACGGAAACCGCGCATATCATTTTGAGCGGCGAGATGGAATTGACCATGAACGGCAGAACGGAGACGTACCGCGAGGGAGGCCGCTGCGACGTCCCGGCCGGGGCCGTACACTCCGCGAAAATGGGCCCGGAAGGCTGCCGGTATCTGATCGGAGAGCGGCGGCCAGGCTGAACGGAACGCACTGCTAGATAAAGCAGCGACACACCCTGCCGTCCTGGAATTTTGGGCGTGATATTATTCCCCGCTATGAGCAGAAAACACTTTTTCGTGAGATTGATCCCGCCGCGGCCTACATTTCCGATGGACATAACGCCCGATGAGAAGTTGTTGATGCAGGAGCACGCTCGCTATACGCGCGAGATCTTTGACGCCGGGAAGATCCTGATTTATGGGCCTGTAATGGGGCGTGAAGGGGCGTTCGGGATGGCGGTGTTTGAGATGCCGGAGGAGGCGGACGTCCGGCTGGTCTTGGAGAATGATCCGACGGTGCGGGCGGGATTGAATACATTCGAGATACATCCCATGAGGGTGGGTGCGGCACAGGGATTTGGTCCAGAACAAAACCAGTAAGCGGCGGCTTTGGTGCAATCGCAGGTCCTCACGCAGAAATGCTAATTTCAGCCTAGGATTAAGGCGCAGATGCTGGCGCCAGCCCTGCCGACTTAAAGACCTCAGACAAACGAGAATGAGCTGATACAGGAACCGTAGGGGAGTGTGTTAGTGTAATTTCCCCGAAACTACTGAGAGAAGGACGAGGAGAACGATGGCGAAACCGAAAGTGCTGGCGACGCGCCCGCTTTTCCCTGCCGCGCAGGAGATTCTAAACGCCGGATGCGAGGCGGAGTATTGGACGAAACCAGAGAGCATTTCGAAGGAGGAGTTGCTCCGCAGAGTGAAGGATAAAGAAGGGCTGGTATGCCTTCTGACGGAGAAAGTGAACCTGGAGTTGCTAAGTGCAGGTCCGAAATTACGAATAGTGGCGAACGTGGCCGTGGGATTCGACAATATCGATGTGGCGGCTTGCACCAAGCGTGGAGTGGTGGCGACAAATACGCCTGGTGTCCTGGATGAGACGACGGCGGACTTTGCGTGGACTTTGATGATGGCGGTGGCGAGACGGTTGGTGGAAGGAGACACGCTGGCGCGGTCTGGGAACTGGAAAGGATGGGATCTGGATCAACTCGTGGGGACAGATGTCTGGGGCAAGACATTGGGAATCGTGGGGTTTGGGCGAATCGGAAGAGCGATGGCGCGGCGGGCCCTTGGATTTCAGATGAAAGTGATTTACGCGGATGCAGTGCGGGCGCCCGAAGCGGTGGAGAAAGAATTGAACGCGGAATACCGCGGAATGAATAGTTTGCTGACGGACGCAGACTTCGTGAGCGTGCATGTGCCGCTTCTGCCGGAGACGCGCGGGTTGTTCGATGCGCCGAGATTTTTCAAGATGAAGCCGACGGCGTTCTTGATCAATACTTCGCGGGGGCCGGTGGTGGACGAAGCAGCGCTGGCGCACGCACTGGAAAGCGGAAAGATCGCGGGAGCCGCCTTGGATGTTTTTGAAAATGAGCCGTTCATCCATCCGGGGCTGAAGAGGCCGAATGTGGTGCTGGCGCCGCATATTGCGTCGGCGTCGATCGAAACGCGGACGAAGATGTCGTGCATGGCGGCGGAAAACGTAGTGGCGCTATTTAAGGGGCAGCGGCCGCCGAATATGTTGAATCCAGAAGTTCTGAAAGCCAAATAAAAAGTGGCGGCAATTCTTCCATGGCGGAACTGAAGCTACTTGCCCGCCGGATTTTCCACGAAACAATTTCGGCGATCGATATTCCCGAGGCGATGCAGAGGAAACTGCGGCGCGAGGGCGCGGTGTTGCGTTTGGAAGATGCGGCGGTGGACGTGGGCGCGTTTGCAGCCGTGCGTTTGATTGCCATTGGGAAAGCGGCGCACTCGATGGCGAAAGGGCTTGAAAGCCTGCTGGGTGTAGATTTTTCGTTTACGGGAATTGTTTCTGCGCCCACGCCGCCAGCTCGCGAAGTCGTGGGGTTGAAGTATTTCGTGGGCGGGCACCCAACGCCGGATGAGCAGAGTTGGAAGGCGGCGGAGGCGATTCTCAGGCTGTTGAAAGAGTGCAACGAAAAGACGGTAGTGTTTTTCCTGGTGTCGGGCGGAGGGTCGGCACTGGTGGAGTTGCCTTTGGACACAAGGCAAACGCTGGAAGATGTGCGGCAGCTGCATCGAGCTCTGGTGACATGTGGCGCGCCGATCGAGGCAATGAACACGATCCGGAAGCATGTTTCGGCGGTGAAAGGGGGAAGGCTAGCGGCGGCTGCTGGCCGCGCAACCAAGATCACGCTAGCAGTGAGCGACGTGCCCGTTGGAAAAGAATCGGCGCTGGCTTCCGGGCCGACTTTGCCCGACCCGACGGCCGTCGCCGACGTGCAGCGCGTTATTGAGGAGTTTTCGCTGAGGAAGAAACTGCCGGCAGCGCTTTTACAGTGGTTGGACGAGGGGAAAGTGCCGGAGACGCCGAAAGAGGGCGACGCGGCATTCCGAAATGCCCATTTTTCTTTGCTACTTGGGCTGGATGATTTGTTTCATCCGGCTCATCACGCGACCGAGGCGAAGGGATTTGTGGCATGCTGTGACAACTCGACGGACGATTGGCCGGTGGAGAAAGCGGCGCAGTATTTATTGGGCCAGCTGGAAGAATTGCGCAAGGCGAATCCCGGGCGGCACGTGGCTTTGATTGCAGACGGGGAGGTGAGTTCGCCCGTGAAGGGAAAAGGGATTGGCGGGAGGAATGCGGCTTTTGTGCTGGCTTGCGTGAAGAAAATTGCCGGGAAGAAAATCGCAGTGCTCAGCGCAGGGACAGATGGTGTGGATGGGAACAGTCCGGCGGCGGGAGCGGTGGCGGATGGAGAAACGCTTGAGCGAGGGCGGTCGATCGGATTGAATGCGACGCATATGTTCCGTGAGAGTGATTCGTACACGTATTTTGCGAGGCTGGGAGACACAATCGTTACGGGACCTACGGGGAATAATTTGCGGGATTTGAGGATTTTGTTGGCGGAGGCGGAGGACAAGAAGGAGCGGAAAAGGATTTAACGCAGAGGGCACAATAACGGAGCGCAAAGAAGACGGAGAGTTTCGCAGGCGCCGGTTGATTGCGGCGCCCTTATTATTTTGCAGAGCAAATCTCTACTGTTTTGCCGGTGGGAGGCGCGTCTCAATCGTTTTGAGGCGGTCGCTCATTTCTTGCATTAGGTGTTCGAGGTGATCGAGTCGCTTTGTTACCGCGCCTTGATCGTTTCCATTTGAGGAGGACGCGGTGTCTGTACCTTCACCCTCGCCTGACGTTTCGCCGTGCTGGCGCCGCCTATCGGTTGCGGGGGTTTTCAAAACCGCGATTTGGTCCTTGATCATGGGGACAAGTTCGATGCTGAGGTCGTCGCTCTTGAGGAGCGCTTCGAGAGCAGGGAGGGCGCTTGCGTCGCCACGTGCGCCGAGCGCGAAGATGCTGGCTATACGCACGCGAAAGTGCGGCTCGCCGAGATACGAAGCGATCTGTTTGGTGATGTCTTTGTTGTCTTTTTGGAGGTGAGCGAGACTCGCTATGGCGGCG
This sequence comes from Candidatus Acidiferrum sp., assembly GCA_035272765.1. Lineage (GTDB taxonomy): Bacteria > Acidobacteriota > Terriglobia > Acidiferrales > UBA7541 > Acidiferrum. The sequence continues at coordinate 23,745 of DATEQG010000026.1, forward strand.
TCGCGCGAGTCGATGGGCTTGCCAGGAGCCGACCATTGGAGAAGCAGTGGCACGGCTTTGTCGTCTCCGAGAGAGCCCATGGAACGGAGCGCGGCGTTACGCAGGAAACCGTCGGGAGAATCGGCGGTAACAGCGGCATCAAGCGTGGCTAGCGCGCCGGGAGCTTTGAGGCGTCCTAGCGCTTGCAGAGCAGCGGCGCGGGCGCGATAGGAGCTGTCCTCTCCGGCGACAGAATTCAGTTTGGCGGCGATGGTGGGGTCGTCCTTAAAATTTGCAAGAGCGGAGACAATGCGATTGCGCACCCAGGGTTCCTTCGCGGTGTTCAGCGCCTCGAGAAGCTGCTTCGATGCGGTGACTCCGCCCAGTTGGCCAAGAGCGTCGGCGGCATTGGCGCGAATGCCCCAGGCTTTGTCGTTGCGTAGGGCGTCGGCGATGGCGGCGACGACTTCATCATCGCCCTTCAGTTTGCTCAGAGCCGCGACAGCATCGGCGCGGTCAGCGACCTCCGAGGCGTTCTTCAACTGGTAGAGCCACTCCTTTTTTTCTTTGTGGAAATCGGCAGATTTGAGGATCTGGCCGCCCTTATCGAAAAGAACCATAAGCGGGGCGGAATCAGCGCGAAATGTGAAAATTTCGACTTCCTTTTCGTTCGATACCGTGATGGGAAAAAGCTTAGGTCCTGAGGCGGTAGTGATTTCGACCTCGGTCGGAATCTGGAAAAGGCCGACGCGGCCTTCGACTTTCTGGGTTTGTTTAACTGTGAGAGCGACCTCGTGCTTGGCGTCGTCGTACTTGTAACTGAGGTCGAACTTAGGAGCACCGGCACCATAGAGCCACTGGTTGAAGAACAGGTCGACGTTAGTGTGCGTGGCTTCCTCGATGGCTTTCGCAAGATCGGCGGTGACGACGTTCTTACCGCGATTCACTTCGAGGTAGTGCTTCAGGCCGTGATAGAAGGCGTCTTCGCCGACTTGGTGACGGAGCATGTAAAGAACCCAGCCGCCTTTGGTGTAGGCGTTGCCGTCAAATTCACTGGAATCGTTGAAGTCGTGGCGGACGATGGGCTTGTCATAGAGGTTGGTTTGCGCGAACCACTGGCGCGCGGCTTCCCATCTCTCATAGTCGGCCTGGTCTTTGCCGAAATGAGATTCGGTCCAAACAGTTTCCATGAATGTGGCAAAGCCCTCGTTGAGCCAGATATCGCCCCAATCTTTGCAGGTGACGAGATCCCCGAACCACTGGTGTCCGAGTTCGTGAGAGATGAGGTCATCCTGGCCCGTAACGAATTCGGGAGCGAGCTTTGGATGCTGGAGCGAAGAGCTGGTGTTGGTGGTCGCGCTGGAGTTTTCCATGCCGCCAGCGACAAAATCATCGACCATGGATTGCGCGTATTTTTCCCAAGGATAGTCGACGCCGAGTTTTTTGCTGAAGAGCTCGATCATTTGGGGAGTGCGGCTGTAATTGATGGAGAGACGGTCGCCACGGCCTTTAGGCGCGTAATAAGTAACAGGGATAGCGCGCCAGGAGTCTTTCACTTCGTCTAATTCGCCGGCGACTACGGTAATGAGGTACGTCGAGCTGGGCACGGATTCCTTCCATGTCCAGGTCTTCATGCCGTTGGCGGCTTCGGAGACGCTGACGAGCTTGCCGTTGGCCACGGTGATCCAGGAGGCGGGCACAGTGAGAATGGTTTCCGTGGTAAGGCGGTCATTCGGGTAGTCGTACGTTGGAAGGTAGTAGCGCGTATCCTCGGATTCGCCTTGCGTCCAGACTTGCATGGGCACGTCGGGGTAATCCTTGTCGGGCAGGATGAAGTAGAGACCCTTGCTGGGTTTGCCTTCGTAGCGAATATTGACGTCGAATTTTTCGCCCGCGTGGGCCGGAGTAGCGAGCGCAATGATGAGCTTGTCGTCCTTGGTTTCGAATTTGGCGGCAGACTTGTTGACGGTGACGCTTTGGATGGTGAGCCCGGCAGAGTCAAAAACGATTTTTGAGGCGGAGTCTCGCAGGGTGGTGAGCGTGTGAGTGACGTCACCAATGACTTTTTTTTGATCGAGGTCAAAGCGCAGAGCGATTCGTGAGTGTTGCAGATCGTAGTCGCGGCTGCGAGCGTAGGGCTCGTCGGCGCGAAGGTGCAGAGCCAGGAAAATAACAGCGATCAAGCCAGCGACGGCGAAGAAGGACGCGCGGCGGCGCGTACGGCTGTTATGAATTGAAAAAAACGAAATGGTCATTCGGATGGGCCCCTTTGGAATGTGTGTCCTACCCGCTCGAGTGTGGAGACGGCTGGTGCCAGGTTTTCGTTGGCCACAAGAAGGTAGTCGGTATCGAAGGTGGATACAACAAACGCACTGATCTTTGCGGCGGCCAGAGGTCCGGCGAGCGAGGCCAATACGCCGACTTCCGCCAAAACAAAAGGTCCATGCACTTTCATGACGCGCCAGCCACCTTGAGATTGAACTCCGACAGGAACGAGCGATTCATCGACGACGATAGAGAGTTCGTCGGGAGTGCGCGTGACGGAGAAAAACGAGCCTTGCGTGGCCCATGCGGGGATACTCGCCCTCGGCGAAAGTCCGACTATGGCATAGCTTTCTGGCAGAATCGACAGTTGAAAGTGGCGCTGGGCGAGATTCATAGCTTTAGAGCAGGCTCCTTACCATGCCGCCATCCACTGCAATCGAAGCGCCATTTACGTAACTAGCGCGCTCCGATGCGAGGAACGCGACGACGGCGGCAAACTCCTGAGGTGTACCGATATGGCCCGCGGGAATCTGGCGGGTCCAATCGGCGAAGACGGCTTCGGCCTGCGTCCCTGTGCGCGCGGAAATGGATGCGGCGAGATTATCGAGGCGCGCGGTGCGCGTGTAGCCAGGACAAACGTTGTTGACGGTGATGCCGTGCGCGGCGTATTCATTCGCGAGGGTACGCGCCAGGCCAGTGACGGCGGCGCGAATGGAATTGGAGAGCAGCAGACCGTCCACGGGCTGTTTTACGGCAGAGGACGTGATGGTGATGAAGCGCCCCCATTTGTTTTTCTGCATGCGCGGCAACGCTTCCTTGGCGAAAAAGACGGTGCTCATCAGCAGGAGCTCGACGGCGGAACGCCAGTCTTCGGGCTTTGTGTCCACGAATAGTTTAGATGGCGGGCCGCCGGAATTGGTAACGCAAATGTCGAGACGGCCGAAGCGGTCCTCGACGGCTGCGACAAAACGAGAGATGGCGGCAGGATTTGTCACGTCGACGGTTTGATGAAAGACTTCCCGGCCACTGGCTTCGTGGATTTGAGCGGCGGCTTGTTCGAGTTCGGATGCCGTGCGGGCGCAAATGGCGACGCTGGCGCCTTCGCCCGCAAGTTCTTCGGCAACGGCACGGCCGAGTCCTTTGCTGGCGGCCGCCACGATGGCAACGCGGCCCTGTAGCCCCAGATTCAAATTCGCACCTCGTTCAAACTGCCAATCGTCTCTTGAAATGCCCTGCGGGTCAAATTCGGCAGCTACATGGACAGCAGAAGTTTGCGGCAGGAGCTAGATCGGCTAGATTACTTCTCATGTTGTTCATGGTCATTGAGCAGTTCAAGAATGGCGAGACCAAGGCCATCGGCGAGCGATTCGCGCGCGATGGGCGCATGCTGCCGCATGGCGTTACTTATCACGTGAGCTGGGTGGATGCGGCGGGCACTCGATGCTTTCAGATCATGGAAGCGGAACGTGTGGAGTCGCTTGCAGATTGGGTCAGCCGTTGGGAAGATTTGGTCGAGTTTGAAATTGTGCCGGTGGTGACTTCAGCGGAGTTCTGGTCCAAACCTCAGTCCAAATAAATTTCAAACGAGCCGTACCTCTACTTGCCGGCTGCGGGTGTGCCGTGAGAGGCGACGTAGTCGCGCGCATGGGTTAGTTGCGGAAGATTGGAGTCGGCGGATTTCCAGGCCGCCAAAAATTCTGCATAACCAGCCGCTGCCGCGGTGGCGTCGCCAGACCGTTCGGAGGCCATTGCGATTCCGTAGAGCGGGAAGCCGGAGCGCGGGCGCTCGGCGAGGGCCTCCTGATAGGCAGTCTTTGCGGCGGCCCAGTCTGATGCGGCCATGAACGCCGCGGCTTCGGTTTCTGCCACGGGCCGAACGTAAGCCGGAGGTTCGTGATAGCCAAGCGCTTTTTCTTCTCGTGCGGCCCGTACGTAAAGTTTTTTCGCCTCCGCGTTCTGCTCCTTGGCCATAAGAAGCCCCGCGCGCAGCTCCAGGGACATAATGGATAAGTTGCTGACGAGGGGCTTCGGCAAGGCATCTGGCATCAACTCTAATTTTGGCGGTGCCGCGTCCGACTTTTTGTCATCCTTGCCTTTTTCCTTGGACTTGGCGTCCGCTTCGTCTTTCAAGCGGTTGGAAATTCGCCAGAGTTCCGCATCGAACTGCGCCGACGCAGCTTCGGCTCGAGACAAATCGTGCGCATCAAGGGCCTGCATGCCGAGAGCGAATTGCGTTAGCTGGCGCGCCAGAAACTGGAGATTAGGGAGCGACGCAGGCGCATCGACGGACTTCAGCAAATCGAGAGCCGTGGCCCAATCCGCAGCTCGCAGCGCGACGGGGAGGCGCGGGTCTAGGCGCGAAATCGCGTCGCGCGGAGACCACGGATAGAGCGTATTGGCAAGCTGGCCACGCGCATCCCGGGCCTTACCAGCGAGCGCGGTCGCTTCGCTCAATTGGCCTGCTTCCATCAAATTGGCGATGGCGTACATAAGGTTGTGGACGTAATTCCAGTCGTCATCGACCTCCACTTGTTGTGCCTGCATGTACTGCTCATCAGCTTTCATGGAGGCGGCAAAGGAATCTCTCGCCCGGGCGTAGTCGCCGGTACGATAGAAAATATGGCCGGGCATGTGGACCATATGTCCTGAGGTTGGGGCAAGGCGGCCGAGGATTTCGGCGCTGTGAAGGGCTTGCTCCGGATGCGGACTGGCCTCGACGGCGTGAATCCAGTAATGATTAGCCGCGGAGTTTTCCGGATCCTCCTTTAGCACGGTCTGAAAAATCGCCAGAGCCTCTTTTTGGCCCGCACGTGGCTGATCGTTGTCGTCGTAGCCATCGGAGAGCGCGTTCGCCAGGAAAATTCTCGCCTGCATGTCCTGGGGGCTGGCCTTGACGAGCTTGCGGTAAAGTTGCACTTCTTTCGAGTCTCCTACTTTCTTTTCTTCTTTTTCGGATTTTTCAGCGGCCTCGGCAGCGGCGCTTGCTTCGATGTAGAGTCGTTCCGATTTGCTGGCGCGGCCCTTTAAACTAACCGCTTTGGCCAAGGCCGGGTCGGCGAAGTACGCGGAATTGCTGTGGCGAAATTTCTCGGCCTGGTAAATGCCCCAATAGCACATCGCACACTGCGGATCTACGCGAACACCCTGTTCGAAGGCCCGAATGGATTCATAATCCCAAAAGTCATGCAATAAATTCAAACCCTGGTCAAACCACATCTGCGCCTCGGGAGTTGCGGTTATGCGAATGTGGGCATTGCCGATGCCGGAGAGCTTCTGGGGAGGCGGTAGCCTTTCCGGAGGGACTTCTTCCCGCTCGTTCATCGAATGGCAGCTCATTCCGGACTGCGCAGTTGTCCGCGGAGCGGAGCCGACGAGCAGAAAGGCTATCATCAGTGCAGAGGCCGCCCTCTTTCGCGACAACAAATTGGGACGCGACTCAGATATTGCCACGAAATCCTCCCAGCAAGCGTGATCGAACACGCTTCTATTCTAGACGAAAACCCGGGAGCGGGGCGCGCTGGGCGGGCAGCGCTAGACTGCGGAGAATTTAGTTTGCGCGGGGACCCAAGCGGCACTAAGATGCAGTCAATTTCCTACCGGTGGAGGCGTCCATGAAGCGAATCGCTAGGATCATTGGGGTTTTCGCCCTGCTTCTTTTCGCGGCCCGTGTGGCCAGCGGACAAACGATCGGCAAGTTCGTGCCGATCCCAGCAGGGTCCGACGCGGACCATGCCCTGACGGAAATCAATGCCGCGGCCGATCCAGTGCAGAAGCTCGCGCTGATTGATAAGTTTTCGTCCACCCTCGGCCAGGGTGACATGGCGATCATCGCCGACGATCTCTATGTGAATTATTACATCGCGCAGAAAAACTACGACAAGGCCTTCGAGTATGGCGACAAGCTGTTCGCGCTCGATCCCGACAATTTTGCAAATGCAGTGAATATGGTCCGAGCAGCAAGCGAAAAAGGCGATACCGATAAGCTGATGGCCTACGGAGAGAAAGTGCCTGGCATTCTGCAAAGATTCAAGGCGTTGCCCCCGCCGGAGGGAGTCGAGGCAAGCACCTGGCAACGGCAAATAAAAGAGACACTGGACACCAACAAGGACAACCTCACCTACATCGAGCAGGCCATGTTCCTGGGCTTTTATCGAATCACAAACGCCGCAAAACGGGCTGCGAGCTTGACCCGCTTCGCTCAACTTTTTCCTGATTCACAATTCGCGAATCAGGCACTGGGCGTGGCGGCGACTTCATATCAGCAGGCGCAAAATGCGCCGAAAATGCTGGAGGTGGCGAACGGGCTCCTGGCCAAGGATCCAAACAATATAGGGATGTTGCTTTTGCTCTCCGACGACTACAGCGAGAAGGGCGAACAGCTGGACAAGGCGGAAGCGTACGCCAAAAAAGTGATTGTTTTGCTGGGCACAGCCGCGAAGCCGGATGGAGTTACCGACGAACAGTGGCAGCAACAGATTTCGCTGCAGAAAGGCTTGGCGCTCAGCTGTTTGGGACAGGTGGACATCCAAAATAAGAATAACGAGCAGGCTGTGCAGAATTTCAAAGCCGCTTCACCGCTGCTAAAGCCGGATGAGGGGAGCTATGGCCGCAATCAATATCGGCTGGGCTTTGCGTTGCTAAACCTGAAAAGAAACGCGGAAGCGAAGGACGCGTTCACACAGGCAGCGTCGGTAAATAGCGCTTACAAAGCGCTGGCTCAGGCAAAGTTGAAGACCTTCGCGCCCGCAAAGCAAAAGTCGTGAAGTGGAAGCATGCCGCGAAAAAGCGCGCGGGCCAACTTCCAAAACTCGTCGAAACTTCAGACGGACCGCCGGCATCCAATGGCTGTGCGTACCAGCGACAGACCATATTAGCGAACTAAAACGAGTTCGCCGAGGAGAAGGGCATGCCAGAGACTGCAACATTTGGAGCGGGGTGCTTCTGGGGAATTGAAGCAGCGTTTCAGCAAGTGCCTGGGGTGATCGAAACGGCTGTTGGATACAGCGGCGGCGAGATGCCGAATCCCACCTACAAGGACGTTTGCACGGACAAGACGGGGCACGCGGAAGTCGTGCAAGTGACATTTGATCCGGCCAAAGTGAGCTACCAGCAGCTGCTCGACGTATTCTGGAAGGTGCATGATCCGACGCAGGTGAACCGGCAAGGGCCGGACTTCGGCTCGCAATACCGCACGGCGATTTTCTTTCATTCGCCGGAACAGGAAGCCATCGCGAAGAAATCGCGGGAAGCGCTGGAGGCCAGCGGCAAATTAAAAAGGCCCATCGCGACGGAAATCACGGCTGCGGGCACATTTTACCGCGCGGAAGAGTATCACCAGAAGTATTTGCAGAAACGCGGCGTGGCGTCCTGCCATTTTTGATCTTGGGTATCGACTCCGGAGCTCCGGTCTTACGGATTAGCAGGGGTAGTTTAGCTGTTCGGAACGAGATGAAAGGCACTCCAATATGTTCGCGATCACTCCAACGTGATCGGAACATAAATCAACTTGCCCTCGCGTTGGATTTGCAACACAAATGGAACTCCCGGAGGGCTGGCCTTTAATGCCGAGCGCAAGCGCTCCAGGGTAGTCATAGGCTGAGTGTTCAAACTACGAATCACGTCACCCGGTAAAAGGGGAATGTCACCTATGGAACCCGTCACCCGGGCGGTCACCACGATGCCAAATGGATCCCTCAATCCGCGCAACATGGAAGCGGTCCTCTTGTCGATTTCCACGCCTAGCATGCCAAGCGGGGCGACCAGATTCTTTTGAGGGTCAGCAAGCGAGACGAGCTGTTCCATATCTTGCCCCTCCTCGACCGTCGCCACGTTGAAACTCTCGCGGGCTGCTCCTCTGAGAACGGTGACTTGCACTTTGTCTGCCGAATCCCGTAAAAGGAAAAAATAGTTCACGCTCGGCAGGTTATCAGCGGGCTGTCCATCGATAGAAACCAAAATGTCACCAACCATCAAGCCGGCCGCTTCCGCAGGACCTCCGGGAAGTACATCCGAAATGATGACACCATACTCTTGTTTCAACCCCAGTCCCAAAGCAATGGACGGCGAGATGGTTTGAATGCCAATGCCGATTTCTTGTCGTCGCAAGTGTCCGAACTGCTTCAGTTGCCGATAGACAGTTCTGACCGTTGCGGAAGGGATGGCAAAACCCAACCCCTCGTTCCCACCCGACTGGGAAAGGATGAAGGTGTTTACGCCAACGACCTCTCCGTTCAGGTTTACCAGTGGACCGCCCGAGTTTCCCGGATTGATCGGCGCATCGGTCTGGATGTAGATCAGCGGAGAATCAGGATCGAGCTGCCTCGCCACCGCGGAGATCAACCCATGAGTTATGGAATTTCTTAACCCCTCTGGGCTGCCAAACGCAAAGACGGTATGGCCTTGTCTCACGTCCCGGTAGGGCGCAAGCGGCAGTGCCGGAAGGTTTGCGTTTTCAATTTTCAGGAGCGCGAGATCCTTTTCACGCGCCACTCCGACAAGGCGAGCGGGGACGGTGTCGAGCCTTCCCGAGAGGGCGGTTGCCAGCGAGCCGTCTGGGCTTGGAGGCGGCAGGACGACTTCAATACGCTGCGCTCCGTTAACTACATGCGCGTTCGTTATGATGTAGCCTTCCGCGTCGATTACGAATCCTGAACCGCTGGCACGCTGACGTCCAATGACAGCCCCGGCATTCCCCCGGCCGCTATCTTCCAGGGGCGCATAGGCCGTCACCATGATCTGGACGACGCTCGGTGAAACCTTCTTGATCAGAGCGTCAACCATCGAGTCCATTTGGCTGGCCGATTTTGCCGGCGAGGGCGCCTGAGCGAAAGCCTGGGCCGCAAACCCTAAGATGAGACACTGCAAAAGGATGGCGTACCGGCCCAGACTCTTGGCAAGTCGGACAGAATGAAAGGTGACTTCGCGCATTCGACCCGCTCCTTTTCCTGGGTTGCCCGATTCAAGGAGCCCTCAAGCTTCTGAGCTGCTCGGCCACGCCTGATCCCCCGACGGTTCGCGCAGCTCTCCCCCAAGTCTAAGCAGCTTAGGACTGCCTGCTCCTCTTAATACACTGTTAAAACTGACATGTGGGCAAAAGCAGGTGGGCGTGCCCCTGAGGCCTGGCCAGGTTTTTTTGTTCCAGCGGAAGTATGAGGGAATTCACTCTGAATATGGTATGCCGGTGGAGAAATCTAGAATGTGACGCTGGCGCGGCAGAATGAGTGAAAATAGCCAACGGAGAGACGACCCCACAAGCCCGCAAGGAAACCCAGATCACCTCGCCATTCTTCGGTCTGTAGTATTTTTCAATTATTGCGCCCGAATTCTTTCCAATTACACTTGCGCCACTTATGTGTTTCAGTTTCGGATAAACGACACCCGCAAGGCGAATGCGACTCGAAACGTCGAGGAGATGGCGCGGCTCGCTTGCCCTTAGGCGAATCTCCAGCGAATAGCGCCCCAGGCAGCGTGCCGTTGGGCTGTTTGAATTCTCCGTGCACTGGAGATTTGGTGAAAAGCTTGCTCGTCGAAAAAATCTATCCACCAACTCCGACAGTGCTCTCGGCTACACCGAACTGAACTACCGTTTCTGAAAGCCGGTCGCGTTTTTTTCGCATACTGAACCAATGCCCGATCCAACCCCCACCACTTGCGACGTAACCGTCATCGGCGGTGGCTTGGCCGGCAAGGCAGCGTCGCTGCATCTTGCAAAAGCAGGACTCAAAATCATCTGTATCGAGCCCGCGGAAACCTCTCGCCAGCCGGTCGGCGAATCCCTGGATTGGTCGAGTCCCGATCTACTAAAGGCCCTTGGTCTACCTATGGACGACGTAATCGCAACCCAGATGGGGACCTGGAAGCGGCACGTCATCGTCAAATTGCCCGAGGGCGCACCCAAAGACTATGTCCCCGACCCATGGCTTGGCCGTGCGCCCTTCCACATTGAGCTACGCACTCTACACGTCGATCGATCGCGCTTGGATGAGGAGCTGATGAAGCGGGTTCTCGATTGTGGTGTCACGCTGATTCGAGACAAGGTCGTTCAAGTCGAAAGGGACGGAAAGCAGATCGCTTCCGTAAGCACCGCGAACGGCGAGCGCTTTGCTTCACCCTGGTTTATTGATGCCTCGGGGTTCGCAACATCACTACTGGCTCGCGAGTTTCATCTTCGCGCCATTCTCGATGGGCCTGCAAAAGTGGCGATATGGAGGTACTTCCCGGCCAATGAGTCGATCGAGGGGACAACCTTGTACATGGAACCCGCAGCTGACGAATACCTCGACTGGGTATGGGAAATTCCGATCAACCCGAGTGTAATCAGCGTTGGGTATGTGACGACGGGCGCGGCGATAAAAGTCAAACGCGAACAGGGAATTTCTATCGAGGATATCTTCCGGCAGCAACTCATGAGATTCCCGCATTTCGAACCACATCTTCGGGAAGCCGCGCTGAGTGCCACCAACGTAGTTTCCTTCCGATCGCGCGTCCATGTCGGCGTGGGCGGGCCAAACTGGCTGATTGTTGGCGAAGCTGCATCCATGGTGGACCCCATAACGGCGAATGGCGTCACCGCTGCGCTGCGGCAGGCAGCGGAAGCCTCCCGCCTGATTCTTAAGCACCGCAAACAGGCCAAACTGCCGCTCATCGCCAGGTTCTGCTACAGCAGCAGGATTCTGCAACTGGCCAGATTTTTTAACAGCGGAATCGAGAATGTCGTCTACCAGCCACCCGTGCGCAATCGGATTGGCATTCGCAATTCCGGAACTATCTACGTCAGCCACGCTTGGAGCATCAACGTGCTCTACGCGCGTCTTCGGCCAACTGGAATTCTTGGAACATTATTTTTTGGATTTTTTCTAGGATTTCTTCGGGCAAGTGGGTGGATCTTCTACCGGCTTTGCAAACTGCTGTCGCAAGCTGCCGGAATGCCGAGCTAGATTCTGCTGGTTGGGAAAGAGGTCTCGCGTGCATCTGCTCTCTCGTGGGTCGGGCTATCCCGTCCTGTTTATACACGGAATGCCCACCAGCAGCCACCTCTGGAGCGGCATCATCGACAGAATGCGCGACCGCTTTACGTGCCTGGCCGTGGATTTGCCCGGCCTCGGAAAGTCTCCCCGAATCCCCTACGGTCCAAAACAATTGCAGCTCCTCGCCGAACAAATTGAGCAAATCCGTATAGCACACAACATCCAGAAATGGCACGTGGTCGGGCATGACGCTGGCTCCGCCGTGGCCGTGCACTACGCGTACCACTTTCAAGAACGCGTGGACCACTTGGTTCTGCTTTCTCCTGCCATGTTTCCGGATTTGAAGCCGTTTCACCTTTTTCGCCTCATCCGCACTCCTGTTATCGGCGAGCTCCTCGCCCCCCTTGTGAGCGCCATTTTCTGGAACGTCGCCATGCGCCTCGCGCTGCAAACACGGCGACCCGAGTCAGTCGCGGCCGTCAGAGATTTTCGCGCTCCCTTTTCCGGTTTACTGGGTTCCTGGCGCTTGATGTCCGTAGTGCGGTTTGGCGATCCGGCCGAGCTTCTCGCCGCTGTTCCGGAGATGCTGCCTCACCTTCAGGTTCCCACTCTCATTTTCCACGGCGCCCACGACAAAGCCGTGCCGGAACTATTTGCGATGCGAGCCTCTGCTTTGATTCCGGAATCGAAAGTCCTCGTCGTTGACTCGGGACACTTTATTCCTCTGAGTAATCCTGAGATGGTGGCCAAAGAACTCCTGCTCTTTTTCGGGGCACCGGTCCCTGCCTAAATCGGCAAACGCAAGCGAGCCCTGGTACCGGGGCCTGACCCATGTGCGAGAATCTGTTCAAGAAGAAATTTGCGAAGTACCGCTTCCCTCGGCACTCCTTGCCATGCTTCGACAATCATGCCCCCAGCCCAGGTTCGCGGGAAAGGTGATGAGTTTCAGTTTGAATTCATGGAGTTTGAATAAAAAATGAAAGAACTGGCGGAGAGGGTGGGATTCGAACCCACGGTACGGTTTCCCGTACGCTCGCTTTCGAGGCGAGTACTTTCAACCGCTCAGTCACCTCTCCGCGGTCGTGATAAGTTCCATCGTAGCAAGGGTTCTGGGTTCGGGCAATCCAGGGTTGCTTGGTCGACATTGCGGTCTTTTCAAATGGCCCCGAATCCATAGCTGCAGGAAGGGCCCAGTGCACGCGCATGGAAGAGTCGCGTGGATCGGGATGGTGCGCGAGGAAAAAAGGCTCGTCGGCGCGGGGAGCTAGCGGCGGGCGGCAAAGAAGGATTGAAGGATGGAGGCGCAGTCCGTGGCGAGAACGCCGGGGGTGATGGCCACCTGATGATTGAGACTGGTGTTAGTGAGAATTTCAAAACAAGAACGCACCGCACCGCCCTTTGGGTCGTCTGCGCCATAGACAAGGCGTGGAATGCGGGCCTGGATAATTGCCCCGGCACACATGCTGCAGGGTTCCAGCGTGACGTAGAGAGTAGTGTCTGCCATGCGGTAGTTGCGGAGAAGGCGAGCGGCTTCTCGGATCGCTATGATTTCGGCATGCGCGGTGGGGTCGCAGTCGCGAATCGTGCGGTTGCCCGAGCGGGCGAGAATTTTGCCGTCGTGGACGACTAGGGCGCCGATGGGGACTTCGCCTGCGGCAGCCGCGGCGCGTGCTTCCTCGATGGCGGATTGCATGAATGAGGTGTCGGGCTCCATCTAAAGCGAGAGGATAACATGCGAAGGGAAGTAATGAAGTAGAGACGAGAGCAAGTAAGGGGAATGGAAAACAAAAAGAAGAGAATGGTGCAAAGCTGGACCTGTAATCAAAACATTCAAAATTGAAATCGAATTTCCGGTTACTTGACAATTGGAGACAGGAGAAACAAACTACGCGGATGCGAGGGCCATCGGTGCGAGCGCCGCAAATCGATTTTCTTGGACCGTGCGTGCGCGTTTGCTGCGTGCAGCGCGGCAAGCGTGAGATCTGCTAAAGAAACCTGAATGGAACTCCGAAAAGACCCCATCACCCAAAGTTGGATCATATTAGGCCAGCGGGAAGTCGACGGCGAGTCCCTTGCTGAGTGTCCGTTTGAACCAGAAAAACTCGAAAAATCGAAGACCATTTTGAGTTGGCCCGCCGAAGGACCCTGGCAAGTGCGGGTCGTGCCTCATCCTGAGCCGCTGTACCGCGTTGAAGGTGATCCGGGACGGTTGGCCGAGGGCATGTACGACAAGATGGGCCCGCTCGGCGCGCACGAAGTTGTGGTGGAAACTCCGAACCACGAGAAGCGACTCGCGCAGCTAAGCGACGAGGAGATTGAGCGCGTGCTATGGGTATGGGGCGCGCGAATCGCCGATCTGAAAAAGGATTCGCGGTTTAAATACGTGAGCGTCTTCAAGAATCAAGGCGTAATGGCGGGTGAGGAGTGGCCTCACGCACACTCCGAGGTCACTGCCACGATTTTTGTTCCTCGACGAATCAAATACGAACTGCACGCTGCCCATGACTGGTTCAAAGATAAAGAACGATGCATTTTTTGCGATTTTGTGCGGCAAGAGGAGAAGCAGGGAAAACGGATCGTGGACGTGCAGGGAGACTATTACGCGCTGTGCCCGTATGCTTCGCGCGTGCCCTATGAGGTATGGGTGATGCACCGAAGGCACAATCAGCTTTTTGAACAGCCGCGGCCAGGCTCCAATCGTAAGCAATTGGCGGCACTGCTGGGACGCGTACTGCGCAGACTAGAGAAGGTCGCGCCGGCTTATCACTTGGTGGTGCACACGGCCCCCAACACCAAGAGCAAGAAGGGCGAATTGGCCGGTTATTGGAAAACTTTGGCGGAAGATTACCACTGGCACATCGAAATCTTGCCGATTGTGGAAAAGCGCAGCAAGTCCTACAGCATAAAAGAGGTGTACTTCAACGCGGAGTTGCCGGAAGATGCCGCTGCGCATCTGCGAGGATTGGATCCGAATTCGTGATTCTGCGGCTTCCAAAACAAAATTGAGCAAGCAGTACGCCCCGGGGGTATTTTTCTTCAGACCAAAGCCAACGGCGCGCGAAATGAGTGGCTGGTCGATTTCCACAAGAAATCTGAACGAAGATGGAGAGCAACTGCAAGGACGATTCTCACGCAATGAAGTGTTAAAGTGTCGGTTAGTTATCTATCTGGTAGTTAGAGAGAATTACGGTAAGGATAGTGGAGATTAGGGAGCTAGGCGTAAGGGGCACAACCCGCGAACCATCACTATCCGTAGTGGATATAGCCGGACTGAAACCACAAAATATGGTATAGCGATTCAGGAAACACGCTAGATTTGCTACCCCGCATACTTGTTTACAGCCGCTAAGTCCTGTACTATGTTCACGCTTCTGAGTCGCGGTTCCTCCCAGCACTCGATCGGCGGCTTCGAAAATCCAATTTTCGATGTCGAGGTGTCAGATGTGGAAAAAAGAAGACGGAAAGCCCCAGGCAGTGCCCGAGATTTCCACAGCACCTACGGGCGCTTCAATCACGCCAAGCACAAATTCGTCCCCAATCCGTGAGACGCCTAGAGAAGTACCAGTTTCTCCGAAGGCGGGGGCATGCATCAGTCAAGGAATTAGAATAAAAGGCGAAGTCACGGGAAGCGAAGATCTCTTCGTTGACGGCCAGGTGGAAGGGAAGCTAAGCCTTACGAATGGAAGCTTGACTATCGGCCCGAATGGAAACGTGAAAGCCGACGTAACCGCGCGCGAAGTGATTGTTCGAGGGAAGGTCGAAGGAAAGGTGTCAGGGCGCGATAAAGTACAGCTTTGGAGCACTGGGCAAGTGAACGGTGAAGTACAGACAGATCGTCTGGCCATTGAAGATGGCGCCATGCTGCGCGGCAAAGTCGAGGCTGGAAAACACTCCGCCAAGACGGGTGAGGCTCAAGCAGCGGCCGCAGCGGGCGCTTCGCCGTCCGCAGGGAAGTCGTCTGGCCCCATTCCCATGAGTTCTGGAACGGCGGCGGATTGATCCATGAGCTTCCTGCATAAACTCGGTATTGGCATCGGAACTGGAACTGGCCGTGAGGTTTCGCGCCCCATTCCGCAAAGTGGACGTGCCCGCAACGTAGCCCCCGTCCCAGCCGTAGGCTCCCCTCGCGCGCCTGAAGCGCCGGGGTCCACTCGCATCTCGAATGGATTGAAAGAGTTTTTATGGAACTTGGATGGGCTTGGGCGCGGAACGCTTCTGGATTTAGGGCCAGCGTGGCAAACTACGCTAAGCTTCTTCATCGAGCGCGGTTTTCGCGTGTCCTCGGAAGACATATTGCGGGAGTGGAAGGATTTCCTGGGTGAAGAGGAAGTGCGGCTGAACCAGGTGGGCGTCATTTCTGAAACGGTTGACATGACTCCGACCGGCCGCGCCGTCCGATTCCTCGAATCGAATCTGAAATACCCGCGCGCGTCCTTTGATGCGGTTTTAGTCTGGGATTTGCTGGATTATCTGGAGCCCGCGCTGGCCAAGCAAACCATCGCGAATTTGACCGAGCTGCTGCGTCCAGGCGGAGTTGTCTTTGCTCTCTTCCACAGCAAGAAGCCGGAAGGATTTCAACGCTACCGCATCGCGGATTCGAACTCTCTGCAGATTATTTCGGCGACAGTATTGTGTCCCGCCCAGAAAATCTACCAAAACCGTGAGATTCAGGATCTCTTCAGCCGGTTCCGGACGATGAAGTCGTTTGTCAGCCGCGACCAGCTGCGGGAAACCCTTTTCATTAAATAAAAGGCGAATGTGGCGGAGAAGAAGGAACACGCTGTGGAATTCGTGTGTTCATCGATTCTTCGCTTGCAAAAGACGTCGCGGGAGAGTACACGAGTGATGAGAGCTCGTTGAGCTCCGGAGGGGACATGACTCCACCGGGCTTAGAGCTGAACCAAAGCTGAACACACCGCTCTCGCGGTGCGAGTCGCTCACGAAACATACGTGCAGTTTGCGCGCTTCGGAGACGACACAGCAAATTGGCAAAAGGGGGAGCCGCCCGGCTCCCCCTTTTGATTTTGCAGGCTATCTAACTATTGCGGCTGTGAACTTGTACGGTGATGGTGATGGTGCCTGCTGTGCCGGCGATGATGCCGATCATGCGAAGAAGCTGCATTAGATGATTGTGCCTGCCCACTACTGGTGGTTGAAGAACGAACCGACTGCGCTTGCTGGGTGGTTTCGCGCGCAGAGGCAAGAAGAACCGGTGCAGTAGCAAGTACAAGAAGACTCAAGGTACGTTTCACGGTATATCTCCCAAGGATCAGAAATCCCCCGTGCAGACATTGAATCACAGGAAAGCTAGAAAGTCTCGATGGATTCTCTAGGTAGGCGTATCAATAACTGAGAGTGCGGCAGCCATACGCAAGAGGGGAAGCCAGGCACGCAGAGGGATGCGTGCCTGGCTTTAGCAGGGGCCGGTCAAGGAAACTAACCACCAAACTTCAGAGTCTCTAGCCACTGAATTGCTTCTCGCTGATTGGCGATGATCTGAGCCTGCCATATCAGCGCCACAGACATGAGACCCATGGTTATGATGCAAAGCGTCAAAACGATTCCCATTGAGGATTCAGAGGCTGGAATACGGAGCTTGCGAATGATCCATGCCATAGTTGGGGTTCTCCTAGTACTCGAACCTCTGAAAATCCCGGCTCTTCGTCCTTAGCCAAGAGGTCAAATAAGTATACGAGTGCCTAACACCCACTTAACTCGCGCAATCCAAGGGCCACGCTGGTGGACGCAGTGGAAATCGCTATCATCGCGAAAACAAGAGATTTGCGAGGAGTGCAGAAAATCGAGCACGAGGATAAAAGTCAAAGTGGTGGAAAAGCAGTCGCATAACTGACACTTTGTTTCCGAAAAGTTCTGTCGCCTTCGTTGGCCCTCTATCGTCTCGATGAGAGACTCGAAAGAACTAGATCCCAAGTATCAGCGGCTCGAAGCGGTAGTTCCATTACCCGATGAGTTTGGGCGGGGTCTCGGGAAGGAGGCTCAGCTGGTTGATCGTCAATTTTGTTGGTCAGCCGGATTGCCCGATCGCAAACGGCAAAAAGCTCCGCATCCTGCCCGGGGGTGGCAATGGCAACGCTTCGCGCGTGAGATCGCAGAGCGCGATCGTAGAGTTTGGAAAGATCGCCAACGCAACGTCGAACGCTTGCACCGATGGCCAGCGACCACAGCACGCCCCGCTGGCGGAGCTGAATCTTGCGGCTGTGCCCTGCGGCTTGGAAGTTTTCTATGTCGTGCTGAGAAGCTCCGGCAAAGAAGAACAGCTCATCAAAGTCCCGCTGTCGAGCCAGCTCCGCTTCCCGAGGCGGCAAATTTGCGTTCTGAGCTAGTTCGCGAGGGGGAAGCGACCGTAGGGACACAACGGATACGCCCGTCTCGGCAGCAAGCGTCTCTAAGGCGTCCGAAGCCGCCGGCTGCTGCTCTGCTACAGGCAAGCAAGTGAAGCGGCCAAGGCGCACGGTGGCTGTTCCGCGTGGCTGCGAGGTGGAAGATTGAGGCCGCAGGTGAAAATAATCTTCAGGAAGGAAAACGCCGCAGCCATCTTCGGCGACAAAAGGGTGAGTATGAGCCAGCTTGCGGCGGGGTTCATCCATCTGGAGGCGCGTGCGGCTGGTGAGCCATACTGCGGGAATGCCGCGATGGTCAAGGGCGGCGGTGAATTCGTCGAGGCCAGGTACGCTTTTTCCGCGGGCGGGGATGAGGTCGTCGATCGCAATGTACAGGATGAAGGAAGTTTGATGCAAGCCGTTCTCCGCTAGACGAGCTTCCATCTTAACGGAGTTTTAGGTCAAACCGGCAACGGCCCCAAAAAAGCCTACGAATGAGGATTGTGAGAAACGGTAAAAAAAGAAAGCGGGCAGGAATCCCTGCCCGCTTCGCTGCCTCGACGGCCGGATCCGGCCGAGCGTTGCTGTTTACGTTTACTTTCCCGAAGTGCTGGAAGTGCTGGTCGGCTGTGCATTCGCCTTGGGAATGCTGACATAGCCGCTGATCTGATCCTTTCCAACTTTGTTGACGACGATCTCTTCAGGAATATGCGTTCCGGAGACGTAGAAGAAAATGGGCTCGTTCAGAGCACGGTTCTTCTTCTCGAAACGCTTGTCTTCTACGGTCATGGCGATGTTGACCTGATTCTTCTTCTCGTTGACGCCCTTGAGTTCGACGGTGATATTGCCGACCTTCTGGGGCTTGTTCTTGCCAGCGATGGTGAACTCGACGTAGTCGCGCTCGCCGAGGCGGCGGAGTTGGTCGATTTCATCATGGTTGCGGGCGATCAGCGTACCCATTTCGCTCTTGGCCATCTTCAGGTCTTCCTTGGTGGTGTTAAGGTCGGCGCTGACGGCGGTGACCTTGGTGTCGACGTTCTTCACGTCATCAGTGCCAGCTTTGGTTGCGAGTTCTGTGTGGACGGAAGTGTCAAGAGCGCTGAGCTTTTGAGTCGTCTCGTCGTTCTGCTTCGCAGCTGCTTCGGCGGCCAGACGCGCCTTCTTGAGTTGTCCCTGCGTAATCTTCAGCTTATCAGTGACAACCTTCAGATCGCCCTGGAGGTCGGAATTGGCTTTCTCATCCTGCGCAATGCGGTCTTTCAGAGAGGACATGTCCTGCTGCACGGACTGCTGTGCAGTCTTGACCTCTGTTGTGACGGCTTGCTGGGTAGCGTCAAGCTTTGACGATGCGTTCCAACCAAATCCCAATCCGGCAATCGCGACCAACCCTAGTACGATGATCGCGGGCAACTGCCAAGATGAACCGTTTCTCGTTTCGATGATGTGTTCCTCAGACATAAAAAGTGTTTTCTCCTCACCCTAATGTGGGCGAACGATTTGATTTTGTAATCGGCCCGTAACAGAGAGACAGCAAGTAACCAGCCAAAGAAAGGACAGGGAACAAGGAGCGAAGGTGCCCGTAAATCGGTGAATAAAAAAGGTTTGCTTTGAGAGGTTCAGGAGGCCACAAGAACAGGGCAGTACTAGTCCTAGCAATCTTTACGCATGAAAGACCCAATTCGGAGTTTCTTACGCTTTTGGAGTATTCAGGCCAGATCAATTCCCAGGCGTTTGAGGTCGGAGGAGAGCTGCGCCGGGGATTGAAACTGGATAGCCTCCATCCCAAGACGCTGAGCCGCCTCGACGTACGCTGCAATGTCATCAATGTAGATGGCTTCCTGAGCTTGAACTTTGAGGGCGCGAAGGGCCTCGCGGTAGATCAAGGGATTGGGTTTGCTGGCGCGCACAGAGCAGGAATAGATGCGCACGGGAAAGAAGGCGAAAAAACTGTAAGTTGCCTCAAGATGTTGTACGTGGATCGGGTCCGTATTGGAAAGAAGAGCGAGCCGATAGTGTTTTGATAGCTCTCGAAAGAAGGAGTCTTCGTGTATAGGAGCGGGGTCGAGCACGCGATTCCATACTTCAGTGAATTGCTCAAACGTGAAGTTCCCACCAAGTCGTTTGGTTAGGTGCAGATACCAGTCGCGGGGAGCCATCCGGCCCTCTTGCCAGTCCGGCCAACGCGGGTCCTTCTCAATGGCGGTCCATAGCTCGGTGGGCGACAGCGATCCCCCTGCTGCGAGGCCCTGCATGGCCCGGGCGACATCGATTCGGACCAAAACGCGACCGATATCAAAAATGATGGCGCGGATTTTGGGAATCGGCATGCCTATTTAACCTTGTGGTCAAATACGACCGATCCAGCGGAGGCTTTGGGTGTACTCCTGGAGCGGATGACGCCAATGATGGCAGGAAGAATAGAAAGTACGGCAACCACGGCAATGACGAGGTGGATGTAGTTGCCGATGTTGGGGATGAAATGCCCAAGGGAGTACCCGCCAAGAATCATGGCGCCAATCCAGAAGACGCCGCCGAAAATATCGAAAACCAAATAACGTAAGTACGGCATCCTCGCAGCGCCGGCAACGGGCGGGCAGAAAGTTCGAACAATTGGCATGAAGCGCGCAAGAATCACAGCCCGGCCACCGTATTTCTCGTAAAAATCGTGCGCGCGCTGGAGATGGCTCCGGCGGAAAAAAAGAGAATCTTCGCGCCGGTAGAGGGCAGCGCCAGCGGAACGGCCAATCCAGTAGCCGATCTGGTCACCTGCTATGGCGCAGAGCATGACCGGAAGCAGAAGCCACTTGAGGGGCATAACGCCGGCGTAGGAGAAGATGCCCGCGGTGATCAGAAGCGAGTCACCGGGAAGAAAAAACCCAACAAAGAAGCCGGTTTCTATGAAGACGATGGTGCAAACCAGGGGGGCGCCCCCGGAGCGGATTAGCTCTCGAAGTCCCTCGGGGCTATAGAGCGAGTGAAGAAAGTGGAGGATGGATTGGAGCAAGCGGAACGGTTCCTCGATTGGAGAATTTGAGAAGCGGGCACTGGGACAAGCGTGCGCGAGCGCAGCGTCGTAAAAGCACCCAATCCAATACGGTAGCAGAAAACGCCGACGTCTTCTCCGCATTCATGCCAGAGAAGCAGTGAAGCGATAATGGCCGCGATTAAGGATGCCAGGCGAATCATCGGGATGCCTCCGCGAGCCACAGATAACTTTGGGCTTCGGCTTCGAGCCGAGCCTGAAATTCGGCGTGGGCGTCCTGGGGAGGGTAGAGCAGCTTCTGGATGCGAGGCAGCGCACGACGGGCTGCTTCGGCGCCGGCCTCAATGGCCTCGTCGGCGCGGTCGAAATCGTCCCATGCGAGAAACTGGACGTCGGGGCGGAGAACCAGGTCCGCATGGCGCTCCCAAATTTCGAGTTGATGCTTCTGAGCGGCACTGACGGCGCGGCAGACCACTTGAAAGATGTTGGATGGAGCCCCGCGATGCCCATCTTCGACACCAACGGAAACGGCGATGACATGCTGGGCACCTAGATCGAGCGCGGCGCGCGTTGGAACTTGCGCTACCAGCCCTCCATCGGCGAGGCAGCGCGTTCCAATCTGAACGGGCTCGAACAAGCCCGGGAAAGCACAACTTGCGCGGATGGCTTCACAGAGATTTCCGTGAGTGAAAACCACCGGTTCTCCGTTAGCCAGGTCTGTCGCGACCACGGCCATGGGAATTTGGAGATCTTCGAAGCGCTTCGATTCAAAAACCTCCTCGATGAGGTCGCCCAGCCTGTGATTGCTGGCGAGGCCCAGCCGCGAAACTCGCCAGCGGCCGATGTCGCGAAAACGAATCGTGCGGCAAGTAGCAATGATGCGGGCCAAAGGCGCACCGCTGGCGTAAGCCGCGCCAAGAATGCTGCCCACGCTGGTGCCGGCGATGTAAGAAATTGGGACGTGGTTCTGTTCGAGGACCTGTAGGACGCCGAGATGCGCAAATCCGCGAGAAAACCCGCCACCTAAAGCGAGTCCCAGACCTGTACTGATGGACGAGTCCACTGGCTTTCCGTCCAGTGAGCAATGGCGAGGACGCGTCATGCCAGAAGAATGCCATCTACATTCTTATTACCCAATGGAGCAGGCGTCCCGAAAAAACAGTACGTGCGTACTTCTGTACCGAATCAGCACAAATTCGCGCGTGAGGAACAAGCAGTACCAACTTACTAGGCTAGTACCCTCTCTGTACCATTGTGAGTGGAGATGCGCTCAGCGATTCTGTCCACGTCAGCGAGGCCTGAACATCTGCAGGAGGGGGAATGGACAGCGCATACGCAGCATGGGTTGGGCAGCCTGTAGTGCTTCAAGTGGCGTTAGGAGATATCAAGGTGCCGCTGCGGGGCACGCTCCTGAAAGATGGCGGTGAAACGGTCCGGATGAGAATTGGCGAAGGCTGGGACGTTGACATCTATAAAGCGATGATCCTGGCTGTAGAACAAGATGCTATGGCGTTGCTTCCCGCGTGAGGAGAAACGATGAATAGCCAAGTGCCAAAGTATGTGACGCAAGGACGGGCGGCTCTGCTGCTTGGAATTTCCGAAGACGAACTCTCGCGCCTTTCGAACGAGTCTGGACTGGGCCACCGGGAGTGCGCGGGTGACCAGGAAGAGACGTTTTTTACGTACGAAGAGCTTAGAAAAATTTGCATGCTGACCGTGCATCACGTGCACTAGAAATTTAACGAGTTTCCTCCGGCCCCCCTCAGCAGTAACCCCCACCCGGGTCGCTCCCCCCAGCGGCCCGGGTTTTTATTTCTACTGGGAATCCCGCAAACGTAACTAGCGTCGATTTAGACAGTCTAGAAATCCTTTGACAGGCGGAGCCCGCGCGACGACACTTAGCGCCGCGCGGAGGGGCGCCGATTAAATGCCACGTTTAAATGTTCGAAGATGGTGGAACTGGGCAGCCGCGCTGACCTTACTTTTGCCCACCTTCGTAATGCTTGCAAGAACCAGCACCAGTAAAGGAGCCGAATCCTATGACCTAATTATCGCCAATGGGAGAGTCATGGACCCGGAATCGGGTTTGGATGCGGTCCGGAACTTGGGAATTCGCGGAGGGAAAATCGAGGCAATCTCAACCGCGTCACTCGATGGGAAGCAGACGATTGATGCCAAAGGGCTCGTCGTCGCTCCGGGGTTCATTGATCTACATGAGCATGGGCAAGAACCGAGGAACTACCAATTCCAGGCACACGATGGAGTCACGACTTCATTAGAGTTGGAGAAAGGAACTGCAGACGTAGACCAGTGGTACGCCCAACGGGAAGGCAAGACGCTCATCAACTACGGCGTGAGCATAGGACACAGCCAGGTCCGCAGAAATATTCTTACGAACGTAAATTGGGACCGTGGGCTCGGGGGAATGACGAGCTCAGCCGCTATGGCTGCGCAAGATGCGGCGGCGCATCGCGAAGCGACTCCGGAAGAAATCGCCCAAATTAAAGAAGCGATGGAACGAGGATTTCGCAGCGGGGCGCTTGCCGAAGGGATGGGGATCAATTACACTCCGGGCGCATCCCATTGGGAAATC
Organism: Candidatus Acidiferrum sp.; assembly: GCA_035272765.1. Classification (GTDB taxonomy): domain Bacteria; phylum Acidobacteriota; class Terriglobia; order Acidiferrales; family UBA7541; genus Acidiferrum. The sequence continues at coordinate 46,872 of DATEQG010000026.1, forward strand.
GTGGAAGCGTTTCGAGTGGCGTCAAAATTCGGCGCTTCGGTGCATGTTCATCTTCGTTATGCCGGTGGGAAAGAGCCGGAGACCGGGCTGAGTGCTCTGGAAGAAGTCATGGCCGCCGCTGTCGCGACCGGCGCCCCGCTCCACGTGGTACACATCACCAGTATGGGATTGAAATCCACTCCACAGCTCGTCGCGATGGTTGAAGGGGCACAAAAACGTGGCCTCGACGTGACGACGGAGTGCTATCCCTATACGGCAGCTAGCACCTATCTCGAATCCGCAGTGTTTGATCCCGGCTGGCAGGAGAAAATGCAAATCAGCTTTCATGACCTGCAGTGGGCGGACACCGGTGAACGCCTCACCGCGGAAACGTTCGAGAAGTATAGAAAGCAAGGAGGGATCGTCGTCATCCATTCCATCCCGGAGGAAGTTGCGCGCACGGCAGTAGCGAACCCCATTGTGATGATTGCGAGCGACGGCATGCCCATCACGGGAGCAAAGGTGCATCCGCGAGGGCAGGGAACATTCTCGCGAGTGCTGGGACACTACGTGCGCGAGCAAAAGGCGCTCGATTTAATGACCGCATTGCGAAAAATGACGCTGATGCCAGCGCAGCGATTGGAGAAGAGGGCGCCCGTCTTCAAGGACAAAGGGAGGATTCGCATCGGCGCCGATGCGGATATCACGGTGTTCGATCCCGCGCAGATCATCGATAAGGCCACGTTTGAGGACCCGTTGGAGTATTCGGCGGGGATACAGTTCGTCCTCGTGAACGGAGTCGCCGTTTTGAAGGATGGCCAGCTTGTCGAAGGCGTGTTTCCAGGGCGTGCTGCGCGCGCCCCCATTTCTCAATGAGTTTCGGCGCGGCTGGATGAGCGGCGCATCGCTATGTTAATATTTCTAAACCGCGCGCCCGTAGCTCAGTTGGATCAGAGCGTCTGGCTACGAACCAGAAGGTCGGGAGTTCGAGTCTCTCCGGGCGCGCCATTTTCCTCTGTGATTGTTCTCCTCTAAAGCAAATCGAAGTACACTCCACAAGCTGAAGATGAATGGCAGGGTGACCTAAGCTGAATATGAACGGAACAGATCTTCGCACTACGCCGCACCGGCGCTGGAATCCGCTTCTCCGGGAATGGGTGCTGGTTTCTCCGCATCGCACGCAGCGTCCCTGGCTGGGGAAAGTCGACAAAGTCGCGGTTCCGCCGTCCCTAGAGTACGATCCGGAGTGCTATCTGTGCCCGGGAAATGTCCGGGCGGAAGGATTGCGGAATCCCGTCTACAGCGAGACGTTTGTCTTTGACAACGACTATCAGGCCATGCTGCCCAATGTTTCGCCGTACAAGTCTGACCAGGGCGGGTTGATCGTTGCCCGTGTGGAAAGAGGGATTTGCCGCGTGGTGTGTTTTTCTCCTCGCCACGATCTGACAATACCGCGCATGCAGTCGGAAGAAGTGCGGCGGGTCGTTGAAGTGTGGACGCAGCAATACCGGGAACTGGGTGACGTGCCCTGGGTAAAGCACGTACAAATCTTCGAAAATCGCGGCGCGCTCATGGGCGCCAGCAATCCGCATCCGCACTGCCAGATTTGGGCTAACGGAGAATTGCCGAATATCCCCGTGAGGGAGCAATCGGCGATGCGCGCGTTTTTGGCAGCCAATGGGAAATGCTTGCTATGCGAATACTTGCGGCTGGAGATCGAGGACGGCGAGCGCATCGTCTGTGAGAACGAAAGTTTTGTGGCGCTCGTGCCGTACTGGGCCGTCTGGCCGTTCGAAACCATGGTTTTGAGCCGCCGCCACACGGCGAGCCTCACCGAATTGAACGACAAAGAGCAACGAGATCTCGCGGACATTCTCCGGAGATTGACGATTCGCTACGACAATTTATTTGAGACAGCCTTTCCGTATTCGATGGGCTTCCATCAAGAGCCGACGGACGGCGAGAAACATCCGGAGTTCCATTTCCACGCGCACTATTTTCCTCCGCTGCTTCGATCCGCGACAGTACAGAAGTATATGGTGGGCTATGAACTGCTCGCAGGCCCGCAACGCGACATCACTGCTGAAGGTGCCGCCGCAAGGTTGAGAAACCTGCCTGAAACGCACTATCTTGGTGGCCATTGATTTGGCCAGAAATGCGGATCAGCCACAAGTCAACATTCCCTTGGTGTGAAGGCGGATCGTTATGGACTTGCAACTCAAAGACAAAGTCGTTCTGATCACAGGCGGAGCCAAAGGAATTGGAGAAGCCATCTCGCGGGGCTGCGCTCGTGAAAGGGCGATTCCCGTATTCGTGGATAAGGACGCCGAGGCGGGGAAGCGGCTTCAGACGGATTTGGTGGTCGCAGGCGCAACTTGCAGCCTGATTTCCGCGGACGTCCTGTCGGTCGAAAGTTGCCGTGCGGCTGTGGATCAGACGCTTAAGGAGTACGGGCGGCTGGATGTTCTCGTCAATAACGTCGGCGCCAACGACAACGTTGGGCTCGAGAGCGGCAACCCCGAGAAATATGTGAGTTCCCTGCGGCTCAATCTTTTCCACTACTACAACATGGCGCACTTCGCCTTGCCGGCACTTAAGAAATCGCAGGGCTGCATTTTGAACATTGCGTCGAAGGTCGCCGTCACCGGGCAGGGCGGCACTTCCGGTTATACTTCTGCGAAAGGAGCGATTCTCTCTCTAACGCGGGATTGGGCGGCGGAATTGCTTCCCTTCGGGATTCGGGTAAACGCCTTGATTCCAGCCGAAGTGAGCACGCCTCTCTACAAGCAGTGGGTCAGCACGTTTCCGGATCCCGAAGCGAAACTCGCGCATATCGTCTCGAAAATACCGCTGGGCAAGCGGATGACAAAACCAAGTGAAATCGCGGCCATGGTGTTGTTTCTCATTTCCGCGCAAGCGTCGCACATCACTGGCCAGCATGTGTTCGTGGACGGCGGCTATACTCATCTCGATCGCGCTTTGACTTAATTTGACTCGGGCGGATCAAAAGTATGCGTGGCTGGCTGCCGCTGGAAGTGCGGCCATCCTTGTCACTGCAATGGCGAGGCAAAATGAATAGACGATATTGTCTAACGCTGGATTTGAAGGACGACCCCAAGTTGATCGCTGAGTACAAGCGCTACCACGAGAAAATCTGGCCGGAGATCGCACAGAGCATAAAAGCCGCCGGGATCGAAGACATGGAAATCTATCTGCTCGGCACGCGTATGTTCATGGTGATGGAAGTAAACGAGAGGTTTTCTTTCGCGGCTAAAATGAAAGCCGATCGAGAGAATCCGAAGGTGCGCGAGTGGGAAGAATTGATGTGGAGATTCCAAGAGCCGCTTCCAGAGGCCAAGCCTGGCGAGAAGTGGCTGTTGATGGAAAGAATTTTCAAGCTTGAAAAGTAAGCACCAAGAGCCGATCATTCCTCGGCTTGTTTCGCGAACGTCGTCCTGGAAGGCAAAGTTCTTTTCTGAGGAGGCTGTTCCCATGGGACCAAATCGTATTCCGCGGCGCGATTGGCTGCTAGGCACGAGCGCTTCACTCGTAACGCTCGCCGCCTCGGCGAGTAACGCGGTTGCGCTTGAGCAGCCGCGCGGGCCGGCACCATATCCACAAGCTTCCACAGATGCGGAGGACGCCGATCGCATTCGCCGCATGAAGTGGTGGCACGAAGCGCGCTTCGGCATGTTCGTTCATTGGGGGCTGTACAGCGTCTTGGGCCGCCATGAATGGGTGATGGAAGAAGAGGGCATCCCGGTGAGCGAGTACGAGCTGCTGGCGAAACGCTTTCAGCCGCAGCCGAACGCTGCTCGCGCCTGGGTCAAACTGGCCAAAACTGCGGGCCAGAAATACATGGTGATGACCACCAAGCATCACGAAGGCTTTTGCAATTTTGATACGAAGCTCACCAACTACTGCGCTCCGCAGCAGGGCCCCGGACGCGACCTTGTGCGGGAGTATCTGGAAGCAGCGCGCGCCGAAGGCATGCGCGTTGGCTTCTATTATTCACTGATGGATTGGCATCATCCGGATGGCGCGCGCTGCGCCACGGACCCGGAAGCACGCAAACGCTTCGTCGAGTACACGCACGGCTTGATCCGCGAGCTGATGACCAACTACGGAAAAATCGACGTGCTATGGTACGACGTGGATTGGCCACTCACTGCTGAGCAATGGGAGTCCGAGCGCATGAACAAAATGGTTTTCGGGCTGCAGCCGGACATCATCGTGGACAACCGCAACGGTTTGCCGGGAGATTTCTCAACGCCCGAACAGGAAATCGTGGCGGAGAAGGGAAGCCGTTCGTGGGAGAGCTGCATGACGCTGAACGATAGCTGGGGCTACCAGCGGGCCGATGACAACTGGAAGAGCTCTAAAACCGTCATTCGCAATCTCGCCGAATGCTCGCGCGATGGCGGCAACTATCTTTTGAATATCGGTCCGAAACCAGATGGCTCAATTCCCGAGGAGTCGGTGCGTGTGCTCACGGACGTCGGCCAGTGGATGTCGCGCAATGGCGCTTCCATTCACACCACGGATCGATGTCAGGTGCACGCTTCTGAGTTTGCGGGCTTCACGCGCCAGGGCAATACGCTCTATATGCATGTTTATTTCTGGCCCGGTGATACGGTTGCTCTCGCAGGGCTGATGACAAAGGTAAAATCCGCGCGTCTTTTTGCTTCCGGTTACGAAGTTAAGTTCGAACAGGATCGCTTTCGCGTTCGATTTATGGGGCTGCCGGCCGACGCGCCCGATCACCCTCTCACCACACTTGCGATTGAATGCGAATCAGAGCCAATCCAAGACACGCGATATGTGCGCGTCCAAAGGCCGCGAAACGGCGTAGGCATCTAGCTCCCTGCACTTTTCTTGTGAACGAACTAGCGAGCGCGTAGAGGCGCGCTCTACTCCGAGACGCGCAGCAGCACCACGCCGTGCGGGGGCACGCGCGCATTGTAGTTGTTCGGCCGCATGCCGAGATCCTTGGCTGCCCAAATGTCGCGCGCTTTCACGCCGCCCTTGAATCCAAGCGCACGAAAACTGAATTCGATAGTTTGCGGCCAATCGAAACGGTTGAAAATGCCGACGGCCTTTGACCCGTCCGCCAGCGGCCGCGCCCAAATTTCTTGCGTGCCCTCCGCCCAAACACGGTCCGCTTGCTTACCCAGACTGTCCTGATCGATCGCGAGCACTTCGCGGTTTGTTAGCAGCGCAATCGTTTCCGGTTTCATGGTGCTCAAGTCATTCCCCGCCAAAAGCGGCGCGGCCAGCAAAGCCCAAAGACTCATATGTGTTCGGTATTCTTCCAGATTCATTCCGCCATTTCCCACTTCCAGCATGTCCGGATCATTCCAGTGTCCAGGTCCGGCGTACTTCGCAAGGCCCGCTTGGCCAAACCCGATCTGCGTCATGCGCGAATATTTGTCCGAGATATCTCCTGTTGTCCGCCAAGAATTGCCGCCCACGGAGGCGCCCCAGCGCCACACGGCATCCGCGCCATACTGGCATAGGCTGTACACGATTGGCCGGCCTGTTTTCAGCAGTGCTTTGTGCATTTTCGTGTAAGCATCGAGCATTAATTTGTGTGCGGCTTCCGGCGAACCTGCCGCCTCCATCATTTTGCCGAAGCTACAGAGGTCGTATTTCAAATAATCCATGCCCCATGCCGCGTAGGTTTCCGCGTCCTGCTCTTCGTGGCCATAGCTGCCAGCGAACCCGGCGCACGTTTTGGGTCCCGGTGAGGAGTAGATTCCCAATTTCAGGCCTTTCCCGTGCACATAATCGGCCAGGGCCTTCATATCTGGGAACCTGCTGTTTGTATGGAGGATGCCCTGCGCGTCCCGGTCCGCCTGCCAGGTGTCGTCGATGTTTATATAGACGTACCCAGCGTCCCGCATTCCGCTCGAAACCATCGCGTCGGCCTGCGCTCGCACGGTTGCGTCATCAATTTTTCCCGCAAAATGATTCCAGCTATTCCAACCCATCGGCGGCGTCGCAGCAACAGCCGGGGTCTGTGCCAGGTCCTTCGGGGCCATCAAAAGCAGCAGCAGGCTGAAGCCCACGCATAGTGGGTGCATTGTCGAAGTCCTGTGCTTGCAGTCGGATTGCATAAACACTCCCTTTTCCTGGCGCGCTTCGAAAAAAAATAGCTAATCGCGAAGACTCATTCCAGATTCCGACGCGATGCGCGCCATTCTATACAAATTCCGGGTGAACGGGTGGCAGGTTCTTCGCTGCGGGCCTTCGCGCTTGCCCCGCAGGCTCTTCGTGATCACGCTCGGCGAAAGCGAGCAGGTGTCGCTCCTGCCCGCTGCCGCAAGGCTCTTATGCTTACCAGTAACTACATGGAGTCCGTAGGTATATCTACTGGATTGACGCTCCTGGGTCTCGGGAGTATTTCTACCCGTCCCATAGCCCCAAGGAGGCTATCCCCATGGAACGCTTCTTAATCTGCAACAACCCCAAGTGTCACTTCGTCCTAGACCGTCGCATCAATGGCAAATCACTGGATGGTGCGCAGCTCATCCTGAAGAAATGCCCGGCGTGCGGCAGCGACTGGTCGTCTACCTGCCCGTCATGCAACCAGGCCTTGGCTGTGAAGTTGGTAGCCGGGCTGCCGTACTCCGTCTGCTGCGATCACAAGCCGCATGCGAATGCCAGGGCCGCTTAGCTTGACACGATCAATCGCCTAAGCACTCCCGCTCTTGGGAAGAACTGCGGCCGCTCAGACGATTCAAAAATAATAGTGAACGGCAGTTGTTGAGACGCTCCCTTTGCGACGTATCAAGACTGCCAGTTTGCGAAGCGACCCTCGCTCGGCTAGCTCCTGGCCAATCCCGGTATTCGTGCGCGATAGGGTCCTCTCAAGTGCGTCATCACAAGAAATCTGGAGATTCTTGGTGGGGTTCCTGCGTTCCTTGGTGCACGAGTGCCGATCCAAACACTCTTCGATAACCTCGGCAAGGATGAGGCGTCCCAAAAATAAATGACCCGCTGATTCAGCGCGATCTAGCTGGCGTTCAGCCAATCTTACTTCTCTCCCAAATCTTTCCGGCGAAAAGACCTCATTGTGGATACCCCAGCATCAAACATTACGACTTCTTCGCCTTCGCGGGCGGGACCAACGCCACAGCGGCCTCTGAGGTGAGCAGTAAGAACGTAAATGTTTCCTGTAGATACAGCTGCACCGCAGCATCGGTGTGGTTGGAATAGCCGATAGAGACATCCTGGCCAATGTGTAGCGAAAAATCGCCGCCTCGCGTGGTTAGTACAAACGCGCCCTCTATGGCGGGTGCCCAGATAATTTGATCCTTCACCAGCCGCTTGACGTGCTCCAGCACTGGATAACCGTGATCGCTGGTTTCGGCGAGTGCAGTATAAGCTTCGGCACCCAGCAGCACTGAGTACGGGCCATTGACGCCGACAAGCCGCAGGCGGCTCAAGGCTTGAGCGATGGCTTCCGGATACTCGCTCACATCGGCGGGCAGCGTCACTATTGGATTGCTGGTCCCCTTACGAATGCCCACGATACCAGCCGCGGTGTAGCCCTCGAAGACGGCCCCGTCCTCAGCAAATCCTATTTTGCGCGCGGCATCCTTAGCCGGTTGCCAGTCGGAATCGTTCGCGCCACGCTCAACGTCGTCGATCGCCTGGCGCTCCAGCTCGAACGGCACACGCAACTCGACCAGCGCCTTCACCTCTCGCTGTCTGGCGAGGATGCCCTCCTTTGGTGGCGCGATCTTCTGCAGGTGGCCGGTGCCGACGGCAGAGAGGCCGGTGCCTCCCGCAGCCTCGACGTCAACGACGCGCCTGCCAGCGAGATATCGCTTGAGCGTCCGAGAAGTCTCCTCTTCGATCTGGGCCCACGCCGCATCGGAAATGGGGGCAAGCTCGCGATGCAGATTATTCATGGGAGATTTCTCCTTTTAAAGAACCGATATCCAGCGAACCAACGTCCTCTCCCTGCAAGGATGGAGAGGTTTCAATCACCGTCGGAGCTGCGGAATTCTCCGCAACCGCAGGCTGGTCCTCGGACACAGCTTCTAGAAATATCGCAGATGGCACAAAAAACAGGTTTCCGGTGACGGCACGGCTAAAGTCGAGCAGCCGGTCGTAGTTGCCCGCTGGCCGGCCTACGAACATGTTCTCGATCATTTGCTCAATCGTACGGGGCGAACGGCTATAGCCAATAAAATAGGTCCCGAATTCACCTTGCGACGCCCGTCCGAAGGGCATGTTGTCGCGCAGAATCTTGATCTCTTTCCCGTCCTCGACAATCGTAGTGAGCGCGCTGTGAGCTGAGGTCGGCTTGACGGAATCGTCCAATTCAATGTCGGACAGCTTCTTGCGGCCGATGATTCGTTCCTGTGCTTCGGTGGATAGCGTATTCCATCCGTCGAGATCGTGAAGATATTTTTGCACGATGACATAACTGCCCCCGGCGAACGCGGCGTCCTCATCGCCGACGAGCACGGCCTCAATCGCTGCCTCGCCCCTCGGATTCTCCGTTCCATCCACAAAACCGATAAGGTCACGGTCATCGAAATAGCGGAATCCGTGTACTTCGTCTACTGGGGTAACCGCATCACCGATACGTGCCATGATCTGCGTCGCAAGCTCAAAGCATAAATCCATGCGTTTCGCGCGGATATGAAACAGCAGGTCACCCGGCGTGGATACCGCGTGGCGTGGCCCGCCGTGAATCTCACGAAAAACGTGCAGCTCCGCGGGGCGCGGTGTGCCAAACAGCTGGTCCCACGCCTCGGATCCAAACGCCACAACACAAGAGAGGCCCGCTTCAATATCGCGAAATTCCACTGCACGCAAGACTGCAGCTAAGTCTCTGCAGAACGACCGGATGGTCCTGCGGTGTTCGGAGCCTGGTTTTAGCGTCACGACCAGGAAGATCGCGGCTCGCGTCAGTGGCGCGGATACTGGTTGCGCGAAACCAACAATCCCGCTCGCTTGTTCGGGCGCATTCATCGGATCGGACTCCATGGGATTTCGTCGTGGCGTGCGGAATACGTTTTTCGAACTGCCGTGCTCGCCAAGCGTGCAAACAATTGGACCGCAAGCGTAACATCGCCTGCCGACGAACGTCCATACCGGCTCCGCTCATGCCGTGTGCCCCCGGTTCAGCTTGTGTACCTGAGTCTTGAGTTTTCCTTTTTCCCCGGATTCGTCCAGATAGGCCATCCACCAAAAAAAAGGCCGGGCCCCAGATGCCCGGCCGTAGATCTCGAATTGGTTGCGGGGGGCCGCAATGCACCGAAGACGCCCTCGCCCTTCCTTTCCGCTTTGAGATTTCCACGCAGGCTGCAGCCTGACGTACCCTCCACGTCTTCCAAATCAACCGCAGTGGATCGGGCTCTTGGATTGAAGAGCACTTTGAATCGACGGTATGTAGACCCTGCGTTTCCGTACGGACCCGTACGTTGCCGTACAAGTGGGTAAGTACGATACGTACTGTACGGCGGAGCCCCGAGTGTATGTGAGTGGTAGGGAGTACAATCGTGATACACCCGTACTGTTGCACTCGGTGTTGCACGATCAGAATTTGGGGCTAGGGTTGATCGTATTCGGGCTAAGAACCGGCGTTGTGGAAATTGCTCTAATAGTTCTGGGCAAATTTCAGTACTGGACCTGCCCAGAAACCAACGGTCTTCACCGGTTCCGAATCATCGAAGCATCACAAACGATCTCCGTACTGGAACCCACTTTTTCGGTAACCGCTGCCAGCTCAACCGGTGGACGCAACACTTGCTAATAGCCTGATCTAACAGCACTGCCCCGAGAGAATCAATCTGCCGGGCCGTACTGAATCAGAACCTAGCCAGGGCAGTGTTCCGTTTGATTCAACACTTGTAAGCGATTTTAGCCTTTGAGACTCCAGCAGTTAGACTTTGAGCTTAGTGTTGCGTCGACCCATTGAGACCGCCGCGTTAATCAGGCACTTGGGCTTAGAAGCACCCGGGAAAGGATTTTCGGCGTTATAATCGCGGGCAATCATGCTTCTCCTTCCAGGTACAAAACTTGGCCCCTATGAAATCAGCGCGCTTCTCGGTGCAGGGGGAATGGGCGAAGTTTATCGCGCGCGAGACACGCGGCTCGAGCGCACCGTAGCGATTAAGATTTTGCCGGCGCAGTTTTGTGCTGATCCAATTCGGAAGCAACGATTTGAGCGCGAAGCGAAGACCATTTCGGGTCTGAATCATCCGCACATTTGTGTGTTGCACGACATAGGTTGCCAGGACGGCGTGGACTACCTGGTGATGGAGTGTGTCGAGGGAGAGACGCTGGCGAAGCGGCTAGAAAGAGGACCGCTGCCGCTCGAACAAGTTCTCCGGTACGGCGCACAAATCGCAGTAGCTTTGGATCAGGCGCATCGCAGCGGGGTGGTGCATAGAGATTTGAAGCCGGGAAACATCATGCTGACGCCATCGGGCGCGAAGTTGCTGGATTTTGGTTTGGCGAAGTCGGCTGGCCCACTGGCAGGAGGACTGACCTTGACAGCTGCGGCGACGCAGACGTCCCCAGTAACGGCAGAGGGCACGATTGTTGGCACGATTCAGTACATGTCGCCGGAACAGATCGAAGGGACAGAGGTGGATGGACGGAGTGACATTTTTTCACTAGGCGCTGTGTTGTACGAGATGCTGACGGGGCAGAAAGCGTTTCAAGGAAAGAGCCAACTGAGTGTGGCTTCAGCGATTCTCGAGAAAGACCCAGCACCTATCAACGGTATAAAGCCGATGACGCCACCTGCGCTGGATCATGCGATTCGCCGCTGTTTGGTGAAGGATCCCGAAGACCGCTGGCAAGCGGTGCGTGATCTGGCGCTCGAATTGAGTTGGATTGGGGAGTCGGGATCGCAAGCTGGCGAGCCTGCGATGGCCGGCGGAAGCGGGCGAATACGGCGTGAATGGTTCGCGTGGGGAATTGCGGCGATCGCGACCGCTCTTGCGATTGCGTTCGCGATCGGGCACTTCGTGCGGTCGCAAGATGAGTCAAGAGCCATCCGTGCGTCGATCCTTCCGCCGGAAAAAGCCAGATTCGCTCCAGTCGGAGTCTCTGGCGGTCCTGCAGCGATATCGCCCGACGGAAAACAGCTCGCAATTCCGGCTCGAAGCGATTCCGGGGAAGGGATGCTGTGGGTTCGTTCTCTTGATTCGCTCACTGCTCGGCCGCTTCAGGGAACACAAGACGCCAGCTATCCGTTTTGGTCGCCGGATAGCCTGTTCATCGGCTTTTTCGCCGATGGCAAGCTGAAAAAAGTCGAGGCTTCGGGAGGACCTGTGCAGCCGCTTTGTGACGCGACAGACGGGCGCGGGGGAACCTGGAACAAGTCCGGAGTCATCGTTTTCGCAGCGGCGCTTGGAACGCCGTTGTTTAGAGTGGCCGATGCCGGCGGCACTCCCGCTGCAGTGACTAGGTTGGATGAATCGCAGGCGGAAACATCGCATAGGTGGCCATACTTTCTGCCAGACGGCCACAACTTCTTATATTTTGTGCGAGGCAAGACTCCCGGGATTTACTTGGGAAGTCTGGAGACGCGGCAGACGAAACTGATCTTGCCTTCTGAGGGTCAGGCAGTCTATTCACCGTCAGGCGGACATCTGGTCTGGTGGCGAGAAGGCAGCCTTCTAGCACAGCCGTTTAATGCAACAAGAATGGAACTTTCCGGCAGCGCCGTGCCGGTAGCAGACCACGTTCTTTTTTCTGAAAGTCAGAGCGTTGCCATTTTCAGCATCTCGCAAAACGGAGTTCTGGTTCTGCAAAACGGAGGGACTCTCAACGCGGATCAGCTTTCTTGGGTAGATCGGTCAGGCAAGCCAATTGGCAGAGTCCCCATCGAACAGGCGAACCTTGCGCATGTGCGGATTTCTCCGGATGGACAGAAAATCGCAGTGACGTCTTCCGACCCATCTGGATTTACGAAGGCAGACGTGTGGCTGTTTGATTTGGCGAGGGGAGTACACACGCGGTTCACTTTTTCGGAATCGGCAAGGGACGCAGTGTGGTCGCCGGATGGAAACCGAGTCGCCTACGCATCCAAGACGCCGACAGGCACAGGCCTTTTCGTAAAATCGGCAACGGCTGCGAGTAAGGAGGAGCAACTTCTCGATTCTGCCGAAATGAAGAGGCCGTGGTCGTGGTCTGGGGACGGCCGGTTCCTTGCGTACATGCAGCAGGATGCGCAACTAACGAAAAACAAGTTCGACATTTGGATTCTGCCGATGAGCGGCGAGCGAAAGCCGTTTGCGTTTCTGCAATCGGATTACGAAAAGGATGCTCCGGTTTTTTCTCCGAATGGGCGATGGATCGCGTACGCTTCGAGAGAGTCGGGGTCGGCGGAGATTTATGTCGCGTCATTCCCTGACGGTGCTACGAAATTGCAGGTCTCGAATCAAGGAGGCTTCTCACCGGTGTGGCGGCGGGATGGAAAAGAACTTTTCTATCTCTCGATGGGCGGTCAATTGATGGCAGCGGGAGTAGCGAATGAGGGTTCAGGTTTACGTCTGGAAGCGCCGGAATCGCTTTTCTTGATGGGCTTTTCGTTGTCGCGCGGAGGAACGCCGTTGTTTCAGCGGCAGCCGTTTGACGTTTCTCCCAAAGGAGATAGGTTCGCGGTGACATCGTATGCGACTGTGGAAGCTGAACCCCTCACGCTGGTGATGAACTGGGATGCGGAGTTGAAGAAGAAATGAGCCTGCGAACAGCGACGAAACTCGGGCGTACGAAACCTTCCATGGAGCGGTAGGCACTCCTCGTTTTGACAGCACGACAACGTGAGTCCCAGATCTTCACGGGATTGATAAGGGAGAGTAATCAGAGTCTCCCTAACCTGAATCCTTGTAAGTCGCATAATTTGACAAGACCTTTTAGGACAGATTTCACTTGCCGGGTAACCGCGCTAATCGGGGCTTATGCCAAGTATGACCCTTGAGATTAGGGCATTGCTTCGGATCTTCGCAGTCGTTACTCGTTCAAGATGAGCACCGCGAATTTCCACGAGCCATCTCTCTGCCTTCTCAGCACATCGAATCCCTTGAGGCGCAACCTGACCGGCGGGGCCTCCGGAGACAGTTTATACTGGGCTTCATGTTCGCCCCACTCGCATGCCCAGCCGTTCTCGATTTGAATGTTTCTGTATTCGGGCGCGTAGCTCAACACTTTGAAACCTGGGTACTCGACGCGGCCTTTCTCATTCTCAGCTTGGATAGCCTGCTTGCCGACCGCGGTCGTGCTTCCCGGTACGATGCGCACCGCATCCTCCGTAAAGATGTCTAGCAGCCCTTTCGTGTCTGGGGCAGCGTAACTTCGATGTCTTTTTGGTGCAGTTTTTCGATGGCCGCCAAGTCCGCGGCATGTGGGTCCCTTCGCAAAAGCCTGCCGACTCCAGCGCTGTGGGCGAAAAAGCCGGTGCCGAGGCCTGCGAGAAACCTAATACCACGAACACAGAAGTACGTTTCATAAGGCCTCCTCTGCGCCCACATTTGTCACCACCAATGTGTGTTTGTCAACGGGCTGCAAGTTCTCCAAACTTTGTAGTTGGGTCAATTCCTGGTAAGTCGTGCCGGTAAGTTGCCGATCAGCGATTTTTTGCCCGGTAACCGCTGCGGGCTCAACGGGCCAATTGGCCGGTGGAAGCCCTGTTTTCTCTAGCTATGTTGGCGCGAATTCCTCGAGGTCAACAAAGCCGACAGCAAACTGAAGCTCAATGAAAAGTAGACTCTACACGAGGAATTCTGGAAGTGGTATCCTCATTTGGTTCTCAGAAGTGAGGCCAAGTATGCAGCGCACGGGCGCCATGGAATCCGCGGCGAACGTTCTTGGAAAAGCTTTTCTCGCAGTGCTTCTTCTCTGCATCGCCAACTCTGGTTGCAACTCCTGCTATTCCGGCTTCTGGAACGGGAATGGAAGCGGCGTCGCGGTCAGCAACACGTCCTGCCCTTTCACAAAAGCCACAGGTGCTGTTTTCGCACAGATGAGTACGGCTTCCGCGCTTCCGGCAGCCTCCGCAGCTTTTCCACCGGCGCTCATATCACCGCACGACGTACAGCACATTTTTGTCACGCTCCGCGGCATTGAGGCCCATGCAAGCATGATGGCAGACGAGGATGATTCTGGCTGGGAGGAACTTGCTCCTGACCTGGCGGCGCATCCGCTGCAGTTGGACCTTTTGGCGGTGAACGGCGATTCTCGATCGCTGGGTTTACCAGCCAGGGCAGAGGTCCCAGCGACGGTTCCCGCAGGTGAATATCGTCAACTGCGACTGCGGCTCATACCTCTCCATCTATCCACGGATGACGTCATCCCTGAAAGCAATGCCTGTGGCAATTTTGGCTGGAACTGCATCATCTTCGCCGATCGCTTTGTGCGGCCTTTGGAATTCGACAGTGCTGTGGCCGAATTTCACATCACTCAGGAACGCGGCACTGATAGCGTTTTCCGTGTTCTTCCAGAAGAGGTCATCCATCTTTCTATCGAACTCAGTGCCGCTTCTTACGTCTTTTTCGCATCAGACGCTGCGGTCCGCCTCGTCCCCGTCTTCAGTGTCGTTTCTCGCACCGCATCTCCGGCCGACAGCACGCAATAGATATGCGAAATCGTTCCTGCAAAGCAGCGTGTCGGGTCAAGTCCTGGCACGCGCTATCGGACAAGTGGTTTTGGAACCACTTTGACTTTGCAGGCAGTCATGTTTACCAAGAATTGGTTCCCTTATTTGATGGTAGAAAAGCTCCAGTTACCTGCGGCTATCACCATTTGCCCGTAAAGGATCGATCGGCAGATGAAATCGTCCGCTTAGGACGCGCCACCTCATCCCTTCCGATCAGGCACTTGCGGAGGGACCCTTCCTCATCTTTGGCACTTAGG
>DATEQG010000027.1:0-65920 GCA_035272765.1 Candidatus Acidiferrum sp.
ACCCCGAAATTACCCCTTCACCCTGAGCGACTTTGGCGAAGGGCCTCTTCTGTCTTCACTACTCATCATCGACTGCACACTCCCCGCTGCCATCCAGAAGCATCGCTCCTTAGCGCCGGAGTTGCTCCCGCGCGAGTTGCTGCGAAAGCGAGAATCTCCTGTGGATTTC
Source organism: Candidatus Acidiferrum sp. (assembly GCA_035272765.1). Classification (GTDB taxonomy): domain Bacteria; phylum Acidobacteriota; class Terriglobia; order Acidiferrales; family UBA7541; genus Acidiferrum. The sequence continues at coordinate 170 of DATEQG010000027.1, forward strand.
TGGACGCGCAGACACGCCCCTCAACCACATTCCACACGCCGCTCTTTGCCAAGACGCCATCAACACATTTATTTTCTATGATTTACAAGAAGCCGAAAGTTGGATTTCCTCGGCAGTTGGCATGCACTCCTTTCGTTCGAGTATGCACCACCATCGAACGCAACGAGGGCTGCAGCCATGCCAGCCAAAAAACTCGCCAGCACTCCCCATCGGCCTTCCGCCGCAAGACTATTTTCCGCGCGCGCTCTGGCAGCGCTTGCACTCTCCGCCCTCGCGCTAACCTCCTGGACTGCCGATCGCCTTTGGCCGCGGCACATGCGCTTCTCCGCGCAGCATCGCCATCTCTCTCCGAAGATTCACGGCCGAAACATCGCCCTGCCCTTCGCGAAAGAAGTGGCTTGCGCCGAGATCGCTTCGTTCGACGACCAGCTCGAAGCCTTTCTTCGCTACGAATACCTTCGCGGGCGCGATCCGGACGAAGCTTCCAAAATCTTTCTGACCGCGGGCCGCACCGCCAAGCGCGCGAACTACAAAATTTATATGCTTGTCGAAAACGATCAGCTCACCGCCGTCCCTCGCCTCAATCGCATGGAATTTCATGGCCTCATCACGCACTACGAGCTTGTCGCGTGGACCCAGCAGGATCTCGCGCTTGCCCAGCAGCAGAGCCGCATGTTCGAGAACGCGTACAACGTTCCCACCGAACAAAAGCTGGAAACTCTTCCATCGTTTCAGCTTCTTCCCGCGCTCGCGGATTTTCTCGTTTTCAAATCGCAGACAGATTGGCGCGTGGTCGGGCAAAGCGCCCGCGCGCCTCAGCCTTTAACTCATCATCAGGCGCTGCGGCTGGCTTCCGACATTCTCGACGTCGCCCATTTTTACAATCTGCCGCTCGATTATTTTCTCGGCGTCGGCGCGATGGAAAACAACTACATGGATGTGAACGGCGATCTTACGCATGCCGTTTGGAAAAAGCGCGCGGAACGCGGCGATATCGTTCTCGACCACGATCGCAAGCGCGTTCTCGTGAGCGACTACTCGATAGGCACTTGGCAAATTTCGCGCGAGACGCTTCGCGCCGCGCACCAGCTTTATTTGAAGGACAAACGTCACTACGACGAGCTTCCGCCGCGCCTTCGTCCTTCGCGTGATCTCGACGTAAATTCCGTCGACAGCGAAGTTCTCACCACTTACGCCGGACTCGTTCTCCGCGATCTGCTGGACCGCTTCGGGGGCGACGTCGATCAGGCGACCGGTGCCTACAACGGTGGCATTCGCAATCCCAACCCGGCCTATGCAGCCGGCGTGAAAAATGTCGCGCTCTACGCGCGCAGAGTGCTCGAACACGCGCCGAGCGGTTCGCCCCGCCTGACCGGAAGGTCAGGTTCTTGAATCGTGTGAGCCTGTACGTTTTCGATGTTGCCTCCGTTCGCCGCGCGCGACTAGAGTGTTGGCAGCCCAGTTCTACCGTTCGCAAAATGAAATCTGCCTTGGGAATATCTGCAGGCAAGCCAAGCAAGCCAAAACCCTCGCCTCTCGAGGGCTCCGGCAATTTCCGTGTTCTGCCGGACGGCTCCAACTTGCAGCAAGTTTCGCGGCGCGAATGGTGGCTTTGGCTTTCCGCATTATTCGTCACCATCCTTTCGAGCGTTGCTTTCCTGTTGTCCTCGTTCACTTCTTTCTTTCGTCATGCGGATTATTTTTATGAAATCCGTTCCGACCAAGCGCGCTGGGGCACGCTGTGCCTACTTCTGATTTTCAATTCGTGGCTTGTCTACCGCCAGTGGTCATTCCGCAGGCTGCGGAAACAATCGGCGGAGCTGTCTCTCGACGCGCAAGCTGTTCCATACCAATTTTCGGAAGCTGCGGGTCTCGACCCCATCACGGGCTTATACACGCGCTCTTCCCTGGAACAGCATATCGGTAAGGAAATCGCGCGGGCGCGCCGCCAGAATTCGGCTTTGAGCCTCGCCACTCTTCACGTGGACGAATTCGCGCACCTGAGCGCTCGTTACGGCAAGCCAGCTGTGGATGCCGCGCTCAAAGAGCTTGCACGCCGGCTGAAAAAAGCGAGCCGGGGCTCGGACATTGCCGCGCGCCTCAACGACGATGATTTTCTTCTCCTGCTTCCCGAATGCGGAGCGAACGAGGTCAAGCAGGTTTTGAACCGTCTCGGTGCCATCGAAGTGAGTTCCTCGGGCGAGAAAATTCCTCTGAACTTCACAACCGGGTGGGTCGATTACCAGCCCGGCGACTTGCCGGCCGATTTACTGAAGCGCGCCGCTGAACTTCTGCACCTCTACGACACCGCCGCGCAGGACAGTTTTTCCACGACGCTCGCGCCTCATTAGTCTCACGCCTCTCCGATAGCTGAAGACTTGTGTCTTAGCAGCCCGGCCCCTACAAATTCTTCTAAGCTGCGTTAACACGGCACGCCTCTCGCGCGTCTTGCACATCAGCAAAACCAATTTGTGAGGAACTCCATGAAATCGCGTTCGTCAATAGCAGCAGGCTTCTTGTTGCTGCTCTCGCTGATGTTCGTGCCTTTGGTTTGCTTCTCGCTGCCCGGCACGCCCTGGCCTTCGGGAACCGGCTCGGTGGCGGAAATCGCAGCAATGCATATTGCTCGCGCCAACCACACTTCCACGCTGTTGCCGAACGGCAAGGTGCTCATCGCTGGCGGATTCGCTGGGAGTGGCGGCGAATACAGCCCCTACCGCACCGCTGAGATCTACGATCCAACTTCCGGGACGTTTCAGTCTGTCGCGGACATGAGCATCGGACGCTCCGGCCATACTGCGACGCTTTTGAAAAATGGGAAGGTGCTGATCGTTGGAGGGTGGACTGGGCGGTATGATCTTCGCGGCTCAGCAGAGATTTTCGATCCAGCCACAAATCGGTTTGCTGCAACGGGGAATCTGGTGATCGAAGGCGCCGGAAGCACGGCGACACTTCTCGCGGACGGGCGAGTGCTCGTCGCAGGCGGCGAGGACCGTCAGGAGAATGCGATTGCCAGCGCCGAGATTTACGACCCCGCGACGGGAAAATTTACTTTGACAGGTAGTATGACGGACGCGCGCGGTGCGCACACTGCAACGAGTCTCAAGGACGGCCGAGTCTTGATCGTTGGCGGCGGCTCAGGCCATTATCCTTCGCAAAATGTCTATCGTTCCGCTGAACTTTTCGATCCTGCCACCGGAAAATTCAGTTACGTGGGCCAGATGACCGTCGGACGCCACAAGCACGCCGCGATTCTTCTTCGCAGCGGAAAAGTTCTTATCGCTGGCGGTTCGGACAATCGCGATTGGCATGGTGAATATGCGAGCGCCGAAATCTATGATCCCGCCTCGGGCACATTCACAACCACCGGCGCGATGAATACGGAGCGCTTCAAATTGCCAGCCGCTGTGGCGCTGCTCCCCAACGGCAGAGTTCTCGTTGCTGGGGGCGGCTCTTTCGCCGAGCTGTATGACGAATCCACCGGTACGTTCACCAAAGTTCCGGGCTCACTGGGAGCGCCGCGTTTCTTCGCCTCCGCAACACTTCTCCCTGGCGGCAAAGCACTGATCACCGGAGGCTATGCCGAGAGCGGCGGAAGTCTCCCCGCCACTCCCGCGGCTTGGCTCTACCGACCCGGTGTTCCGTCAGCTTCCGATTAAAGCGTCCAGCGCAGCATTCGAAGACCGATTCAAATTAGGCGCGCTACTTAGCGCGGTCATATTTCGCCGGGGCCAGGCAGGCACACGTGGAAAAGTTCCGCAGTGCTGGCTTTTGCCCCAACCGCGTCTGCGAATTTTCTTCGCTGAATTGACTCTTCCCTCTAGAATCCTCAAGGCATGGAAAGAAGCGGCGCGGCGCACCGCGTCGAGTGATTCGCTGAGGAGCGGCCATGAAACCGGAAAAGACGGCAAAATCTCCAAGGGTTCTTGTGATTGACGTTGGCGGCACAAACGTCAAGCTGCTGGCGACGGGGCAGAAAGAGCCGCGAAAATATCCGTCTGGGCCGACGATGACGCCGCGCAAGATGGTTGGCCTAGTGAAGAAATCCGTGGCCGATTGGAAATTCGATTGTATTTCGCTGGGCTATCCCGGGCCGATCATCAATGGCCATCCGCTTCGCGAACCGCACAATTTGGGACACGGGTGGGTGGGATTCAACTTTCAAAAAGCATTTGGCTGCCCTGTAAAGATTCTCAACGATGCGGCCATGCAGGCGGTTGGCAGTTACAAAGGCGGACGCATGTTATTTCTCGGGTTGGGCACCGGCCTAGGATCCGCGATGATTGTGGACGGAATCCTGCAGCCGATGGAATTGGCCCACCTTGCCTACAAAAACGGAAAATCCTACGAAGACTATCTTGGGTTGCGCGGGCTCAAGCGAATGGGAAAGAAAAAGTGGCGCCGCTACGTAGCCAAAGTCACAGAGCAGCTGAAGATCGCGCTGGAAGCCGATTATGTGGTGCTGGGCGGCGGAAACAGCAAGCTGCTTAAGAAACTGCCACCTGGAGCACGGCTTGGCAGCAACGAAAACGCGTTTCTGGGCGGGTTCCGGATGTGGCAGAAAAATCAGGTGGCGAATCCTTTTTGAATTGGCATATTCCAGGCGGTGCGTTGTAGAGGGGTCCGCCAACCGCATCGAACGCTACAACTTCCAATCTTTCCCTTCCGCTTGTATATTGCACGCGCACATTGAGGAGGCCTTCCATGGAGCTGTGGTCACGGCGGAGATTTTTTCTTACGTCGCTTGCGAGCAGTTTTGCCGCGGGGGCCGGCAAAGTTTTTGGGCGTGCGCTTCCGGTGAATGAAGCGCGACTGCCCGAATCCACGCCAATCGCACCCGCGCAAGGCATGCGGCCGATCATTATTTCCAGCGCGAACGGGCTGCATGCGCTCGATAAAGGGATGGACATTCTTAAGAAAGGCGGCGACACGCTGGACGCAGTCGTCGCGGCTGTGACCGTTGTCGAAGATGATCCGAACGATGATTCGGTCGGCTTCGGTGGCCTGCCCAATGAGGAATGCGAAGTGGAGCTGGACGCCAGCGTGATGCATGGACCAACGCGTCGCGCCGGGTCTGTCGCTTCGGTGCGGCGGATCAAGAATGTTGCGCGGCTGGCGCAAACCGTGATGGAGAAGACGAATCACGTGATGATCGTGGGAGAGGGAGCGCATCGATTTGCCGTCGATGAAGGGTTTGAGGATATGAGTCTCCTCACGGAACATTCACGCAAGATTTGGCTGGCTTGGAAAGCGGCGTCTTCGGTGAATTGGCGGCCCGGGATTGATAGCCCGGAATGGAAAGAACACGTCGCTGCGATTTTCGATGGCGACAAAGAGAAAATCGCGTACGCAGAAAGTGTGATTGCGCATCCGCCCACCGGTACGATTCCCTGCATGGCGGTGAATGAAAAGGGCGATATCTCCGCCACTACAACGACTTCGGGATTGGCATGGAAAATTCCAGGGCGCGTCGGCGATTCGCCGATTATTGGGGCTGGTTGCTTCGTCGATAATGAAGTCGGTGCGGCAGGCTCGACTGGAAAAGGCGAAGAAAATATCAAGATCTGCGGCGGACACACTATTATTGAGATGATGCGGCAGGGGAAATCACCGGAGGAGGCTTGTCTCGAAGCGCTGGCGCGCATCGCACACAACTACAACAACGACAAGAGGAAGCTAGCGACGTTTCACATTTTCTTTTATGCGCTGAATAAGGACGGCGTGCACGGCGCGGCTTCGCTGTGGCGCAACCATTACTCGGAAAAGGGGCACTCGGTTTACGCGGTTCACGACGGGGCGCAGGCGAGACTTGCCGAGTGCAAACCTTTCTTCGACGAAATCAATACGAATGGATAACGCGAGAGAATAAAATAAATTCATGGACCAAGCGAACATTCTGATTATCGGCGGGGGCGTCGTCGGCTGCGCGATCGCGCGAGCTGTCTCGGCGCGGTGGGGAGACGTTTTTCTTGTTGAGCAAAATCCCAAGCTGGGGATGGCGACCAGCTCGCGCAATAGCGGAGTGGTGCACTCCGGCATCTATTATCCGAAGAACTCACTGAAGGCGCGGCTTTGCGTTGAGGGCAACCGGCTGACATACGACTTCTGCAAAAAACATAATGTTCCGTTTCGCCACACGGGAAAGCTGGTGGTTGCGGCGAACGCGCATGAAGAAGCTGACCTCGAGGCGCTGAAGAAAAAAGGCGAAGACAACGGCGTGGAAGGGTTGCGGCTGATTGGGCCGGCAGAGATTCGCAAGCGCGAGCCGCACATTTTGGGCACAGCGGCGATTGAAGTTCCTTCCACGGGTATTGTTTCCGCCGAGGAACTAGTTCACGCTTACGCGCGCATCGCTACTGGCCAAGGAGCGGAGATCGTTACGTACGCACGTGTTGTCTCGCTGGAGCCTGTGGCCGGGGCGATCCGCGTTGGATTGCGGATTGGGGATGAGAAAGATGTGCAGGACGAAACAATCGAAGCGCGGTGTGTGATTAATGCCGCCGGACTCTACGCCGATGAGGTTGCGGCTTTGCTCGGAAATAAATCGTGGAAGATTTATCCGGTGCGCGGGGAGTATTGCGAGGTACGTGGACCGCGCGCTGCCTTGATCAACGACCTCGTCTATCCGCTGCCGCACCACGACGGGTTGAGTCTCGGCGTGCACTTCACGAAAACGCTGTGGGGGACTTTTCTGCTGGGGCCGACGGCGACTTATGTGGACGGAAAAGAGAATTACGAGAAAAACCGGCTGCCGATTGCGGATTTCGCAGAGAGCGCGAAAACATTGTTGCCGGAGATCGAGGAGAGCGACTTACATCTCGGTTATTCGGGCTTGCGGCCGAAGCTGGTTCCCCCCACTGGACATGGCATCGCGGACTTTGTGATTACGCGCGATCCGGCGGTGCCGCAGGCGATTCACTTGGTGGGGATCGAGTCGCCGGGGCTGACGGCGGCGCCGTCGATTGCGGAGCATGTGGCGGGGTTGGTTGCGGAAGTCCTCGCGTAAGGCTCACCAGCCAGACGGGCACGGCGTGCCGTGCCCCTACGAATCCATCACCAAAATTATTCGACGATGATGCGGAGGAATTTCCGCTTGCCGACACGCACTTCGTAGGAGGCCGCCGCGTTTGTATCAAGTCGAGCCAGTGGGTCCCGGATAATTGCGCCGTTGACCTCAAGCCCGCCTTGCTCAACAAGCCGGGCCGCCTCCGAGATGGATTCTGCTAGGGAAAGATATTTCAATAATTGTGGCCACTTTGGGGTCTTAGAAATGACCTGGAGGTCTACATCTGGAGTTTGCGTCTTCAAGGTTCCGTCAGGCAACCGTACTAGGCGCATCTCTTGCATTTCTGTGGGAGCTTGACGGTCGCGGAAGACGCGCTGGAAATTTTCGGCGGCTTTGCGGGCGGCTTCTTCGCCGTGGAAACCGGCGATCACTTCTTGCGCCAAGCGCATTTTTACGTCCATAGGATGCGCTGCGCCACTTGAGACGTCTTTTCTCAGCACGGCAATCTCGTTCGGCGTGCGGTCCGTCACCAGGTCGTAGTAAGTCCACATGAGATCGTCGGGAATGGACATCAGCTTGCCGAAGATTTCCGCGGGCGGCTCGGTGATGCCGATGTAGTTGCCGAGGCTCTTGGACATTTTGCGCTGGCCGTCGAGGCCGACGAGGATGGGCATGGTGAGGGCGACCTCACCCGCAAGACCGTAAGCGCGCTGGATGTCGCGATGCACCAGAATATTGAACTTCTGTTCGGTCGCGCCGATTTCGACGTCGGATTTGAGGGCGACGGCATCGTAGGCGGTGAGGAGCGGGTACAAAAGCTCGTGGACGGAGATGGGCTGGTGGTGTTCAAGGCGGGAGCGGAAGTCTTCGCGCTCGAGCATGCGAGCGAGGCTATAGTGGCCGCAGATGCGAACGACTTCCTGGCTGGTCAGTTTGTCGAGCCACTCGCTGTTGTAGCGGACTTCGGTTTTTTGCGAATCGAGGAGTTTGAAGACCTGCGCGAGGTAGGTCTTGGCGTTGGTGTCGACTTGCTCGCGAGAGAGCGGCGGGCGCGTTTCGGATTGGCCGGTGGGATCGCCAATCATCGCGGAGAAATCGCCAATCAGGAAAATCGCGGTATGGCCGAGATCCTGAAAATGTTTTAGCTTGCGAAGGACGACGGTGTGGCCGAGGTGGATGTCAGGAGCGGTGGGGTCGACACCGAGATAGGCGCGGAGCGGAGTGCCGGTTTTGAAGGAGTGTTCGAGCTTTGCTTTCAGCTCGGCTTCGGGAATGATTTCCGCGGCGCCTTTTTTTAGGTAGGCGAGCTGTTCTTCGACGGGTTTGAATTTGGTCTCTGACATTTTTCAGGCTGTTTGAAGCACGCGGCGGCCTTCGATTTTGTATCGGCCTTCGAGGACGATTCGAACGGCTTCGGAATAAATTCGGTGTTCCTCTTGCAAAATGCGTGCGGAGAGCGTGTCCTCGGTGTCTTCGTCGTTCACGGGCAGAACAGCTTGGAGAACGATGGGACCGGCGTCGAGATTTTCGTCCACAAAATGGACCGTGCAGCCAGCAAATTTAACACCATACTCGAGGGCTTGGCGCTGCGACTCGAGGCCGGGGAAGGAGGGAAGCAGCGACGGGTGAATGTTCAGAATACGATTCGGGAATGCAGCCACAAAATACGGCGACAGCAAGCGCATATAGCCGGCCAGGCAGACGAGCTCGACTTTGTGTTCGTTCAACACGGCGACCACTTGCCGGTCGTACGTTTCGCGTTCCAATCCCTTCGAAGGAATGGCGCTCGTGGCGATGCCGCGCGATTTTGCGCGTTCAAGGCCGGGCGCGCCTTCGCGATTGCTGATGACGATGGCGATTTCCGCGTTGGGAATTTGGCCGGATGTGATGCTGTCTGCGAGCGCTTCGAAGTTCGAACCGCGGCCGCTCAACAACACGCCTATGCGCTTCTTCATAAACAAAAAACGTTAACACAACCGCGAGCATCGGTAAAACTTGGGCTGCACCTGGGACGAGCCGGCGCCGCGTCCTGTGTGACAGGGCAATTGCATCGCAAAGTTTGGGCGCTCGCGTTAGAATGCCCGTTCGCCGCACGCAAATTCATTTTGAAAGCGCAGACCATGACTAATCGCAGCAATCTGTTTCGCAGACACTTTCTTACTACCGTGACGGGGTTCTTTCTGGCGCTTGGCTTCTGCGCTCCCGTTTCTTTTGCGCAGCAGAGCACGCCGGGCGCTGCGAAGAGCGCTGGAGCGACGGGTTCGCACGATCCGGCGGAGCCGCCGCAGAACGCGCCACATCCGAAGATTCTCCCGCGGCCTGCGGGCGCGATTGCGCGTACATCCATTGACGAGCAGGCGATGCGCGCGATTATTCGTGAGCAAGTCAGCTGCGGGACGCGGCTGACGCTTTCTTCGTGGACGGATCCGAAACGCGGGATCGGGTGCGGGCGCGACTTTATCATCCCGCGCTTCAACGAAATTGCGAAAGCATCCGATGGAAAACTGGAAATCGTGGTGGACAAATTCGAGTCAAAATCGGAGCGGACAGGGCCGAATCCGGTACACCTGGAAAACGTGTACGGGATTCTGAAAGGCTCCGATCCAAATCTGGCCAAGAATATTTTCATTGTCGTGGGCGACTTCGACTCGCGGCCTTCGAACGTGATGGATCCCGAAGCGGATGCGCCGGGAGCCGACGACGATTCTTCTGGCGTCGCGGTGGTTCTCGAGTCCGCGCGATTGTTGACCAAGGCGGCCGCGGCCGGACATGGCGGGCGCGCGACGGTTTTATTTGGCGCGCTCTCCGGCGAAGAGCAGGGGCTATTGGGAGCGTACCGGTTGCTGGAATGGACGAAGGAACAGGGGTACACGGTGGGAGCGATGATGGACAATGACATTGTTGGCGCGGACCCTGCGCCAGGCGGGCCGCATAGCGTGCGTGTGTTTTCTGAAAATGGCACGATCGAGGATTGCGATGGGCCGCAGCGCGAGTTGGCGCGCGCGATCGAGGAGATTGACGGGCGTTCGGCGATCCGGATGATTTTCCGGCTGGACCGCTATGGGCGCGGCGGAGATCACTATCCCTTTTCCAAGGCGGGGTTGCCGGCGGTGCGATTTACGGAGCCGCTGGAAGATTACAATCACCAGCATCAGACGCCGCGGACCGAGAATGGGATCGAGTACGGCGATTTGGAAAAATATTTGAATTTCACCTTCATGGGAAATGTGGCGCGGGACAATGCGGAAGTGCTGCGGCAACTGGCGCTGGCACCGGCTCCGCCTACGAACGTGAAACTGACGGGTGCGGTCACGCCGGATGCGAAGGTTTCGTGGGCAGCGGAGGAGGATGCCGATCGCGCTGGTTTTGAGATTTTATGGCGAGAGACGACCGAGGCTCGCTGGAGCGTTTTCGATTTCGCGGAGAAGGCGGGACAAACGGTATTGAAGGATGTATCGACCGACAATCATTTTTTCGCGGTGCGGTCGGTGGGGAAGAATGGTGCACGGTCGATCGCGGTGATCTCCGAGGCGGAGCGGCGTGCGCCGCCGACACCGACCGCGCCGAAGCAGTGAATCTCGATTGTTAAAAGCAAGCCACAGGGATTGACGTCTTGCCAAGCTGGGGCGCAGCTTGCTGCGCCCCTACAACGAATTACAAAACATGAATTGACGCCTTAGTTTTTCGGCGGGGCGGTGGGCTGGGCGAAGGTAATGAAGTGGCCGGCGGGGTCCTGGACGGCGAATTCGCGCATGCCGTAGAAGGCCGTGCGTTCGGGCATGACTTTTTGCACGTCTTTCATGGCGGCTAAAACGGCGTCCAGGCTGTCGACTTCGAGATAGAGATACGTGGGTCCCTTTCTGGCTGCGGCTGCCATGGCAGGCGGAGCGTCGTGCTCGACGCTGGCGTAGGTCTGATACATCACTTCGACGGAGCCTTTTTGGAAGGCGACGAAGGCGAGTTTGTTGCCGTCGGGGACTTCGATGGTTTTTATGAAATCGAGACGGTCGATCCAGAAGGGCAGGATGGGCTCGATTTGGCTGACCAGCAGGACTGGGGTGATTTTCTTCACGTTCATGGGTTTCTTCTCCTCGATTTGATGGGCTTGCAGAGTGGCAAATCCGAAAAACAGGGCAGCGGCTAGAGCGGCAGAGGTGAGGGCGCGCATGTCGACATTTCTCCTTGCAGCCGATACTAGTCTCATTTAGACTAGTGGAGGATACGAAAGACAAATACGGTTGTCAAGGAGTTGTTTATGGCCCAGAAAGCGAGGAAGCTCGCAGACTTGATTTCCATTGGTCCGGCCATGCTGCGCGATTTCGAAATGCTGGGGATCCGCAGCGTGGCGGCGCTGGCGAAGCAAAACCCGCAACGGATGTATGAAAAGATTGAACGCGTGACGGGACAGCGGCAGGATCCGTGCGTACTGGATACGTTTTGCGCGGCAGTGGCGCAGGCAAAAAATCCGCGGCTGGCGGCGGAGAGGTGCCAGTGGTGGTGGTGGAGTAGGAACAGGAAGAAACGAAGTAAGGACGTAAAGAAGTAACGACAGAGAAAGAAAGAAAAGAAAAAGATAACGCAGAGACGCAGAGGAGCGCGGAGAGATTGAAGAAAACAGCTAGGGCGAAGAAGACACTGGCACTGACCACTCCGGACTTGGTGGTTTTGAGTTTACTGGCGGAACGGCCGATGCATGGGTATCAGGCCAACGCGGAATTGGTGAGGCGCGAGATAAAAGATTGGGCGGGGATTTCGCGGCCGCAGGTCTACTATTCGCTGGAGAAATTGGCAAAGGCGGGGATGATTCGTTCGCTAGAAACGGATGAGCCGGCTTCGGGGCCGGAGCGGAGCAGCTTTGAGACGACGGCCAAGGGACGCGCGGCGCTGGCTGATGCCCTGGAACGAGAAGATTGGACGACGCAGCGAGATCGACCGCCGTTTCTGACGTGGGTGGCGCTTTCCTGGCAGGCGCGTCCGGGCGTGGTGGAGCGGCAGATTGAGCGGCGCAGAGAGTTCCTAGAAAAGAAAGTTGCAAAAGAGAAGGAAGTGCTGCGGTCGATTTTGGTGGAAGTGGGGCATCCGTATCACGAGGCGGTGTGGATGGTGAGCTTGATGATCGAGCAGTTTCAGACGGAACTGCGCTGGCTGAAACGCGTGGCGCGAGAAATTAGAAAGCGCGGACGCGCGAAACATCCGGACTATGCTACCTAAGACGGCAGAGAGGGAATCAGGATAAAACCAGAAAAAGGAGTTTACACAGGGGGCGCGGAGAGCGCAGAGGGCACATAGAAAAAAGAGACAGGTAGGAATGCCTGTCCCACTACAGATTCAGGGAGCCGGAGTGGGCGACGCGGGGTTTGCCGGAGTCGCCACGCTCGATGCGGCCGATGCGGAAGAATTTTTCGCGGCGGCGCTTGAGGTCGGCTTCGACGGATTTTACATAAGCCGGAGGCACGACGAGGATCATGCCTATGCCCATGTTGAAGGATTGCAGCAATTCATTGGTTTCGATTTTTCCGAGCCCAGCGAGAAATTTGAAGATGTGCGGGACCGGCCAGGAAGCGAGATCGATTTGCGCTTTCACGCCGGCGGGGAGGACACGCGGCAAATTGCCGGGAATGCCGCCGCCAGTGATGTGCGCGAGCGCGGAGACCCAGTCGCGCGCCACGATATTTTTGAGCGCGGGAGCGTAGCAGAGGTGAGGCTTTAAGAGTTCCGCGCCAATTTTGTTGCCGACTTCCGCAACATAAGTGTCCGGCTTCAGCTTCGCGACTTCGAAAACCAGTTTGCGAGCCAGCGAATATCCATTCGTATGCAACCCGGAGGATGGAAGGGCGAAGAGCGCGTCGCCGGGTTTGACGGATTTTCCCGTGAGAATTTTCTTTCGCTCGACCACGCCGACGATAAAGCCCGCGAGATCGTATTCCCCCGGAGGATAAAAGCCAGGCATCTCCGCGGTTTCACCGCCAATCAGCGCGCACCCGGCTTTGCGGCAAGAGCGGCTCATGCCTTCGACCAACTGCTCGATGACGGCCGGATCAAGCTTCCCCATGGCGAGGTAATCGAGGAAGAAAAGCGGCGATGCACCCTGGACAAGAATATCGTTGACGCAATGATTGACAAGGTCGCCGCCGACGGTGGAATGCACGCCCATGGCCATGGCGATTTTAAGCTTGGTGCCGACGCCGTCGGCGCTCGACACGAGGACGGGCTCTTTCCACTTTTTGTTGTCGAGGGCGAAGAGCGCGCCGAAGCCACCGATGCCGCCGAGGACTCCCGAAGTGAAGGTGCGATTGGCGTGATGGCGGATGCGCTGTTTCACCTCATCGGCGACGGCGATATTCACTCCGGCATCGGCGTATTTCATTGAGGGTGATTCGCTTTCGTTTTTATCCGGGCGCAGATTCGCGTCCGTAGTGCGCTTTGCGGAATGACCTGTGACCAGCCGCGGCGGGCTCGCGGCGAAAACCCAAAAGTACACGCGCAAATTGCTTACGTGGTGCGCGGCTCAAATAGGAGCTAGAGCAGCTTCTGATCAAAACGTCCGGAACAGGCGCCTCCAGCGCACGGTACTTGGATGGATGATGGCGTTCGCATAAGCAAAAAACCGTTCGCGAATCTGGCCCGGCTCCCAGGCACCTTGCCCAACTTCGAGCGACATATAAATCATGACGGGCGTGCCGATAATGTCATTTCGCGGAACGCAGCCCCAGAAGCGGCTGTCAAAAGAATTGCCGCGGTTATCTCCCATCACAAAATAACATTTGTCTGGAACCTGGAAAGGGAGCTTCTGGTCACCCGGCTCGGTGCGGCCGAGTGTGTAATTTTCGCTGAGCTTCTGGCCATTGATCCAGACAGCACCATCGTGAATGTCGACAGTATCGCCGGGCATGCCGATGACACGCTTCACGTAGTCGGGCTGATCGGGCGCGAAGGGCGGCTTGAAGATAATGATCTGCTGGCGCTTGGGGTTGCGCCAGAGTGAGACGTGCCAGTTGGTGAAGGGAACGCCGGCATCGTAGCCGAGGCGGCTCATGATGAGGTGGTCGCCGATGAGAAGAGTGTCTTCCATTGAGCCGGAGGGAATGACGCGAGCCTGCCCGATGGTGCCGTTGATCAAAAGAAATACGAGTCCCACCCAGAACCAGGCGAGGGCTTCGCGTCGCACGCGCGTGCCCATAGGCAGCTTGGGCTCCTCGGCTTTTTTGGCTGGGGTTTTGGCGTTTTCTTCGCCGACCTCTTTGCCGCTTGGTTTTTGTTTTACGTCAGCCTTCACGTTCCACCGCCACAGGCTTTTCCATAGGAGCGTCGTCCGTCGAGTTGCCGTTCTGTGCGTCTGGGGCGTTGCCGTTGCTCTCGCGGACTTCGAGCTGCACGAGATCCGTGGGATAGACGCCGGTATAACAAGACGTACAGAACTTGCCTTCGGTGTCATTCACGGCCTGGCGCAGGGCGGGAAGCGAGACGTAGCCGAGCGAATCTGCGCCCAGGAACTTGCAGATTTCTTCGGGAGTGTTCGAGGAGGCGATGAGCTCTTCGCGCGTGGGCGTGTCCACGCCGTAATAACACGGAGAAATCGTGGGCGGGCAACTGATGCGTACGTGAACTTCGCGGGCGCCGGCTTCGCGGACCATGCGAACGATTTTGCGGCTGGTGGTGCCGCGGACGATGGAGTCGTCGACGAGAATGACGCGCTGGCCTTCAATAAGGCCGCGAATGGGATTGAGTTTCAGTTTCACGCCGAAATTCCGGATGGCTTGCGAGGGTTCGATGAACGTGCGGCCGATGTAGTGATTGCGAATCAAGCCCATGCGGAAAGGAATTTTCGATTCGAGCGCGTAGCCGACGGCAGCTGGCACGCCGGAGTCCGGAACGGGCACGACAATGTCGGCGTCGACAGGATGCTCTCGCGCGAGGAGGCGGCCGAGGGCTTCGCGGCTTTCGTTGACGCTGCGGCCGAAAATAATGCTGTCCGGGCGCGCGAAATAGACATGTTCGAAAATGCATTGCTGCAGGGGTTTTTCCGGCGCGAAGTGGATGGACTCGATGCCAGAGCGGGAGATGCGCACCATTTCGCCGGGCTCGATTTCGCGGACGTATTGAGCGTTGAGCAGGTCGAACGCGCAGGTTTCTGAAGCGACGAGCCAGGCTTCACCGCCGGTGGGCAGAGACAGCCTGCCGAGCACAAGCGGACGGAAACCACGCGGATCGCGCACGGCAATGAGTTCGTCTTGCGTCAAGACAAGCAGCGAGTACGCACCTTCGACTTGATTGAGCGCATCGCCAAGCGCCCCGGAGAGATTGCGGGCTTGCGAACGCGCGATGAGATGAACGATGACTTCGGTGTCGCTGTTGGTCTGGAAGATGGAGCCGCGATGCTCGAGTTTGCGTCGCCATTCGGCGGCGTTGGTGAGGTTGCCGTTGTGACCGAGAGCGACTTTGCCCTTGTTGCAATCGATCATGATGGGCTGGGCATTGAGAAGAGCTTTGTCGCCTGCAGTGGAATAGCGCGTGTGGCCGATGGCGATCGTTCCCGGGAGCTTAGCAAGCACGGGGGGCTGAAAAATCTCTTCGACGTCGCCCATGGCGCGGTGGAGGAAAAGATCCGTTCCGTCGCTGGAGACAATGCCGGCGGATTCCTGGCCGCGATGTTGAAGCGCGTAGAGACCGAGATAAGTCAGATTGGCGGCTTCGGGGTGACCGAAGACGCCGAACACACCACACTCGTCGTGGAA
Organism: Candidatus Acidiferrum sp.; assembly: GCA_035272765.1. GTDB lineage: Bacteria > Acidobacteriota > Terriglobia > Acidiferrales > UBA7541 > Acidiferrum. The sequence continues at coordinate 15,911 of DATEQG010000027.1, forward strand.
GTGATCGTCCGCATAAGCGAGTTTTTGCGTCATTTTGAAGTTAACAATCGCTCGAGCGAATTGGCCCAAATGCTGCGCAGCGTGTCGAGGGAGGAATCGATCACTGCGCTCCCCTTATATTCGATGCAGAGCGCGTTGCCAAGATGCACCTTGCCGATCTCGCTTGCGCCTACATTGTATTGTCTCGCAGTTGCGAGAACGGCGGCAAGTTTTGTGGGGGCGACGGAGACGACGCAGCGGGCGCCGCGTTCGTTGAAGAGGGCGTGTTCGGCAGGGCCATCGGCGTCGAGATTGACGTTCGCGACCAGGACGGGCACGTCCCTTCGAGGCTCAGCGTGAACATGCCGCGCCCCTGCGCCGGAAAAAGCGGCGAAGCAGGATTCGGCCAGGGTGACGGCGATGCCGCCGTCGGAGATGTCGTGGGCGGATTGCACGGAGCCTTCGGAGGCGAGAGCGACCAGGCAATCGATCAGTCGTTTTTCGGCGGCTAGATCGATCGCAGGGGGGTTGCCCGAAACAATGCCCGCGATGGTCTTCGAATATTCGGACGACGAAAATTCGCGGGCAGCATCGTGTAGGGGCACGATATATCGTGCCCCTACGGTTGCAGATTCCGGCGCGTTCGCTCCATCGAGGAGGACAATGACGTCGCCTTCAGTTCGAAACGCGATTTTCAGGACGCGGGAAGCGTCTTCGAGAATGCCTAGTATGCCGATGACCGGCGTCGGATAGATGGATTTGCCGAGGGTCTCGTTGTAGAAGCTGACGTTGCCGCCGGTAATGGGCGTGCCGAGTTCGTTGCAGGCGACGGTGAGGCCGTCGATAGCCTCGCTGAATTGCCACATGACTTCCGGTTTTTCAGGACTGCCGAAATTGAGGCAATTCGTAGCGGCGATGGGGCGCGCGCCGGAGGCGGCGACGTTGCGCGCGGCTTCGGCGACGGCGTGCATCGCGCCGACGCGCGGATTCAACTGGCACCAGCGGCCGTTGCCGTCGGTGGCGAGCGCAAGCGCGCGCTTTACGACTCCTGTCTGAGGATCTTTGATGCGCACAACTGCCGCGTCGCTTGCTCCAGGTCCTGCGAGCGTGTTCGTGCGGACGCTCGTGTCGTACTGTTCGGTGATCCAGCGTTTGGAGGCGATGGCCGGCGAAGCTAGGAGCTTCGCAAAATTCGCGGTGAGATTTGTGCCTTCGGGCGCGAACGAAAACCAATCTGCGGGCGTTTCGTGACGGAGCGGCGGCTGCGCGATGGGACGCCGATAGACCGGGCCTTCTTCGGCGAGCGGATGCGCGGGAATTTCCGCGGCGATTTGCCCATGATTCAAAACTTTTGCGATACCGCCGTCGGTAACCGTGCCGACAACGACCGCGTCCAGTCCCCACTTTTTGAAAACGTCGAGCACTTCGCGCTCGCGGCCTTTTTCCGCGACGAGGAGCATACGCTCCTGCGATTCGCTGAGCATGATTTCGTACGGCGTCATGCCGGTTTCGCGCTGGGGCACTTTGGCGAGATCGATTTCGATGCCGGTGCCGCCGCGCGAGGCCATTTCCATCGTCGAGCAGGTGAGGCCGGCGGCGCCCATGTCTTGAATGGCGACGACTGCGCCGGTCTGCATGGCTTCGAGGCAGGCTTCGAGCAAGAGCTTCTCCATGAAGGGGTCGCCGACTTGCACGTTTGGGCGCTTTTGCTTGGATTCTTCGGTGAACTCCGCCGAGGCGAGCAGCGATGCGCCGTGAATACCATCGCGGCCTGTTTTTGCACCGACGTAGATGACGGGATTGCCGATGCCCTTCGCTTTCGCGAGGAAAATTTCTTCTTTGCGCGCGATGCCGAGAGCGAGGGCGTTAACCAGCGGATTTTGCGAATAGCAAGGCTCGAAAGCGACTTCGCCGCCGATGGTTGGGACGCCGAAACAATTTCCGTAATTTGCGACGCCGCGAATCACTCCGTCGAGGATGCGCCGGTTCTTGGCAGCCTCTTCTTCGCTCGTACCCTTGCCCGGAGTGATTTCGCCGAAGCGGAGCGAATCAAGAACCGCGATCGGCCGCGCGCCCATGGTAAAAATATCGCGGAGGATGCCGCCGACGCCCGTTGTCGCGCCCTGGAACGGCTCGACGTAGCTTGGATGATTGTGCGACTCGATTTTGAACGCGGCGACGAGGCCATCGCCGATGTCTACGACCCCCGCGTTTTCGCCAGGACCTTGCACGACGAGTTTGCCGCGTGTAGGCAAGCGTTTCAGGTGCACTTTGCTCGATTTGTAGGAGCAGTGCTCGCTCCACATCACACTGAAAATGCCGAGCTCGGTGATGTTGGGATCGCGGCCCAGGATTTGCTGAATGCGCGCGTATTCGTCACGTGTGACGCCGTGTTCGGCGGCAATTTCCGGAGTCACTTTGATTTCGGCGCTTGCGGTAGCCATTTGTACGGGTCGCGGTCCTTCAGTCGATTTTCGGTTCGAGATAGCGATCAAAACCGGCAGGCCACTCGGTGGCGGGTATGCCGTCTTCCTCGGCGTTCATAACCGGCTTACGTATTTCCAAATCGTTCGACACTCCTAAAAACGCGCGAAATTCGCCCCAGACAGCAAGGCCGCAAGCAGAACCGTCCACCGCCCAGCCAATGTCCACAACATCCTCGTCCACGACAACATTCGCGCGATTGTAAATGCCGGCGCACTTCAAGATTTTCTTTTGCTGCGCGCTGTAAAGGTAAAACCAGCCGGTTTGGTCAGAGTCCTCAAACACGGCGAAAAAACCTTCCGGGCCGGGCGAGTACAACATGAAATTGCTGGCATCCTCCGCAATTGCTGTTGTTTCAATTTCCGGCGGAGCAAGTCCAGTGCCCACATTTTTTGTTTCTTGCTGCCAGTGCAACTTCCGTGCGCGAACAAATTCCTCGTAGCTTAGTTCTGACAATTCTTCACTCATCGAGGCGCTCAAATCTAAAAGCGAAACTAGTTGTACTCGACATTTCGCAGTTTCCACTGGCCCTGCTCAAACCTGAAGTAAAAATTCAGTGCGTCATCCCCGAGTCGAGCTGTATCGGGCGTTCGATTCGATAGAAGGAGCGTTACCTTGCCATTTGTCACATTGTCGTAGGTTACGAACCTCTTTGTTTTCGCCCCAGCTATTAGATCGAGGAGCGACCGCGCTGGCGTACTCAGAGGGCGGCCATTTCGTCGGCTTCTTTCCTTCGAGTCTTCTTCTGACAGACACTTCGTGTCGAAAAATAAGCAGTAAACACCGGTTTTGCCTTCGAACGCCTCGCGAATCTCCTGCTGAGATAACGATGCCTTTGAGGGCACATATCCAGTCCCAATAAAAGAAGTCCCCTGTTCAGAGAATAGACTCAGCAACGCCGCGATATCTTTGGACTCAATCAGACTTACAAACTGTTCAGCGCCCTGGCGAAGTTGGGCTTGTGGATTCCGAGACCGGGCTGCAGAGACCAACGGAAGAACTAGAAGGCACAAAAGCAACAAGCGGAAGGTGCGCGCCCAACGGTCCGCGGGACTCTTTAGCCGAGCTCCGCTCATGCCGTGTCTTTCGCAGCGCCAACGAGCGCTTCGACCATGGACTTGAAAATGACCAAGCCGTCGTTGGAACCAAGAGCGGATTCGACCGCGCGCTCGGGATGCGGCATCAGTCCGGCGACGTTCCGCTCGCGATTGCAAATACCGGCGATGTTGTTCATCGAACCGTTGGGGTTGCCAGCGGCGTCATCCAAGCCATCCGGGGTCGTGTAACGAAAAATGACCTGGCGATTCTTCTCGAGGCCCGCGAGCGTTGCTTCATCGCAGGTGTAGTTGCCGTCGTTGTGCGCGATGGGAACCGTCAGGATTTGGCCGGCCTTCGCGGCATTCGTGAACGGCGTATCAGTCTGCTCGATGCGAATGTGAACGTGCCGGCAGATGTAGCGAAGGCCGCTGTTGCGCATCATCGCTCCCGGCAGCAAACCTGCTTCCAGCAGAATCTGGAAACCGTTGCAGATGCCGAGGACCATGCCGCCGGTCTTGGCGAATTTCTCCACGGACTTCATCACCGGGGAAAAGCGCGCGATAGCGCCGGTGCGCAGATAATCGCCATGCGCAAAACCTCCCGGCAAAATAACGGCGTCGCAATTCGCGAGGTCCTGCGATTGGTGCCAGATGAATTCAACTGGCTTGTGCAGGACATTTCCGACGGCGTAAAGCGCATCGTGATCACAATTGGATCCGGGAAAGACTACGACTCCGAATTTCATTGCGTGTTGGCTCCGTATGGCATTCGGGGAATTTCTATTTTAGCACAGGCTGGCGATTTCGGACTTAAGACGAAAAACAAGAACAAAGATAACGCGGAGACGCAAAGGACGCTGAGAAAGCGCAGAGAAAAACCTAACGACGTTTTTTCGCGGACCGGCGAGATTTCGTTTTCTTGTGCGCCCGCTTGCTCTTCTTTGGGTTCTCAGCGGCGGCCAATTCGCGGCGTTTTTTGGAGGCCCAACCCGGCTTGTTCACCTGACGTCCGCGCGCGATGGCCAGCGCATCGGCTGGAATGTTGTCCGTAATCGTCGAGCCGGCGGCGATGTACGCGCCATCGCCAATACGCACGGGAGCTACGAGCGCGCTATCACTTCCGATAAACACTTTGTTGCCGATCGACGTCGGAAACTTATGGAAACCGTCGTAGTTGCAGGTAATTGTACCTGCACCGATATTTGATTTTGCGCCAACCTTGGTATCGCCGAGATACGTCAAGTGCATCGCTTTGGTACCTTCGCCGATGGTGCTCTTCTTCAACTCGACGAAATTGCCAATGCGCGAGCCCGCTTTCAAGTGATTATCCGGGCGCAAACGAGCAAACGGTCCAATGATTACGCGATCGTCCAGGCGGCTTTGAGCGACGACGCAATGCGGCTCGACGGTCACGTCATCCCCAAGCAATGTATCCGTCAGCACGCTCCCAGCGCGAATCATGCAGCGCGCGCCGATTTTCGTTTTTCCAAGAAGTTGCACGCCGGGCTCAATCACCGTGTCTTCACCCGCGGTCACTTCCGGGTCGATCAGCACCGTTTCCGGCAATTGAATCGTGACGCCTGCATCCATCAGCGCTGCGCGCTTCCGTTCGCGAAAAATGCGGTCCACTTCCGCCAGGTCCGCGCGCGTATTGCAGCCGAGAACTTCGCGGGGGTCGGGGGCGACTTCCGCCAGTACGGTCTCGTTCTTGGCGGTCATTGCGGCGATGGTGTCGGTAAGATAAATCTCGCGATGGTGGTTGTTCGGCTTCACGTGAGCCAAGGCAGGCCACAGCTTGTCCAAAGTAAAGCAATAGATCGCGGAGTTGATTTCGTTCAGCTCGCGCTGGTCCGCGGTGAGCTGCGATTCTTCCACGATGGCCGCGACGGCAGTTTCGGATTTCCGCAGGATACGGCCGTAGCCGGACGGATCGGCGAGCACGGCGCTCAATATCGTGGCCGCAGCATCTCCAGCGCGGTGTGCGGCAACCAGAGCCTTGAGCGTTTCCGGGCGCACCAGCGGCGCGTCGCCAGGCAAGACGATGGCAAACTTTGCTCTGCCTAGAGCGCGGCGCGCGACTTGTATCGCATGTCCGGTGCCGTGCTGCGGTTGCTGCAACACAGTCTCCGCACCAAGTGGTTCAACCATGCATGTTACTAGCTCGGCCTGGTGCCCCACGACGACGACAGTTTGCTTTGCACCCAAGGGCGCGCACGCGCGGATGACGTGCTCAATGAGCGTGCGTCCCCCGGCGCGGTGCAAAACCTTCGCGAGGCTCGATTTCAGCCGCGTTCCTTTTCCTGCTGCGAGAATGACGATGGCCAGATCGTGATTGGACATGAGGGTTCTATTCTCGCCTCTCTGCCTCATCTTTGACAATCAGGAGGAGCAAGGCTGGTGCAGAATGTGTTCTGGACGTAATCCGGCGTCCGGACTTGGTTGGTGGTGCATCGGACCTTCCGGATTCAGCCAACTCTAGACATTCCGCGAAAGGAGTAGCCGGCATGCAAACCTGTTCCCGCTGTGCGGCTTCCGTCCAAGAAGGTGTATCGTTTTGCCCCTCGTGTGGCAACGGGCTGAGCGGCATTCCAGCTCCGTTGATTGCACGGCCTCCCCTATCTCCAGCTGTTCCAACAGCTTACACTGGGCCCCAAGAAACCAGTGGAAAGGCAACCGCGAGCTTGATCTGCGGGATTGCCGCGTACCTGATTCTGCCATTTCTTGCTGCTGTCCCGGCGATCATCCTGGGGCACTTGGCACTCTCTGACATCAAGAAAAAGGCGGGCCAGTTGAAGGGAAACGGCCTCGCTATAGCGGGTATGGTGATGGGCTATGCCCAGGTGGTGTTCTTTCCGTTCCTACTGATCATCGCCGCTATCGCAATCCCGAATCTGTTGCGAGCGCGGATGGCTGCGAATGAAGCTTCCGCAGTGGGGAGCTTGCGCACTTACAACACAGCAATGGTCACCTATGCAGCGCAATGCCAGAACATCGGTTTCCCGGCGTCCGTGCAGAAACTCGGCCCGGGAAAGGGTGACTGCGAGGGAGCAAACTTAGTTGGTCCTCAGCTAGCCGCGCCCGGTGCGGGCAAGAGCGGCTACACCTTTTTTTACTCGCCTGGCCCCGCTGACAATCTTGGCCGCGTCGCCAGCTACACGATTACTGCCGATCCCATCACGGACAACACGACGGGCATCCGGCATTTCTTTTCGGATGAGAGTGGCGTCATCCGTGTGAGCAGAGGTGAGCCAGCCACCGCGGACAGCCCTCCGCTTCGGTAATTTCTGACGAGTGTGCCAGGAGGGCAAGTAGTTTCTGCAGGTTCCCAGAGCGGATGCAGGACTAATCCGTGGCAGGCGCCGGAGACAGCGTGGTCAGCCGAACTTCTCGCTCGACAGGCGCTGTTTCCCCCGTGGCAATCGTCCAAAGCGAGGCGTCGCCAAGAAGGCGGCTGACAAGCTGCGTGTGGAGAGCGTGCCCCGCCTTGTAAGCTTCGACGCGAGCCAGCAACGGCAAGCCCGCCAAAGCTAAATCGCCTATCAAATCCAACGCTTTGTGTCGGCCAAATTCGTCGGGAAAACGCAGCGGCCCATTCATCACGCCGTCGTTGGTCAAAACGATGGCGTTTTCCAGAGAACCGCCGCGAATCAAGCCCATGGAGCGGAGCGGCTCGATGTCCCGCTCGAAGCAGAATGTGCGGGCTCGCGCCAGGAGGTACCGAAAGGTCTCCGGGTTGACCACCATTTCGACTTCTTGCTGTCCAACGAGCGGATGAGGAAAATCGACATAGCAGCGCACGCGAAATTCGTCAGCGGGATAGATGCCGATGCGCCGGTCGCCTTCCTCAACTTCTAAAGGTTTTAGCACTTTTAGATAGCGGCGCTTGCGACGGAGTTTGCGAACGCCAGCATGCTCCAACATTTGCATGAAAGGCTCAGCCGAGCCATCCAATATGGGAATCTCGATGGAGTCGATGTCGACGTAAATGTTGTCGATGCCGCAAGAATAGATCGCTGCGAGGAGATGCTCGGTCGTCGAGAGCAATACGCCTTGCTTCATCAAGCTGGTGGCATAGCTGACGCGAGCGACGTTGTGACCTTGTGCCTCAATTGGAAAATTGTCTAGATCGGTCCGGCGGAAAACGATGCCGGTGTCGGCCGGTGCAGGTAGCAGGCGCACGTGTCCGAACACTCCGGTGTGAAGACCTACACCTTCAGCGAACGCCTCTTTCGCTATGGTGGATTGAAACATTGCCCCTCAGCTAAGATAGCATGTTGTTTGCCAGGTTTTTCGGTCTTTGTCCATATAATTCAGTAACTTATAGGAACACGGGTGAGCGATTCTTGTTTCGGTGTGTCTATTCTGCATCATTTGGGTCCTTAGACGTGTCTTCCACCCGACTTGTCCCCATTTTCCCCTTTTTCTAATTCGCAATTCCCAGGCTTCCTTTCTCATTCGGGCCGCGTCCCATCTTCTGAGAGTGCTATAATTGAAAGTCTGTTTCTGCTGACAGCTTCGCGTTGATTTTAGAAGGGGACAGGTGAGGCATGAATCGTACGGCTCGCATCGGAGTTCTTTGTCTATCGGTGGTTATCTTCTGTTACGCCGGGCTGGGCCATGTCCTCGGCCGCACGCCGGACGACAAAGCATATAAGTCGCTCACGGTGTACAGCGAAGTGCTCCAGAAAATTCAGCAGGACTACGTCGACGAACCGAATCTTCATTTGGTCACGTCAGGGTCGCTTCACGGCTTGCTGGAATCTCTCGATCCCCAATCCAGCTACCTGACCGCGCGCGAGTACGCAGAGTACAAGCAAAAACAGGCCGCGAATGCGAGCGGCGACGCGGGCCTCACACTGAGCAAGCGTTTCGGCTACATCATTGTGGTTTCTGTCTTGCCGGAAAGCCCCGCCGAAAAAGCGGGTATCCATAGCGGCGACATTTTTGAATCCGTCGCGGGCTTCACGACACGGGATATGTCCGTCGGCCAAGCCATGAACTTCCTGCACGGACAGCCTGGCACGGGCGTTAAGGTGGGGGTCATCCGCCGCGGTAAGGCAGATCCAGACGAAGTCGACCTCGTGCGCGAAAAACTCGCCACGGCAAAGATTGTGACCGCAAAAGCCGATCCCGATATTCTCGTCCTTCGCTTGCCCTCGCTCGATCCGGGGCGTGCCGACGAAATACGCACCCGGCTGCAGGATGCTGAAAAGCAAGGCACTCGCAAAGTGATTCTGGATCTTCGCGAATGCGGGCGCGGGCCGGTTTCAGAGGCGATTTCCATCGCGAAGCTTTTTGTTTCTTCTGGGACCTTGACGACGCTACGTGGCCAAACGGTTTCCACGCAAGTTTTCTCGGCTGATCCGAGCAAAGTGGTCTGGAAAGCGCCGGTTTCCGTTTTGATCGACGCTACAACTTCTGGCGCCGCGGAAGTGCTGGCCGCCGCGATGGTCGCGAACCACCGCGGTGACGTAGTGGGCGAGCGCACCTTTGGACTCGCCTCCGAGCAAAAACTGATTTCGCTCGATGACGGGGCAGCGCTCTTCCTGACAGTCGCCAATTATTACAACGGAGACGGAAAGTCCATTCTCGAAGAGGGTGTAGTGCCGTCCGAAGTTGTGCGCGCTTCCGCAGAGGATGACGCAGACACTGGCGATGACGATAGCGGCTCGGCCGATGTGCAAAAAGAACCTGTGGCTCCTCGCCCGTTGTCGCCCGAAGATCCGATCTTCCGCAAAGCCCTCGAACTCTTGAAGGCTCCGCAGAAAAAAGCCGCCTAGCGTTTCGTGCTTGTTCGGCTCGGGGTAACTCACCAAGTCTTTGCGTTCCAACGCGGTCGCCGCGGCAGATTTCGAACCGCGGTTCCATTTGTTTTGTTCCTGCTAGCGGCCCTTATCTGCTGGGGCTGCAAGAGCGAACATCCAAAACGCCTCTCCCCAGGCCAAGTTCACACTATCACCCGCGAGATGATGCGTGCCTCCGCGGGTTTCGGCAAACAACCCGGAGACATCGCTTCACATCTCCAGTTTGATGGGGCGCATTCGGATCGAGCGGATCATCTCTTTGTCGTGCTGCCTGCCGGCGGCTCTGAACAATCCCGGCGCGAATCGGTAGCCAATCTTATCCAATCGTTGGATCGCATCGCGACGTCGAACAATCTGACGCGCGACGAAGGGAGAAGTTCAGGAGCACTTCTGCGTCTGGATTACCGCAACGCGGGCGTGATCACGACTTCGGTCCATATCGTCGCTCCGATAACGGCGCTTACGGCTTCGCCGGCCTCTCCGCGGCAGAGCGAGAAGAACGGCCCTGCGCGGCTGGCTATTATACTGGACGACCTCGGTAACGACCGCGCTGCCGCCGATGCGATCTTCGCCCTGCCTTATCCCCTGACCATATCGGTCCTGCCGAATCATGCGCATTCCGTCGACATCGCGGAAGAGGCTCACCGCCGCGGCTACGAAGTCATGCTGCATCTCCCCATGCAATCCGTCGGAAACGAAATGCCTGAAGCGCAGGAACTCCACCCAGGCATGCCCGCGGATGATATTCCCGTGCTGTTTGAACAGATGATGCAAAGCGTTCCGAACGCGGCAGGGGTCAACAATCATCAGGGCTCGCAAGCCACCGCCGATCCCGCGCTGATGGATGAGCTGATGCCCGTTCTTCAAAAATGGAATCTTTTCTACGTGGACAGTCGAACCACGGCGGCAACCGTCGCCTATGATACCGCGCAGCGTTTTGGTGTACGCTCCGGTTTCCGGAATGTCCCGTTCTTGGATGATGTTGCCGAAGTTTCCGCGGTGCGCAAGCAGCTCGAGCTGGCTCTCCACGGCGCCAAGGAAAAAGGGGAAGCCATCGCCATCGGGCATCCCCACTCCGCAACGCTGCAAGCTCTTAGTGAAGTATTGCCACGCGCGGAGGCCCGTGGTGTGCATCTCGTTTACGCTTCCGACCTCGTACATTGAAGTTTTTAGTTTGCCGGTGGAACGTATCTCTGTGCTTGTCTTGCGGGATACAAACGGTCAAAGACAAAAAAGAATACAGCCAGGATCAAGAAATCAAAGAGACTGGCTTCGGGTCCGGGCGTGCCTCCTGTCATCCAGTTCGGCCCGTGCAATGTCGCGTTCGAAAGATGGCCCGGAAAAATCATTCCGCTATCCGGAACGGAGATCAGAAACGTTTCTCCAAAATCGAAGCTCGCGTGCATTCCGAGAGCGAACCACAGGGTTCCCGTACGTTTCAGAGTGAACGCCCAAAATAAGCCCACGAAAACCACGCCAGCTACTCCGATCCAATTCTCGCCGGAGTTGTGTTTGTGAACCCATCCGAACACGCCAGCCAGAAGAACCGCCGCCGGCCAAAAACCGATTCCCTCGGCCAAAGTGTAAAGAGCGTAGCCGCGGAAAAGAAATTCCTCAAACAAAGCAACCCCTAAGAAAGAAACGCTCCAGAGCAACGCCCACTTGGCGATATCTGCCCCATGTTCGACAAGGCTTCCGAACGAATATCCGCGGAACGCTGCGATAAGTCCTACCAGGCCGAGGATTTCGCACAATCCAAAGAGACTGCCCTGCCAGAACAGTTTTCCGAATGCGCCTCGTGCCGGCAGTCCGTACACACCCACGGGCCGCTGTTCGATCAACGACATGATCCAGGCCCCCAAAAACGCAGCCAAGAAGCTCGCGTATTCGCCGAGGAACTGAAAAGCGAGAGAAAATGCACCGTGCTCTGGACGGAAGAATTGGCCGAGAACAATTACAGAACCGCTCCACAACACAAAGAAAATGGCGATGTAAATCAGGAGCCGCCAGCCCGCGCGCAGCCCCGTTTTATTTAGAAACAGCACTTCGGGAAATCCGCTTGCGGATGGATTTGCAGACCGTTGCGCCTCAGGCGGGGTGCCAAAGGACTCGTTGTCCATTCATTGCTCCAACGAAACTCGCACCAGTCGCTTCACTCTCTGACGCCCTGCTAGGACGCGCGTAAGCAGCCGTGCGCAGGGAACTTGCTGCATCCAACTGTCCGAGCCGGGCCGTGTTGCACGGATACGGAATCAAAATAGCACAGTGCTGCGTAGGTGTGTGCGCATCCATTGCCCTACGTCCAAATGAGTACTTGTTTCCAAGCGCTTGAGCGCGCCGCAAGGTCTCACTGCATCAAGTGGACGGCTCCGACCGCCAGGATGCGCCGGCTCTTTCTTTCTTGCACGAAAACGATGGCGCGCAGGTCCCCCACGTTCCATTTCGAATCCAGCTTCACGGAAGGTTGCGCCGTGAAATCTTCCTGGCCGTTCTTCCCAGCGATCCCGATCACTTTCAATTCACGCAGCACGGGGGAGTGCTGCAATTCTTTTCCGACGTTCTCCCCAGCCTTCACGGAAGAATGCAACCCGCTCTCGGTGATGGCAAGAATCACTTCCGGCGTGTCTTTGGGAGCGACGCTAGAGAGCTTCTCAATGCTTATCTTAAACGCGACCGAGGTGTTCTGGGCCGGCGAGACTTCGCTGATTTCCACTTTAGCTTTTCTTGCCGCCGCCGCTTTTTCGATTTCCTGGCGGGCCGTTCCTCCCCGGCTGCCGACAAATCCCGCTGTTCCGTCCACAACCATTTCAGGGGTGTAGGGACTACCGTTGTGGAGCGAGCCCGCATAGTCGTACTGACGAGCGGTCCAGTCGGAGGAAGAAAAGGGATCTTTCCAGCCATCGTCATCCCAGTAAGTCACATGCTCCTCAAGGGCGATAATATCGGCGGTTCCCAAGGGTTGCCGGGTGGAAAGCTCCGCCAGTAAGGCGTCCGCAGGAGGGCAACTCGAACAACCTTCGGAAGTGAAAAGCTCGACAATGACAGGCTCGCGAGCGAGCCCTGTCTGAGAATTCTGAGTCTGGACAACCATCCTGGCTCTCAGTTGCCAAGCTAAAAACGAAACGAAGAATACCGATATGATCGCGGCCAACAATCTCATAAGAACCCAGTCTCACTGTCCGTTAGATGGAATACCAGGGACAGAGGTAACGAATGCTTGGTTGCGCCGAAAACAGTCTGACATTTCCTAACTGTTTTGTTATAGTTAACCGGTTATAGACAAGCTCATTTCAGAAATCTTGTCCTAACCGGTTTGTGGAGGCAAAAATCGTGTCTGGCACTCTTGCTTCTCCCAGCCTCATTGGTGGCCGTCTTTCCATCGATTTCGTCAACGAACTGGGCCATGCCTCCGATTTCTCTTGGCAAGAGTTGCTCCGTTTTCTACTGGTTACCCGAATCATTTCCTCAGAGCGTAGCGCCCAACTCCTTGCCCTCCCACAAAATGACCCGCAGAGCGCTGGCACTCTGCTCGGCAAGTCCCAAAGGCTGCACGCCTCCCTTCACGAAATCTTCACCGCGCTGCTCTACAAAGAGGCCCTATCGCGCGACTGGGTCGAGGCTGTCAATGAGGTCTTGCGCATCACGGAAGGCCACGACGAACTTCTACAGCAAAACGGCAAATGGGGCCTGGAATTTGTCGCTCGCGAAAGCGGTCTGGACTGGCTGCTCGCCGCTATCGCTCGTTCCGCTGGCGAACTCATAGCAGAAGGCCCGAGTGCTCGACTTCGCGTCTGCTCCAACCCGTCGTGTGGGCTCTTTTTCTATGATAACTCACGCACGCGGCGCCGGCGTTGGTGCTCCATGTCCCGATGCGGCAATCGCCATAAGGTGGCAGCTTTTTCCCGACGTCATTCCGCAGATCGCCACTGACACCGTCGTTCCGGTTGTCAAAATGCGACGCCGGCTACTTCACGTATTTGGGCGATTCGCCATTCGACCAGGGATCATAGCTGTGCGCGAAAACCAGCCGCTCCGCCAGCGGGGGGTGGGAGTACAGCCAAAAGGTGATGAATGCGGGCGGATTCGGATCCGCCAGATCGACCTCTCCCAATACTTGAAAAGATCGCGCCGCGACCTCTGAAGAATCTGGAATAATTCCGTGCGTAACCTCCAGGCCATAGACATCGGCGGCATGCTCCTGCATACGTGAGAAACCATTCGCCACGGGAGCCACCAGGAACAATCCGATCTCCACGAGGAGCAAAAGCACTGCAAACGATGCCCAATCCTCAGGTCCGTAGATGCGCCACTCTCCACCGCAGCGGCCCAGCGTCCAGTGCACAGCGCGAAACAGCGCATAAAATCCAATAAGCATGAGCGCCGCAGCGAACAGAAATCCTTTCCAAACATGCCCAAGCACGTAATGCCCAAGTTCATGCCCGACAATGAAGAGCGTTTCGTTGGTGGTCGCCTTCTGAATCGTGGTGTCCCAAACTACCACACGCTTCGACGCTCCAAGCCCGGTCACATAGGCATTCACCTCGTTGGTCTTTTCACTGGCTCTCATTAGAAACATACGGCCCGGCGGAATCGGAACGCCTGCATGCTGGGTCAAAATTTCTATGGCAGCGACCAAGTCCGGATTTGTGGCTTGCAGCGGCTCGAATTTGTTGAAAAGTGGATCGATGAACCACGGACTGGTGAACACAACGAAAAGCACGACGGGCAGCGCGGCAAACCAGAAATACAGCCACCAGCGGCGGGGGCTCCGGGGCATGATGGCAGAAAGAATTAGCGCAAGAATCAAAGCGAATCCCACCATCAGCAACTGTTCCTTGGCCCAATCCAAAGCCCACGAGCCCCAGCCTTCCACCGACATTTCGTACCGCAGCGAAAGAACGTGCCCATACAGGCGCAGGGGCAGGGCAACCGCATCCACAGTCAGCACCAGCAGCGGGACGAAGACCAGCGCCTGAAGTGGCCTCTTGTCGCTAACGCTCTCCGCCCAATCCCTAAACTTCGCGACAATCCCAAGCCGCAAGAGGACGATGAGCGCCAGGACATCGAGGCCAACGGAAACAAAGTACATGGTGTAGGAAGCGCGCGAATAGCTGACCGCCTTTTCATAGCGATCGCGCGAAAGAACATATTCCCCGCTTTTTGCTTGCTGCGGAGCCGCACTAGGCGCGGCCTGTGTTTCGGAGGGAAGAGGGGGCGTCGCCACGGCTTGCACAGAGGGCAGCTGCGCATTCGCCAGGAATGCAGCCTGTGTGACGCCGCAAATTCCAGCGGACAGACACAAGCTCAGACAAAACCGTAAGCCGAAACGGTGAAATGAAGCACACCGCTCCATCCAGACCTCCTCGCAAACCGCTCAGCGGTACCACCCGTGCCTAACCGACCAAGGCCGCACGCCGCGGGAGTATGCCGCACGAAGCATCAGCGCGCAAGACTCGGGGTGATGAATAAATGGTTGGTGACCGCAACGCAAGCTGTCGCCTCAAACGATTGTGTAGCTCAATGGCTAACCAGGGATGCCACATGGTAGGCGGCCTTTGGACAATCCTTTCGCACCGAACGCGTTATGGCCAATAGCCAATAGCGGAGGCCCGAGAACACGAATTCTTACGGTTCGTCTCGCCGCCGCTCCTGTTGCCCCGTTTTTACTTCAGTTCCCGAGCGAGTATACTTGCGCGGTTGCCTTCCCAGGCATGCAACTACAAGGAGTGCTCCAATGACCCGTCGGCTTCTCTCACTGGCCTCCATCCTGGCCGTCTCTCTGTGCCTCGTCTACGTTGCTCATCCTTTTTGTGCCGCCAATGCCGATTCCGCCGTAGCCATGGCCTCGCGCACATTCGAATTCATCTATCAAGTTCATTTCCCAGCGGCGGAAGACCTCGCCGGTCCTGTGCGCCTGTGGATTCCCCTGCCGCAAGCCGACGGCTATCAGGATGTTGGCAACCTGCACATCGAGAGCCCCGTCGCCTACTCGCAAGGTCGCGACCCGGAGTACAAAAACAGCTTTGCCGAGTTTAAGCCCACGCCCCAGCAGGCTGCAGCCGGCTTTGACGTCACCCTCCACTTCACAGCCACGCGCCACGAACACAAGGTCACTCTCGTTGGCGCCACCGCAAACAACATCGCGGTTTCCTCCTCCGATCCCATGTTTCGCCGTTACCTCGAGCCCGACAAGCTCGTTCCCCTGAACGGCACGATCGCCGAACGCGCCAAGGAGCACACCGCCGGCGACACCACGCAGATCGAAAAGGCGCGCCACATTTACGAATATGTGGTGGCTACTATGCGTTATGACAAATCCGGGGAAGGCTGGGGGCGCGGCGACGCCGTCTGGGCTTGCACGGCCAAGCGCGGCAATTGCACCGACTTCCACTCTCTTTTTATCGGCATGATGCGCTCCTCAGGCATTCCCGCGCGCTTCGAGATTGGCTTCCCAATCCCCGAGGGCAAAACCGAAGGCGATATCGCCGGTTACCATTGCTGGGCCGAGTTTTATCTCAATGGCGTAGGATGGGTGCCCGTCGACGCCTCGGAAGCCTGGAAAAATCCCGCCAAGCACGACTATTTCTTCGGCGCGCACGACGTAAATCGCGTGTTCTTCACATACGGGCGAGACATTCGCCTCTCCGCCGACCAAAAAGGCGATCCCCTCAACTATTTCATCTACCCCTACGCGGAGATCAACGGGCAGCCGGTGAAAAACCTTCAGACACACTTTTCCTTTCGCGACGTAGCCGCTACGCAACAAGCGGCTGCCCGCTAAATTCGGGCCCCGACCCGGGCTCAGACTCCAGACCAGAGGCTGGCCCGAATCCAACCCGCACCCTTCCCATTCCCCTCTGTAAGTACACAGACTGGCAGCAGTTGCTGCATTCGCGTCATTCGAGCCTTGAGGAATTGTCGCCCGCAAGGGGAGTGGGTATTCTTAGGGTTGGCCCTGCCCATAGCCCAAGAGGTATAAAACCATGTCACGTTGCATCTCTTCGCGCTTGGCCCTTGCCGCTCTGATGGCTGCTGCCGTCATTCCGTTTGCGGCGCGCGCGCAATCGCAGGACTCGCAAACTCAATCCGTGGCCGATGCCGCTCGCCGCGCTCGAGAACAAAAGAAAGCTGCGGAGAAGCAGCCAACTCCGGTTATTACCAACGACACGTTGAAGCCAGCGGCTCCCGCCGATGCGACCGCTCCGGCCCCAGCGCCCACGCAATCGTCGAGTGAATCTGCGGCGCCTTCAGCTCAACCCGCTGCCGAGGGTGCCGATCAAAAAACCAAGGACTCCGCCGAAGCGGCCGGCCTGAAACAGCAGCTTGCCGAGGCGCAAAAGGATGTTGACCTACTTCAGCGCGAGTATGCTTTGGAACAGGAAAACGTCTACTCGAAATCCAATTACGCCACTGACACCGCGGGCAAGGCCAAGCTGGAAGACCTCAAGCGACAAATCGCGGACAAGCAACAGGCGCTTGACGCTTTGAAGGCCCGTATTGGGGATCGCCTGGGGCCGACGGGCAACACTCCTCCGGCGGCGCCACCAGCTCCGCCGCAACCCTGATCCTCAAACGCCCGGATTCTCGTTTGGCCGTTTTTTCTTCCATTCCTCTCATCTCGATTTCGCAATTTCCGTAAACTTTTTGCACGATTTCTGCGTATTCTCTCCAGCACAAGCGGGCAATCCTCTTCGCGGGACGGAATCCCATGCAATTGACGGTCGACAATCTGAGCAAAAACTATCGCGGTGGTGTGCAGGCGCTACACAGCCTGCAGCTTTCGCTAAGGCCCGGCGTTCTAGGCCTACTCGGCCCCAACGGCGCCGGCAAATCCACGCTTATGCGCATCCTCGCCACGATCACGCAAGCTTCCTCTGGCCGCGTCTTGTGGAATGATAAAGACATCGCACGCAATCCTAATGCTCTTCGCGGCGTCCTCGGCTACCTCCCGCAAGACTTCGGCGTCTATCCAAATCTAAGCGCGATCGAATTCCTCGACTACCTCGCGGCCGTTAAAGGAATTCCCGCAACCGCGGCGCGCAGGCGCATCTCGGAGCTGCTCGCGCTCGTAAATCTGGCCGACGCTGCCAAGCGCCCTCTCGGCGGCTATTCAGGCGGCATGCGCCAGCGGGTCGGAATCGCGCAAGCACTTCTCAACGATCCGCAGTTGCTCATCGTCGACGAGCCCACCGCGGGCCTCGACCCCGAAGAACGGGTCCGCTTTCGCAATCTTCTCTCGGAGCTTTCCGGGGAGCGCATCATCATCCTCTCTACCCACATCGTCTCCGACGTCGAAGCCGTGGCCACGGAAATCGCCATTCTCGCTCATGGCCAGCTTCTCGCTCACGCCACACCGGAAGCGCTCCTCTCGCAAGTCACCGGGAAAATTTGGGAAGTCGTCGTCCCCAGCGCCGAACTTCCCGCGCTTCGGACGAAGCACCTCGTCAGCAGCACAGCCCATCGCAGCGACGGCGTGCATGCGCGTGTCGTTGCCAATGCCGCTCCCTCTGCCGACGCGCGGCCGCTCGAACCCTCACTCGAAGACGCCTACCTCGCCGTCCTCGCCACGCAACGCAGCAACGCCGCCGCCGGAGCCGCTCCGTGAACGCTCCGCGCGCCATCTTCGCCATCGCTCGCGCCGATTTCCTCGAGCGCACGCGCCGTTACAGCTTTTTTCTCGCGCTTCTTTTCGCCGTGTTCCTCGGTTACGTAACGGCCACAGGAAAATTGTTCATTCAGTTCGACGAGTACCGCGGCCTTTACACTTCCGGATGGATCGGGACCTTGGTCGCGCTGGTAATCACGTGTTTTGTGTCTCTCGTGGGCTTCTACATCGTCAAAAATTCCGTCGACCGCGACCGCTCCACGGGTGTCGGTCAAATCCTCGCCGCCACTCCTCTTTCAAAAACGACCTACGCCTTCGGAAAATTCCTCAGCAACTTCGCGGTGCTCTCTTCTATGGTCGCTGTGCTCGCCGTTGCCGCCCTCGTCATGCAGTTCTGGGCCGCCGAGGATTCCAGGATCGACCTATGGGCCTTGCTCTCGCCCTTTCTTCTGCTGGCGCTGCCGGCCATCGCTCTCACCGCGGTCTCCGCCCTTTGCTTCGAAATGTTGCCATTTCTTCGCGGGGGCTTCGGAAACGTTGCCTGGTTTTTCGTTTGGGATTTTGGCATTGCAGCTCCGGTCTTGAGCCGCCGTCGCTGGTTGGATCCGACGGGTCTCGTCTCGGTCATGAATTCGCTGGGCGCCCAAGCCAGCCGTTACGTGCCGGGCTACCACGGCGGCATGTCCTTCACGATCGATATCGGCCAGCACGTGCAAGTCGTTCAAGCCTGGCGCTGGCCGGGAATCGCTTGGGACGCGCCATCCGTCCTTCTACGCCTCACGTGGTTTGGGGTTGCATGCGTCATCGTTCCGCTCGCCGCTCTGGTCTTTGACCGTTTTGATTCCACCGCGTCTCGCAAAACAAAAAATCGCGGCGAAAAAGCAATCCAGTCCCCCACATCACAGGCACCGGCCGGGGCCAACGCAACTCCGGCCGCTGCGCCTGTGCATCTCACTCCCCTCACCGTCACCACGCGATCAAACGCCTTCGCGCGCATTTTTTTCTCCGAGCTTCGTCTCGCTCTCTTTGGCCTTCGTTGGTGGTGGTATGTCATCGCCCTCGGATTCCTGATCGCTCAGCTTTTCGCTCCGCTTCAAGTTTCTCGCGGTCCTCTCCTCGCCAGCGCTTGGATGTGGTCCGTCTCTGTCTGGTCCGGAATGGGCGCTCGCGAATCGCGTTTCGGCACTCGTTCGCTCCTCTTCTCCTGCGCCAACATTCTTCCGCGTCAACTCCTCGCGTGCTTTCTTGCCGGCTTGGCCGTCGCGTTCCTCACCGGCGCAGGTGCCGCCGTTCGTCTCGCCATGGCAGCCGATTCTTCGGGTCTTCTCGCGTGGCTTGCAGGCGCTCTTTTTCTCCCATCGCTCGCCCTTTTTCTCGGCATCTTCAGCAGCACTAGCAAGCCCTTCGAAGGACTCCTCACCGCCCTCTGGTACGTCGGCCCCATGAATCACACTCCCGGCCTCGATTTCACCGGCGCGGCCAGCGGTCTTCACACAATTCCTTACGCCTTCATCTACATCGCGATTACCTCCGCACTTCTCGTCTCCGCTTACGCCATCCGTTCCCATCAGCTTCGTTCCGTCTAGCTGCGCAAACTCCGTGCCCTACGGTCATTTTCAGCTCCGAGTCATTTCCGGCCTCTGGCAATTTCGCGGCTCCGCGCACCAGTCACGAATCACCAGTCAACTCCCCTCGCAACCCCACCACAATCTATTGTGCTCAATTCTCTTGACACCACAGCCTCCTCGCGGCAGAATCCACGCCAACAATTCTGTTCGGGCCGCCCACGGGAGCTTCTGCCGCACCAGCAGTTCGGTGCGCCGCGAAGCTGGCGGCCACTGAGGGAGTGCGCATGCAGTATCTGCCCGGTTTCACCGTGCAATGCATTAATCCGATGTGTGAAGCGCGCGGCCACTGGCTCCGCGCCGATGCCACCGGCCCCATCGCCGACGATGGCCGCTGCCCCTGCTGCGGCGACTTTCTCCGCAACGTTCCTCCGCCGCTCAGCCCGCGCTTCCGCATGCGCCCCCGCCCGCTAACCGCGCGCCCGCCCCTCCGTCCCCGTCCCCGCTGACAGCGGCTCCCTTCAAGCGTCATTGTCCGGCCGTAGCTCGGGAACTTTTCGGCGTCCTCGGCCTCTATTCCTATGGCAACGCGTCAGCCGCCAGCTCGTCCCCAGCTTGCCGCGTCCCCGAGGTGCAACATGACCGGCACTCCTTCTCGTTCGTCTTGGCCCAAGCGCATCTTTCTCGTCATCGCTGGGTTTGTCTCTTTCCTGCTCCTCTTCGTCATCGCTCTCCGCATCACCGTGTCGGAGATGTATCGGGAAGGTGGTATCGAATCCTCAAGAGCAACAGGTCTGTCCGCCCCATCCTGGGACGAACGCAGCATGTGGTCGAGCGCCCCAATGCTTCAGAAATCCATGCCTGTTGACTTCGCCCGCGTCGCTCCTTGGGAATCCTCCATCGCGCGCACCGCCGACCTCCGTACACACTCTTCTTCATTCGATCGTTCCGTCGGTGCACTTAAGCAAATTGTTTCTTCTCATCAAGGCTATCTGGAAGATCTGCGTACAGAGGCCCGCTCCGGCTTGGGTCGCGCCCTCGCGGCAACCCTTTCCGTGCCCACAAAAGAATTTGATGCAACGATCTCTGAACTGAAAACGTTAGGCCGCCTCGAAGCCATCTCCGAAGCTGGCGAAGATTCCGCCGTCAAACTCGCGACCGCGGAACGGCATCTCGCCGCCGCGCGAACCAATCTCGGGCGCCTTCAGAAACTCCAGCGCGAACGAAAAGGTGAGCTGCGCGACGCCGTCGCCCTCGAAAAAGACATCGCTCAGGCGAATGAAACAGTTGCCGAAGCCCAGCGCCAGCACGAAGGCCTCGTTTCCACAGTGGCGCAGGCCCACATCCATCTCCTTCTGATGGAGGACTACCGCGCTCCTTTTCAGGCAAATCTTGCCGGCTCCTCCCTTGCTCTCCGAAACTCTTTCGTCGAAGGCGTCGGCGCCATCTTTTCCTCATTGGCGCTCGTCCTCGGCGTCCTCTTCGAGTTCGGCCTCCCGCTCCTCTTCTGGGCCCTCATCCTCTTCTGGCCTCTGCGCCTGGTTTGGCGCCGCTTCCGCCACACCACTCCCAACGCCGCCGTCCCGGCCGCCCCGTGACTCCATTCGCTAGCGGCTCGGCGGCCTCTCCGGTTTTTCTTGACTCGGTATTACCCGTTTTGGTAATCTTTGCACAAGAGATTTTTCGACTGCGGCAGCCCTTGCTGCCGCTTTCTTATTTGCGGCCTACCCCGGCCGTTCTGCTGAGTTCTTTAAATGAGCATCGACGAAAACCCCTTTTTGGGGGGACTTCTCAGGCGAAGTAAACCCTTTAGACGCAACACTTACGTAGCTGCTCATTCTAAAGCACTTACAACATTGCTAAGTCCTTTAGACACAACACTTACAGAAAAGTGAGGGTGGGGTGATCCTCCAAAGTACAAAAGCCGGAAGGCATCATCGCCCGCCGGCTTCTGTACGTTTCTTGGAGTTGGCGGACCTGCTAGCCCTCGACGAGCCCTTTTTCCAGCATCTCCTCGTCGCTGAGCCACAGGTCGGGGATATTGGCTGAGCCGAGCCGAAGAATGTCTTCCAGAGCGCCGCGCACTTCCTTTAGCCCGAAGTCCACGCCGATCCGCTCCAGCAGTTCGATCAACGCTTGTGCGCCCTCGGCAAGGGACGGCTTTGGCTGAACGCCGTGGAGATCCAGCCGGTGGTAGGTCACGACATAAATGGCGCTAGGCCCCCCGCCGTGACGCACGATGTGCAGAAACCCTCGTGTCTGCGGCTTTTCCGGAACCAGCCTGGCGGCCAGCCCTGAACCGGAGGAGAGAGCGCTCATCGTGTCGTGTCCCTCGGCTTGACGAAGCTCCTCAACTGCAGCCGCTCGTGCTGCCGCAGTTTCCGCACTTGTAGCACGCGCCGTTCGGCACCATGAGCATGCCGCACTCGGAGCAGGTCGGCGCACCTTCGTGCGCATCGCGCAACTTGGACGAAGCGTTCGCCGACGGCATCGATGCCATCGCGGCGTCCATCATTGTCTGGATCGGCTGCACGGGAGCGACGGTCACCGCCTGGTCGGTGTTCAGCTTCAGATAATCGGAGGAGATGAATCGCCCGCCCAGCCACCGCGCGAGATAGTCCAGAACCGAAGAAACAAAGCGGATATTCGGATTCCCCGATATGCCCGACGGCTCAAACCGCGTATTCACGAGCTTATCGACGAACACCTTGAGCGGCACGCCGTATTGCAAACCGAGCGATACCGTCAGCGCCAGGCCATCCATCACGCCGGAAAGTGTCGAGCCTTCTTTGGACATCTTGATGAAGATTTCGCCGGGGCGTCCGTCCGGATACATGCCTACGGTGATGTAGCCTTCGTTCGCGCCCACGCTGAACTTGTGCGTCACCGAAGCGCGCTCGACCGGCATCTTTTCCCGTACGGCGCGCGCGAACAGTTCGCGCTGCATCGGCTCCGCTGCATCTGCCGCGGCCGCGGATTCGGTTTTCTTTTCGTCTTTCGAGCCGCCCGCGTTGAGCGGTTGCGAGCGCTTGGAATTGTCACGGTAGATAGCGACGGACTTCAGCCCCAGCTTCCAGGACTCGATGTATGCGTTCCCGATGTCTTCGATGGTGGACTCTTCGGGCATGTTGATGGTCTTCGAGATCGCGCCGGAAAGGAACGGCTGCGCCGCCGCCATCATTCTTACGTGTCCTGTCCAAGCGATGGACCGCCCGCCTCCCAACGGCGCGAGTGAGCAATCGAAAACCGGCAGGTGCTCCGCCTTCAAATAAGGCGCGCCTTCGATTTTTCCTTGCTTGTCGATGTACGAAACGATCTCGCTGGTTTGTTCCGGTGTGTATTCCAGCCGCATCAGCGCTTGCGGCACGGTGTTGTTGACGATCTTGATCAGCCCGCCGCCGACCAGCTTCTTGTGCTTTACCAGCGCCAGATCCGGCTCGATGCCCGTGGTATCGCAATCCATCATGAAGCCGATCGTGCCCGTCGGCGCCAGTACGGTGACTTGCGAATTCTTGTAACCGAACTTTTCGCCATTTGCCAGTGCGGTGTCCCACGATTCTTGCGCCGCCATGAACAATTCCGTCTGTACATGCTCCGGTTTGATCCCGCGCATCGCGTCGCGGTGCATGCGCATCACGTCCAGCATCGGCTCGCGGTTCACTTCGTAGCCAGGGAACGGCCCCATTCTTTCCGCGATGCGCGCGGATTGTGCATACGCTTCGCCGCACATCAGCGCCGTAATCGCGCCACCCATGTCGCGCCCTTCGTCGGAATCATAAGGCAGTGCCAGTGACATCAGCAGCGCGCCCAGATTGGCGTAGCCCAAGCCGAGCGGCCGGAACTCGTGCGAATTCTTCGCGATTTTCTCCGTGGGATAGCTAGCGTTGTCGACCAGGATTTCCTGCGCTGTGATGGTCACGTCCACCGCATGCCTGAAGGCAGTCACGTCAAACTGTCCGCTCGATCCGAGAAACTTCATCAGGTTTAGCGAAGCGAGGTTGCACGCCGTGTCGTCGAGGAACATATATTCCGAGCAAGGATTCGAGGCATTAATACGCGCCGTATTCTTCGACGTGTGCCACCGGTTGATCGTGGTGTCGTACTGCATGCCCGGATCGCCGCAATGCCATGTGGAATCCGCGATCTTGTAGAGCAGGTCGCGCGCGCGCATTTTCTCCGCAGGCTGCCCATCTGTCACGTTGCGTGTCCACCAGTCGCGGTCTTCTTCCGCCGCGCGCATGAAGTCATCCGTCACGCGCACCGAGTGGTTCGCGTTCTGAAAGAAAATCGAAGCGTAGGCATCGCCGTCGATTCCGGCGTCATAGCCCTGTTCGATGAGGACTTGCGCCTTGCGCTCTTCCTTCATCTTGCATTCGATGAATTCAACGATATCCGGATGATCGATATTGAGAATCACCATCTTGGCTGCGCGCCGCGTCTTGCCGCCGCTCTTGATAACGCCCGCGAACGCGTCAAAACCCTTCATGAAGCTCACCGGACCAGAAGCGATGCCGCCGCCCGAGAGCGTTTCCTTGCTGCCGCGAAGCGAGGAGAAGTTGGTGCCTGTTCCGGAACCCCACTTGAAGAGCATTCCCTCCGTCCGCGTCAGGCCCATGATCGATTCCATGTTGTCCTGCACGGAATTGATGAAGCACGCCGAGCACTGCGGCTTCGGCTGCACGCCCACGTTGAACCACACCGGCGAGTTGAAAGCCATCTTTTGCTCGACGAGCAGGTGCGTCAACTCGTCGCGGAACGCATCGCGCGAAGCGTCGGAGGCGAAGTAGCCGCCCTCCTGGCCCCAGCGCACAATGGTGTTCACCACGCGGCTGATCAATTGCCGCACCGAGCCTTCGCGCTCGCGCGAGCCGGGCTTTCCATGGAAGTATTTGCTGGTGACGATGTTCGTCGCCGTTTGCGACCAGCTCTTCGGTACCTCGACATCTTCCTGGCGGAAGATCGTCACGCCCTTTTCGTTTCCGATCAGGGCAGTGCGCTTCTCCCACTCGACCGCATCGAACGGAGAAGTCTTTCCATCCGTAAAATATCGTTCAAATGGAAGTCCTTTGTGCGTTGCCGCCCCCGTATTCTCCGGAGTCGTATCCGTGATCGGGGCATTCCCAGTCATTGCGTGTTTCACTGTTGCCATCCCGTTCCTCCGCCACCTCGGGCTCCCGGCCTTCGCGGGGAACCCCTTAATTTTACTCCACTGCGTCCCGCAGGGTGCTGGGTGGACCCTGAAGGTCACCGCAGGTAAATCTAAATGTCCCCGTATGCCCGACCAGAGAAAAAGGCGACCGCTTGGCAGCCGACCTTTCCATCGACCGCCTCGCGGTCACATTCGAAAGCCGTTACGAAACGCCAATGCTCTGCCGCTGGCTGGTGGGTCTAACACAGCCGCACAGCAAATCCCGCGCCTGAAATGCGGGCGCGGAGCAGAGACTTCGCGCTCGATTTTTTGTTTAGAACCCGGGCTGGCCTCGTGGAGCCTTTACGGACCTATTCAACATCCTCGACTGGGCCCGCCTGGCGCTTCCACGTCCCCCGAATCTGGAATCGAAGTATCAACGCGTGTGAATTTCCTGTCAAGAGAAAAACGCAAAATGTGGTTGACGTTTTCGTACCACGTCTATTTGTAGTGGTGCCCTTTCTGAGCAACTACTTGGCTTGCAACAACTTTCGCGAGCTTCTGTGGCGCGCTACACTGTCCAAATCAAATCCCCTATGAAGCGCGCGGTTATCATTCTCTCACTAATTTTTGTCTCTTCTCTTCCTGCGCGGCTCTCCGCGCAGAAGCAAGTGCAACCATCCACTCCGTCCGAGATGCACTCCGCCTACGGAGAAAAACTTCGCATCGCCGGCGTCCCAAATTCCGGAAAGATCAACGATCATTTGTACCGCGGCGCACAGCCGCGAGACGCGGGTTTGCTCGAGCTGAAGAAACTTGGCGTCACTACGATCGTGAATCTTCGCGGCGAAGATCCGGAAAAATCCGGCTGGGAAGAAAAAAGAGCGGAATCATTGGGCATTCGCTTCGTTCACATCCCGGTGGACGGATGGTCCCCTCCGACCAACGAACAGGTGGCGCAATTTCTTTCTCTCTTCCGCGAAAATACGCAGGAAAAAGTTTTCGTGCACTGCCGCTACGGCGACGACCGCACGGGCGTTTTTGTCGCCAGTTACCGCATGGCCTTTGAGAAATTGCCGGCGGAACAAGCTCTAAAAGAAATGTATTACTTCGGATTCAATGGGGCGTGGCATCCTTCGATGACGGCTTTCGTCCGGGACTTTCCTGCGCGCTTGAACACCGCGCCGGCTCTTGTGCCATTCAAAAACCACGACTGATGTTCGATTGTCGTCGCCCATCTGCTTTCCTGACGGTACTCGGTACTCCGGCATTTTTGTTGTCTTGGCAAAATTCCACGCTTCTTCGCTGCTCCCAACAAGAGATTCTATTGCGGACTCTGCCGTCTACTAAAATTGCGGATTGTGGACAGCGCGGTCACAGTTTGTAAATTAGAACTCGCTTATCTGAGCCTTTTGCTCTAGTACCTTCGTACTCTTCCCAGCAGGACGCTTGCTTCATTTAATAGAACAACCCCCTTCGGTATTCTCACCGCAGTTCGTCAAATGCTGTCTGAGGGAAAGGCCACCATGCAAGTAGGCCGCTATCAAGTTATCGACGTGATCGGCGCCGGCGCAAACAGCAAAGTCGTGCGCGCGCATGATCCGATGATCGGGCGCATCGTCGCCATCAAGCTCTTTTCGCCAGCGCTGGCGCAGGGCGCGGGCCGCGACCGCTTCCTGCAAGAAGCGCGCGTTGTCGGCCAGCTTTCACATCCGTGCGTGGTCACGCTGCACGACATGGGAATCGATGAGCCGACGCAAACACCCTACCTCGTGATGGAATTCATGGAAGGGCAGCCGCTCGACAAAATTCTCGCGAAGGGAACTATTCCCCTTCCGCGCGCTTGCGCTTGGACCGGCGAGATCGCTTCGGCTCTGCACGTAGCCCATCGCAGAGGCGTGATTCATGGCGACATCAAGCCCGCCAACATTCTGATTCTCGATGATGGCCGCGTAAAGCTGACGGACTTCGGCATGGCGCGCCTCGCCAGCCACGACAAGAAGGACACGCCGCTGCTCGGTACTCCGGCTTACTGGTGCCCGGAACAGATTTTGGGACGGCCGCAGGACGCGCGCTCCGACATCTTTTCACTTGGCGTAGTCCTGTATGAAATGGTCACAGGCAAGCGTCCGTTCGATTCCGATTCACTTCAGGGAATTTGCACACGAGTTCTTTCCTCGAAACCGCTTCCGGTTTCGCAGGCAAATCCCTCCGTTCCGACGGGATTCGACGCGATTGTTGCCAAGACCCTGGAAAAGGATCCTGCGCACCGCTATCAGTCGGTCGATCTTCTGGCCGCCGAACTGTATCCGTTGGCCCGCCGCAAGGCTGCGGCGCCGGTGCCGACACCGCACACTAGTTTTCGCGAGCGTGCCACTCGATTGCTGCGCTCCGCATGAGCCCCACTCTCCAAACTGGCAGATATGAAATCCTCGAGACTCTCGGTTGTGGCTGGACTAGCCGGGTCGACAAGGCGCGCGATACCGTCATTGGCCGCACTGTAGCGCTAAAATCATTTCTCCAGGGCTTTGGCAAGAACAGCGAGCAGCAATTCCTTTGCGAGGCGCAGACGATTGGACGCCTTTCCCATCCTTCCATCGCCCAGCTGTATGACGTCAGCACGGATACAGGTGGCACGCCTTTTCTCGTGATGGAATTTGTCTCAGGTAAAAGCCTCGAGCAAATGCTGGCGCAATCGCCGATCCCCTTTGCCAGCGCGGCGGTGTGGGGTGCTGATCTGGCATCCGCGCTCGCTCACGCCCATCGTGCGGGGATCATTCACGGCGACGTCAAGCCCAGCAACATTCGCGTCACCGAAAACGACCAAGTGAAACTCGTCGATTTCGGTGTCGCGCGATTTGCTTCCCAAGTTTCCGGCTCCGACCGCGTGCTCGGCACGCCCGCTTATCTTTCTCCGGAACAAATTGAAGGACGGAAGCAGGACGCGCGATCCGATCTCTTTTCGCTGGGCGTCGTGTTGTACGAGATGATCACGGGCGTCCGTCCGTTCTCCGGAAATTCGCTCGGAGAAGTTTGCGCGCAAATTCTTACGGCGAACCCCGTTCGGCCGTCGAAGCTCAATTCTGCCGTGCCTGCGGCCTTCGATCGAATCATCTCGCGGTGCCTTGCGAAGAATCCGGATGAACGCTACCAGTCCGGCAACGATCTGGCTCGCGCGCTTTATCTAGTAGCTCGCGCCGGAGACAAGCTTTCCGCACAGCCGAAGCGCCCCTACTGGTTTATGCGCCCGGCACATCCACGCGATCTATTGGCCATTGCATCCGCGGTCCTGTTGCTGGTAGGCGCTGTAAGCGCGGCAGGTTCCCTACAAGACTGGGTTCGGACTCGGTTCACGCCAGCCATCGCTGCCGTTCCCGCGAAATCCTCAGAAGACTTGGAGTTTGCAACCCGCACAGGGAATCGCACAGCTCCGAAAGTTTCCGCCCCGGCCGAAAACGCTCCGCAGAAATCTCTTCCAACAGCCGCAACCCACAAACACAGCCCGACAAAAACAGCGCCACAGGTGGGAGAGAGTTCGCCCACTGCTTCGATTACCGATCGGTAGCCGCTTTCATAGTTCCGGGCTCTAATCGCTTCGGGATTTCAGAGACTTTCGATTTTCGGGAAAAACCGGAGCTCGCGGCTATTCGTAACGAAGGGCTTCGACGGGGTCCAGCTTCGCCGCTTTCATGGCCGGCCACACGCCAAAGATCAAGCCGATACTCACGCTGACGATGATGCCTGTAGCAGCGGCCCATATAGGCACGCTACCCGGCCATTTCAGCCCAAGGCGCACGAGTATCACGAGGCCGTTCACCAGAACGAGCGCGATGATGCCGCCTGCTCCGGTGAGGGTCATGGCTTCGAGCAAAAATTGCCAGGTGATGTCACCGCTCTTGGCGCCGATGGCTTTGCGAATGCCAATCTCGCGGGTGCGCTCCGTCACGCTGACTAACATGATGTTCATCACACCGACGCCGCCGATCAGCAAGCCGATACCGCTGAGGACGATGGTGGCGAGAGCGACCATGCCCAGAATGCTGTGGAACTGCTCGATCTCCTGCTGGGAAGTCTGAATCGAAAAATTGTTGCGGCCGTCGTAGGGAACATTGCGGCGGCGGCGGAGCACTTCGGTGGCTTGATCGACGGCTTGATCCAACTGGTTCGGAAAGGCCTGAAAACGGATTTGATTTTCGTAAGCGCCTGGATAAATCTTGCGGAACGTGTTGTAAGGAATCAGCACGCGCTTGTCTTCATCATCCGCGCCGAACATGCCTTTCGGCTTTTCCACCACGCCGATCACGCGGAACGGCGAGCCGTCGATCATCACGTCTTTTCCGACGGGCGAGCCTTCCGGAAACAACACCGGCGCGGCGTTTTCGCCAAGCATCACGACTTTTTCGCGGTGCAGATCATCGCCTTCGCTGATGAAGCGGCCTTCGAGCGTCGCGGCGTTCGCATAGACTTGCCCAAAATTCGGCTGCACGCCGCGGAAATCGATGGAAGTCACTTCGCCGGACTTGGTGCGCACCTTGTGATCCTGCTCCCACCATTCCACGAACACCGTTACATCCTTGACGGCGGGGCAGCGCTCCTGAATAGCCATGCCGTCCTCGAGGGTGAGCGGCTTGCGCTCGCGCTCTTCCTTGGGCCGGCGGCCGTTGTGTGGGCCTTGCTCGAAGCGCGAGACAAACGCGGTGTCCGCCCCATACTGCTTGATGTTGTCCTGAACTTGCGCGTCGAAGCCGGTTATCAGCGCGGCTACAAGCATGATGACGCTGACGCCGAGAACCACTCCAAATATTGTCAGAATGCTGCGCAATTTGTGCGCGCGGAGCGTGTCCATGGCTTGCTTCAGATTTTCGCCGTGTTGCTGTGCCATCGTTTTTTGTGTGACCCGGCTCAGCCGGAGTCAGCGCTCCTTAGCCGTCGGCCCGCAATGCTTCGATAGGATCAAGTCTTGCCGCGCGCATCGCGGGATAAATTCCAAAAAATAGGCCCACCGCCGTGGAAACGCTGAGCGAGACAATCACGGCGCTCATGGATGTGCGCATGGGAATCGATGTGGCGGCGCGCGCTGCCGCGACTAGGACGTAAGCCAAAACAATTCCGATCATGCCGCCTGTGGCGGCTAACACCGCGGACTCTGTTACAAATTGAAGGACGATGTGCTTCTTTCTGGCACCAAGAGAGCGCCGCAGACCGATCTCCCGCGTGCGCTCGGTGACGCTCGCGAGCATGATATTCATGATCACGATACCGCCGACCACGAGAAAGATCGCCGTCAAACCAACAGCGACCATGAAGATGTTTCCCGTCAGTTGTTTAAAGAGGCCCATGATGGAATCAGAGCCGATGATTCCGAAACTGTCCGCCGAATCCCAGGGTTGATGACGCCAAGCACGCAGGAGCATGCGCGCTTCATCCTCGGAGGATGCCATCATTTCGGCGTTGCCCGCTTCTATGAAGAGGGTAAGTGAATCTCGTTGGTTGCCCCATTCCTTGGAATACGTGCCTAGAGGGACATACATGAAGCGGTCTTGCGATTGTCCGAAGGCGCTGCCGATGACCGCCGCGACGCCCACAACTGTGTAGCTGTGGGAACCCGCACGAATCGTTTTGCCGATGGGGTCGACGTTATAAAAAAATTTTCTTACTAGATCCGAGCCGATGAAGGCTACCGGCGAGTGATGCGTTTCATCCGCTTCGGTAAGAAACCTGCCCGAGGCCACGGCGATGTTGCGAACGTCGGAATAGTTTGGCGTGACTCCCTGGACGTTTACATCTTCGAGAAGTTCATTGCCAGAGCGGACGTCTGAGGAGGTGCCGAGGACGGCGGCGATCTGTCTGGTGGTGCGCATGCCCTCTTTAAGCTTGCCGAACTCGTCCTGGGTGACGAGGGGGCGCTTTTGTGCTTTGATCCACTCGTCGTTGCTCGTGATGATGCCAAAGCGGGTTAAGACATAGACGTTT
The DNA here is from genome assembly GCA_035272765.1 of Candidatus Acidiferrum sp. Classification (GTDB taxonomy): domain Bacteria; phylum Acidobacteriota; class Terriglobia; order Acidiferrales; family UBA7541; genus Acidiferrum. The sequence continues at coordinate 46,486 of DATEQG010000027.1, forward strand.
GCGCCCAGGTTGGCGGCCTTGTCCGCAACGTAGAAAGTGAGGCCGTTGACGACGCTCATGACTACAACGAGCGTGGTTACGGCCAGGATGACTCCTAGTAAGGTTAAGAAACTGCGTAGCTTATGGGCGCGGAGAGCGTCGAGGGCGAGCTTGAAAGTCTCAATCGTGGTCACGGCCGCGCTGCGGAGTCTGCCCAGGCTGAAAGGCACTCTGGCCGTCCGCGGGATCTCCCGCGCAATGCCGCCGAATCGTTCGATAGGGGCTACGCCCAAACAGACCTCCACGTGCAAAAGGTAATACGGGTAAAAGGGTCGATTCGTTCCCAGATATATAGACGTTGGTGCGGTCCCATTGCTTTCATTAAATCTTGACAGCCCTGCATCGTCGCTGATTCTAAAGGGCTTAGATATGCAAGGTGTGAGTTCGGGGAAGAGTGGGGGGATGGTGCAATGATCGAAATAACGTGACACCGGTGCCGACAGATTTGTCTTTGATTTCGTCGACTTACAGGCCTTCCGTCGGCGAGACTGTTGCGTGTTTATAAAGCAACAATTGTCCGTGCACGAGAATCAGATTTAAGATGTGATTGCGGCTTTTTGCCGCTCACCACTGTGCGAGCACGAACCCTCATTCTTTTAGCCGGACTGCTCTCTGCCTTCGCGACCGTTTCTTCGGCACAGAATACCGCTGCGCCGGCGCCTCCTCAGACCGAGGCCGAAAAAACGGCTCTGCTGGATCTGGTTTTGGCCAATCAGAAGAAGAGCGACGAGGCCATGAATCTTTATGAGCGGGTCGAACGCGTGGAGATGCGCAAGAACGCCGTTGATACGCAAACGGGCGAAATTAAGATATCCCGCGTGGTTCCCGCAGGCACGGGTGTCGACCACATACCAATCGGCCCGGACGGGAAACCGGTGGACCCTGACGCTTATCACGCGGAACTCCAGAAGCTCGAGCGCGCCCTTTCCTGGGCTGCGGATAACGGGCACGCCCAGCATGACGCGTACGAGAAAATCGCCAAGAAACAGAAGGAGCGCGACGAGCTGATCGACGCTACGCGGACGGCTTTCCTCTACACCTTTGTTTCCACGGAAATGCGGGAGGGCCGAGTACTTTACAAATACACCATGGAACCGAACCCAGCTTACAAGGCCACGACTCGGACGACTTCTATCTTTGCGAAGGTGCGCGGCTTTGTGTGGATTGACCCCGCGGCAGGGCAGCTCGCGCGCGTGGAGGGCGAGGTCACCGAGGACATCACCGTAGGATTGTTCCTTGCAAAGGTTTATAAAGGCAGCCACTTCATGCAAGAGCGGTATGAGATGCTACCTGGTTTATGGATGCCTTCGTTTTCTCAATATGACTTTGACGGTCGAAAACTCTTCAGCACGATTTCCATTCACGAGCGGACGTTTTACGGGCAATACCACCGCATTGGACCTCCCAAGGAAGCCCTGGCGATGATTCGTGCCGAATTAGGCAAGTCAGGCGCTCCTGTTGCAGACCCCTGAAACTTTGTCCTATATACTGGGTTTAAGGTACTAGAACTGCCCTCGGCCCTCGAAGGAATTGGAGGCCTTATGATCCGGTCATTCCTGCATTTAGGGAAGCGTTTAGGTGCTATCGCGTTTTGCGGAGCACTGGGCTGTTCCGTGTGTTTCGCGCAGAGTCCTGCTCCATCGACCCCTCAGAATTCAACTGCGGCATCGGCAACTTCGCCGGCGCTGCCCCCGGATGCGACGGCGCCTGCACCAACCGAAATCAAGAAAAGCAAGAAAGTCTGGACGAATGACGACGTCAACGGGTTGAGCGGCCCGGTTTCGGTCGTAGGAAATTCGAAAAACCCGGGGAAATCAAGCCCGGGCGCTAAGGCGGACCCGCAGTTCATCGCGAACACGCGCAAGGAGTTAGCGAAGCTGCAGTTGCAGCTGGATGACACGGATAAGCAGCTGTCGGATCTTAAGGACTTCACAGAGGGGAAGGCGCCAGCTACTTCCGGCGGCTACCAGATCAATAAAGGCTACAACCGTGAGCCCGTGGACCAGCAAATCACGGGGTTGCAGGATAAAAAGAAACAACTTCAGGACAAGATTGACGCGCTGTTTGATGAGGCCCGGAAGAAAGGCGTACAGCCGGGCGACCTGCGCTAAAAGTACCTTTTGGCGGCGTATTTGTGGACTGTACGGCAGACTAGTACACGCGAGAACGTACCGGATTCATACCGTTCCGATCGCACTGTCGGAATGCTCCATACTGAATGGACTGGAGGACTTATGGTCCGTTATTTCTTAACGGCATCGTTTGCGTTTGCTTCCGCGGCTTTCGTGTGTTCCGCGCAATCCTCTTCCGGCTCGAACCAAGCATCGCCACCTCCAGCTACCTCTTCATCGCAGGCAACGCCGGCGACGCCAGCCGCCACGAAAACTGCCGACGGCAAAAGTGAGTCTGCGGACAAAGATGACGCGAAGAAAAAGCCGAAAAAAGTTTGGACCGACGACGACATTCCCAAGAAAGCCAGCAGCAGTTCCGCGGCGGGCGGCGGGTCCGCAGGCGGCGATTCTTCGGCTTCAAAACCTGCCGGTGCCTCGGCAAAGGGAACAGGCGCTCCGGCCGAGGATTCGGCGGAGGACAGTCAACCAGATCATCCCGAATACAAGGCAGTTCGACGGCAAAGGAAAAAACCTGAGCCGCCTCCACAAACCCCGCCGCCTTCGCAGTTTTGAGGCGATGCGGCTTCGTTAATCTCTTCGACATGCTCCACGCGGCGCTGTAAAATTCGTAGGCCCGACCGGTGCGGGCAACTATGGGCCGCCGTTGGCACGCCTTTCGAGTCGCCTCTCTTCTCTCTGTTGTGATTGCTGCGGCATGGCTTTCTTCCTTCGCTTCCACTTCTCGTTCCACACAGAACACGGGCTTCGATCTGGCGGGAAATCCTATCGATCCGCTCAAATCGGCCAGCGCCAAGGTTGTCGTGCTGGTGTTCGTGCGCACGGATTGTCCCGTCTCCAATCGCTACGCGCCGACAATCCAGAAACTAAGCGCGGAGTATGCGGGGAAAGCGGCGTTTTGGCTGGTCTATCCAAGTAAGTCGGAATCGGCGGAAGTGATCCGCAAGCATGAACGGGAGTATGGCTACACCATTCCCGCGCTGCGCGATCCGCAACACGTGCTTGTGAAGGAAAGCCAAGTGGAAATCACGCCGGAAGTTGCGGTATTTGACGCCAGCCGGCGTCTCGTCTATCACGGCCGGATCGATAATCTCTACGAGGATATTGGGCGGGCGCGCAGCGCTGCCACGACGCAGGAGCTAGTGGACGCGATTGCTGCGGCGCTTAGCGGCAAGCGTCTGGATGTGGGCGCGACTCATGGGGTGGGATGCTACATTTCGGACGTGGAATGACGCGCACGCAGCAAACCCTTTTTGGATTCTTCCTCGTTCTCGCCGTGGCATCCGCTGGATTTGCGGCGCGCCACACCGCGGCGACGTGGCAGTCAACGCCCAAAGCTGCGGCGGGCCAGCCGCAAGTTACCTTCAACCACGACATTGCACCGATAGTTTTTCGGAATTGCGCCCAGTGCCATCATCCAGGTGAGGCGGGGCCTTTCTCGCTGCTTACTTACGCGGACGTAAAAACGCACGGGCGGCAGATCGCATTCGTTACTGGCAAACGCATCATGCCGCCGTGGCTTCCGGAGCGGAGCGAGCTGAAATTTGCAGACGAGCTTCGCTTGACGGACGCCGAGATCTCGACGATTCAAGCGTGGATCGACCAGGGCGAGATCGCAGGCAACCCCTCCGACCTTCCGCCACAGCCCACCTTCAGCGCGGCCTGGCAGCTCGGCAGGCCGGACGTGATCGTTCGAGCCACGAAACCATACTTACTGCCCGCGGGGGGAAGCGATTCGTATTGGAATTTTGTGTTTCGAACACCCGTGCATCGCTCGCGGTGGCTAAAAGCAATTGAGATCAGGCCCGGCGACAAACGGCTCGTACATCATGCAAATGTCTTGGTAGACCGCGAAGAGTCCGGGCGCAGGCTGGAAAAAGAGCCTGGCGCGGGATTTGGCGGGATGGAACTCATCATCGAATCGGAAGCCTTCGATCCCGATAGCCATTTTCTTTTTTGGAAGCCGGGATCTGCCCCGTATGTTGAGCCTGACGGCATGGCGCTGCGGCTGGACAAGAACACCGATCTGGTTCTGAACACGCATTTCCAGCCCTCGGGAAAGCCGGAACTGATTCAGCCAACTCTGGGGCTCTATTTCACGGACAAGCCGGCCACCATGCATCCGATTCTGCTGCAGCTTGATAATGACCGCATGCTGGATATTCCAGCTGGCGAGAAGAATTTTCTGGTTTCCGACGATTTCACATTGCCCGTGGACGCCAGCGTTTTAGCCATCTACCCGCACGCGCACTATCTCGGGAAAGATCTGCTCGCGACCGCGACGATGCCAGACGGAGCGAAAAAAACGCTGATTCACATCGCCAACTGGGATTTGAATTGGCAGGCGGTCTATCGTTATGCGCAACCCGTGGACCTGCCGGCGGGAACCGTGATCTCCATGCGGTTCACGTACGACAACTCGGCGGACAACGTTCGAAATCCCAACCAGCCGCCGAAGCGCGTGATGGCGGGCAACCGCGCCAGCGACGAGATGGCCCACCTGTGGCTGCAAGTGCTTCCCCGGGAGTCTTCCGAAACAACGACGGATCCGCGCGCGGCGATTCAGGAAGCGTTAGCTCTCCACCACATTCAGAATAATCCCGACGATTTCGAAGCGCACTATAACCTCGCGGCTCTGCTTCAAATGAAAGGCGAGCTGCCTGGCGCGGTGCTGCAGTTCACCGAAGCCGTTCGTATTCGCCCCGATGACCCGACAGCCAACAACGCGCTGGGCGCCGTGCTTTTGGCGAGCGGCAACGTGAACGGAGCCATCTCTTATCTGAACACCGCACTCGCGGGACGGCCCGATTATTTCGACGCTCATTACAACCTGGGGAATGCCCTGGCGGCGCAGGGCGACTTCGCGGGAGCGCTTTTGCACTTCCGCGCCGCAGTGCGGCTGAATCCTGAAGATGCAGGCGCCGAGGCAAATCTGGGCAGCGCGCTGGCGGAAACCGGAAACTTCAGAGAGGCGCGGCTGCATTTCGAACGTGCCTTGCAAATCGATCCGAAAAACGAGCTAGCACGCGAAAATCTTGAGCAACTGAACCGCGACACGCACGACCATCCGAACTAGCGGGCAGGTTGCAATGGGTGCGCTGGCTTTCTGCCTCCTTCGGCGAGCCAACTCTTTCGTTCTTCTCGCCGTCCAAACAACCATGCTGTTATCATTTCCGGTCGCTTGGGGCATTTGCCACGGGGTCACGCAACATTTTTGATGTAAGGGTGTTTCGTAGAAACATCGAACGCCGAAATCATGAAACACGTGCTGCCCAGCTTCGTGTCTCGCCATACGATTCTCGCTGTCTTGATCCTCGGTCTAGCCTTCACGATGGCGACGAGCGGGACGTCGCGCAGCCTTTCACCAAACGAACGCGAGCAAGTATTTGAAAAAGTCTGGAAAGACGTCGATGAGCATTATTACGATCCGGAATTCGGCGGTGTGAAGTGGCAGGAGGTTCACCAGCGTTATTTGCCGCTGGTGCAAGGGGCCAAAGATGACAAGGATTTTTATTCCATCGTAGATCGCATGACCGCGGAGCTGCATGATGCGCACACGCGATTCAGTTCGCCCGAGCAATGGGCAAACCGCAAGAAACACCAGGGCGTGAGCATCGGCTTCCGGCCCGGTTATGTCGAAGGCAAGGTCGTCGTACTGGATGTTTTCCCCGGCAGCAACGCCGCGCACGCTGGCATCGAGCCGGGCATGATCGTGACTGCGCTGGATGGCCAGCCGATTGCGGACCGTGTTGCGGAGGCCGCACCGAAAGTCTTGCCGTCCTCCACAGAGCGCGTCACGAAGCTCCGCATCCTCAGCAATGTCTTTGCGGGGCCAATTGAAACGCCATTCGCCGCAAGTCTGGAGCGCGCGAACGGTTCCTCGTTTGACGTTAAATTTGCCCGGCAAACACTTTCCACAGAACCGCGCGTCATAAGCGCAAAGTTGTCGTCAGGTTTCGGATACATCCGTTTCGACGAGTTTCATCCTTCGTTAGTCAAAGACTTCAAGACAGCCATCGACAACCTCCGGACAACGCCGGGGCTGATTCTGGATCTTCGCAGAAACCGCGGAGGCGTTGGAGCTACTTTGGAGGCCATGGCGAGATTGTTCTTCGACGGCAGGACTCTGTTCGAACGGAGAATGAGCAGAAAACAGGTGACCGCTTCCGAACGCGACGGCCACAAAGCGCAAGAAACGCAGGTCTTCGTCGGCAAAAAGGGAGAGCGGATCTATTCCGGCCCGGTGGTCATTCTCGTAAGCGAATATTCCGCGAGCGCGGCGGAAGTGTTTTCCGCTGGCATGCAGGATTCCGGGCGGGCGAAGCTAGTGGGCAGCCCATCGTGTGGCTGTGTCCTGGGCATCACGCATGACAGAGTCATGAAGGGTGGCGGCGTTCTGGAAATCAGCGAAGTGCTTTGGTTTTCACCGAAGGACCGCAAACTCGAGGGCCAGGGCGTGATTCCGGATAAAGCAGCCGTGCCGACGATTGCTTCGCTGCGAGAGAAGCGTGACCTAGTTTTGGAGGAAGGCGAAAAAATGCTGCAAGAGCTCGCGGCCGCTAAACGGCCGGCCTCGTCCCACTGACAGCACCATGCCGCTGCTTAGAATTGCGGCTTTCTATTCGACGCGCAAAGCACGCATGGGGTCGATGGACGCGGCGCGCCACGCCGGCAAAACGCAGGCAATTCCGGCGACAAAAAAGAGGATCGAAGCAGCTACGATCAAGGTCAGTGGATCGCGCGAACTTCCTCCGGCCCAGGAGGCCACGACACGGTTCAGAATGACGCTCAAAGTCAATCCGACGGCGATGCCTGCGCCGAGCATGGCGGCGGTAGAGCCGAGGACGAGTTTCACGACAGAGGCAGGACGAGCGCCCAAGGCCATGCGAATGCCCAATTCTTGTGTGCGCTGAGTGACTGCAAAAGAGACAACGCTGTAGAGCCCTGTCGCGGCGAGCACCAGGGCCAGGGCCGCAAAGAGACCGAAGAGCGTGGCGATAAAGCGCTCGCGACCCCAGCCGTCCGTGTCGAGCCACCAGATCAGCGTGTGGTCGCGCCCGACGACAAGCTCCGAGTTCACCTCGCGGAGCCGCTCCTTGACCGACCGGATCGTCGTCTCCGTATCGCCGCTGGCGCGAACGATGAACGCTTCGTCCGTGGGCAGAATGAAACTATAAGGCAGAAAAATCGCGGGTTTCACGGGGTGGTCTAAGCTGTCATTCTTTGCGTCTCCAACCACACCAATAACTTCGAGCCAGTCATCCGGGGCTTGAGCGGAAAGCAGATTGGCTTGATCGATTTTGAGCATGGGGCTACGGACACTTTGGCCAATGGGATTGAGATCGCCGAGATATTGCTTCACGAAGGCCTGATTCACCATCGCCAGATGCGCGGCACGCTTGGACTCGCCGTCGTCAAAAATTCTTCCGCGCAACAAGGGGATGCGCAGGGTAGAGAGCAGTTGCGGACTGATAAGCGTCAATACCGCTTGCGCATCCGTCAGGCTTGGTTTGCTCTGAACTTCAATCTTGGCGTTGAAGCCTCGAAAACCGGGGAACCACGTTGTGGAGACGCCTGCTTCGGCAACTCCAGGCGCTTGGGCCACGACTTGACGAATCATTTCGTTCTCGTTGATGCGCTCCTGCCAGGTGGTGGTGGCGCCTTTGGGTAAAGCGACGTTCATTGCAAAAACGTGATCGGGGTCGAAGCCCAGCGGCGTGTGCATCTTTGCAAGGAAGGTCTTCATCGCGCCCCCGGCGCCCGCGAGAAGCAAGAGCGTCAGCGCCACCTGCCCCGCGATCAAAAGGCGGTGCGTGTTGCGGCTGTGCGTGCTGGCCGTTAGCTTTGCGCTACTCGCCTGAATGAGTGCGCTGAGGTGCGGGCGAGAAAGTTGATAAGCAGGAGAGATCCCGAAGAGGATTCCGGTCAAAACCGCAATACCGGCGCTGAAGATCAAGACCATGGCGTTTACGTGAATCGCGGCTTCGTGCGGAAACGAATAGTACGGCAGCATGGTGGAGAGAGCTTTCACTCCCCAGTAGGCGGCCAAAACGCCGAGAGCCGCACCCGTTACCGAAAGAAGAACGGATTCGGTCAGGAGCTGGCGGATCAGCCGGCCGCGTCCCGCGCCCATGGAGGTGCGAATGGCAAACTCGTGCTGGCGCGCGGTTCCGCGCGCCAGCAAAAGGATCGAAACGTTTGCGCAGCCGATCATCAGTAGGATCACCACGGCGCCAAACAAAAAGACAAGCGTGCCAGCAAAGCGGCCGAGAACCTCTTCGTTCAAGGAGACAATCTTGGCACGCATATCCTGCGGATAATTCTTCGGGTCATCTTTCGCAAAGCGGTCCACCAAGGACTGCATCTCTGCCTGGGCGGCGGGATAGTTCGTTCCAGGCTTCAGCTTGATGAAAGAGTTCCAGTAATAGTGCGGATCGGCGGAGGGCAATGCGGGCAGATAGACGTCGTCGTCGCCCCAGGTGAAACGTGGCGGAACGACGCCTATGACGGTGTAGGGCTTGTGGTCCAGCTCGATCGATTTGCCGATCACGTCGCGGCTCGCGCCATATTGCCGCTGCCAAAAAAGATAGCTGAGGACGGCGACCGGCTCGGGATTGCCGCCGGGAGCGTCAGCAGGAGTGAACTCGCGGCCAAGCAAAGGCGGGACGCCCATGTAGTCGAACATGTTTGGCGAATAGAGGCCGACATTCACGGAAACGGGAAATTTGTCGCCGGTGAGATTTTCCTGCTTGTCGTCTTGCAGGAAGGCGTCATCGACCGATGATGCCTTGAGAACTTCTTGGGCTTGCGTGCCATTCACGATGAGCAGCGGCCCGCGGCCATTTTTGTCTCGGAGTTCAACGTGCACCATGCGATTTGCGTCTTTGTATGGATACGGATCGAGGAGCACTCCATAGACGACACTGAAGATGGCCGTGGCAGCGCCGATCCCCAGCATCAGGGAAAGTACGGCGCTCGAGGCGAATCCGGGCGATTTGAGGAATTGCCGAAGCGCGTAGCGCAAATCCTGCACCAAGGTCCTCATGTTCAGCCTCCAAACGGAGATATACCCGTTAAGACGTTGGAATGGCTGTTTGGTTCCCTGGACGGGAGATAATTACGAGAAGTTTTAGGTTTAGGACGTGCGAGCTACCTCGTAGAGAAATTCCACGTGGGCACGGACGGCGTCGTCCATCCCGGCGACCTTCGGGTTGGTCGATTCGATCAGATAATACTCATCGGGAGCGTGGGCGCCGTTACCATGGCCCATGCCGAAATGGCCGGCCGGGAGGCGAAGCGGGTCGCCTGTGAAGACATATCCGGGCCAGGAACCGGCGAGACGCGGGAGCAACACGGGATCGATGCCGTTTTTGTTGTAAACCGCGATCGAGGCGCGAATGATCGAGGAATCGGCGGGTGTGCTCGTGGGATCGTAGCCCCCGCTCATGTTGACCTCAATATCGCCGAATCCTTTTTTCGCGAGGTGTGCCTTGAGCGCGGCGAGTGATTCGGCCGCGGTCATGTCCGGGACCAACCGCATATCGATTTTGGCGACCGCTTTGCCGGGCAAGATAGTTTTTCCGCCGGGGCCGGTGTAGCCGCCGACCAGACCTTCGATGTTGACCGTGGGACGCGAGCAAAGGAGTTCGAGCGATTCTTGCCAGTTCACGTCATGGACCCAGTGTTCGACACCCATCTGCTTTTTTGCGTCCGCTTCGCTGAGACGACGCGCTGCCTCCGCGATCATTTTCTTGTCGGTGTCCGAGAGAGGGCGCGCCTTAGCTGCAAAACCTTCGATCACTGGATCGTTTCCATCCGGCGAGACGAGGGTTACTAACGCCTCGACGAGATGCCACGCGGGGCTGTCCACGCGGGCTTTGTTGCTAGAGTGTAGATCCTTTTTAGGACCGCGACCCCAGCGAGCGCCGCTCGAAACCAGCTCGAGCTCGACCACGCCTTTCGCGCCGAGAGTCATGGTCACTTCGCCGTTCAACCCCTGCGCGGCGTACGGCATGAAGACGGACGTGCACTTTCTAAGCGCTGCCGCCACTTCAGGCTTTCGAACCACTTGCGGAAAATGCGGCGAGCCAATTTCTTCTTCGCCTTCCGCGACAAAGACAAAATTCACCGGCATTTTCTTTCCCGCACCGCGCATCGCGTGCAGTGCGGCGAGGAACGTGGCTTCCGGCCCTTTCTGGTTTACGGCGCCGCGACCTACAAGCACTTTGCCCAGGCCGGGCTTATCGACGATTGCCGCTTCGAATGACGGCGAACTCCATTCCGCGGGATCCGCTTGTTTCACGTCGTACATGAAATAAAGGCCGACGGTTCGCGGCGCGCCGGCATCGAGCGTGGCAAAGATTCCGGGTTGTCCGTCGGTGGGCACTTTCGTGACCTGATCGAAGCCAGCGTCGCGGAGCATCTGCATGGTCAGCTCGCAGCCTTCATTCATGCCGCGATTTTCCGCGGCGATGGACGGCTGCTGAATCCAGTGCTGCAAACGCTGCACAGATTCGTCGTGGCGCTTTTCAATTTCCGCGCGAATCCCGTCCATTTCGTCCGCGAGTGCAGACGGAACAGTAGCTGCGTGCGCCCACTTCGGCAGCGCTAGCGCCGCCGCGCCGGCTACAGCGCTTTGCAGAAACAATCGCCGCCCGGTTATGGCTTCGTTCCCGACTACGCCGGCACCTGGTTCGGCTCTGCGGTTCTCCGGTTCGCGGATCTTTTCATTCCTGCGTTCGAATTCAAATTCGCTACCCATGATTCTCTCCAGCCACCCAGAGTTTTTTCGTGCAATTTTCCGACCAAGACTCTCTCGATTTAACCGTGGGCCTTATTCGTTTGTTCAGCTGTTTGAGGCAGCCACAGCCGCAAGACTTCTTCCGACTTTGGCTGAACATCGCGAAACTTCATGCCCATGCCCATGAACGCGTGAGAGTAAACCACTGTCGCCGGCGCTTCAAACGAATGAGTCTCGGTGAATATTGTCAAGTGCACGAGCGTGCCATCCGGCAATGGATTGACCGTGTCGACATAGCACCCGTTCAAACTCAAGTCGCTGATTCGCGTGGTCATGCGGGAGCCGGAATTTTCCTCCAAGAGCTCTGCCGCGGCGATAAAGGGATATCTCGGCTCGCGCCTTTGCTTCTGTTCCATGGTTACCCACCTCCCAAAGCAGGCGCGTATTCTATCCCCAATTGCCCGCGCTGCACCCAAAAACTCAGGTGGAGAACAATAACTACCCAGCAAAATCCGCGTGGCATGGCCGGGCTGTGGCGGGGCGCGCAACGCGTTTGTGCCGACCTGCCCTTCCGGACAGTCTCTTTTCCACCACCCTGCGCGACGATGAATCTATCTTTCTGGAACAGCCAATTCATACTTGAAGATAGATTCGTCCTCAAGATTCCGTGTGTTGGAGGAAATTATGAACCGCAGGCTCGTGCCCCTCGCTGCCTCGGCCCTTCTCGGAACGTTTTTTGCCGTTCATTCCTTGGCGCAGAATCCCCCGCCCGGCGCTGCGCCCGTCACGCCCGTTAGTTCCGTCACGAAGGTGGATCCAAGTGCGTCCCCCCTTCCCAGCACAAAGGATTTGCTCCAGAAATTTGAAACGGTCAGCGGAGGCCGCAGCGTGTGGTCCAGCTTCACGACGCGCTATCTGAAAGGGATTTATCAGACCGAGGACGCCTCCGGTTTTGCGGCGATCGAAATTTTCAGCAAAGCGCCGAACAAAGCTCTCTACAAAATCACCTTCTCCAACGGGGTGGTGCTTCGCGAAGTATGCGATGGCAAGATCGCGTGGATCGAGGACCCCGCCGGCGGCATGCATGAGATCACTGGCCCGGCCTTGGAGAGCCGCATCCGCCAGTCGAATTTCAACGACCGCGCCGACGCGCTCTTGATGGCCGTAACCGGGCGCGTTCTCGGGACGGAAAAGGTGGGTGTGCACACGGCTTACGTTCTGGAATTCACGCCGCAAAAGAAACTCACTTCGAAGATTTATTTTGACACGGAAAGCGGCTTCCCCGTGCGCACCGACGATACGTTGCACCGGGAGGATGGCGACTACAAAGTGGAAAACTACTTGGATGACTACCGGGCCGTCGACGGGGCTTACTTCGCGTTTCGCATGCGGCACGTCGAAAAGGGAAACGTCTTTACGCTCCGGCTAACGCAGATCAAGAACAATGTTCCGGTGGATGATTCCATGTTCTTGAAGCCGGCATCCGCGCCGAAGTAAGATTTCGGCGTTAATTCGCAGATTCTCTTCGAGCGAGACAAAAAGAAACGGGGCGCGAAAGATTGCGCCTCGTTTCGCCTTTTAGTGATTCTGTTTTGCGAATGCGCTTTCTATGCGAGCAACGCGGACGCTACTTCGCGGCCGCGGCCGAGATTTCCTTTTCGATGGGCGCGCCAATCAAGTTGCCCCACTCCGTCCAGGAGCCGTCGTAGTTGCGCACATCCTTGATGCCCAGGAGGTACTTGAGGACAAACCAAGTGTGCGAGCTGCGCTCCCCGATACGGCAGTAGGCGATGACTTCGCGATCGCCGCTGATGCCTTTGGCTCCGTAGAGTTGCTTCAGGGCGTCGCCGCTCTTGAACGTGCCGTCCTCGTTTACGGCCTGCGCCCAGGGAATGTTTGCCGCACCCGGGATGTGACCGGCGCGCTGCGCGGTCTCCGTCATGCCGGGAGGCGCGATAATCTTTCCCGTGAATTCATCCACCGAACGCACATCCACAAGTTGCGCGCCGGACTTTTTCTCGAGCGCGGCGAAAACGTCATCGCGCTTCGCGCGGATTGCGCCGTTCGCGGCCTTCACTTTGTAGGATGCGGCAGCCACCGGGGGCTTGTCCGTGCTGAGCGGGCGCTTTTCCTCGAGCCACTTTTTGCGGCCGCCGTTCATGATGAGAACCTTTTCGTGGCCGTAGTATTTCAATTGCCAGAAGGCCCAAGCTGCGAACCAGTTGTTGTTGTCGCCGTAGAGAACGATGGTCGTTGCCGGAGAGATGCCCGCTTTTCCGAGCAATTCCTCGAATGCGGTGGGCTGCGCGAGATCGCGGCGAATGGCGTCCTGCAGCTCCGTTTGCCAGTTCCAGGAGATGGCGCCGTCCACGTGGCCTTGATCGTAGGCGGTGGTGTCGACGTCGACTTCTACGACGCGGAGGCCCGGGTCTTTCGAGTGAGCAGCCACCCATTCGGTGGTGACGAGTACTTCTGGATGTGCATAGTCAGACATAGTGTTTCCCTTTCCCGTTAGACGTAGGAAAGAAAGAGTAGCGCAGGTGGCGCCGTAAATCACCCTCTTTTTTATCGACATTCACGGGGTGGCTGGCCCGAGCCCTGATTTCAGGTAACCCATTTATTTGCATCTATTTACGATCCTCTACTCAGCAATGTGCAGTTTGCCTTCGCGGCTTTCCCATTCGATGCGGACGATCCAATCGAAGTGCATCCCTTCGGTTTTGAGCCAGGCTTCGAGCGTTTCGCGGGAATCGGAGCGGAACTCCGCGAACATTTTTCCTTCCACCATGTTGACGAGAACACGTTCGGCACAGGCAGGGCCGCCACCTTGCATACGTTGGGCAAGCGTCTCCGCGCCTTGGCGCGTGAGGCAAGCGAGCGTGTGTTGCGAGAGGTAGCGTGGCATGGAAACTCCCGAGAGTGCGTTCGAGTTCAAGTATTCCATAGAAGCGCATTTCAAAGAAGGCGGCGCGCCTGCATGCGCCGAAGAAGGAGCGCTTTCGAGACGCGATCTGGCAAACGAGCAGCTCGGACAGATGATCGACGTGCTGCAAATTGGGGCTTCGGTGCAGAGAGAGAACCGTCGCCTCGTGAGTTGACTCTCGGCGCGGAGGGGGGACCCCCCACCCCCCGGTTTTTTTGTAAGTGCAGATTCTAAAGGGTTTTAAGTCCTGTGTTTTGGAACTGCAGATTCCAAAGGAGTTGCAGGCGTGTTTTTTGTAAGTGCGCATTCTAAAAGAGTTAGACGCACTTTGCCGTGGCTGCGGCGGAAGGGGATGAATTCCATCATGGAGATCGAGGTGGAAGAGACGGGTGGAGGGAAAGGCGCGGACCGGGAATTGAAACGGGGCGTGGAAAGGCTTTGTTGAACGCGACACGGGAAATGATAACATCAAAAGTATGGACTGTCAAGTACATTTTAGGCTGGACCAGACCAGTATCAAAATGGAACAGCGCGATTCGGACAAGACCGGCGGAAGTCGGGGGTTTAGAGGGAGTCGGTGGGCGTTGGGGTGTTTTGGCCAGACTGTTGGAGAACCAAATCTGGCCTAATGTCTACTTCAAGAAAGGCTGCCACTGCGTGCCGTGCTTCGGCGCGACCAATTCGGATATCGGCGCATCCGTTCTCTCCACCACGGTCACATAAGGATAAAAGTGAACGGAGCGAACGGCTGATTGCAACGAAGTCGTCTTGAAGACAAAGCGTCTCTCGTTGTCGTTCACATTGTTTTCTTGCTGGTCGGAAGCATTGAGGTTCACTGTGAAGCCGCATATATAGGAAGCAAAAGTGTTGAGCGTTCCATGGAGATCTTCGCAGAGGTAAACGCCACCGGGACGCAGATGCGGAAGCAACTCCTCAAACGTAACGATTTGTTGTTCTGGAAGGTGGCCGCCATCATCGATCACGATATCGACGGCGTTCACTTCCTGTTTGAAGCGCTTCCAAAAATTCCGGTCGGCTTGGTCGCCGATAAACACCTTGACGAAGTCACTCTCATACGCCTTGCAGGCCGGCTCGATATCGACGCCGTAGACCTGGCAGCGAGGTCCGAAATAATTCTTCCACATTCCCAAGCTGCCTCCGCTATAGATTCCAATCTCGAGGACGCGAACTTCTCGGTCTCTGAAACGTCTGAAGTGGTTGTGATAAATGTCAAAATAATGGTTCCACTTCCAGATTCCGGGGCCTTCTCTGTGAGAATCGAAGTAAGCGCGCAGAGGATTCTGCAAGGGCTGCGCCTCTTGCGCTTGGCTTGGAACGGGCCATTGGGCACGAAAGCGCCAGTTTGAGAGTCCACGCCAGAACGCGCGCAGCTGCCGCAAGACCGCGGGAGCGCGTGAGAGCCTCTTGGTGCGTGTCATTGCATCCCCAGGCATCGATTCCTTCCCCCCGGCTCCGGACTTTCAATTGATTGCGTCTTAGCATATATCAATGCAGACGAATCAAGGATGCGAGGCAGACGAGATGGCATGGTGAAGAATCCGCTATACCAATTTTCCGTGGTGCGGAACTATGCGCGGAGCATCGGCTGGAGCGCGGCTCTTCGCTTGCGCTTTTGCGATCTCAAGGCTCACATAGGAGTCGGCGGTTCTTCTTTATTCAAGCTCAAGGTCACAAACGCAGAGCATTGCATTTTCATGAGGGTCGGCAGCAGCGACCGGGAAGTGCTCGGGCAAATCTTTATCGAGAGAGAGTATGAACCCATCGCGGTGACGCATCCCAAGACGGTTCTCGACCTCGGCGCTAATTCCGGGTATTCAAGCGCGTACTTTCTTTCCAAATATCCCGCCGCTTCCGTGGTGGCCGTTGAGCCAGACCCAGGCAACTACGCAATTTGTTGCCGCAACCTGAGACCATTCGGCAGCCGGGCCAAAGTGGTTCATGGAGCAGCTTGGCCTGAGTGCAGCAAATTGGTGGTTGATAAGGGCAACTGGAGAGATGGCCGCGAGTGGACGAGGCAAGTAAAGCTAGCGAAGGAAGGCGCTACGCCTTCCGAGTCCATTGACGGCTACGATATGCCTACCCTCATTGGGCTGTGCGGCGCTGCTGAAATCGACCTGCTCAAGATCGATATCGAAGGAAGCGAACTCGAACTATTTTCCCGCAATACCGAAAGTTGGCTGCCCCGGGTGAGGAATCTGTGCATCGAATTACACGGTCCAGAGTGCGAGGCAATTTTTTTTCGAGCCCTGTCGGGCTTCCTCTACAATCTAAGCCACTCGGGCGAACTTACTGTATGCAGCGAGCTCCGAATCCGTTCGTGATCCCCGGCTAGTTTCCGGAGTTGCGCGAGAAGCGCAAGCTCCGAGAGGTAGCGATCGACAGCGCATAGCCCCATATCGCGGCATCAATCGGGATGAATTGCAGGCGGCCCTTCAGCAAGTTCCGTCCGGCTCTTATGCAAGTCCATTTGCTCAGGTGCAGATAGAGGCGGAACAGAGAGCTATCCGCCGGAGAATACCAGCCGCTGTCCCGCAACTGTTTTGCTGCTAATTCCTTCAGAGAGTCTTGCTGAATGGAGACGCAACGGCTGCTTGCGACGAAGTGCGATTCCCAGCCGGCTTTCCTCATTCGCTGGCAGATATCCGAATCCTCATGATGGCGGCGATAGCGGACATCATAACCGCCGACCGCGTCAACCGCTTCCTTGCGAAACAGGACGGCATGGCCGTGAGCAAAGGGCGTGGGGCCGGATTGTTCCGGGTACTTTGGCTCCTGAAAGCGCATTCGCCAGCGCGTAAGGATGCGATCCGGCCTTTGCGGCACGATGCGCGTGTAGCAAGCGCCGACGCTGGGGTGGCTGGAGAGGTAGCCGAGGCAGGTATCGAGCCAGTCCGGGTCGGGGAGCACTTCCGTATTGATGCAGGCGAGAAGAGCGGCGTTCGATAGGGCAATCGCGGCATTCCGGGCGGCGGAAATGCCCTGATTCTGCGGAAGACGAAGAAGAGAAATCTGAGGCGAGGAGCGCGCCCAATCGGGAAGAGAAACAGGCTCGGGAGAGCCATCATCGACGACGAAGGTCCGGGAAAGGGGATGGGCCAGCCTCGCGCAAGCGGAAAGAGTTGCGGAAAGAGCTTCGCCTCGCTCGCCGTAAACGGGGATGACAGCATCCACTGCGAGGGACGTTGAATTCATATTCCCGTTCATTGGTAGCCGGCGGCGCCGAAGCTTCTTCGATGCGAGTATAGAAGCCGGACGGAAGAGCAGGCAAGGACATCCAGCCATGCCCAAAGCGCCGCTGGGGCGAAGTGCTGGATTCTCAAGCCGTGGTCCAACGATTTTTTAGGCGGAGAAAGGGCCCTTCGAAATATTTTCTGGAAAGGAAGGCGGCTATCGAAGCGAGTCCAGCGGCACAAATAAATCGCAACGACAGGAGCGTCATTTTCCCTAAAGCAGGGTGCGCCGAAGGCCAGAGCTTGGACACGATCGCGTCGTATCCAGCAAAGAACAGCCAATGGATCAAATAGAGCCCGTAACTGATTTCTCCAAAAAACTGCAGGATGGGGATATTCACCAGCCTTCGCCATTTGCCTGTGCCCAAAAACAAAGTCAGTCCAAGCGCTCCAAGAAAGAATAGCTGAGCCACCGTCAGCAACAGCGAAGCGCCGAGGAGACGGCGCTGGGTCAGTATCCCGTATCGCGCGCCGAATAAAGCCATAGACGCCGCCAATCCGACCACCACAACAATAAACAGGGTAAGGCGTTTCCTCGTGAATTGCGGAAGCCGCGCAATCATCGCGAGGATTGCACCCATGGCCAGCCCATCCGCCACCAGCCACGTCAAGTATCCGGAGCCCTCCGGCCAGCCCCGGAAGAAGTACCACGCCCGCAAGAACGGCTCGGCGCATACGATCGCCGCCGCGCAGATCATTAATGCGCGGCCGGAGAGGATGCGAACGGCGACGGGCCATACAAAATAGAAATGCTCCTCGACCGCGAGAGACCAGAGCATGGTGTACGTCATTGGAATGCCCAACGGCGAGGCCAAATTCGACAGGTAAAAGAAGCTGAGCAGCAAATAAGCGCGGCTCTGCGATGCGATGAACAATAGAATCAGCAGGAGCCCATAAAAGGCGGGCAAGATTCGCAAAGCGCGCCGCACATAGAATCTTCGGAAGTAATGCTCTTGTGCTTTTGAATCAACAAGAATTCCCGTGATCAGAAATCCGGACAATACGAAAAACAGATTGACGCCCAGCCAGCCGAATCTCGTGAGGTTTACAAAGAACTTGGCGGCTCCCGATAGCCCTGCCAATCCATTCGACCAATAAAATCCGTGATAGAAAACCACCAGCAGGATCGCCACACCGCGCAGGGAGTCGAGCTCCGGCATTTTGGGGCGAATAATATCCGTCGAATCCATCTATCTCCGTATGCGCCTGTGATTCCCTGCCAAAAGCGACGGCAGACTCCGAGCAGTGTTCGATCCCTCTTCCGATTCCTGTGCGACGAGCTGAGACAAGCAATCCACGGGCGAGTATAGAGCTTCGGCTTAAGTGCATACAAGGCGCCAGAATCATGAAACGGCCAGGCAAAACCCGCGCGATGCCTCTTTCGGAATACGCGGGAGTCAGTGATAATCAAGTGTCCCGGCATAAAGCAGAACTATGAGAATTGCATCGCTCTTGTCCTCCGGCCAGGTCTCCAGACGCCCCCTTCTGGTCTTCGGAACCCTCGTTGTGGGCGCCTGGGCTGCTTACGAAATGGCCCAGTATGTGATCAACGACGATATGGCTGGTTTGGCTTACGTCGGCCTGTGCCTTGCCGGCGGGGCGATTGTCATAGCGATTCTCAATAGCTGGCAAAACGGCGTGTACTTTTTTCTCGCGTGGCTGATGTTCGAGGATTTTGCGCGAAAATTCCTTGGCAATAACATGGCCATTTACTTTGCAAAGGATTTTTTCGTTCTGGTGGTATACATCTCGTTTCTCGCGGCTTTTCGCCGGAAAGAAGTGTCCTTCTTCCGTCCTCCGTTTCTCGTACCGCTGCTGATCTTCATCTGGTTCGGCGTCATCCAGATGTTCAATCCTGCCTCCGCACATATTATGTATGGACTGATGGGGTTCAAAATATTCTTCTACTACGTCCCCCTGTTCTTTGTAGGCTACGAGCTTCTGAATTCCGAAGCGGAACTGCGCCGTTTCTTTACCGTCAATCTGTCTCTGGCGGTGGTGGTCATTTCTCTGGGCATTGCTCAGTCTGTTCTTGGCCCTTCCTTTTTGAACCCTGCGCATCAAGCAGACGACCTCCGTGAGTTGAGCAATCTCTATCGCGTAACAGCCTCGGGCGTAAGCGCCTACCGTCCGACCTCCGTCTTTGTCAGCGCCGGCCGCTATGCGGATTTCGTGATGGTGACCTGGCTGCTTGTCCTTGGATTCAGCGGATACCTTCTGCTTCGCCAGAAGCGGGGAAGAAATTTCGCCTTTATCACCGTAGCGGTGGCCGCTGCAGGCGCGTTCCTGACCGCATCCCGGGGCGCGTTCCTGTGGGGGATCATCAACGCGGTGGCGACGAGCGCGGCGTTTA
>DATEQG010000028.1:0-112880 GCA_035272765.1 Candidatus Acidiferrum sp.
CGGTTTGTGGGATGCATGTGGCGGAAGTGCTGGCGGTACCGCTGCGCGAGAGTGGGGAGTTGGTGCACTTTTGTTCGACCGCGTGCCGGGACAAATACGTGAACAGTACGCCACGGATGGCGGCGAACGGTTAACAGCGAGCGGTTAGCGGATTTCAGACCCGGGGCGGCAAAAAGCTTTCTAATTTTCAAACGATCGAGAAGTCGAGACTAGACGTGTAGAGGAAAGGACCGAAGCCGATGGCCACGGTCGTAAAGCCCACAGGACCGCTAAGACAGATTGGTGCGCCGCCGATGGTGCCGCGCATTGCTCCGCGCGAGGACTTGAATCCGTTTCGCATCGCGCAGATTCAATTTGATATGGCGGCGGAGTTTTTGAAGTTGGAGCCTGGACTGCGGCAGATTTTGCGGACGCCGAAGCGCGTGCTGGAAGTTTCGATTCCGACGAAGATGGACAACGGGCAGGTGAAAGTCCATACCGGATTTCGCGTGCAGCATAATATTTCGCGCGGGCCGGGCAAAGGCGGGATTCGGTATCACCCGAACGTGACGCTGGATGAAGTGAAGGCGCTGGCGGCGTGGATGACGTGGAAGACCGCGGTGTTGAACGTGCCGTTTGGCGGGGCCAAGGGCGGAGTGATTTGCGACCCGAAGCGCATGTCGAAGACCGAGCTGGAGCGGATGACGCGGCGGTACGCGAGCGAGATTTTGCCGATCATCGGGCCGACGATGGATATTCCGGCGCCGGATGTGTATACGGACGCGCAGACAATGGCGTGGATCATGGATACGTACTCGATGACGGTGGGACATTCCGTGCATGGAGTGGTGACGGGGAAGCCGGTGTCGATCGGCGGGTCGGAAGGACGGAGCGAGGCGACCGCGCGCGGGTTGCTGTATGTCGTGGAGGAAGCGTGCAAGTTGAAGAAGATTCCGCTGCGCGGGGCGACGGTGGCGATCCAGGGATTTGGAAACGCGGGCTCGACGGCGGCGCGGTTGTTTGCTGAGAAAAAGGCGAAGATTATCGCTTTGAGCGACACGCGTGGCGGCGTGACGAATTCGCGGGGGATCGATCCGATCAAGGCGATTCGGTATAAGGAGCGGTCGGGGACGGTGGTGGGGATGCCTGGCGCGTCGCGCATGACCAACGACGACCTTTTGACGATGAAGTGCGACATCCTCGTGCCGGCGGCGCTGGAAAACGTGATTACGCTGCACAACGCGGAAGCGGTGAAGGCGCGGATTGTGGCCGAGGCTGCCAACGGGCCGACGACTCCGCACGCGGATGAAATTTTGGCGCGGCGCGGGATTACCGTGTTACCAGACATTCTGGCGAATGCGGGCGGCGTGACGGTGAGCTACTTCGAATGGGTGCAGAACATGGAAGGGCTCATGTGGGACGCGGAGGAAGTGAACGCGCGCTTACAGAAGAGCATGGTGAAGGCGTTCCACGAGATGGTAGAGACGATGCGGAAGCATCATGTGCCGCCGCGGGCTGGCGCGATGATTTTGGCGGTTGGGCGCGTGGCGGAAGCGACGCTCGTGCGCGGGCTGTTCCCCTGATTCTTACTTTGAACAACACAAAATCCAAATTCGGCAGCGGCCTTCGCGTTTTCGCGCGGTGGCTGTGTGCACCTTTGTTTACTGCGTTGGCGATTTCGGCGGCGGCCGGACAACAGCGCGTGCAAGTGGCGATTACGGTCGATGATTTGCCGGTGCACGGCGATTTGCCTTCCAATACGACGCGAACGGAAATTGCGAAGAAATTCATTGAGACGTTTAAGGCCAAGGGCGTGCCGGGCGTTTACGGCTTTATGAACGAAAAGAATATCGGCGGTGACCAAAAAAAAGCCGATTTGCTTGCAACGTGGGTCAATTCCGGACTTGCCCTCGGCAATCACACGTTCTCTCACATCGATTTGAATACCGCGAGCGTGCAGGAATTTGAGGACGAAATTGGCATGAATGAAGCTCCGTTGCGGGTGTTTATGGGAGCGCGAGACTGGCATTGGTTTCGGTATCCCTATTTGCATGAGGGCGATACGCTGGAAAAAAGACACGCGGTGCGGAAGTACCTGGCTGACCACGGGTACAAGATCGCGCAGGTGACGCTGGATTTCGGGGACTACGCCTGGAACAACCCGTATGCGCGGTGCGTGGTGAAGCAAGACACACAGAGTATTGAGTGGCTGAAGTCGAGCTATTTAAGTACGGCGAAGGACGACATCGCGCTGGACCGGAAACTGTCCGTGATGCTTTTTGGCAAGGACATTAAGTATGTGCTGCTGCTGCACATCGGCGCGCTGGACAGTATTATGCTCCCCGACCTGCTCGATCTTTTCAAGAAACAGGGATTTGATTTTATAACTCTCGAAGAGGCGCAAAAAGATCCGGCTTACCAAAGTGATCCGGATGCGGCGCTGCTGCACGGTGGCACATTCCTCGAACAATTGACCGAAGCCAAGGGTCTGAAGTATCCGCCTCACGTCGATCGACCGATGGACAAGCTCGACGCAATCTGCCGTTAGCCAGTCTTTCGCCCTCGCGGAGACGCTGCAGTCTGTTTTTGGCGCGTAGCGTAAGTTACGACGGTGAGCAGCCGGTTCCAACGAAATCAGGGCAGCGGCGAATTCAAAGAATACCCCCGAGGGCGCGATTCCCCGGGACAACCTCCTGGGCGTTCTTCAGCCACGCCGTCAATGTAAAATGCGCCATCGCGTTTGACGACGGTGAAGAAAAGCTCTTCGGGAACGTCTTCCGGAAGATCTTTTTCTGATGAACCCTCCAGAGACAGACCGATTTGCCAACGAGCATCGCTGCCAGCGGCGAAGCATGGCTGAACGAAATCAAATTCCGTGAAGAAATCGTGATCTTCGCGACGAGAAGCGAATCGCTCGTGCCAGCGGTGAAGCTCGGAATCGTCCCGAGTCGATATCCATGGAGAGGCCTCTTCCCACTTCAGATCGAACCATTCGTCCAGGAAATCTTCAGGAGATAAGGCGAAGGGAGGGATGCGACTGACCTTATTCGCTTCGACTTTATATTTCTGGACATGAATGCGAGTCAGCAGACTTGCATCGAGGCCTTGACTCTCGACGTTGTGAATCTCAAATCCCCGCGACGTGATGGTGAGGCGAAAAGGCTCGTCCACGCCGAGGTAAACGCCGCGATGTTCTTCGAGCAGGACTTGAGGAGTCTCTGGAGAAGAGCCGGGGCGAAGGACCTTGTAGTGCAGGCCCTGCCAGAAGGACGAGCACCAAGGCGTGGCATTTGCTGTGACGAGAAACCAGTTGCCGTCGGCATCTGGGGGCGAGATAGCGTATTTCAACCAGCCTTGAGCACCGCTCACTTCGGAGTAGCCATTGGCATCGGCGGCGATGGCCGGTTGCCATGCCGAACCCATAAGCTGAAACACGGTGAGGGAATGGTCATCTCCGCAAGGAATCGCTAGGCTCACATCTACCAGCAGTAAATCGAAATGCCGCCTGGGCTGATGTACCCGGACGTCGGAGATGTAGCCGTATTTCTCAGCGTCGGCGTTGTAATTATTCTCGACTTGTTCTTCGGAGAGCGCGCCAACCCCGGCGTCTTTGAAGCTGGCCAGCAGAAAAGTACGCAGGCTTTCGGGCGCGGCCGCGGCGTGCTCATTGACGGTGCGCACAACGAGTGCGCGGAGTTGGCTTTTCAGTTCGGGCAGAAGTCTTTGAGCAAGGGACGGGACATCCGTGGAGGGCCAACCATCCTGGCGGGTTTCGATTTGGCGAAGCTGTCGGACGGTATCGACCAAGGGGTTTGACTGGGCTCGAATACCGACAGAAAGAACAAACAAAATGAAAAAAATGCAGAAAGAGACGTGCGGCGCACAGCGCATAGGGACTCCTCTTTAGATTTTGATGGAAGTAGCGGACCGCCGCGGCCGACTTCTGTAACGAGATGATTCTACCATTAAATTCTTGTTGCACGCGGAGAAGGAGGCGCGTACATTCGCAAATGCCGGTGCGCCCGGGTGGCGCGACCGGCAATTTTCTTCGAGGGGTGCTGCGAAGCACGAAAAATGAGTACGAACGGACATGCACATACCGCGCCGCCGATTTTGCTAACCATATCGGGATTTGATCCGTCGTGCGGTGCGGGGACGGCGGCGGACTTGAAGACGTTTGCGGCGCACGGATGCTATGGAGTGGCGGCGATCACTTCACTGACGGTGCAGAACACGCAGGGCGTGGAAGATGTACACAACATTCCAGCCGCGACGCTGAAGGCGCAGCTCGAGGTGCTTGCGAAGGACTGTAACATCGCGGCGGTCAAGATCGGGATGCTGGGAAACCGCGGGAATGCGGCGACCGTGGCGGAATTTCTGGATGCGCACACCTTTGCGCACGTGGTGCACGATCCGGTGATGAAATCATCGAGCGGGCGGGAGTTGCTGGATGCGGCTGGAGTGAAATACGTCGCGGCGGAACTGTTGAAGCGCGCAAGCGTAGTTACGCCGAATGTGCCCGAAGCGGAGATTCTCACCGGGATGACGATCAAGGACGTGGCGGACATGGAAGCGGCGGCGCGGAAAATTGCGGAGATGGGTGCGCGAGCAGTGATCGTCAAAGGCGGCCACATGGGCCGGCCGACGGACGTTCTTTTCGACGGCACGGACATGGTGACGTTGCCCGGCGAGCGGGTCAACGAAGAGCAACTGCATGGAACCGGCTGCACATTTGCATCGGCGCTGGCGGCGCACCTGGCAGTGGGCCGGGGGCTGGTCGAAGCGGCGACGCTTGCGAAAGCTTACGCGACAAAGGCGATTGAAAAAGCGTATCCCGTCGGGAAAGGCCGGCTCCCGCTCGACCATTTCTACCGCCAGAGGATTGAGCCGCCCGCGCGCGGCATCCATGAAGTGCCGCAACACGGATTGCATCCGGCGGCGGAGCCCGCGGCGCACTAAAGTCCCTCGCGCTGCCTGACGAAGAACCCAGGCGAATTCCGGCCTAAGCCGACGCAAGCGGCACGGGCGGACCAGCATGAAAACCGAACGAAAAATCATCGTTTCTATTGCGACGAGCGTGGACGGCTATATCGCGCGGCCCGACGGCGACGTGGCGTGGCTCGACCGTCCGAGGCCCAAGGGAAATTACGGGATGGGCGAGTTCTTCAAGAGCATCGATACGATCCTGTGGGGACGCAAAACATACAGCAAGGGAATCGACATGGGGATGGAGAAGAGGATGGCATCGGGATTCGGCGCCGGCATCCAGAACTACGTTTTTTCACGGCAAGCGCAGGAATCGAAGGTGGCAGGATTCGAGTTTGTCGGCGAGGCGATTAAGGCGTTCGCGCAGGAACTGCGGAAGAAGCGGGGCAAGAACATCTGGATGATGGGTGGCGGCGAAATCATTGCTTCTTTTTTGGACAAAGGAGAAATCGACGAGTTCAACATCAGAGTAATTCCGGTTCTGATCGGGGAAGGCATTCCGCTGATTCAGCCGCGCCACCGGTTGATTCGGCTGAAGCTGCTATCGAGCGAAGCGTTTTCCGACGGAGTCGTGGAACTGCGTTATCAAGTGGCGCGGGGGAAGTAACGGGGAATTCGCGCCGCCTGGAGCAAGTGTTTCCCCGTGCGCGATGAAGAGGGAGGAAGGGCCTTGGCGAAAATCAGCAAGCCGACCCCCGCGGCGCTCGGTTTTCGCGTGAAGTCCGGTTGGGCGATGGCGGTGTTGCTGACAGGCCCAGCGAGCGCGCCGAAGCTGGTCAAATGTCAGGCTGTGCTTCTTTCCGATCCGAAGATTCCTCAATCGAAGCAACCTCACCACGCAGCGCTGGAGCTTCCTGAGAAAGAAGCAAAGCCGCTGACAGAAAAATTGCGAAAAGTTGTAGCCGATGCTGCAAAGAAATCTGTCGAAGGGATCTTGAAACAGGCAAACGCCGATGGCTATGGCGTCAGGGGAGCCGGGTTGGTGGCTGGCAGTCTCGTGGACCCGGCGACTCTTCACAATGAGCACATCCGTGCGCATGCTCTGGAAGGCCAGTTGTTCCAAACAGTACTCGAGGATGCGCTTCGCGAGCACGGGATCCCGTCAAAGGTACTTTTGGAAAAGACTGCATACGTGACTGCGTCGACTGCGCTGGGCAAGTCGCCAGTAGCAGCAAAAAAGTTGATTGCTTGTCTGGGTGACTCACACGAAGGTTCTTGGCGGGCCGAAGAAAAACTCGCTGCTTTGGCTGCGTGGATAGCGCTTTGTGCGCGTGGCTAAATACCGGCCAGCTTCCGAGGGGAGGCCTTGCTGTGGGACGAGGTACGCGCGAGGAACGCTTACCGCTTGGCTTGCGCAAAAGAGGACGCAATGCGCCGGTAAGCCCGTACTTCACTGAATTGGCCAGAATCGCTTTGCTCTCCCCGAACGGTTTCCCGGCGCACGCTCTCGAGCCGGTGCGCCCCTCCCATCGCGCTCTTGCGGGAAGCCACTAAAAACGGCCGAGCGTCTGGCTGATTCATGGCGCTCTTCCGTGCAGCCGATCGGCGGGCGAGGCCCCTTCGCTTTTCTCCGTAGGTGAATTGGTACAGGACATACAGAAGAAAATCGCATCCAAGAATGCAAAACGCGAGAAATACTGTGACAGACATATCTAGCTCACTCTGCGCGGGCGGGAATGGGCTGCCCGCACAAGATGTAGAGTAGGAGCGGAAGGGCAAGAAAATCCTGAGGAGTTTGTTAGGAATTAATTAAAATGAGGCTCCAGCGGGGCCTTCTCGGCCCGGGGCGAGGCGAAATTGATTTCGCGGCGAACGGGCGTGTGGGTCTTGGCCGGGCTCACGATTTTGGTGGTAGCGGCCGCCATGCTCATGCCTCGCATCCCTCAACCGCAGTCCTATCATGACTTCGCGGATCAACGGGCCTGGCTGGGAATCCCGAACTTCGGAGACGTGGCTTCCAATCTTCTGTTTGCCCTGGGCGGCGCCTGGGGATTAGTTTTTCTGTTTCGAAAATCAGGCCATGAGCAGTTTATCGATCCGCGCGAGCGATGGGCGTACGTCTTTTTATTCCTGGGCTTGTTCCTTACGGCATTTGGATCAGGTTACTACCATCTGGCTCCCGACAATGCGCGGTTGGTTTGGGACCGCCTGCCGATGACGCTCGCCTTCATGGGATTGGTCTCGGCGATGATTTCGGAACGCGTGAGAGTGGCAGCCGGCTTTTATTTGCTACCGCTGTTACTTTTGATCGGTGCCGGGAGCGTGGTCTTGTGGTGGTACAGCGAAACGCGAGGCGCGGGAGATTTGCGGGCGTACGCGGCGGTGCAGGTGTATGCGGTGCTGGTTTTGCCAGTCTTGCTTTTGTTGCCGCCGCGGTACACGCGCAGTTGGGAATTTGCAGTGATTTTCTGTTTTTATGTGCTGGCGAAAATCGTCGAAACGGCGGACCGGCAGATTTTCTCGTTCGACGGGCATACGATTAGCGGTCACACGCTGAAGCACCTGGCAGCGGGAGCGGCGGGATTTTGGATTTTGATGATGCTGCAGAAGAGAGAACCTATCCGTGGGTAGCGAAACTGCACACCGGGCGGGGCAAGCCCCGCCCCTAAAGTTTGTGGATGATGCGGCCGGCGACGATGGTGGCCATCGGCGCGCCTTTGAACGTGCGGCCATCGAAAGGAGAATTACGGGATTTGCTGGGGGATTGGTTTACGTTGTAGGTCCATTCGTGAGTGGTGGAAAGAATGGTGAGGTCGGCGGGTTGGCCGGCGGCGATTCTGCGCTCGAGGCCGAGGACACGCGCGGGACCGGCGGTGAACAGCTCGACCATGCGCATGAGCGAGAGGCGGCCGGTGTGGACGAGTTGTTCGAGAGAGAGAGCGATGGCGGTCTCGAAGCCGAGAATGCCAAAGGGGGCTTTGTCGAACTCGACGTCCTTGAGGGCGGGTTCGTGAGGAGCGTGATCGGTGGCAATCGCGTCGACGGTGCCGTCGGCGAGGCCGGCGATGAGCGCTTCGCGGTCTTCGCGGGCGGCTAGCGGCGGATTCATCTTGTAGCGCGAGTCGTACTGCACGTCCTCGTCGATCAAAGTGAAGTGATGCGGTGTGACCTCGCAACTCACACGCAGACCGCGCTGCTTGGCCCCGCGGACTTGTTCGAGTGAAGCCTTTGCGGAGAGATGCGCTACGTGAAGACGCGCACCTGTGAGTTCGACGAGTTGAACGTCGCGCGCAACGCAGACGGATTCGGCGGCGGCTGGCATTCCGCGCAAACCGAGACGCGACGACGTAACGCCTTCGCGCATGACGGCTCCGGCGGCCAGCGAAACATCTTCGGAATGTTCGATCACCGGAATATCGAGCGAACGGCAGTACTCCATCACCTGACGGGTCAGCTTCGCGGTGGCGATGGGTTTTCCGTCGTCGGAAACCGCCACGATGCCGGCTTCTTTCATGGCGGCGATTTCGGCGATGGCTTCGCCTTTGCTGCCGACGCTGGCGGCGCCGATGGGCCAAACACGTACGCCTGCCGCGGTTTTGGCGCGGTCGAGAATGAACCGCGTCACGCTGGCGTTGTCATTGACCGGCTTGGTGTTGGGCATGCAGCAGACGGCGGTGAAGCCGCCGCGCGCCGCGGAGCGCGTTCCAGTTTCAATCGTTTCCGAGGATTCCTGGCCGGGCTCGCGCAGATGCGCATGAAGATCAATGAAGCCAGGCGCGACGATGAGCCCCGTCGCATCGAAGACCTGGGCGTTGTTGTGATCGCTCGTGAGTTTGCCGGGCGCGGCGAGTTCAACGATTTTTTCGCCGTCGAGAAGAATATCTTGCGCGGCATCGGTTTCCGAAGCGGGGTCGATGACGCGGCCGTTCTTAATCAGAAGCATGCGAAAGATCCTTTTTATCGGTGGAGCGGCGGTTTCTCGGCGCTAGTGCTTCTTCCGCGCCGGGGGCTGCGAGCTGTCCGCTGTCTTCGGTTGCGCCGGTAATCAGCAGGAAGAGAAGCGCCATACGCACAGCGATGCCGTTAGTGACTTGCTCGAGAACGCAGGACTGGGGGCTGTCGGCGACCTCTGGCGTTATTTCGCTGCCGCGATTCATGGGGCCGGGGTGGAGGACGAGCGCGTTCGGCTTCGCTAGGCGAAGTCGCTCGGCATTGAGCTGGTAGCCCAGAACATAATCTTCGTTGGAGATGGACGGTTCGTGCATGCGCTCGGTCTGCACACGAAGCACGAGAACCACGTCCGCATCTTCGAGAGCTTCCTCAAGTCTGAAAACTCTGCGGATAGAGACGCCCGGAGCGCCGATTCTTTCGAGTTCTTGGGGAACCCACATGGCGGGTCCGCAGAGCGTGAAGCGGCAGCCAAATTTTCCGAGAAGATGGATGTTCGAACGGGCGACGCGGCTGTGCTGGAGGTCGCCGAGAATCGTGACGTTGAGGTTGTCAATTTTGCCCAGGCGGTCGCGGATCGTGAGCGCATCGAGCAGCCCTTGCGAGGGATGTTCGTGCGTGCCGTCGCCCGCGTTAATCACGGGGATGTCCAGGTGGCGCGCAACGAAGTCAGCGGCGCCGGAAGAAGCATGGCGCATGACCAGGCAATCAGGCTTCATGGCGTCGAGCGTTTGCACGGTATCAAGAAGCGATTCGCCCTTTTTCACACTGGAAGATTCTGCCTGGAGGTTCATGGTATCCGCGCCGAGGCGCGAAGCGGCGGTGCCGAAACTGATGCGCGTGCGCGTGGAGTTCTCGAAGAACGCCAGAGCGACCGTTTTGCCGCGAAGCGTGGCGAGTTTTTTAAGTGGATTGCGTTGGATGGCTTGAAACGGCCTGCTCTGGTCCAAAAGAAAAGTGAGTTCGTCCGCGGAGAGCGGTTCAAGCGCCAGGAGATCGCGGAAACGAAAGGTCACATTTGCACTCTTTGGCGATGGTGCGAAAAATCCTCTTTCAACTAGGGCTCCTGGCGGTCGACAAGCACGACGCGCTCTTCATCATCAATCTCGCGGAGACGCACTTCGATGATTTCCGTTTCGCTGGTCTGCACCGTGCGGCCGACGAACTGCGCTTCAATAGGCATTTCGCGGTGGCCGCGGTCGATGAGCACGCAGAGAGAAACTCGCTGGGGACGCCCGAGATCGAAGAGGCCGTTCATGGCCGCGCGGATGGTGCGGCCGGTGTAGAGGACGTCGTCGACGAGGACAAGGTCCATGCCGTCGACGCCGAAAGTAATATCCGAGGACTGTAGAACAGCCTGGGGCGCGACTTTGGAAAGGTCGTCGCGATAGAGCGTGATGTCCAGCGTGCCTACGGGGACGTCAACGCCATCAATGCCACGCATGGCCTGGGCGATGCGCTGGGCCAGAGGCACACCGCGCCGGCGTACGCCGATCAAGGCAAGATGCTTGGTCCCACCGCTTTTCTCGACGATTTGATGGGCCAAGCGCCTCAGGGTACGGTCGATCTCCGAGGCAGACATCAGTTGGGCTTTTTCGACGATGCGCATGGTCGGGTAATCCTAGCACAAGCCTCCGGGGCATGCAGGCAGGACAGACATTCTTATCTGTCGCGTTTGAGCTTAGAAATGTATGCAACGTGGCTGGCGGCCGGTAGAGGCGAGAGACAGCCAGTCGGCAGGCAAGAATGCCCGTCCTACCATCAGCGTCTTTAACGCCATGATAAACTACCGCGAAACACATTTAGCGAGGTGAAGATGTTCGTTAAAGGGGCGTTGCGGCCTAGCTGCAAATCCATGCTGTCATGCTGTGGAGCAATTCTGTTCTTCTTGGCAGGCACATCTTGGGTGCAACGCGCTGGCGGACAGGCGCAGAAGACGGTCGCAGCAAAGGCGGTGGGGCCAAAGCTTGTAGTGATGCTAGTGGTCGACCAGATGCGCGGGGATTACGTGGACAAATTCCAAGGACAATGGAAGGGTGGATTGAAGCGCCTGGTCGAGGAAGGCGCATGGTTCCGCGACGCGGCGTACCCCTACGCGGCGACCGAGACCTGTGTTGGACATGCCACGATTTCCACGGGCGCCTTGCCAGCGACTCATGGCATGGTTGCCAACGCCTGGTGGGACCGTGACGCGCAGAAAATGGTCACATGCACGGCGGATCCGAAGGCCACGAATATAGGTTACGCGGGCACGAGTCCGAAGGGCGGAGACTCCGCTTGGCGAATGCAAGTTCCGGCATTTGCGGAAGAGTTGAAATTCCAGCGCGGCAGCGCGACAAGAGTGGTGACGTTCTCCTTGAAGGCACGCGCGGCCATCACGATGGCAGGACATAAGGCGGACGCCGCGACATGGTTTGATAGCGGAGGATGGGTGACTTCAAGTGCCTATGGAACGATGCCGTTCATCGAGGCGTACGCGAGCGCCCATCCGGTGAAGGAAGACTACGGAAAGTCGTGGACTCTGTCGCTCCCTGAAAGCGCTTATTGGTACGACGAAAAAGCGATCGGCGCTGTGCCTCCGAAGGGATGGGAACTTACCTTTCCGCACCCATTGCGTGGAAAAGCCGCAAGCAATGAGCCGGACGAAACGTTCTACGAGCAATGGGCGGCGAGCCCGTTTGCCGACACGTATTTGACGAAGCTTGCAGAAAACGCTGTGGACTCGCTGGGATTGGGCAAAAGCGGCGGCGTGGATTATTTGGGCGTGAGCTACTCTTCCGTGGACTACGTGGGGCATGCCTTTGGCCCACGCAGCTGGGAGATTCAAGACGTTCTAGTGCGGTTGGACCAGGATCTTGCTGAACTATTTGCGAGCCTAGACAAGAAAGTTGGCAGGGGAAATTACGTGGTCGCTCTCAGCGCGGACCATGGTGTCGTGCCGGTTCCCGAAGACATGCAAAAAACGGGCGCTGACGCTGGTGTCCTGCACTTGCCCGACGTGCAGGAGCGAATCGAAAAGGCGCTCGAGCCTTTGAATTATCCGAAGCCGGCGATTGCGCGAATCACGGGGAGCGACATTTATTTTGTGCCCGGTGTCTACGACAAGTTGAAAGGCGACGCAGCCGCGATGAGCGCCGTGTTGGATGCGATCAGCAGCGCGCCGGGTGTCGCGGGAGTCTTTCGGGCCGAACAATTGGCTAACCGTCCTGCCACGCAAAGTCCGCTTCTGGCAGCGATGGCGGATAGTTATTTGCCTGGCCGCAGCGGGGATCTCTTCATCGTGCCAAAGGCTTACTGGTTGATGGATGGGACGGCAGTGGGAAAGACGCGCTCCTACGGCACGGGACACGGGACACCGTACAACTATGACCAGCATGTTCCGATTCTATTGATGGGCTACGGGATACGGCCGGGGGAATACTACGTCGGGGTGAGCCCAGCGGACATCGCGCCGACTTTAGCTTCCCTCTGTGGAATTACCTTGGCACCGCGTGACGGGCGCGAATTGGGCGAAGCGCTTACCCAGCGGGTGCCTAAGCCAAGCAAATCAAAAGAAGAATAGGATTTCGTTACGGGCCGGTGCCGCTGAGCAAATACCAGGCGGAAGCTCCAAGAAAAACAATCGCGAATAACACATCGAAGAACGCGAAAATGGGAGAACGGTGGTAATTCCAGAAGAAGCCGGCCGCGTTAGCAGCGCCTATGACAAACAATGAGCCGGAAAGCCGCCAGCGACTTTTTTCTGCCCAAAGCCAGAATCGCGCGAGCATGAATGCTCCCTGCGAATGAGAGAACTTACGCGGATTCGTGCCTCGAATCCACAACCGAAATCATGTCTCGAACTAGCGCGTTCGTGTTATTCTTTCGCGCGAAGTGACCTCCGCAGTCGCCGTTGATCTGACCGTGCATGTCGGCGCGGTGCGCCTGCGGAATCCCATTCTCGCAGCCAGCGGAACGTTCGGTTACGGGGTCGAGTTTGCCCACCTGGTGGACCTGAACCGTCTCGGCGGCATCGTCGTCAAAGGCCTCTCCCGCGAACCCATGGAAGGTGCCCCCGCGCCCCGGCTTTGCGAGACTCCGTCTGGGATGCTAAACGCCGTCGGACTCCAAAATATAGGGGTGCGGGCGTTTGTCCTGGAAAAACTACCAATATTAAGAAAATACGATACAGCGATCATAGCCAATGTATTCGGCTACAGCGTCGAGGACTACGTCGAGGTGATCCGGATCCTCGAGGATGCCGAGGGGCTGGCCGCCTATGAACTGAACATCTCCTGTCCCAACGTGAAGAAGGGGGGCATGCAGTTTGGGGGTGACCCAGGCCTGGTAGCCGAGGTGGTTGGTGCGGCGCGGAAGGCTGCGGCCAAGCGGCCTCTGTGGGTGAAGCTTTCGCCGATGGTTGCAGACATTGGACTTATAGCGCGAACGGCGGAGAGCGCTGGAGCTAACGCTCTGACCGTGGCGAACACCTATCCAGCCATGGCGGTGGACCCTTGGACCGGAAAGTCTTGCCTTGGAAACCAAACCGGGGGTCTTTCCGGCCCGTCTATTAGGCCGATCACCCTGCGCTTGGTTTGGGAAACGTATAAGGCGATAAAGACACCAATCTTAGGTGTTGGCGGTATAGAGACGGTCGAGGACGTGCTTCAGTATCTGGCTGTAGGTGCGACTGCGGTACAGGTCGGGACGGCCAGCTTTACTGACCCTGGGGTCAGTCAGCGACTTGTCGAGGACTTGGAGAGGGCTCTTTTCAGAGCTAAAACGTTTACTGTCAATGAGATAAGGGGAAAAGTTTTCGCAGATTTTGGTTGACATAACGACGATCTTGCGATACACTTTTTGGGATATGAGTAGCACAAAGAACACACTATGAGACGACCACTCTTTGTTTTCTGGGCCGCTTTCCGATGGGTGCTCCTTATGTTCCTCATCGTTCCTGTCATGGATGCCCCCTTGGTGGCGCACTTGAGCACTCCAGTTAAGCCGGTGAAGACCTGGGTCGGCAACGCTAGCTGGTACGGACCGGGCTTCAATGGAAAGAAGACCGCCAACGGGGAGCACTTCGACTGCGAGGCCCTGACGGCCGCCCATCCGAATCTTCCGTTCGGCTCCATCGTCCGGGTGGTGAATCCCCGGAACGGGAAGTTTGAACTAGTACGCATCAACGACAGAGGTCCTTATCAAGAAGGACGCGAAATTGATGTATCCTATCGCGTAGCCCGGAAGATCGGTTTGATTAACTCGGGCGTGAGCCAGGTTCGGCTCGAATTGATGGAGTTGCCACAGAAACACTGACCCCGCCGAAATCGGGGTCTCACATGACCTTGAGCTTCGACGCCCATCCCCGCAGCAGCTTAATCGTCGCACTGGATTTTGATTCTCTATCCTCTGCCACAAAGTTCGCCAAACAGATTTCCGATCTTGTCGGAATGTTCAAGATCGGCAACCAACTGTTCACCGCTGCAGGGCCTGCGGCGGTGAAAGAAATCGCCGCGCTGGGACCGGGCATCTTTCTCGACCTGAAATTCCACGACATTCCAAACACAGTTGCCGGTGCTGTGCTTTCCGCCGCTGCCATGACCGGCGTGCAGCTCGTCAACGTGCATGCACTCGGTGGCCGCGCCATGCTTGAAGCGGCCGTGCAAGCCATCAGTGCTGGCGTTCCGATGGGTGCCGACCGGCCGCGTCTCCTGGCCGTGACGGTGCTCACCAGCATGGATCAGAAATCGATGAAGGAAGTCGGAATCGGCGGCCCGCCGAAGAGCCGAGTGGTGAAACTGGCCCGGCTCGCAAAAGAGGTTGGTGTGGATGGAGTCGTGGCCTCCGTGCAGGAAGCGCGAGCGATTCGCAAAGCCTGCGGACGCGAGTTCTTGATCGTGACGCCGGGTGTGCGGCCCAAAGAGAATGATGGCGCGGCTGCAAAACACGATGATCAGGCGCGCACTGCCAGTCCGACAGAAGCCATCAAAGCTGGCGCGGACTACATCGTAGTTGGCAGGCCGATTCTAGCCGCAGAAGATCCTCGCGCCACCGCGCAAGCCATCGTCGACGAAATCGCCGCAGCTAAGTAGATAGATCCTTTCCCCCGCACCGAGCATGGTCGCCGGCTTGCGAAGTTTGACCCCTTCTTCCTCTCTCCAGTAGCATCGCAAGCGACAGGTTCTTTCGTTTGATTTAGGAGTCGCGATGCGGGCACGGCATGCCATGTCCCTACGCGGACGAACTGCAAATCTCCATGTCCATTCAAAGCAAAAGTGTGATTGTCGGGACGGCGGGACACATTGATCACGGCAAATCCGCGCTTGTAGAGGCGTTGACGGGAACGCATCCGGACAGGCTGGCGGAAGAGAAGCGGCGCGGGATTACGATCGATCTCGGCTTTGCCTTTCTAGAAGAAAATGACGTCCGATTCGGCTTGGTGGATGTACCGGGGCACGAGCGCTTTGTGAGCAACATGCTGGCGGGCGCGGCGGGGATCGATCTGGTGCTGCTTGTAATTGCAGCGGATGAATCGATCATGCCGCAGACGCGGGAGCATTTCGATATTTGCCGGTTGTTGGGCGTTACGCGGGGCGTCGTGGCGCTGACGAAAGGCGATTTGGTTTCTGCGGACATGCTCGGTCTGGTGCGGCTGGAAGTGGAAGAGTATTTGCGCGGTTCGTTTCTCGAGCGCGCGCCGATGATTCCAGTGAGCGCCAAGACGGGTGCCGGGCTCGCGGAGCTAAGGAAGGCACTGCACGTCGTGGCCACAGAAATCCCTGGAAAGGACGCCGCGCGATACTTCAGGTTGCCGATCGACCGGGCGTTTGCCATGAAGGGGTTCGGAACGGTGGTGACGGGTACGCTGAATTCGGGCAGCGTAGGCCCAGAGGATGAAGTTGAACTTTTCCCTGGAGGCAAGCGACTGCGCGTGCGCGGCGTGCAATCGGGCGGGAAATCCGTGGAGCGCGCCATTGCGGGGCAACGCACGGCGGTGAATCTTGCGGGAATCGATCACGCCGATGTGAAGCGCGGAATGACGCTGGCTGCGCCGGGACATTTTCGTACCACGCGCAGGATGGATGTGCGGCTCACGCTGCTGCCTTCCGCGCGCAAGCTGAAGCATCGCGCGCGTGTGCATTTCCATACAGGGACTGCGGAGACGATCGCAGAAGTTTTTCTTTATGGCGAAAGCGCACTGTCGCCTGGGCAGAGCGCTCTGGGCCATTTGCGCCTGCAGGAGGACGTATTGCTGCTGCCTGGGGACCGATTCATCGTGCGGCAATTTTCGCCGGTCATCACGATTGGGGGAGGCGTGATTGTGGATGCGCTGGCAAGGCGTCCCATGGCGCGAGACACGGGACGAACGGCGTATCTCGAAACGCTGGAAAACGGGAAGCGCGAAGCCATGCTGGCCGCGATGACCGAGCGCGCGTTGCTGGGATTGGGGATGGAAGAGACCGTCGCGCGGACAGGCTGGTTGGAGCCGGAGATTCGAGAGGCTGCCCAGAAGCTTGCTACAGCCGGAGCGATCAAAGTCGTATCCGCGGAGCCACTGTTCCTGCTGAGTAGAAAGGCATTCGACGACTTGCGCCGGAAA
Organism: Candidatus Acidiferrum sp.; assembly: GCA_035272765.1. Classification (GTDB taxonomy): domain Bacteria; phylum Acidobacteriota; class Terriglobia; order Acidiferrales; family UBA7541; genus Acidiferrum. The sequence goes on from DATEQG010000028.1 coordinate 16,433, forward strand.
ATTGGCGAGCGCGTCGAACGGTTCCACAAAGAGAATCCGCTGTCTCCGGGAATTGCGCGGGAGGATTTGCGCGCGAGCCTCGGAAAACGCGTGCGGCCGGAGACGTTTCGCGCGGCGCTCGAAGAGTTGGCGCTGGAAAAGAAAATAGATTTGCAGGGCGAGCTGGTGAAGCGGGCAGGAGCCCAGATTGCATTGCAGCCGGAAGAAGCGCAGGCAAAGGCAGATATCGAGAAGGCCTTTGCCGATGCGGGATTGGCCGTCCCGTCGGTGAAAGAGGTGCTTGCAAAACTTTCCGTGGAGGCGAGGCGTACAGAGAAGCTGCTGCAAATTTTGTTGCGCGAGAAGATTCTGGTCCGCGTGAGCGTGGAGCTCATTTTTCACCGCGATGCGCTGGCACAGCTCAAGGTGCAGCTTGCCGGGTATAAAAAGGCGAAGGGCGAGCGAATATCCGTCCCGATATTCAAGGACCTGACGGGTATCACGCGCAAGTACGCAATTCCGCTGCTTGAATACCTGGACCGGGAGCGGGTGACGCGCCGGGCCGGGGATGAGCGTGTTATACTTTGAATGTATGTAGCGCAAAGCCGCGGCGCGCGGGTTTGTGGAATCCGGCGCGAAAGGTAGGTGCCCGATGTGGGACAGCCCAATGCATTTGTTGATCGTCGCGATCGTCATTCTGGTTCTATTCGGCGGGCGCAAGATTCCTGAGTTGATGCGCGGACTGGGCGAAGGCGTGCGCGGATTCAAGGAAGGCATGTCCGGTGCGCAGGCGCAGTCGACGCCGCCTCCTCCGCAAGCCGCCACCCCGGCTGAGAAGCCTGCGGAAGAAAAGAAGGCATAACAACGATCTTTTCCGGAAGGTAGAGAAATTCAGATTGCGAGGCGCCCCGACCTAGTGGGGGCGCCTTTTCGTTTTTGTAGCGCATGTTTTTGCACAACTCTTCTTGACCGGGTGATTTGCCTCACTCCTCGAGGCGCGCCCGTTTACGAAAACGGGAAAGCCGGACAACCAAGAGTGCCTGCCCCACAACGGAAGCATCGCCAGAGCGCGCATCTCTGCTACTCTAATCGGGGGGTCCCTCCTGCTTTTTCGCAGATGGACGGGCTAATTTCCTCCTGGAGTTCCGCTGAGACTTGATGGCTTCGGTCACCGCACCAGCATCGCCTCTTCCGGTGGAGCACGCCGCGCCCACCATCGTGCGCATCGAACCGCCGCGCGGCTGGCTCGATCTGCGCCTCGGCGAAGTGTGGGCCTACCGCGAACTTCTTTACTTCTTCGTCTGGCGCGACGTCAAAGTCCGATACAAACAAACCGTCATCGGCGTGGCCTGGGTCGTGCTGCAGCCGCTGATGACCATGGGCGTCTTCACGCTCTTTTTTGGGCGCCTCGCCAAACTTCCCTCCGATGGCCTGCCCTACCCGGTTTTTTATTTTACGGCGCTGGTTCCCTGGACTTATTTCTCCACGGCGCTGCAGTCCTGCACCAGCATCGTGGTGGACAATCAGCGCGTCATCACGAAGGTCTTTTTTCCGCGCCTGGTGCTCCCGCTTTCGGCCGTCGTTTCCGGCTTAGTGGACTTCGCGATCGGCTTCGTGGTGATGGCCGTGGTACTCGCCATTTACGGCATGCGGCCCGGCCTGGCCGCGCTGTGGCTGCCGGTCCTGGTGCTCCTCGCGGTGTTCACCGCGCTCGGCGTCGGCCTGTGGATGTCAGCGCTCAACGCTCTCTATCGCGACGTGAAGTACATCGTTCCCTTTCTGATGCAGTTCTGGATGTTCGCCTCGCCGGTGGCGTATCCCTCGTCGCTGGTTCCCCAGCGCTGGCGATGGTTGTACGGCCTCAATCCCATGGCCGGCGTCATTGACGGTTTCCGCTGGGCGCTGACAGGCCACGGCCAGCCCCCCGGCGCGCTGCTACTGGCATCCACCGGCGGAGTGGCGCTCGTGCTGCTGGGCGGCCTGTTTTTCTTCCAGCGTATGGAAGGGGCGATCGCGGATCGAGTGTGAGGCGGAGGAGCGAAGCTAGAAAATAATGATGTAACGAGATAAGGAGGGGCCCCCCACCCCCGGGTTTTTTCGTAACTGCAGATTCCAAAGGGTTTTAAGTGCTTTGTTTTGGAAGTGCGGATTCTAAAAGGGTTAGGAGCACGTTTTTGGTAAGTGCGGATTCTAAAGGAGTTGTGGCCTGGGAAAAACGAAACGAGGATAAGGGGTAAGCCGCCGGGCACGTCGAGCGGCTGGGGACAATCGATCTGTCCACGACGACCAAGCACAGGTCATGGTAGCGTGTAGTTACTGAGTTGTCAAGTAAATTCGCAATAGGAATTGCAGGCTTGTAAAGGGTTGAAAAGGGAGAGGATGGGCGTTAGAAAGCCTCAAGGCAAGATGAGAATGGCGGCGATTCACGGGGAGGGGCTGGGGAAAGGGTACCAGCGAGGTTTCTCCGCTGGCTCCTGCCTCGCGGAGCCTCGTATATGAGCCTCCAGAGCGAATATGACATCTGGCATCGACGGATCTACGACGCCAATCCAGGTCACGAAGACGCCTCCAGTCCGTGGTATCAGCTGGTGCGCGAATATCTGGGCAGCGTTGCCGGTCTGCGCATCCTCGAGGTGGCCTGCGGCCGCGGAGGTTTTGTCAGGGAGCTGGCGCGGGCTGGAGCTCGCGTCACCGGCTGCGATTTTTCTGCTTCGGCCTTGCGCGTCGCCGGCACGAAGCTCGGTGCGGCAGACGCCCCGCTGGCGGCAGCGCTCATTCAGGCCGACGCTCAAAACCTGCCCTTTGCCGATAGCACTTTTGACCTGGTGATTTCCTGCGAGACGATTGAGCACCTGCCGGATGTGCAATCCGCCATCCGGGGGATGTACCGCGTTACCCGCCCCGGCGGCAAACTATTTTTGACTACCCCCAACTACGCCAATTTCATGGGTCTGTACGAGGTTTACTCGCGGGTCCGGCATCCCTCGCGCAAGGACGACCAGCCTTTCGACCGCCGCCAGTGGTTCCCCCAGATTCTCGGCTGGGTGCGGCGCGCAGGGTGGACCGTTCTCGGCACGGATGGAACCGTGCACCAATTCCCTTTCCTCCCCGGCCGCAACCCCATACGATGGGAAGCTCTGGAATCCAATCGCGCGGTGAGGAAGCTGCTTAGTCCACTGGCCTACACATATTTCGTGATGGCGCAGAAAAATGGGCAGGCGGCGTGAAGTGCTCCAGAAGTTTTCAGGCGTAGCGGGGATGTCTACCAGAGGCGGGGAAACTTACGTGTTCGCAAGGATTACAAAGGAACGATGAGCACAGCAGTGATTCACGGGGAAGGGTTGGGGAAGGAATACCGGCGGGGGTTGTCCGCTGATCCGGGGCTGCGGCATGCGCTGGAACGATTCGTGAAGTCGCCGCTTTCCGGCTTCCGCCGCAAGAAGAACGAAACGTTTTGGGCGCTGAAAGATGTGTCTTTGCAAGTCAATGAGGGCGAAGTGCTTGGGCTGATCGGGCGAAACGGCGCGGGGAAGACTACTCTCCTGAAAATTCTTTCAAGGATCACCAAGCCGACAACGGGTTGGGCGGAGATACATGGGCGCGTCGGCTCGCTGCTCGAAGTGGGGACGGGGTTTCATCCGGAATTGACGGGCCGGGAGAATACCTTCCTCAGCGGCGCGATCCTGGGAATGGCCAAGAGCGAAATCACGCGAAAGTTTGATGAGATCGTGGCGTTCGCGGAGCTGGAGAAGTTTATTGATACGCCGGTGAAGCACTATTCGAGCGGGATGTACGTGCGGCTGGCGTTTGCGGTTGCGGCGCATCTGGAGCCTGAAATTCTGCTGGTGGATGAAGTTCTCGCGGTGGGCGATATACGGTTTCAAAAGAAGTGCATGGGAAAGATGGGCGACGTCGCCCGCGCGGGCCGCACAGTCGTTCTTGTGAGCCACAATATGGGAGCGATCAGCGCTCTGTCCTCCCGTGTCATGCTTCTGAGAGATGGGATTGTCGAGTTCGATGGCACCGTTGCGGAAGCGACTGCTCTCTATTATTCAGAATCCTTGGAAGTCGCAAGAAATGGGGCGAATCTTTTGGAGAGGCCCCGAGAAGGCAACGGAAAAGCGCGGTTTTCTTCCATTACCATACGACCATTAGACTCGAGAGGGGAGCCAATGGAAGTCGCGTGCCCCGGCTGCGATCTGAGCATAGAGGTAGAGGTCCAATGCGAAACCGGCTTTGTCGATTGTAATTTGGCTCTAATTTTTTATGATACCAATGGATTTCGTGTGATCGACACGAATACTGCACAAAAAGGAATATTTGTGGGTCTCAACGCTGGACAAAGAGGACGAGCCCGGTTTGTGCTTCGGGAAGTACTGCTAAGGCCCGGAAAGTATTTTGTAGGGGTATTCCTCGGAAGACATATGCTCGAAATTGTGGATCACGTTGAAAACGCAACTACGCTTGATTTTGTTGAGAGCGAAGAGACCAGCCAGCATTCCGTCATTTATCCGGGTATCTACCTATGCCGTTTCGAGAGTAGCTTTACTTCGAGCTAATCAAAATAGCGGATGCGCTCAATAACTGAGTATTGGAATCGGTTTCAGGAAAAGCGGCTAACCGAAAGGATTCTGCCCTACACGTTGGTGGGTCCAGAGCGTATCCATAATTTGTGTGTTTTAGCGCAGCGCATAGAAAAAGAAGGCATAGAGGGCGACGTTATGGAGTGCGGAGTCTGCAATGGCGGTACGGGTGCCCTATTAGCTCATTTTGCGACGCGGTCACGGTTTAACCGTACAGTCTGGCTACTAGATTCCTTTCAGGGTATGCCGGAGACTACGGTCGAGGATGGGGACGTGGCAAAGGCCCACGTTGGCAAGGAGGTGGGCGATATTGTCCGAGTGAACGAGGCACTGAAGAGAGTCAATGCAGACATGAGCCGCGTTCGCATTGTGGGCGGGTGGTTTCAGGACACGTTTCCAAGCGTCGCAGTGCAGAAGATCGCAATCCTCAATATTGACGCGGACTGGTATGAATCAGTGAAGTTGTGCCTCGAAACTTTCTACGATCGAGTGGTCCAAGGGGGCTTTGTGTCGTTTGATGATTACGGCCACTGGCCCGGTTGTAAGAAGGCCGTGGACGAGTTTTTTATTGGGCGTCAACTACCATATAAGTTGAATCAAGTCGACTATACCGCTCACTGGTTCCGCAAAGAATGACTAAGCCATATCTTAATCTTGGCTGCGGTCGCCGTTTTCATTCCGATTGGGAGAATTTGGATTTCTTTGCGCCGTCAGCTGCTGTGCGCCCTCACGACTTACGTGAGGGCGTACCCTTTCCTGATGAAACGTTCGATGTGGTCTACCACTCACATGTGCTAGAACATTTTTCAAAACAAACTGCATGCACCTTTTTGCGGGAGTGCCAGCGGGTGTTAAGGCGAGGTGGCACTATTCGGGTCGCCATTCCAGATCTGGAGAAGATCGCCCAGCTGTACTTGGAATCTTTGGAGAAGGCATCCTTGGGGATTGCTGGATGGAAAGAAAACTATGATTGGGTGATGCTGGAAATGTATGACCAGGCGGTACGGGAGCAGCCTGGCGGAGCATGCTACGAGTATTACCGGCAAGAGATTATTCCCAATTGGGCCTTTGTTCTCCAGCGCACAGGGGCGGAAGCTCATGCGGCGATGAAGGCTGCTAGGGCAGAATCTCCTTCGCCCATGAACGGATTTCAACACCTGCGCACCAAATTAGAGTATGTTCTTCACAATTTTGGACCTGTTTTCCGAAATAAGCTTGCCCGAATTTTTTTGAGCGAAGAAGACTATGCAGCACTGCGAGTGGGACGTTTCCGGAGACAGGGGGAAATTCACCAGTGGATGTACGACACGTATTCTTTGGCCCGCCTGCTACGGGAGTGCGGGTTCTGCGATCCGCAGCGATGTGCGGCCACGGAAAGCCGCATCCCCAACTGGGCACAATACTGCTTGGACAGCGAGGCAGACGGGACGACATACAAGCCTGACTCGATGTATATGGAAGCCGTCAAACCGTGAACGTCGTTCATATCAGCACGTTTGATCGCCGCGGTGGCGCCGCACGTGCTGCTTATCGTTTGCATGATGGTTTGCAGCGGGTCGGACAGAAATCCTGCATGTTTGTCCTCGAAAAAATCTCCTATGAATCTTCAGTTGTGAGGTATGAGCCTCCCGGAGACATGCTAAGTCGCCTTGGCCGCGCAGTACGTAAGCGAACCGTCATCCGCGCGGCGAGCCGCTATCAGGCTAGCTCGCCCGCAGGGCTCACCTTTTTCACCGATGACAGGACGATTTACGGCAGGGACCTCTGGCAGCAAATTCCTGGGAATGACTTGATCCAGCTTCATTGGATTTCTGGCTTTGTGGATTACCGGTCGTTTTTCGCGGCGCTCCCTTTAGGGAAACCTGTTGTGTGGACGCTGCACGGAATGGATTCTCTAACGGGGGGCTGCTTCTACGATAAGGGCTGCGGGAGATTCACCGGGAAGTGCGGGGCCTGCCCGCAACTTGGGTCAGCAAACGAATCGGATTTGACACGTCAGGTGTGGGAACGAAAATGGGAATGCTACTCACGACTAGGACCCGCCCAGATGCACATTGTTACCCCCAGTCGGTGGCTGAAGGAAGAAGTGAAGCGAAGCGCTCTCTTGTCTTCTTTCCCTTGCACGGTCATCCCTAATGGACTGGATACAGATGTGTTTTTTCCGAGGAGTCGTTCGGTCAGCCGAGAGATCCTTTGTGTGCCACCCGACGCGAAAGTCGTTCTCTTCATCGCTGACGGCCTGAATGATCCACGAAAAGGGTTTCACATTCTTGCGGAGGCTCTGGCGGAAACTAAATTGAGAGATAACCTGTTTCTCATCTCTCTTGGCCCAGGTTACCCGCCCAGCTTGCAGGGAATTCCGCATGTTCACGTTGAATCGCTTAACAACGATAGATTCTTATCGTATGTCTATAGCGCAGCCGATGTGTTCGTCGTGCCGTCGCTCCAGGACAACCTCCCCAACACGGCTATGGAATCTATTGCGTGTGGCACTCCTGTCGTTGGATTTGCCGTGGGGGGCATACCCGATTTGGTAAGGCCAGGGCTCACTGGTTCGCTGGCTAAACCTGGCGATGCCCTCGATCTACGAAAGGCAATTGCCGAGATTTTGAGTGACGACGAAAGGCTTAAGAAGATGGCAGCGAATTGCCGGAAAATCGCCGTGGAGGAATATACCATCGAAATTCAAGCAAGGCGCTATTTGGAGGTCTACGGCGAGGCTCTTCAGGGGTGCACGGTTTCCAGATGACGAATCCTCCGCTCTTCGCGAGACTAGCACGATTTGCTAAAAAGCCTTGGAGGGACAAATACCGATCCTTCGGATTTCGTTGGATTCGCACTCTTCCCGGAATCCCGCTCCCCTTGCGGCTGCCATTTGGTGCGTGGTGGCTAGCGGAGAATGATTTTGCGGGTGCTGCGCTTCTGGAAGGACGCTTTGAGGATCCTGAGCGGGCTTTCGTTGCTCGGTTCCTCAAACCGGGGATGACAGTCCTCGATATTGGTGCGCATAAGGGTCTCTATAGCCTAATCTCGGCACTTAAAATTGGATCGTCGGGCCATGTGCATGCGTTCGAGCCTTCTCCGCGCGAAAGAAAGAGGCTCAATCAACACATCCGTCTCAATAGGTGTCGAAACGTGAGCGTGTATGATTTTGCTTTGGGAGAATCCGAGGGCAGCGCGGATTTATTTGTCGTCCAGGGGACGGAAACGGGGTGTAACAGCTTGCGTCCACCTGATGTTGTACAACCCGTCCGTTCTATCCGCGTGCCAGTGAAAGTCCTAGATGATGTTCTTCGGGAACGACAAATTTCGGCCGTCGATTTCATAAAACTAGACGTGGAGGGGGCTGAGCTCAGCGTGCTGAAAGGTGCGAAGCGGTTGTTGGGAGGTCACCACAGACCCGTGATCCTTTGTGAGGTACAGGACCAACGCACCGCGCCTTGGGGGTATGCGGCCATTGAAATCATTAAATATGTTAGGTCGTTCGGATATTCGTGGTTTGAGCTGGACGAATTCGGAGCAATGCGCCTACTTCCCATGTCTGAGCTGCGCTACGACGGAAACTTCGTCGCGGTCCCGAAAGAACTTGGGGAACCGCTGAAAACGTGAGCACATCTCCACCAATTACGATTCTGGCGACACCCAAGCCGTTCAAGGGGCACATCGGGATTATTCAGCGAAACGCGATCACGAGCTGGACGAAGCTGGAGCCGCGGCCGGAGATTATTCTTTTTGGTACGGAAGAAGGCGCGGCGGAATTCGCGCGCGAGCTGGGACTGGTTCATATTGCGGAGGTAGCCCGTAACCGGCATGGGACGCCGCTGCTAGGGGATATTTTCGCGAAAGCGGAACGGCATGCGAGCCACGACCTGCTCGCGTACGTCAACGCGGATATCCTTTTGCCGGCGGAGTTCACCGCGGGCGCGGAGAAAGTCCGGCGGACGTTTGCGAAATTTCTGGCGGTGGGGCGGCGCACGAATCTGGAAGTGCGCGAGCCGCTGGAGTTTGGCGAGGGTTGGGAAGAGAAGCTGAAGGAGCGCATGCGCCGCGAAGGCCAGCTCGAAAGCCACACGGGCATCGATTTTTTCGTGTTTCCCCGGGGAACTTACGAAGAAGTACCGCCGCTGGCGATTGGCCGCGTGTGGTTCGACCAGTGGTGCATCAAATACGCCCGCAAAAAACGCCTGCCCGTGGTGGACTTGACCAGGTTCGCCTCGATTGCCCACCAGTTGCACGACTACAACCACGTGGCCGGCGGAAGAGAGCTGGGAACCTACGGCGGCGTCGAAGCCGAGGAAAACATGGGATATTACGGAGAGAGGCCGCACAGATATACGATTCTGAGTGCTACGCACGTCATGACGGAGGATGGGAGCATTCGACGAGCGTTTTGGCGGAGAGAGGCGGCGGCGGTGCGGGGGTTTCTCTGGGAAGTGTTTGTCCATAGGACGCTGGGCGTGAGGAAGAGGCTGGGATTGAGTGGAGGCACGTGAGCTTGAAGGAGGAGGGGACGGCTGGTTTTGACGGATGTCTTCGGGCCACGAGTACTTTATAGATATATATGCATATGGAAACAATGGAGATGTCTTAGACGGGCTGGCCTGGTTTGCGCTTAAGTGATTACCAATCTATGACTTAGTGCAGATTTCAGTCTTGTCGCCGCAGGTCCTGTCCGGTAAGCTGCCCTTGGGATTTTCGTACTGCGCTCTTGCGGGAGGAGGACGGAATCGTGTTCTGGTGGGGCATGCTGGGAATCGCGGTAGCGGCCGTCGTGGCCCTTTTCGGGCTGTTCCACTGGATATTGACGGATCCTGACGCCGATCGCGACATTGCTAAGGAGCATTTCCGGGTCCAGCAAGAGTATCGAGCGCTAAGGCGAGCTGGCAAAGTACCGTCGCGATAGCCCCTTTCTGGTCCTCCCTGAAATTCCTGTGTTTGCCCTCGCGGCTCCTTTCCTCCAAATAAATGATCGAAGAGGTATAGTGTACTGACAAATAAATCCTCTTGCATTTCCGTCCGCACATAATTACTATTCATCTACTTTCTAGGCACGCTATTCTGTACTCTGAGTTTCCTTACACTTCATAGCGGCAGGAAGGGCTTTCCTGGCTGTGCACGCCTTGGGCGCGCCGGATCCGCGAAGGCGCACGAAGGTCCGGCCGCCCGACGCCCGCTCGGGAAAAGCGCCGGCCTGGAGTCCAGCCCCATGTCCACCTTCCATGCATTGACGCCGGCCCTGCCCGGCGTGGAAGATTCCCGCCCCACCACGGAATTCACACTGAAGCTGACGCCGTTCGATCAGCGCCATTACCGCAAACTGACCGCGGCCCGCGCGGAGACGATCCGGCGCGTGGTGAGCCAGCTGAAGCCCGTGTTGCGATTGGACACCGCCCTGGATGCCGGGTGCGGCGTGGGATTTTTTTCGCAGACGCTCGAGAAGTGCGGCCTGCATGTTTGCGGGTTTGACGGGCGCGAGGAAAACATCATCGAAGCGCGCAAACGTTTTCCGCATCTGCCGTTCGAGACGGCGGACATTCAGGACCGCAATATTCTGGAACTCGGGCGCTTCGACTTGGTGCTGTGCTGCGGATTGCTCTATCACCTGGAAAGTCCGCTGCTGGCCATGCGCAACCTCCGCGCATTGACGGAGAAATGTTTGCTGCTGGAGAGCATGTGCATTCCGGATGAGAAGCCGTCGCTGCTGCTGCGGGAGGAGCCGCGCTCCAACGAACAGAGCTTGACGGACATGGCGTGCTACCCGAGCGAAGGCGGCCTCGTGAAGATGCTTTATCGCGCTGGATTCGCGGTGGTCTACCGCGTGACTCCGCTGCCGGAGCACGACGACTTTCGGGACACGCCAGAACACACGCGGAAAAGGACGGTGTTGCTGGCGTCCAGCGCGCCGATCGATATCGCGGGATTTCGTTTGTATCCGGAGCCGCGCGATCCCGAGGATCCCTGGAGCAAAGTGTTCGCCGCGCGGCCGACGGTGGCGCGGCGCATCAAGCGTTTCCTGGCCAGCCCCGCGAAAAGGCAGTACATCGCTCTGGCGCTGCGGGCGCGGCGCATGTTTCCCGAGATGGCCATTCCGCTGCGGCTGCCGTTTGGAGCGTGGTGGCTGGCGGAAAAGGGCGCGCTCGATCACGAGCTGATGTACGACGGCTTCGAAGAGGCGGAAGTGCGATTTGTGCAGCGGCTGCTGCGGCCGGGGATGACCGTGTTGGACATCGGGGCGCACCACGGGCTGTACACCTTGCTGACGGCAAAGCGCGTCGGGCGCCACGGCAGGGTGATTGCGTTTGAGCCCTCCCTGCGGGAGTGCCGCAGGCTGGCGCAGCATGTGCGCGTGAATCGCTGCAAGAACGTGGAAGTGGAAGCCTGCGCCGTGGGAGACATGTCGGGTGAGGCGGAGTTATTTATGGTGGACGGCTTCCGTGATTGGGGAAATAGCCTGCGGCCGCCGGACGTGCCGGAGCCCACGCGCGTGGTCCGCGCGCCTGTACGAAAGCTGGACGATGTGCTCGCCGAGCGCGGCATCGACCATGTGGACTTCATCAAGCTGGACACGGAGGGCGGGGAGTTGGCGGTGCTGGAGGGCGCCCGAAGGCTGCTGCAAACCGCGCCTCGGCCCGCGATTCTCGCCGAAGTCGAAGACATTCGAACGCGGCCATGGGGATACCCGGCGCGCGAAATTATGCAGCTACTCGCGCGCTGGAACTACCGGTGGTTTGCGCTGAGCGAAATGGGGACGCTCTATCCCGCGTCGCCGGATGATGAATCGTACGACTCGAATTATGTGGCGCTTCCCGATGAGCGCGCCGAAGAGTTTCAGCGGCTGTTGGACGCGCCGCAAGATCACGGATTTCGGCACGGTCTTTGAAAACTCAATGGCGTTCCAGCCTTCCGCAACCGGCATTGTTGCGCGCTCCCAAAGAGAGCGAGGGCAGCGATTTTCCAATGGGCGGCGGCGCTCGCATTTATCGTAATCCGATGGCGCGCGGCTGCCGAAGGGCGATTCGAATCGGGTGAAAATGCTTACATTTTTCACAACCGCCAAGGCGTTTGTGGGACACAGCAACGTCATCCAGCGAAATGCGTTGAAGAGCTGGACGCTTGTGCATCCGGATGCCGAAGTCATCCTCTTTGGCGACGACGAAGGAGCAGCCGGAGCGGCGAGAGAGCTCGGGATTCGCCACGAACGTCACACAGAGAAAAACGAGGCCGGTTCGAACCGGATAGATTATATGTTTGCGCGCGCGCAAGCCATCGCGCGGCATGACGTTCTTTGCTACTCGAATTGCGACATTATTTTCCTGGAAGATTTCTGCCCGGCCATCGAGCGGGTTCTGGCCGTGCGCAAGGCGTTTTTGATGGTCGGCTGCCGATGGGACACGGAAATTGCCGCACCTTGCGATTTCGAAAAACCAGATTGGCAAAAACAGATCCGTGAGCTCGCCCTGAAAACCAACAAGCGGCGCACACCTGATTGGATCGATTATTTCGTGTTTTCGCGAGGATTCTTTTCGGATTTACCGCCGCTCGTGGTTGGCCGCGTTTTTTGGGACAACTGGATGGTTTGGAAAGCGCTGGAAATAAAAAAGCCAGTGATCGATGCTTCGCCGGTTGTTACTGCGGTCCACCAGAATCACGATTATCATCACCATCCTCAAGGCAAGGCTGGCGTGTGGCATGGAGAAGAAGCAGCAGCGAATTACAAATTGGCTGGCGGCTGGAATCATCTCCGCACCATCGGCGATTCGAAGGAAGTGCTGCGCGCCGATGGACTCAGACCCAACACGGCGCGCCACTGGGCCGCGTTCAGACGTTATCTGAGGCAGGCGGGCCGCGTCGCTCTTTACGACGTTGCGCAGCCAATCTGGTTTTTTCTCCTCGACATTACGAGACCTCTCCGCAACGCGTTGGGGCTACGCACCGCCGCCCTGCCCCAGTCCCGCGGGAAAGTATAGCGGCCAAAAGGAATGCGAGTATGAGCGCTCCTTTGGTAACCATCCTGATCGATACCTACAATTACGGGCGATTTATCGAAGAAGCAGTGGAAAGCGCGCTGGCACAGGAGTTTCCGCGCGAGCAGCGGGAAATCCTGGTTGTCGATGACGGCTCGACGGACGATACTGGTGAGCGCTTAAAAAAATACGGCGATGCGATCCGTTACCTTCGAAAGCCGAACGGCGGGCAAGCCTCGGCGTTCAACCTCGGATTTGCGGAAGCGCGCGGCGAGATTATTGCCCTGCTGGATGCTGACGATTTGTGGCTGCCGCAAAAACTTCGGCGCGTGTACGAAACCTTGGAGAAAAATCCCGATGCGGGCATGGTCTACCACCGGACGTATTTGTGGAAAGGCGGAGAACAAGCGGCCTATGACAATTATTTTGTGGAAGTCTCCGGCCACGTACCGCAGAGCCGTGTTTCTCTATTGCGCTACCCTATGGTGGGCACTTCCTGCCTGGCGTTCCGGCGGAGCGCGCTGAGCAAGTTGCTGCCGGTGCCCGAGGCTCTGCGCTCGCAGGCGGACGCCTACCTAACGAGCCTTATTATCTTCATTGCGCCGGTCGCTGCCCTTCCGGAGTTTCATGCAAACTATCGCATTCATGGAGCGAATCTATTTCAGGCAAGTGAGGGAGGAGCCGCACGCGATGCCATCGAACACCGCATGGCCATGCGCGGCGCGTTGTTGAGAGAAATCCACAAATGGTTCGAACGCAACGGGTACGATCCTGGTTCGAAGGATTTGCAAGCCTACATGAAACAGTGGACGAAGGCGCAGGAAATGGATGGCTTCAAACTTCATAAGCCGAGCCGATGGAAGTATTTCCGTCATCTACTAGAATTCCCGCGCATCTATGGGGAAATCATGACTGCGAGGCATCGCATTTTTGGCTATGTTCAGGCTTCCGGCGCTTTGGTTCTGGGCTATGATCATGCGCATCTCGTGGATGACTTTCGCAAGGGATATAAGAGAATGCTTGGAGAACGGTTTGGAGGAGCTCGGCGTTCGGGAGAAAGAAAGGAAGCCGCTGCAGAGGTTTAGACGATGACGGCACTTTCATCAAACATTCCAAGCGGGGAAGCGGCGTCGGCCGGATTGAGCAGCCGCGCATCTCTCGGAGTGGCTTCTCCCGCCTGCCCCGGCTGTGCGAGAAATACTTCGGACGCTGCCTTCGAACGCTACGGGAACTACGAGCTTTTTCGTTGCGCCGCCTGCGAGCTGCATTTTTGGGAGCCGCGCGTGATGCCGGACGCGCGCTGGTATGAACAGATGTACGGTGGCCGGGACGAAAAACTCTTGCCGCTCGAACCTGGCCATAAATACTTTCTTGGCGACTCGCTCGCACCAGGCCGAGGCGATCTCTTGGATATCGGGTGCGGCACGGGGAATTTTCTGGCCGCAGCACGCGCGGCAGGCTATGCGGTTAGCGGCATAGAACTCGATCGAAACGCCGCGCGCTTTGCCAAAGAGCAGCTGGGCTTGCCTCGAGTGCGTGGGCTGACGATCGCGGAATTTGCGGAAAAGTATCCAGGCGAGCAATTCGACGTCGTAACTTTTTTTGAAGTATTGGAGCATCAAGCCGCACCCGTGGAGTTTTTGGAGAAAGTGAAATCCCGCGTACGGCCCCGCGGGTACATCGCGCTGAGCGTGCCCAATCGCGAACGCTGGCTTACGGGGCCGGACGTTCTGGATTATCCTCCCAACCATTTTTTGCGATGGAATGCCGGATCGCTGCGCAGCTTATTGGGTGCGCAGGGATTTGAAATTCTGTCCGTAAAGGAGCAGCCAGCAGGTATAGAGCACACGGCCCAAATGATCAACATGAGTTTGCGCACAGGGTTGACGGGTAAGGCCATGGGAACTGCTGCGACCAGTTTCCGGGATGTCATGCAGATGGCGCCGCAAGAAGCTGCTGCCGCGCTGCACGCTAGGCCGACGGCGCGCCAGCGTGCGGTACAATTCCTGGGACGCTTGAAATCTGCGGCGTGCTTGCCTCTGGCGGTTGCGGCCTATCCTTATGTTCGAGTGCGCGGCTACAAAGGCACTTATTTGTATTTTCTGGCACGGCTCATACGATAATTAAGTGCTCCAAGAAGACGACGATAGAGGATGGGTCTTGGGCTGTGAAAAAAGAAGAGGCAAATATCGCACATGAAACGCGCACTCATCACGGGAATTACCGGGCAAGACGGGTCGTATCTCGCCGAACTGCTTCTTTCTAAAGGATACGAAGTTCACGGAATCATCCGCCGGGCGAGCACGTTTAATACGAAGCGGATCGACCACATTTATCAGGATCCAAATGAGGCGAGCACGCGGCTCTTCCTGCATCATGGCGATCTTTCCAGCACGGAGTGGGTCTTGAATCTGGTTTACAGCTTTGCGCCGGATGAGCTTTACCATCTCGCGGCGCAAAGCCACGTGCGCGTGAGCTTTGATATGCCGGAATACACGGGCGACATCACCGGACTTGGGACGATGCGACTGCTCGAAGCGATTCGCCGGGCCGGGTGCAAGACGCGGTTTTACCAAGCGTCGAGCTCGGAAATGTTCGGATCGGCGAAACCTCCGCAGAGCGAAACGACACTGTTTGAGCCGCGCAGTCCGTATGCCGTCGCGAAACTCTACGCGTACTGGATGGCGCGAATTTACCGGGAGGGCTACCAGCTTTTTGCGAGCAACGGAATATTGTTCAATCATGAGAGCCCGCGGCGTGGCGAGACATTTGTCACACGAAAAATTACGCGCGCGGTGGCGGCTATCGTTGCCGGTAAACAAGACACGCTGTTTCTTGGCAACCTCGATGCGCGACGCGACTGGGGTTACGCTCCGGAGTATGTGGAAGCAATTTGGAAGATGCTGCAGCAGGATAGGGCCGAGGATATCGTCATTGGGACGGGCGAAGCACATTCGGTGCGCGAATTTGTAGAAGAAGCGTTTAGCTACGCTGGGCTGGACTGGCGCAAGCACGTCCAAATGTCGGAACGATATAAGCGGCCCTTGGAGGTGGATTGCCTGATTGCAGATACGCGGAGGGCGCGAGAGAAACTCGGCTGGGAGGCGCGAATTGGATTCAGTGAGCTAGTGGCCATCATGGTGGACGCGGATCTGGAAGCCGCAGGTCTCGCTCCGCTGGGGCGCGGAAAAGCGATTCTGGAAAAGAAATTCAGCCACTGGAATCATTGGCACAATTCGGTGACGAGGGTTATGGAAGCGGTCGAAGGGCAAGCTTCGCAGAATTGAGGGTCTGGGAATGGGTTTTTGGGAAAAGCGGCGCGTGGTGCTAAGCGGAGGCAACGGATTTCTTGGCTCGTTCGTTGTGGAGAAATTGCGCGCGGCGGGCTGCCAGGAAATCAGCACGCCGCATAGCCGCGAATACGACCTCCGAGAAAAATCGGACGCGCTCCGGCTCTATAAGGACTTGCGGCCGGATGTTTTTATCCATCTTGCGGCGGTCGTGGGCGGCATCGGCGCGAACCGGGCGAATCCGGGGAGATTCTTTTATGACAACGCGGTGATGGGCATTAACGCCATAGAAGCGGGGCGAATTGCGGGAGTCGAGAAATTCGTTTGCGCCGGGACAATCTGTTCGTATCCGAAGTTCACGCCCGTGCCGTTCCGCGAGGAGAATTTCTGGGACGGCTATCCGGAGGAGACGAATGCTCCCTACGGACTTGCGAAAAAAATGTTGCTTGTTCAACTGCAGGCCTATCGGCAGCAGTACGGGTTTGCGGGCATTTATCTGACTCCAGTCAATTTGTACGGTCCGCGGGACAACTTCGACCTGGAAAGTTCGCACGTAATCCCCGCGCTAATCCGCAAATGCTGGGAAGCGAAACAAGCCAAGGCCGCGGAAATCACCGCGTGGGGGACCGGCAGTGCGACGCGGGAGTTTTTGTACGTGGAGGACGCCGCGGAAGCCATTGTTGTTGCGGCCGAGAAGTACGAGAAGCCCGAACTTGTAAATTTGGGGTCGGGCGAGGAAATCAGCGTTCGCGATCTGCTGGAGCTGATTGGCTCGCTGGCGGGGTACAAGGGTGCCGCCCGCTGGGACGCGACGAAGCCCGACGGACAGCCGCGTCGCTGCCTGGACACTTCTCGAGCGCTGGCGGAATTTGGGTGGCGAGCCAAGACGCCGCTCCGCGAAGGCTTGCGGAAGACTATTGCGTGGTATGAAGAGGAAGTGAGCAGCAAGTCGCACACAAGCGCGATGTGAGGCTTGGGAGAAATCTTCCGACGAATCTCGATTCTTACCGGATTGCCCAACAGCATTTAGTCCGGATAACTCATGTCAAAGGAAAGGCCGAGGTGGCTAAGATGTCGTAGACTTAGCGGGGGGACATCCGCGCGCTGGCGCAAGCTTCTTTTGAAGAGTTCCGCGCGGCCAGCCGACGATTGCTAGCAGATGGCAAAGCCTTTTGTCAGCGTGCTGATCGATACGTATAACCACGAACGCTTTATAGAGAAAGCGATCGCGAGCGTGCTGGAGCAGGATTATCCGGCAGCGGAGCGGGAAATCCTTGTCGTGGACGACGGATCAAGCGATCGCACGCCGGAAATCGTTCGAAAATTTGAACCGCATGTGCGAGTGCTGAGGAAAGTGAACGGGGGGCAGGCGTCGGCGTTCAATGCGGGGATTCCGGAATGCAAAGGGGAGGTGGTGGCGTTTTTGGACGGCGATGATTGGTGGGCGTGTAGTAAGTTAGGCCGAGTGGCAAAGGCAATGGCGGATGAACCCTCGGTGGGGATAGTGGGCCACGGGATAATCGTCGTGGGACGCGACGGCGGCGAGCAGAGCGAGGTTCTGCGCGAGGGATTCCGATTCAAGGCTAATACGATCGAAGGCGCGAAGCTGTTTCGCCGTCGAGGAGCGTTTCTGGGGACGAGCCGGATGACCATCCGCACGGAACTGCTTCGGCGCATCGGAGCTGTTCCGGAATCGATCGAGATTCAAGCGGACGAATATCTGTTTACGCTGGCTGCGGTGCTGACGGAAGCGCACATTCTGGCGGAAGCACTCACCTACTACCGGCTGCATGACGCGAACAGTTTTCAGATCACCGGCCGACCGGAGCCGCAGAAACTGCGTCGCAAGCAAAAAGCGCTGGCGACGCTTGCACAGAAGCTTTCGCAAAGGCTTGAGGAACTTGGCGTAGACGAGAAGGTGCGCGGAACCGTGGTGGAGTATACGCAAGCGAGCGCGGACCAACTTCGGTTGGTGCTGGACGGAGGGTGGCCGTGGGAAACAGTAAGAACAGAATGGACGCTTTACCGGATATTGCACCCTGAGGTGCGGTTTTCCCACCGTTTATTCAAGATTATGATGCTGGCGGGCGCACTGGTTACGACGCCGAGAGGCTTTTACAGAGTTCAGAGGGCGCTGACGCAAAATGGCCTTTACCGGCGAGCGCGCGAGCGGTGGCTTCCCGTCCCCGAGATGCAGCATATCCAAAAGGAGCCGCGCGCAGGATCATGATCAAGGCCGCGATTCACAAATCCTTCCGGTTACTCGGTTTCGATGTCATCCATTTTCCTCCGAGGGAACAGGAGTGTCCTTCTGATTTCGGCAAGGAGGAGGCCGAAATCCTTCGTGCCGTGCGGCCCTGGACGATGACGAGCGCGGAGAGAATCTACGCGCTCATCCAAGCTGTGCGGTACGTGAGTGCGAACGGCATCGCGGGAGCCATCGTTGAGTGCGGCGTGTGGAAGGGTGGGAGCATGGCAGCCGTTGCGCGCACGCTGCTGCAAATAAGAGATGTGAGCCGGGATTTGTACCTGTTCGATACATTCGAAGGCATGTCGAAGCCGAGCGCGAAAGACGTTGATTACTCGGGAAAAAGGGCCGACGAGGTGATTATGGAGAATTCCGGATTCAAGTGCGCGGATGCGCCACTGGAAAAGGTGAAGGAAGTGCTGTTTGCGACGGGATATCCGAAAGACAAAATTCATTTTGTTCCCGGAAAAGTGGAAGACACCGTGCCAGGTTCCGCGCCGGATGCAATTTCTCTGCTGCGACTGGACACAGATTGGTATGAGTCAACCAAACATGAACTGGTTCACCTGTTCCCGCGTTTGTCGAAGGCCGGGGTGATCATCATTGATGACTACGGACACTGGAGAGGCTCGCGGCAAGCTTGTGAAGAGTATTTCGCGGAGAATCGCTTGCCGATTCTACTGAACCGGATTGATTACACTGGGCGGATCGCGTTGAAGCCTTGATTCGAGGCCAACGGAAAAGATTGTGGCAGAAAAAGCTGCCAAGAAAGGCGCATGCGCGTTGAGGATTTTGATTGCGATTGGGGTCTCGCGGCAGAAAGAGGCAGGAGCAGCCGGCGTGGTGCTGAATCACGCTGCTGAGTTGACGAAGCGCGGCCACGCGGTCGATAGCTGGTTCTTGGAAGACGTGCTGGAACGCCCAGCAAAACCGAAACGGTTTGAAGCTCTGCTATTCGCGAGGTCGGTCTCCAGACGTATCCAGAAGGAGCCAGGAAAATATGACGTGGTTAATTTGCATGCGCCGTGGGGATGCGTTTATGGAGTTTGGCGGCGCAAATTCGGGAAGACGGGCGCGCCTCCTTACGTGCTGACGATGCAAGGGAGCGAAGAGCGCTACGTTCAGGCCATGCAGCTTGAGCATCGCAAAGGCCGCGCGTGGCATTTTAGCTGGAAGAACAGGTTGTGGCATCGCTTCTATCATCAAAAGATGTACGACCATTCGATCATAACAGCGGATTACGGCGCAGTGGCGAACCGGGAGGCGTGGATCTGCGCGGAGTTAAAATATGAGCGCGCTCCCGGCCGTATTTGGTATGTGCCAAACGGCGTGGAAGAGCGTTTCTTCATTGCGCGCAACTTTTCCGAGAAGAAAGAGTGCCATTTGCTTTTTGTGGGCACCTGGCTGGATCGCAAGGGTGTGTATTATCTCGCGGAAGGTTTTGGCTTGGTGGCCAAAGAGAACTCCGGAATACAGTTAACCGTGGCGGGATGCGGGGCGCCAGCGGAGCTGGTTAAGGAAATGTTCGCACCGAAGGTACGCGAACGGGTAAGTGTGATTCCCTTCGTAAAGCGCGAGGACATGCCTACGTTGTATGCCGAACATGACATTTTTGTGTTCCCGTCGCTCGTGGAAGGAATGCCGCTCACTTTATTGGAAGCGATGGCTACCGGGATGCCGGTGGTCACGACGAACACGTGCGGGATGGCGGATGTAGTTGAGGATGAAGTCAACGGCTTGCTTGTACCCGCAGCGGACGCAGAGGAATTGGCACGTGGGATCGAGCGACTAAGCAAATCCTTGGAACTGCGCACGCGGCTAGGACTGGCGGGACAGGAAACAATGCGGCGATATACCTGGGAGCAAATTGCGGCAAAATTGGAGGAGGTGTTTTTACTCGCGGCGCGAAATGGGCAGAACTAGGCGGAAATCGTCTGGGCTGAAGGATTCCGAATGATCCGGAGAAAATATTGAAATACGAAGTGGTCCGTTTGCCGGGCGAAGCGAGCGCGGGGGCGAAGGATGCGTCGAACGATAGCATCTGGCTTCGCCATTCGGCTTGCGCTTTTCTTCGATTGCGTCCAGCGGTGGCGCAGCATACGTCGGCGGAACATGCGGCGTTTCGAAAATGGGCCGAAGGCCGCAAGAGCGTGGTGGAAATCGGAGTTGCGGAGGGAGTTTCGGCGCTCGCGCTTCGCGAAGGAATGGCGGAGGACGGAACGATCTACCTCATTGATCCGTTTCACTTGAGCCGCCTGCCGATGCTGAACTTTATTAAGCGCGTGGCGCGGCGCACGGTCAACGGAAGTTCGCGAGGAAGCGCAGTGTGGATCGAGAATTTCAGCCAGGACGCAGCGAAGAGTTGGGATAAAGCGATTGATTTGCTTTTAATCGACGGCGACCACGCGGAAGCGGCGGTCGAGTGCGATTGGAAGGATTGGAGCCGCTTCGTCGTGCCGGGGGGAATCGTGATTTTTCACGATGCGAGAATTTTTCAGGACGGCTGGACCTCGCCTGACTATGGGCCGGTAAAATTTGTTGACCGGAAGTTTCGGGCTGGCGGGGCGCCGGAGTGGACGATTGTGGAGGAAATTCATTCACTTTTTGTCGTACGGCGGAACATGTAAGACTGCTGCCGGGCATTGAGACGATTCAGAGATTTCATGATCACACTAGGGATTAATTATTCGCAGATGCATGATTCGTCGGCGTGCTTGGTGCGCGACGGGGAGCTTGAGTTTGCGGCGGCGGAAGAGCGCATCAGCCGGGTGAAGCATGACGCGCGGTTTCCGGAGAATGCCATCAGGGCATGTCTGGATTTTGCCAGGGTGAAGGCGGAGCAGCTGGATGAAGTGTGTTTTGGCTGGCAGGTGGCGGGCGCGGCGTTTCGGCACGATTTGAAGTGTTTTGCATCGGGGAGAATGCCTGCGACCTATTCGAATGGGCTGAATTCGACGCTACATTTTATGAGCATGTGGCATCAGGAGGGCGGGGCAAAGCGATTTACGCAGATTTTTGGCGCGCCGAAAGCGCGGATGAGGTTTGTGGATCATCATTTGGCGCACGCTTTAAGCGGGTATTCGTTTTCGGGATTTGATGATGCGGCAGTCGTGGTGATGGATGGGCGCGGGGCATGGGAAGCGACTTCGATTTGGCACGGACGGGATGGGCGGCTCGAGCACGTTTTGACGATTCCGTTTCCAGACTCGGTTGGATATTTCTACAGCGAGTTCACCGAGTACCTCGGGTTTCAGCGCAACAGCGATGAGTGGAAAGTGATGGGGCTGGCGCCTTACGGCAAGCCCGGTGTCGATTTGCGCGCGTTTATTGAAGCGGATGCAACGCCCTACAAGGTGCATGCCAGGAAGCTCGTTGCGAACGGAGCGGCCCCTTTTGCTGAGATGGTGCGCCTGTTCGGGCCGCGGCGGGCTCCCGAGAGCGAAATCGACGAGCGGCACAAAGATGTGGCGTACGCGGTGCAAGATGCTTGCGAGATCGCGATGATGAGCGTCGTGAAGATGGCCATCGAGAAGACCAAAAGCCGCAACGTCTGCCTGGCCGGCGGGGTAGCGCTCAACTCCAAAGCGAACGGGAAAATTGCGGCGTCTGGGATGGTGGAAAAGTTCTTTGTGCAGCCTGCGGCTTCAGATGATGGCGTTGCACTTGGAGCTGCGCTCGCGCCTTATCTTGAGGGCGGCGGGCGTTTGCCAATGAAGGAGATGCGCCACGCGTATTTGGGGCCGGAGTTCGACGACGACGCCATCGAGAGCGCTCTGAAGACTTATAAACTAAAGTATGCGCGATTGAGCGATGTGGCTGTAGCCGCGGCGGAATTGCTTTCTAAAGGGAAAATACTTGGATGGTTTCAAGGGCGCATGGAATTTGGGCCGCGTGCGCTTGGAAGCCGATCGATATTGGCGGACCCGCGCGATCGGGAGATGAACGCGAAGGTCAATAACGCCGTGAAATTCCGCGAGTGGTGGCGGCCGTTCGCGCCGTCCATGAAGAAGGAAGCGGCGGGAGAATATCTGGAGAGCGCGAGCGATTCCCCGTTCATGATTCTGACGGCGCAGGTGCGGCCAGAGAAGCGCGCGGTGATTCCCTCGGTGACGCACGTGGACGGAAGCGCGAGGCCGCAAACAGTGGAGAAAGAGATCAATCCCCTCTATTGGCGGCTCATTGATGAATTTGGCAAGCGCACCGGCGTGCCGGTCATTATGAACACGTCGTTCAACCTTCGCGGCGAGGCAATCGTGCATACGCCCACGGATGCCATTCGCACTTTTTTCAGCTCGGGAATGGATGCGCTGGTGATTGGCAGCTTTCTGGTGGAGAAATGAAGTGAGCGCTTCGCAAGGCCGGATAGCGCAATTTTTGCTCCGGTACGCTTCGCCTCTGGCGGAGTTGCGCCGAGTGCCCGTGCTGGGCCGATGCGTGAGCTGGGCGGGAGCAAAGCTAGTGCCGCGCGATTCGCTTGCGTGGGTGCAAGTGCAGAACGGTCCGGCACAAGGCTTGTGGCTGCATTTGAATCCGCGCACGGGGAAGAATTACTTCGAAGGAGGGGGCGAGCCGGAAGTGCAGGCAGCTTTGCGAGAACAGCTGCGTCCCGGGATGGTTTTTTACGATCTCGGAGCGAACATCGGATTTTTTTCTTTGCTTGCGGCACGGTTGGTGGGAAAAGAGGGGCGCGTGGTTGCATTTGAGGCTGATCCCGAAATTGCGACAAGATTGCGCGAACACGTTGCACGAAATGAATCTAGCTGGATCATTGTGGAAGAAAAAGCTGTTTGGTCGGAACCACGCACGGTTTTCTTTGCGCGAACCGATCCGGCGACTTCGCCGGACCGAGGACTTGGGCACGTCGTCTCCGCAAGCGAAGGTGACACCATTCGGGTAAGTGCAGTGTCGCTCGATGGCTACACCAGGACGCAACCGGCGCCGGACTTTCTAAAGTGCGACGTGGAAGGCGCGGAAGTGGAAGTGTTTCGCGGAGCGGAGCGATTGTTGAAGGAAAAACGTCCGGGAATTATTTGCGAGATGCACAGCGAGGAAAACCACAAGATCCTGCTTGAAGAGTTCTCGCGATTCGGCTATGCCTGCAAGCCGTGTGGCACGAATCACATTCTGGCACTCCCTCAATGACGCAAAAGTGCATCGCGCTGCTCGGCCGGCGGGATGCGCCGACCGATGCCGTCGAAGAGTATTGCAGGTACTTGGGCGAGGCTTTACGCGCGCACGATTTTGAGCTGGAGCTTGCGCGCGTCGCGTGGCTAGAAGATGGCTGGCCCGCGGCGATGCGCGAACTCGAGCGCCAAGCGAAGGAATGGCGCGGGTGCTGGGTGCTGGTGCAATACACGGCGCTGTCGTGGTCGGAGCGCGGTTTTCCGCTGCGCTTTCTGCGAGTCCTGCGGATTCTCCGGCAAGCAGGTGCGCGCGTTGCGATGGTCTATCACGACGTTTTGCCCTACCACGGTGACCGCACCATAGATAAGCTGCGGCGGCGCGCACAGAATCACGCGATGAGCGAAGCGCTGCGGTCTTCTGATCTCGGCGTCTTCACAGTGCCGGTCAGTAAGATTCCCTGGATCGGAAAGAGACACACGCGGACGGTTTTTATCCCCGTCGGAGCGAATTTGCCGGAACCGGAGAGCGCCTGGAAAATGCGTCCTGGCGAGGCGAACCGGCTGCCTGCGATTGCTGTGTTTGGTATCACCGGAGGAGAAGGCGGCATCTGGGAGATTGCAAGCATTTCCGAGGCTTTGCAAATTGTGGCGGAGGGCTTGGGAAAGTTGCGGCTGGTCGTCATGGGACGCCATTCGGACACGGCAGAAAAGGCACTGAAGAATTTGATGGACAAGCAGCCGATTGAAGTCTGCGCGCTTGGAATCCTGCCAGGATCGGAAATCGTACAGCACTTGGCGTCCTGCGATGTCTTGCTTTTTGTGCGAGGAGGAATTTCTTCGCGGCGCGGCAGCGCTATCGCGGGCATCGCGTGCGGTTTGCCGGTGGTTGCGCTCGACGGGCCGGAAACGGCGTCTCCCATTACCGAAGCGGGTGTGGTGTTCGCCGATCCGAAGCGCCAGCGAGGATTAGGAGAAGCGCTGCTCAAAGTGCTTGCTGATCCGGAGTATCGCGCAACGCTTGCCGAACGCAGCTGCCGCGCGCAGGAGAAGCATTTTTCCTGGAAGGCGATTGCCGCGCGTTACGCTGCGGCGTTGCGTTCCGCTGATGGCAGTGTGAGCTAAAGCTTTCCGTTCCATTGCCGACGGATGAAGGTTCAACGGGACAGCGCGTCGATCAAGGTTTCTTTCTTTTTTTCGGCGAGGGCGGCCAGCGGATCGAGCGAGGAGAAGTAGCCCGCGATTGCCGCGGCGGCAAGAAATGCAAATACCTCCGCGGGAAGCCACTTGTCGCCAGTCCAACGGCTCATAAACAGGATGGGTGCGCTGATGCCGCCTAAAAGAATTTGCGTGCCAAACGAGACAAGCACGGCCATCCCGGATTGGCGCTGACCGCGCATCTGCCCGAAATTGAGTTTGCGCGGAAAGCATAGCGAGGACCAATTGGCGATGGTCAGTTGCCCCGCGACGTTGAATATGATCGCGGCTAGTGTAGCTAGAAGAACTGGCAGCGAAGGAAGTCCAACGAGGTAGGAAAAGGCAACCATAGAAAGCGTCAATTCAAACGCCAGCATGCCGACCTGCAAGAGATTTTTTCCAAGAAAAACTTCACGGAAGCTCACGGGCGAAGTGAAGAACGTTTGGATGCCCTTGCCGTCATAAGCAAAGCTGTTATACGCGGGCGCCATCAGAATGAGCAAGAGGTAGGCCATCATGCCCGGGAAAAAAAACTCGGTCGAAACGGGATGCCTCATCGCCGTGGGATGCCTGCCCGCGAATTGCGTGGTGAAGAGCAAAACAAAAACGGGAGGCATGATCAGCAGAAAAAAGGCGAAAGTGTTGCGGGTAAGATAGCGGAACTCCTTGCGAAGGACGGAGGCAACTTGTGGCGTAAGCAAGCGAAGCGCATCGGGCTGGTCGGTGGTGCGGGAAACCGGGCGAACGACGGCGCGGGCAGGTGCGGCGGTTTCGCTCAGTTCCTCGCCTCGGTATTGCGTAGCGAAGCGCAGCCAGAGGAAAACGCTGAAAAGCAGCACGTAAGCTGAAATGCCAGCCGCGCCGAGGATCGTGTCCGTAAAATTGTGCTGGGCGGCGCCTGCGATGGCACGGCCCGCGAGCGACGGAGGAAAAACTGAAAGATAGGGGACTACTTGCCGGACCCAAGGTTGCGCCGCACTGCCGTATCTTTGCACTAGCGGATTGATGAACTGGACGGAGACGGCAAAGAGGATGAAGAGCGCGAAGAACATTTCTCGAGCACGGCGGCGAGCCAGAATGCGTTCGATCCAGGAACCGATCATGCGCTCGAGCGTGATGTTCATCAGCAGGAAGAGAGCGCAGATGAGCAGGAGGGCGGGCAGGACGCGCGGATTTGCCACGGTCGCGCCGATGATCATTGCCGTTAACCAGCAGAGCGAGGCGAGCGCGGCAAAATCCGCCACCCCGTAGGCTAAGCCGATGAGGTAAAACGCGCGGAGGCTGAGCGGAAATCGCAGCAAGTTACGAAATTCAAAACCAACCCCAAAGCTCGCCGTGAAAACGGGAAAGAACTGCCAGAAGAGAAAAATTCCCCAGAAAGGCAACGCGATCCAGGCTTCATGACCGCCCGACAAAATGGCGTAAGCGCCAAAGCCGAACCCCACGCTTACGCCAAGGACCGCCAGCGTGGCAAAAACGCCCGCGACAATCATCCCGATCAAATCCCACTGATTGTGTTTCTTGCGGAGATTGTTGGCCAGAATCCGCCAGCGGAGCCCCGAGACGAGCCTGATTTGTTCCCAAACGCCGGGAAGTTGAGTTACATCAGCCACGAGAGTTCCTCGAGTTGTGGCCGCTGGGCGCCGTCCTGGCCCACGATGGAGAGGAAAATCTGCTCCAGACTCGTTTTGCTTCCTTCTTCACCGGCAATGCCTGCACGCAGCTCCTCGAGCGAACCCTGAGCCACGAGCCGGCCTTTGTGAATGATGGCCACGTGGCTGCAGAGCCGCTCGACAATTTCAAGAACGTGCGAGGTAAGAAAAATGGTGACGCCGCGCTCGGTCATGCGTCCCAGAAGCGCTTTGAGAGCTCCTGCGGCAAGAGCATCCACACCCTCGAACGGTTCATCGAGAAAAAGAATGCGCGGACCATGAATCACTGCCGCAGCCAGAGCAAGTTTTTTCTGCATACCGTGGGAATAGTCCGCGATGAGAGTCTTTGGCCGGTCAGAGAGCTGCATGAAATCGAGCAACTCGTCGGAGCGGCGCCGCGTCGTGGGACGATCGAGGCCGTACATGCGGCCAACGAACTGAAGATACTCGGCGCCTGTCAATCGCTCGAAGAGGCCCATGCCCTCGGGAACGACGCCGATTTGCCGCTTCACTTCAACAGGATGCGCAGCGAAGTCCAGCCCAAGCAGTTCCGCGCGTCCGGAACTCGGAGCCAGCAGGCCGGTGAGCATCTTGATGGTTGTGGACTTGCCCGCGCCATTGGGGCCGAGGAAGCCGAAGAACTGGCCAGCAGCAACGGTGAGGTCGACGCCGTCGACCGCGGTCAGATTGCCGAAGCGGCGTGTAAGCTTCTGCGTCACGATGGCTGCGTCTGTCATCGCGTCCCCCACTTGCTGAATGCAGTTCGAAACAAGACTCTAACATGAGTCCGCCAGGCCTCAAGACGATCGAGCAAAAGTGTTCGCGCACCGGCAAGAAGCAGGGTCACGAGAACTTCTGCGGATTTGAAGTGGTGCCAGTGAGCTGCGGTTC
Organism: Candidatus Acidiferrum sp.; assembly: GCA_035272765.1. Classification (GTDB taxonomy): domain Bacteria; phylum Acidobacteriota; class Terriglobia; order Acidiferrales; family UBA7541; genus Acidiferrum. Next base: position 43,357 of record DATEQG010000028.1, read on the forward strand.
CTTTGTGGGAAGAGCCGCAAGGACAGCCGGCAACTCTACGCGGAACACCGCGCCGCCTTCTTGCCGGTTGTAGCAGAGAATCCTGCCGCTGTGCTCCTGCACAATGCCGAAGCAAATGCTGAGACCCAAGCCTGTGCCTTTGCCGACGGGTTTGGTCGTATAAAAAGGATCAAAGACACGATGAGGTTCCTTGACACCCGGCCCGGTATCCAGGAAAAGCACGACGACATAGGCGCGGTCGCGCATGGTTTTAATGGTGAGGACGCCACCTTGCGCCGCTTCCATGGCGTCGACCGCGTTACTGATCATATTGAAGAAGACCTGCATGAGCTGATTTCCATCGCCGCGAACGCCGGGGAGAACGGATTCGAGCTGGAGCTCGATGCGCACCGTCCCCGTACGAAGGTCGAGGAAACGGAGCTGCACAGCATTGGTGACCACGGTGTTGATATCTAGAAGCGTGCGTTCCGTGGGGACCTGCCTGGCGAAGCTGAGCAAGTTTCCGACGAGTGTTTTCGTGCGCCGAGCCTGGTCGCGAATTTTCGATGCGGTTACGCGGGCTTTTTCGGGAAGGGTCAGGTCGTCCGCCAGGATGTCGGAGAAGCCCAGAATGGCCGTCAAAGGGTTATTGATTTCATGAGCAGCGCCAGCAGCCAATTGTCCCAGAGAGACGAGTTTTTCGGATTGCACGATTTGCGTCTGGAGTCTCTGCAAATTCTCGATGGACCGTTCGGATTGCGAGAGCAGGCGGGTGCGGTCGGCATCGGCCAGATACGTTCTCAGGAAGACCAGCAGAGCGAGAGGAATGGAGGCGAGAAGGACAGTCAGCAACCGGAAATCACGGACCGTGGCAGTTTCGTGAGCGAACCGCAGAGTGTAAATGGCGAATACCGGCAAGGAGATCACTGCGGCCATCGCCAGACGCGCTGGCACGACGCTCTCTCCGCGAGAGCTATCCGACTCCGCGTCGGACTCGTTCTCCGAGGGCGCGTCGAGAGCGGCACGTTTTTGGTATGCGATGACGCCCGCGAAAGCGAACCAGAGAAAAGAGGAAACCAAAGGAAGATCGTACAAGCTTCCTGTGTAATAGCGGTTGAACTCGAGAGCGATGTTGATGGTGAGGGAAGAAAGCATGTACATCGTAGAGGCGCCGAAAAGATTGGCGTAGACCACTCGCCATGCTCCCGACGACCGCAGCCAGAGGTAGGCGAAGCCGCCGACGATGATCATGTTCTCGATGTTGTGAAGAAGAACGAAATTGTACTTGTACTCCGCGAGCGAAGGAACGGCGTACATCCACGGCAGCACGATGAAAACGTAAAGAAAGATCCACCAGATGAGCAGCAATGCAAAGTCCAAATAGCCGAAGCGAAGGCGCAGCTCGCCGCGCTTGAGATGCGGGCGCAGCGTCAGCGCCGCCATCATGGGAATGCCGCGGAGGAAGAAGACAATGTCGACTGGGTCGTTATCGGGCACGTCGCGGTGCAGATAGAGTTCGTAGTAGGTCCACTCGAATTGCCCGATCAGCCAGAGCGTGCAGCCCATGGCGAGGAGCATCCAGAAGAGATTTCTGCGCCAATGCGGAGTTCCGGCGTTCATCAGAAGGCCGGCGTTAGCGAGGAGCGGCACAATGCACTGAGACAAATCTCCGAAGGCGGTAAGAGCATGGCTTCCCCTGTGCAGAAACAGCGAGAAGCTGGCATACACGACAAGAAAGAACAGCCAAATACCGGCCATGCGGACAATTGTTTTGGAAGAAGACATAGGATCAGGTCAATCTATTTTAGAAGGGCGAAGCGAGGAGGGCTGCGCCGCATTCGGAGCCCAATACGTAAGTATAAACGAACCCCGTTGTCGTCTTCGATGGTTCGTTCGCCAAACCTGCGTGAGGCTGGCGGAGGAGGAGGGATTCGAACCCCCGAGACCCTTTCAGGCCTAACGGTTTTCAAGACCGCCGGTTTCAACCGCTCACCCACTCCTCCATCTCTAATTGTACCCGGCAATTCGGTTTGGCGGGACTTTCTCGTCTCGTTGACAATCCTCCGAAGCTCGTTTCCGCGATGTTGCGACGCTAAAATCAATTCGCTTCATTCGGAGACCTCTCGTTCGTACAAGGCGCACACGGAGGGGCAAAGGTGGAATACTGTCGCGTGACCCACCAATTTTTGAACTGCGCTTTAGTGTTCGTTCAGACTACGAAACCATCGTTTCATCAAAATGTTCCGTGGTGCCTGCGATGGTGGATAACGGACACGAATGTCCCGGTGTCATAGGTTGCGGAACTCCACGGCACGCTCAAAACAAAATCGGCGAAGTCGCCGCAACCGGCAAAGCTGACCGTGAACGCTGCGCTGGCAGCGCCTCCAACGGCGAGGTCGCCAAGCAGGATTGGATAGCCGCTCGGCGGCATTATTACCGGACTGCAGCGCTCACCGGCAAACTGCCGCAGAGTAAATCCGTTGATCAGTGTTGCGTAAGCTATGCCTACGTCCCCATTCGTTGCGGTCACTGTGAGAACGCGCGTATCGTGTCGCTCGCCCTTGTCATCGGAATCGGAAACGGAAAACGATAGCCCGTATCCCGGTAACTGCGTTGGATCGACAATCCCCCAATAAGCGGGCTTGGCTTGTAGCTCCGTATCGAAGGGCAGCGGCGCATCCAGCCGGTCGATCGGGAAACTATCGAGCCAGGTGTCGTCGTCCGCAAAGCCCCAGAATGTGACGGCGCTTATCTTGCCCCGCAACCGCCGCAGTGCGTCAAAGTACTGTTTGTAAAGCCAGCCCTGCTCCGCAATCAGCGATGGCGGCACGGTTGGCGCGTAGTTCGATGTGTTGTCGCCCGCGTTGTAAACGCTGACGTCCATTTCGGTAACTTGCTGATCGAGGTCCCGGAAATTCTCGTGAATCGTGTCGACCGCGTGAACCACTGCGTCTGCGGACGGATAGTTGATGTCGTTATGCATCTCGTGTCCGAGACCATCCAATGGAATGCCACGCTCGCGAAGATCGCGAATCACGCGAACAAGGCACGCCAGCCGGTCTGGATCGGTCGTGCTGTAGTCGTTGATGAACAGCTCCGTCCCCGCAGGCGCGTACTGTCTGGCCGCCTGCAGCGCCACATCGATGTACCCTTTCCCAAGCACTTGGTAGAACGGCCCGTGGTAGAGACAATCGGGTTGTGTGGGATCGATCGGCTCGTTCACCACATCCCAGGCATACACCGCTGTGCCGAAGTGCTGCACCTCGCTTTGTATATGCTCCTGGATGTTCGCGGTCACCGTAGCCTGATTGGCGGCGGAATTCGTGCCGTCTCCCGTGGCGTACGCCGGAGTCTGTTCGCCGGTGGACCACACCAGGTTGTGCCCTCGTATGTGCATCTCGTTGCACACTGCCATCCCCACTTCGCTGTCGGCGTTTTCGTAGGTGTATGTGCCCAGGGTCGCTTCCACCGAACTCCACTTCATGTCGTTTCCTGAAGTGATGCTGTCGAAGTGCTTCGTCAAGAGCTGGTTGTGCGGTCCCGACAGATCCGTCAAATCCACCTCTGCGCCCACCCGGAAGAAGGGAGCGAGGGTCTGGAAGATCGAAGGGATGTTGGTTTGAATGGTCGGCGGCGGAACGTACGTAAGCTGGAAGTCGTCCACATAGAACGACACCAGATCGTTGCCGGACGCTGGAACGGTCTGCAAATAGAGATACGCAGCCCCCGGATCGTAGTTATTGGCCATGTTGTATCGCATCACGCTGATCTGGTGCCAGTTCCCGTCCGCGGGAATGGTCACGCCAGGGTAAGCCGTCATGCTCGGATAGCTGGGATTGCCATCGAGCGTAGTCTGCAGGCTCATGTTGAGGATGTGATTGGAGCCGTCGGTCGGCAGCAACATCACCCACACGCTGGCGTTGTACACCGAGCCGACGTACATCTTGTCGCTAACATTGATTTGTGGCCCGTCGTAATTCGCGACTCGCCCGGTCACCAGCAGGCTGTGTGTACCGCTGTGCGCCTCCGCCGTCGTATTGGTCAGCGTGGAACTACCAGTGCGAGAACTCCACCCGTCCAAACCGCCATCCTCGAAGGTCGTGGTAATCCCGCTATTGTCCTGCTGGCTAGGGCTTGGCGGTGCCGGCGAGAGCTGGCCGATGGTGACATCATCAATGTAGAAAGAATCCGTGGCGCTGCTGGACTGTATATACAAAACCAGACTTGACGGCGGGCCAGGCAAATTGCTGAAGCTGAGCGTGCCCTGGACCTTTGTCCACGCCGTGCTAGAGAGTGCGCCCGACGTCGCTAGATTATTGTACGAACCCGATGTGTTCGCGCAATTCGTCGTCTTAGTAGAAAGCGTCGCCGTTGGATTACTGCTGTCCGACGCTGCCAGCAAAACGTACGCCGTAATCTGATATGTCGCGCCCGCTACCACGTTGTTCACGCTAAGCAGGTTCAGGCTCGGCCCCATGTAGCCCGCTGTGCGGTTCGTAACTAGAAGGCTGCGCGCATCGCCATTTGGATCGACGATTGACGGAACGCTGTTCGCAAGCGATGCAGAACCAAACGGCGTCCAGCCATCCAAGCCGCCATCCGCGAAAGTGTACGTGGCTATCGGCGTTCCGCCTGGCGGTGGTGCCGTCTCCGTGATCACCACCTCGTCCAAGTAGAACGATTGCGCCGTGGTCGCTCCCACAAGTTGCGCGTAAAGCACCAGTCCCGTTTCCGTGGTGCTGACCGTGTAGCTCCCGCCAATTTGCGCCCATCCGGAAGCCGCTACCGGCACTTGGTAGTTTCCCACGGTGTCGTAGCACGTCCCGCCGGAGCAGCTCGGATCGGTCCGTTTTATCGTGAAGTTCGCGTTCGTTGCCGTCTCGCCGCTGGTGAGCATCACGTATCCCGTGATCGTGTACGTCGCTCCCGCTTGCAGCACACCATTCAGTGAAATCGACGGCCCACCAGCGCCGCTCGAGTTCGTCGTAGTCAGCAAACTGTATGATCCGGAATACGCCGCGGCGGTTGTCGCCACTGGAGTGCTAGCGCCATTGAATGATGTCCAGCTATCCGCCGTTCCGTCTTCAAAGCTGTACGTCACAACCGTTTGCGCGCCCGCGCTTCTGGCCCACAGCAGCGCGAAAACAGCAATCAGAAAACCGATGCGAGCGATTCGATTTGCGAATGCTACTGGCGACACATCCCGAAAAGTCCGGCGCATGGCGATTCTCCTTTAGGAACACGACAGCCCGAAACGCCTTATCGTGTACGTTAACGACAACTGAAAAGTTTAGTACATAGGCTATGTACGTCCGGGGAATCCACTCTAGGAAAGACAGCGCTAAACTACACCTATCGGATAGGTGTGTGTCAAGGTGCTTTATTTTGGGGAGCTGTGCCAGCCAGGACAGCTCATGTTTCTTGAAGGTCGATTTTCTTAAAGGCGCCTTGCAACAAGTCGAAAGTCGCCCGACGAGAACAACCGATCTGGCAGGCCCACATTCACGAGTGCATCCCGAGCAAAGGGCAAGAGTTGGCGACTTGCACATGCTGATTCGGAATCGCCCCTGTTTTGCTAAGGAGATGGTGGAAATCCAAGTTACGCTTCCACAGGCTTGCCATTTGCCCACCTAAAGTCGAAGACGGAGAGGAAATGCGAAAATGTGCAGTTCTTGTGGCAGGACTATCCCTGTTCAGCGCTGGTTGTCACTTCAAGACCAAGGATTTACTGAATGCTTTCGATGCAAGAAAGGCCGCAGCGATAACCGTGACGGTGGCTCCCGTCGGTGCCAGCCTGCCTATACACGGCACGCAACAGTTCACCACAATCGTGACAGGCACCTCTAACACTCAAGTCACCTGGAGTCTCGGGGGCACTCCCTGCGCAGGTGGACAGGATTGCGGTTCGATCAGCGCGAATGGTTTCTACATCGCTCCAGGAGGCATATCCAACCCCAATCCAATTACCGTCACAGCTTCCGCGGAGGCCGATGCGCTTGCTCAAGGCGTAGCGCAAGTGACGATCTACCCTGCGGTCGAGGCGCAGGAAATCTTGAGGGGCAGCTACAGTTTTCTGGTGACCGGCGCTGACTCCGAGGGCAAGTTGTCAGTCGCGGGTAAGTTTATAGCCGATGAGGCTGGGCAATTGCATAGCGGGGAGATGAGTCTCTGCCGAGGTCAGGCTTCCTGCGTGGAGTCGGCGTTCGAAGGCACGTACACCTCGAGCGCCAAAAACCAGGGAACCTTTTGGGCGGACGCACTGTCCGAAGCGGAATTCCACTTTGCTCTCACCGAAAGTGGGGTGGTGAAGCTCCAACTGGACGACGCGAAGGGATTGCACGCCGCCGGGATCCTGGAAGCCGCCAAGGACACCGTTAACGAATGAGCCTCAATTTCCAAGGGCTAAAGCGGCGCCAACGCTAGCCATGGCCAGCCTGTTTCTAGTTTGCTCTGTGGGCTAACACCCAATTTGTAACTCTCCTACTTTTAAAATATTTTTTCTTCATAACGAATCGCAATAATTTGCAACGACCCCTTTCCGAATGGCATTGACATGCCCCCAGCCGCACCGTAGCATCGCTTTTATCTGATGGCTGAGCGTTCATCCAGCCGCCTTGGCAGCGGAGGTCCTTCATGAGTCTTCGCGATTTTATTTCCAAACAGTGGATTGATGTCATCGATTGGACGGAGCCGGAAGACGGCATTCTTGCCTACCGCTATCCGATGCAAGATCGCGAAATCCAGAATGGCGGCAAGCTCACTGTGCGGGATTCGCAGCTGGCCGTGTTTGTGAACGAAGGCAAAGTGGCGGACGCATTTGGGCCGGGACTCTACACGCTCAATACCAATACGCTGCCGATCCTTACCTACCTCAAAAACTGGGACAAAAAGTTTCAGTCTCCCTTCAAGTCCGATGTCTATTTTTTCTCGTCGCGCATCCAGACAGACCAGCACTGGGGCACGCCAAATCCCGTCACCATCCGCGACAAAGAGTTCGGCGCGATTCGCTTGCGCGGTTTCGGAATTTATTCCTACCACATCACCGATGCAAAATCGTTCTACTCGAAAATCAGTGGAACGCGCGACATTTATCACGTCGCCGATCTCGAAGGCCAGTTGCGCAACACCATCGTCGCCAAAATGACGGATGCTTTTGCCGGTAGCCAGGTGCCGTTTCTCGATATGGCTGCGAACCAGGGCGCGCTCGCAGAAAAAATCAACGAACAGCTCAAGCCTGCGTTCACGGACTACGGCCTGTCGCTCGATACTTTCGTCGTCGAGAATCTCTCGCTCCCAGACGAGCTGCAGAAAGTGCTCGACCAGCGCATCAGCATGAACGTGCTCGGAGACATGGGCAAATTCACGCAGTATCAAGTGGCGCAAGCGATTCCGATTGCCGCCGGGAATGAAGGTGGCGGAGCGGTTGGCGTAGGCGCTGGGCTTGGAGCGGGCGTCGCGATGGGCCAGGCGATGATGGACGCCGTGAAACAATCCACCGCAGGCACTCCTGGCGGTGGAGGCGCGGCTCCGGCGGCTGCAGGCGCAGCCTCTGCAACCACGAAATTCTGCAGCGAGTGCGGCAAGCCCATCCCGCGCGCCAGCAAATTCTGTCCGGAATGTGGGAAGCCTCAGGCCTAGTGGTGAAGCGAGCATGAGCGGCATCGAATGGGTCGTCGAGGCCTTCGGTTGCTCATCGGATTCGTTGCGCGATCTTCGCGCCGTCGAAACGCTATTTCACGGCATGATTCGCGGTATGAAGCTGCGTCCCGTCGGCGAAACGCAGTGGCATCAGTTTCCCGGTACCGGTGGCATCACTGGTCTTTGCCTGCTCGCCGAATCGCACATCGCCTGCCACACGTTTCCCGAGCACAATTCGCTTTGCCTGAATCTCTTTTGCTGCGTTCCGCGCACTGAATGGAATTTTGAAGCGGCGCTCCAGCAGCTTTTCCATGCAAGGACCGTCTCCGTGAGGCGTCTTGCGCGTCCGTACGAGGCGGCGCGCCACCAGGCGGCCAGCGATTAGAGTTTAGCGTGAGGACTTTTTCGTGCAACAGGTGAACAGCGGCCGATGACTCAGCCCGTCTCGAACTGCCCCAATTGCGGTGCGAAGATTGTCTTCCAATGGTCCAGCAGTGTTCAAACGGTTTGCCAATATTGCAAAAGCATTCTTGTACGCACCGATGTCGATCTCAAGAAAGTCGGCCAGGTTGCCGATCTTCCCCCGGACAGCTCGCCAATTCAACTCAACACGGAAGGCATCTATCGCAATAAAGCATTCGTCGTCGGTGGCCGCATTCTCTACGAGTACGACCAGGGCGGCTGGAACGAATGGCACATCACAATGAACGACGGCACGAGCGCCTGGCTCTCCGACGCGCAAAATGAGTTCGCTGTATCCTTCGCCAGCAACGCGGCCGGTTTGCCCGCGTCTGGGCAGGTAAAAGTCGGCCAGCAATACAACTGGAACAATCAGAGCTACACCGTGAGCGTGATTACTCCGGCGCACTACCGCGGAGTCGAAGGCGAGCTGCCTTTCCAATACTGGGACAAAACAGACGTCACCTTTGCCGACCTACGCAGCCAATCCGGAAAATTCGCCACGCTCGATTACAGCGATGAACATCCTGCTCTCTATCTCGGCGAATTCGTCGAGTTCGACGATCTCAAACTCAAAAATCTCCGCAGTTTTGAGGGCTGGTGATGAGCGCAGGCACTCCGCCACTCTCGACTCTGCCCAAACCTCAAGCGAAAGCCTTGAACTGTCCGCAATGCGGCGCGGCCATTACGCTTCGCGCACTGGGACACGCCGAAACCGTGGTCTGTGAAAGCTGCCACTCCATTCTCGACGCCAAAGATCCGAATCTTCGGATCCTGCAAACATTTCAAGCAATCATCGGAGAGGTTCCACCGCTCATTCCCCTCGGCACGCGCGGCAAACTTCGCGGCACTGATTACGAAGTCATCGGCTTCCAGCGGCGCGGCATCAAGGTTGAGGGCATCAGCTATTACTGGCACGAATATGTCCTCTTCAACCCGTACAAAGCCATTCGCTATCTCACGGAATACAATGGCCACTGGAACGACATCAGCGTTTGCAAGGAACTTCCTATCGTTCAGTTTGCCACCGCCAACTACCTCGGCGAGGTCTACAAGCACTTTCAGTCCTCCGACGCCACCACGAACTACGTCCTCGGCGAATTTCCCTGGCAGGTGCGCGTCGGCGAGCATGCGGCGGTAACCGAGTACGTCAAACCGCCCCGCGTACTGTCGGCGGAAAAGACGGCGAACGAAGTCACATGGTCTCTCGGCGAATACATCTACGGTGCAGACATTTGGAAGTCTTTCAATCTGCCCGGGAGTCCGCCCGAGGCGATCGGTGTTTACGAAAATCAGCCGTCGCCGGTCAGCGAAAACGTCAAAGGCATTTGGGGCGCCTTTCTCGCGTTCGCCATTTTTCTGCTCGTGCTGATGGCTGGATTCGACCTCGCCTCGAGCAAAGGCACGGCATTCGAATCCACTTACACACTAAACTACGGTGAGCCGAAGGGCGAAGCCTCCTTTGTTACCCAAACCTTCGATTTGGAAGGCCGCACCTCGAATGTCGAAGTCACAACCTCTGCGAATGTCTCGAACTCCTGGATCTATCTGAACTTCGCACTCATTAATCAAGACACCGGCCAGGCGTGGGATTTTGGCCGCGAAGTCAGTTATTACTACGGCTCGGACAGCGACGGGTCCTGGTCCGAAGGCAGCACGAAAGATTCGGTCGTCATCCCCAGCGTTCCAGCTGGTCATTATTATTTGCGCATCGAGCCTGAAGTCGACGCCAAGCACGCGCCCATCTCCTATTCGGTGGAAGTAAAGCGAAACGTCACTGTCCCAGGTTTTTTTGGCATCGCTTTTCTGGCTCTGCTGATCCCGGCCATCGCCATTACCTGGCGCTCTATCAGTTTCGAGCGAGCGCGCTGGTCGGAGAGCGATCATCCGCCAGTTCAGATTCAGCTTGGGAATTCGGAGGAATGAACGATGTTCAGAAAACTCTATCTCGCTTATGGATTTCTGGTACTCGGAGGCACAAGCTTCGCCCAATATCATGGCTGGAGCCTCGACAGGATCAACCAATTGAAAAATGTTCCCAAGTCCGTTCGTGATAATCCCGGCTCCTATCGTTCCGTTTACGGCTTCTATCACCATTACACCGGAGGCAAATAAATGAACCTCGTTCCGCTCGCCAACATCGTTTCTGCACTCGTATTCGCCCTGATCGGCATGCTCATCTTCATCATCGCTTTTGTGGTGATGGACAAGCTCACGCCGTACCATCTCTGGAAGGAAATCGTTCAGGAACACAACATGGCGCTGGCCATTTTAGTCGGCGCAATGTCTCTCGGCATTTGCATCATCATTGCCGCGGCCATTCACTAGCGTATGGGCATACTGCTCTTCATCTCGGTGCTGCTGGTTGCGGCGTGCGGGCTCATTTACGAACTCGTCGCGGGCACGCTTGCGAGCTATCTCGTCGGCGACAGCGTATTCCAGTTTTCCACCATCATTGGCACTTACCTGTTCGCCATGGGCATTGGCAGCGCTCTTTCCCGTTATCTGAATCGCGGCCTCGTTTACCGTTTTGTATGGATCGAGCTTCTGCTCGGCGTGATCGGCGGTTTTTCTTCCGCGCTCTTGATGATGGCCTTCGCCTTCACGCAGGGATTCGAGTTAATTCTCTACGCGCTCGTCATTATTATGGGCGTTCTCGTCGGCTTGGAAATCCCGCTGCTCATGCGCATCGTCCGGGATCGCTATGAATTCCGCGACGTGATCGCGCACGTCCTCACTTTTGATTATCTCGGCGCGCTCGGCGCTTCCCTGCTCTTTCCCATTCTCCTCGTGCCGCGTCTCGGCCTCGTCCGCTCGGCCATGCTTTTTGGTCTCGTCAACGCCGGCGTCGCCCTCTGGACCACCTATTTGTTCTCCACCCAACTCTCCGGCACGCGCGTTCTGCGGATAGCCTGCGTTGTCGTCATTTGCGGCCTCGGAATCGGCATGGCGGATGCCCGCCGCATCACTGCCACCGCCGAGGACAACATCTACGCCGACGACATCATCTTCGCTCGCGACACGCGCTACCAGCATCTGGTGCTCACTCGTTTCAAAGACGATCTGCGGCTCTTCCTAAACAGCCATCTCCAATTCAGCTCCCGCGATGAATACCGCTACCACGAAACTCTCATCCATCCCGGCCTCGCTGCGGTTCCCGTTCCGCATCGAGTTCTGGTTCTTGGCGGTGGCGATGGCCTCGCCGTCCGCGAAATACTCAAATATCCACAAATCGAAAGCATCACTCTCGTCGATCTCGACCCCGAGATGACCAAACTTTTCTCCACGCATCCCATGCTCACCAAGCTCAACGACAAATCCTTCCTTTCGCCGCGCGTTCATATCATCAACGCCGACGCATTTCCCTGGGTCGATTCGAATACCGACAATTTCGATTTCATCGTCATTGATTTTCCGGACCCCACGAATTATTCCCTCGGCAAGCTCTACACCACTGCTTTTTATCGCGCCGCCGCCCGCCATCTCAGCTTGCAAGGCTTGATGGTCGTGCAAAGCACTTCGCCCATGTTCGCCCGCGATTCTTTCTGGTGCATCGCACAAACGCTCAAGCAGGCCGGCTTGCAAACATATCCGTATCACGTCTATGTTCCGAGTTTCGGCGAGTGGGGATTCGTCCTCGCCGGTACGCACGAATACACTCCTCCCACTTCTCTACCCAGCGGTTTGCGTTTCATCAACGTCGAAGGTCTGCCCGCTCTCTTTCAATTTCCGCCGGACATGGCCCCACTTCCCATGCCTCCCAACCAGCTGAACAGCCAAGTCCTCGTTCGCACCTACGAAAACGACTGGAAGGACATCAGTCATTGAAGGTTGGACGCCGAAAATTTCTCCGCTCCGGCAGCGCAGCCCTAGTTGGACTCTCACTCAAATCAGATCGTCCCATCACAGGATCCTTCGTCAACGATTCCTTCCAGATGGGGCATCTCCTGCGCGATCGCGCCTCTTTTCCTCCCGCAAAGCGCGTCGAGAAATTTCCAGTCGCTATCGTTGGTGGTGGCATCGCCGGTCTCAGCGCCGCCTGGCGCCTGCGCAAACGCGGCTTCAACGATTTCGTCCTCCTGGAAATGAATCCGCAAGCCGGAGGCAACGCACGTTGGGGCGAAAACGAAATCACCGCCTATCCGTGGGCCGCGCACTATGTCCCTGTCCCCGGCCCCAAAGCCGAATTCGCCCGCGAACTGTTCGAAGATCTCGACGTCCTGAAAAATGGCCAGTGGGAACAGCGCGACCTCTGTTTCGCGCCGCAAGAACGTCTTTTCCTCTACGGCCGCTGGCAGGAGGGTATCGAGCCAGCCATTGGCCTCACGCAAAAAGATCGCGACCAGTTCCAGCATCTCGAAGATCTCTTCGCAAAATTCCGCGCCGGCGGCGAATTCACCATCCCTCTTGAGCTCGGCCGTTCCGCGAAGTTTCAGGATTTGGATCGCCTCTCTTTTTCTGACTGGCTCCAGCAGCAAGGCTGCGATTCGCGTTTGGTGAACTGGTACATGAACTACGCCTGCCGCGATGATTACGGCGCGCTCGCCAAAGACACCTCCGCCTGGGCTGGCATCCACTATTTTTCCTCCCGCGAAGCCGAAGAAAGAGGCCCCCTCACTTGGCCCGAAGGCAACGGCTGGATCACCCGCCGCCTTCTCGAACGGGTCGGCGAAAACGTTCGCACCAACCAAATGGTCCATCGCATCGCGGAAACAAAACGCGGCGTCAGCGTCTTCTCCGGCGACAAGGAATTTCAATCCGAATTTGTGATCTTCGCCGCGCCCACATTCCTGGCTCCGTATTTGGTCGATGGTTTTCCGCATCTGCACGATTTCGTCTATTCCCCGTGGCTCACCGCCAATCTCACGCTTGAGCGTCTCCCCGATTCCCGCGGCGCGGAACCCACCTGGGACACCGTCTTTCTCGACTCTCCGACTCTCGGCTACGTCGACGCGACACACCAAAGCCTTCGCACGCACATTGACCGCACCGTCTGGACCTTCTACTGGGCCCTGGCGGACGGCACGCCAGCGCAAAATCGCCAGCTTCTCCTCGACAAGGATTGGAACTACTGGAAGGAAGCCATTCTCCACGATCTCGAGCGTGTCCACTTCGACATCCGCCGGTGCGTCTCGCGCATCGACCTCATGCGTATGGGCCATGCCATGATCCGCCCCACCGTCGGCTCCGTCTTCTCCGAAGAGCGCCTCCGCTTGACGCGCCGCGCACCGCGCACCGATTCTCGTCTGCTATTCGCCAATTCCGACTTGAGCAGCATTTCGATCTTCGAAGAAGCCCAATACCACGGCGTACTCGCGGCTCAATCTATTTTCGAACGCCTCCACGCCCATCGTTAGCCACGCAAGAACACGCGAACCCGTCTCTGGAATCCTCAAATAATTTTTGTGCATCCAATCCAAATGGACGTGCGTACTATATAAGTGAGCTTTTTTGCTCGTCTTCTGGAAGGAATAGATGTTGCCGCAAAGAAAACCGGAACTGACCTACGCGGACGTCACGCCCAAAGATCTCTACTTCAACCGGCGCAAATTCCTCAAGTCCATGGGCATTGCTGGCGCGGCAGCGGTTGCCGGTAAGAATCTTCTGGACCTTTTCTCCCCGCCGCGAAACGTCTATGCCGGCGCGAAATTTACCAACCTCGCGAAAAGTCCTTTCAGCACCACAGAAAAACAGAACACCCTGGAAGAAGTAACCCATTACAACAATTTCTACGAATTCGGAGTCGACAAAACCGACCCTGCAAAGAACGCGCAGAAATTCCGCACCTCACCCTGGGCCGTCTCCGTCGAAGGCGAAGTCAAAACCAAGCGCAAATTCAGCATGGACGAAATCCTCAAGCTCGCTCCTCTCGAAGAGCGAATCTACCGCCACCGCTGTGTGGAAGGCTGGTCGATTGTTGTCCCCTGGATTGGCTTCTCCTTCAGTACTCTCGCCAAACTTGTCGAGCCAACTCCCAAAGCCCAATTCGTGGCCTTTGAATCGTATTGGGATTTGGGCCAAATGCCGAAAGCGCGGCCGGAATTGGCCGGCATCGAATTCCCCTACGTCGAGGGCTTGCGCATCGACGAGGCCATGCATCCGCTCACTCTTCTATGTGTCGGTATGTACGATGACTTGCTCCCGAATCAGGACGGTGCGCCTGTCCGCATGGTCATTCCTTGGAAATACGGTTTCAAGAGCATCAAGTCGCTCGTCAAAATTAAATTTGTCGCCAAGGAACCGCCCACAACCTGGAATCTCGCCAACGCTCGCGAATACGGTTTCTACTCCAACGTGAACCCAAACGTGGATCATCCCCGCTGGTCGCAGGCAAAAGAGCGCCGGCTCGGCGAAATCTTCAAGCGCAACACCCTCATGTTCAACGGTTATCAAGACCAGGTCGCCAGCCTCTACACCGGCATGGACCTGAAGAAATATTACTGAGGCTGACTCGCAGCGTGCTCACAATTCTCGCCAACAAGTGGGCCAAAGTTCCCGTCTTCCTTCTTTGCCTTGTGCCCCTCGGTATTTTGGTCTGGCGCGGCTTCACCGCTAGCCTCGGCGCGAATCCCGTCGAATTTATTCAACACGCCACGGGCGATTGGACGCTTCGCTTCCTCGTCCTAACTCTCTGCATCACGCCTTTCCGCAAACTCCTCAAGCTCCCCGATCTCATTCGCTTTCGCCGCATGCTCGGCCTTTTCGCATTCTTGTATGCTTGTCTCCACTTCCTCACCTATCTCGGCCCCGACCAGAGTTTCGATCTGGCATCCATCTGGAAAGACATCGCCAAGCGCCCCTTCATCACGGTCGGCTTCACCGCTTTCATCCTGATGATTCCCTTGGCGCTCACCTCAACCGCCGGATGGATCCGGCGTCTCGGCGGAAGCCGCTGGCAAATGCTCCATCGACTAATCTACATCAGCGCGATTTGTGGTGTGATTCACTACTACTGGCTGGTGAAATCCGCCGTGCTTCGCCCGTTAACCTATGGCGCAATCGTTGCCGCTCTCCTGCTTTGGCGCGTCATAGACTGGTTCCTCCGCCGCGGCCGCGCAATCAAAGCCACTGCTAAAACGCGGCGCGCTCCCGCAAACACCTAGCAAGTCAAAATTTTAATTGGAATTATTTCCCGCGATTGAATTCCTGTAGGGGCCGGGCTTGCCACGCCCGCGCGGTCCGATAGCTCGAACCCTAATGAACGGCGGACGCTTCGTCTCCCTGCTTCGACAGCTCACTGAACTCCAATCCCCAAAACCGCGGGGCCGGCGTCAGAAACTCCACGCCGATCCTCTGCCCTCTCTCGCAGGGCTCTCCCTGATACACGACGCGGCACTCCTGCTCCTCCAAAGTTTCCGGGTTCGTCAAAACGAGCATCTCCCCGTTATCAATCTCGTGCTTCATCATCAGCAAACCGCCGTGCGCGTTCACCACCACGGTCTCGCACGACTCTTTGAACTTTTTTCCGTTGTGCGCGCGGCCTTGCGCCTGCAACCGCATCTTGTGAAACGCCCGCCCGCTGCGCCGGTGTGTTGGAGAGGTTGTTCCATTCATACCGCCATCATCGAACGCTTCCGCAAACACCGTAAACTGGCCCTCGGGACAGGTGTTCCCCACAAGCAACCGGCCGAGGCGCTGGGGCATTCCACAATCCGGCTCCGCGGCAAGTTCATCCCAGCGGAGAACTCCCCAGAACGGTCCTTGAACGAATCCGCCGGCATTCAAAATCAGATTCCCGATGAATTGCATTTTTCGTGTATTTAGTCTGTCGAGCAAACGTAGTTTTTTGCCACCGCGCGGCAAGGACCGACATGTGTAAGGCGAATGTTCATTCACCTGCCCCTGCGTACCATTGACGGCAGCCCCATGCCCCGATAGTTTTTGGATCACCCAAAAAATCCCTCCAACTTCGCGCCCACGGGGGCAATCCATGTCTCGATCATTGATTCGGTTGATACTCTACGTTACCGCGCTCATCTGTCTTTTTGCCTTGGCATCGCCCAGTGGATTCGCCCAAACGGCCCCAACCCTGACTGTTGACGCCGCCGGAAATCCACATCCAATCAATCCCGACATTTACGGCATCGCTAGCTACAGCCTGGACTCCGGTTTTGCGAAAGAAATTCAGGTTCCCAATGTCCGCTGGGGCGGCGACGCAACAACTCGTTACAACTGGCAAGTCGATTCCAGCAACGCAGGCTTCGATTGGTATTTCATGGGTGGCAACGGACAAGCGACCCCGGTCCCAAGCGCTTCCGCCGATCTGATGGTCAACACTTACAAGTCGGCATCGAACGCCCACGCCTTGCTCACCATTCCAATCATCCCCTATGTGAATAAAACGGCCGCGTGGAATTGCAGTTTTCCTGTCTCCGTATATGGCCCGCAGCAATCCACCAATCCCTACGTTCACCCCAATGGCGACAGCTGCGGCAACAGTCTCACAACGAGTGGGGCCCAGCTAATCGACAACAATATTTATGCCAACCATATCGATAACACCGTCGCGTTGCAGCAAGGTTGGGTGCAACATTTCATTGCAACGTTCGGCACCGCCGCAAACGGCGGCGTTCCTTACTACCAACTGGATAATGAGCCAGGAGGCTGGAGCAACACGCACCGTGACGTAGAACCCAATCAGCCGAACTACGACACGATCATTGCCCTCGGCCAGCAATACGCCGCAATGGTCAAACAAACAGATTCTTCCGCGAAAGTTTTAGGTCCCGTGGATTTCACGCTCGGCGGATGGATCGGAACTCCCAACCAACAGAACAATCTTTACGCGGGTCAATATTATTTGCAGCAGATGGCCGCCTACGACCAGACCAATCATCAACGCATTCTGGATTACTTCGACGAACACTATTATGGAGGCGGCTCGACGGACGCCGCGGAACTTGCCTCCACCCGTGCGCTTTGGGATCCCACATTTAATTCGGGAAGCTGGGTCGAACAATACTATTTCGATGGACCGATGATGCTTCTCCCCCGCTTTCAAAATTGGATTCAGACCTACTATCCAGGAACGAAACTCTCGATTTCCGAGTACAGCTTCAGCAGCGGAACCAATCCGCTAGTGGATGCGCTCACGGAGGCGGATGTGCTCGGCATTTACGGGCGCGAGGGCCTGGATTTCGCGAATTTGTGGAGTGTGCCTCAACCGACCGATGCTGTCGCGTACAGTTTCCGTGTGTATCGGAACTATGACGGCGCGGGCGGACAATTTGGAGACAGCTCAGTAACCTCGACAAGCACCGATCAAGGCCAGCTTTCTGTTTACGGCGCAATGCGCTCAAGCGACGGCGCCCTCACCGTCATCGCCATCAACAAGACCACAAGCCTGATTCAAACAAGCCTGAGCCTCGCCAATTTTAATTCGGCAGCCACGGCCAATCCCTACACCTACAGCAACGCCAACATGACGCAAATTGTTGCCGGGGCCGCCGTTCCCGTTGTGTCCAATACCGTGAACTACAATTTTCCGGCGTATTCTGCAACGGTCTTTGTGTTTACGGCTGCAACCTCTTCGACCGCTGCGACAACCACTTCCCTCGTCACATCATCCGCCAGCATCACTTTGGGGCAGAGTGTCGCGTTTACCGCAACAGTTACTCCTGCATCGGGAACGAGTACTCCCACTGGCACCGTGACCTTCAACGACGGCGCGGCACAAATAGGCACAGGCACTCTGAACTCTTCCGGATCAGCAACATTCAGTACGTCTGGACTCGCTGTTGGCTCTCATTCCGTGACCGCGGTTTATTCAGGTGACTCGAATTTTTCAACCTCCACTTCGGCCGCAGTATCGGTCACCGTTTCAGCTCCGGCTAAAACCGCAACTACCACTTCTCTTACTGCCTCCGCGACACAACTGTCGACCGGGCAAAGCGTCACCTTCACTGCGTCGGCCGCGGCGCAATCAGGATCCGGTACACCGACTGGCTCTGTCATCTTTCTGGATGGGCAATCCCAGATTGGCGCGTCGCTGCTTAGCGCGGGCTCTTCCTCACTCACCAGTACTGGTCTCTCGGCAGGAACTCATTCCATCACTGCGGCTTATTCTGGCGACGCGAACTATGCTGGATCTACCTCTGCTCCCGTCTCGATCACTGTGGCAGCGGCGCCGGCGCCCGACTACTCGTTATCTATCAGCAGCTCGTCGCTCACAGTTGCGCAGGGAGCTTCCGGCAAGCTGACTATCACCGTGACTCCGAAAAATGGATTTACGCAGGTCCTTGGTCTTGCGTGCTCGGGTTTGCCCGCTGGCGGAACTTGCGCCTTTAGCCCACAAACTGTAAATCCCGCGGCTGGCGCTGTTTCAGCAGCTCTCACTGTCCAAGCGCCCGCCACCCAAAACGCAATTCTGCTGATCGAACCATTCTTCGCTTCCGGTAATGCAGCCTTATACATTCTTGCCATGCTGCTCATGGGAATCGCCGGAACTTCGGTAAACAAGTGGTGGGTTAGAGGAAACGTCCGATTAGCTCAGCCAATTCTGGCATCCATTATCTTCGCCGCATTGTTGGCAACCGCAGGTTGCGCGGGTCTCGCCTCTCCCCAAAACCAACCCCAGTCGACTTCTTACGCAGTCACCGTTACGGCCTCAGCCGTGAACGCACCGACACACACCCAGCAGTTTACTTTCTATGTGAGACCTTAATAATCCGTTCCGCTCTGTCGACAGTTAACCGAGAAATTTTGCCTCGAGTGTGCTCTCGTCGTCTCCACGCTCGACGATTCCTGGAAGCTGAACGCCTCCCGAAACACCTTCACTAGCCTCGGGACGGGTGCTCCCCCTTAACACTGTTCTCCCCCAGCGGCTCAAAGCCCCGGCCTTGCAAGTTTAGAATTCCAGCCGCATCTGAAACGCGATCATCCGAGGCGTGCTATCGCCGCCCAACCCGACTCCGAGTAAGCCGGTCGGCGGAGATGTCGTGTAGGTCAGCGCTCCAAACCCGGTCTGCGTCGAAGGCTTCCCGGGGATTCCGGCGAGCACCATACTTGGCAGTCCGAAATTCGGATGGTTGAACACGTTGAAAAACTGTGTGTCAAACCGCAGTTTTAATCGTTCCCTCAATGGAAACGATTTCGTCAAATAGAAGTCGCTCCACGTGAAGTCCGGCCCGCGCAGCGCATTGCGCCCAAGATTGCCGAATTGGCAATTCTTCGCGCTGTCCCCGCCCGCGCATGCTCCCGTACTCGGATCAACCGCCGACACGAATGCGTTTGGATTTAACCATTGCACCGTGCCCGGCTGCGTGACGCCAGCAATCGGATTGTGCTCATAGAGCGGCACGCCGGGAACCACACTAGCAAACTGCGGCCCGCTGCCGTTCACAATGCCATTCCCGTTTGCTGAGTAGGGCGTGCTCAGAACTGAAAACGGAATTCCGCTATGCCAAAATAAAGTTCCCGATACCTGCCAGCCGTTCAACACATATCTCAAACTCCCGTTTCGCACCTTCATCGGTAAAGAATAAACATATTGCGCATTCAAATTGCTTCGGATGTCGTAATCACAGGGACCATAATCGCGCGCCAGGTCTCCCGGTAGCGGCGAAAGAATTCCTCCCGCGGAAAACTGCAAGAATCCGCCATTGGAAACCGTGTCCATGCATCGGCTCCACGTGTAGTTCATTTGTCCCATCAAGCCGTTTCCGAACCGTTTCTGTGCGGTGATTTGCAATCCGTCGTAATGGCTATTGGCGCCGGTCGAAAACTGCGTCACGGCTCCAAATCGCGGATCGGTGGACTGCTCATAAGGAAACGGCGCGAAGCAACCCTCGCAGACCGTCTGATGACCGTTCACTTGCGTTAGATAGGGCTGATTCACGGCTCGCGTGCCCACATACTGCGCGCGCAAGCTTCCCGTATTTCCCAACTGCTGTTCAAGGCCCAGGCTCCACTCCATGAAGTAAGGCGCATGAAGTTCTCCATCGGGTACCGCCGTGATGGCGACGGGCGGAAGACACGTGGACGGACTAGCCAGCGGAGAGGCGCAGGAAAGCTGGCCCCGCGAAAATCCGGTAGTAAACATTTCATTCGCTGCCACGGTGGCGTCAATCGCGCTGTTCAACACTCCTGGCGCGATCGCCGTGCCCCCCGCCGTCCCAAGCAACCCGCCTTGAAAAGTTTTGACGTAGGGCGGGTTCATCCCGACCACATCGGCGATGCTGCCCGGCAAAATGTCGCTGAAGAGACCGAAGCCCGCGCGCAGCACCGTCTTGGATTGGAACTGCCACGCGAGGGCCGTTCTTGGCTGCAAGATAGCCACCGGTGTGGAAGAAAACACCTTGTCGAGATGCGTTTGAATGGCGGCGTCGAGCGGCTGATTGACGTCGTGCGCAATGGAAGCAAACGAGCCGCCAACCCGCGCGATTTGTTCATGCGGGTTTAATGGGTTGGAATTAAACGTGTCGCGGATACCAAATGTCCACGTCAGCTTCTTCGTCACTTTCCACGTGTCCTGGGCATAAAAGTCCAGATTAAGAAAGTTGAACGGTTCGTTTGCCGAAGCGGGAAAAGTCTCCGTTGCCGTCGATGCCACTCCGTAAATATATTGTGGCAAGGTCGTGTACACGACCGTCGGAACAGTTCCCTCTCCGAAGTCATAATCATTCAGCCGGAAAATCCGGGTGTTCGTCCCGAACCGCAGCTCGTGCGCCCCGTGGCTCCACGCCAGGTTGTCATTGATAAAGAATCGCGAAGCCCGCCGTCCCTGAACCCACGTATTGTCCAGTCCTCCGACGGTAGTGAAAGGCGCATTCGCTCCGCTTCCCTGCAACACGATTGGAAAGACGGAAAGAGTCTGCGCAAAATCCGCGGGCCCGAATAAGCTCTCGTACCACGAGAATGCCGGGTTGAAATAATTCACAAGATTCTGCGAAAAAACGTGCGTGTATCCCGCTGCGAACGAATATAGCGGCTGCGGCGAAACCGAGTCGAACATGGCATTAATGGGATCGGTGTAGGCAGCTTGCACGCCGGTATCGGCTTGAAAGCGATACCACGTCGTGTTTTTCTCATTGATGTTGTAATCGATTCGAGCGGTCTGCACCTGCTCGTGATCGTCGCTCGAATGCGAAACGCTCTGCCGGTTTGCGCAGCCCGTTCCGTCATTCGCAACAACAGGCGCGCCTCCTCCCGCATCGAACGGGCATCCAAGCACAGCCAGAGGCGTCCCGCTGGTATT
The DNA here is from genome assembly GCA_035272765.1 of Candidatus Acidiferrum sp. Taxonomy (GTDB): domain Bacteria; phylum Acidobacteriota; class Terriglobia; order Acidiferrales; family UBA7541; genus Acidiferrum. The sequence continues at coordinate 64,628 of DATEQG010000028.1, forward strand.
TCCGTAAAGTGAAAACATTTTCTGGTAGAAGGGCACCAGTTGCGGCGAGGGTAGATAGACCGTTCCTGTGACCGTATCTGTCCCACCCAAAGGCAGTTGGTTCAAAACGTAACTCTGAAACGCCGGCGTTGGCACCGTAGCCGCCGTAACAATCGGCAGCGCAATCCGTACCCATTCGCTGTCGAAGAAAAAAAACAGCTTGTCCCGAACAATCGGGCCGCCCAGGCTCCCGCCGAAGTGATTCACCGTCGAGCGTGGCTTGTGATTCCCCGGCGTCGCGTTCGTAAAGAAATCGGCGGCGTTGAACCTCGAACCGTTCCACAGTTCATACAGATTTCCGTGAAATTGGTTCGAACCCGATTTTGTGACGTAGTTGATCTGCGATGCCCCATAGCGCCCTTGATCGACTGCATACGAGAGTGTATTGACGGTCACCTCCGAGATCGAATTCAGCCCCAGAACAAGATTTGTTGATAGCCCGCTATTCAAATTTGTCAGCGGATCATTCGTCTCTAGTCCATCGACGATGTATCCATTCGAAAGCGCTGGCAATCCGTTGAACTCTACATTCCCGTACCCATTCGAGCTGCCCACAAAATCGTTCCCGCTTCCCGCCGTGTTTATAAGCGCCCCGGCAGCAAACTGCAGCGGGTAGGTCAAATCGCCTCCTGGATTGGGCAGGTTCTCGAGCGCTTTTGCGTTCAGTGTCGTGGATGTGTTCGCATTTTCCGGGTTGAGAATCGCAGCTTCGCCTCTTACCTCTATGCTTTCTTTCGCTTGCGCCACCTTCAGAATGAAATTGACCGTCTGCTTCTGTCCCAGCCCCGAGGGCACAGCGTCATTCTTCTGCGGCTCGAATCCGTCTGCTTCCACTTTGACCATATACACACCGGGACTTAACTGGGCAAAGTTGAAACGCCCGGATTCATCGGTAAGGGCGGAGCGCTTCAGTCCCGTGGCAGCATTGACGATGGTTACGGCGACGCCCGCGACGCCCGCTCCGCTCGCGTCGCCCACCTGGCCCACGATCGCGCTCGTCGTTTCGCCCTGTGCGGAAACCGCTTTCGGCATAAGCAGGCATCCCGCAATTAGCGATATCGCTAAAGTGGTTCGCACCGTCATGATGATTTGTCCGCGTTTCTCAGAAACATCTGGCCCTTCCGAAGTCACAAGGAGAGCCCACCTTCCGAGGCGGGCAGTTTTCTGCCATTTCGCCATTTACTATAGTTAAGTTCCGTACTTAAGGCAAGTAAAGAACATTGGTAAAAGTAGCTTATGTTCCCATTTGGAACTGCGCAAGGAACCGGCCAGCCGCTCGCGCTTGTGCGCAGGGCAGCCACGGTTCTAGAATAGGAATCAGCAGCTGAGGACGATTTTGCAAGTCTGCACTCATTCCGCTGCACATACATACGCTTTAGGTTTCGTTTGATTTTATTCGAAAGGACTCATAGCCTCCGAGAGCCCCTCTTATGAACCTTGCTGAATTTATAGAAGGTAATCGAGATAAGCATTTGGCAGAGCTCTGCGAATTTTTGCGAATTCCCAGCGTGAGCGCCAAGAGCGAACACAAGCCCGACATCGAACGCGCCGCTCGCTGGGTGGCCGACAATCTTCGCGCCGCCGGTTTTCAGAAAATTGAAATCGTCCCTACAAATCTTCATCCGCTCGTCTACGCGGAATCTCTCGAAGCTCCCGGGAAGCCCACCATCCTCTTTTACGGCCACTATGATGTACAGCCCGCGGAGCCGCTCGACCTTTGGACGTCGCCCGCCTTCGAGCCCGCCGTTCGCGATGGCAATCTGTTCGGTCGCGGCACCGCCGACGACAAAGGCCAGGTCCACATCCATCTAAAAGCGCTCGAATCCATCCATAAAGTGAATGGAAAGCTGCCCATCAACGTAAAAGTCCTGATCGAAGGCGAAGAAGAAGTAGGCAGCGTCAGCCTCTGGGACTACGTGCAAAAGAATAAAGAAAAACTTAAGGCCGATGCGCTCGTGGTTTCTGACACCTCGATGCTTGCAAAAGGTGTGCCTTCCATCACCTATGGTTTGCGTGGATTGAATTATTACCAGATCGAACTGACGGGTCCCGCGCGCGATCTTCATTCCGGTGTGTACGGCGGCGCGGTCCCCAATCCGTTGACAATTCTGGCCGAACTCTTCGCCAAGCTTCACGATAAGAATTTCCGCGTCGCCATTCCAGGCTTCTACGATAAAGTCGCAAGAATCTCCGCGCCCGAACGCAAAGCGTTGAATGCCCTTCCTTGGAAGAAAAAGGCGTTCGAAGAAGCGGTTGGCGCACCCGGCTATGAGGGAGAGAAAGGCGCGTCCATCGTCGAGCAGCTCTGGACGCGGCCAACGCTCGAGCTGAACGGGATGTGGGGAGGCTATCAAGGCGAAGGCGCCAAGACGGTCATTCCCTCGAAAGCTTACGCGAAATTTTCCACGCGCCTCGTTCCCAATCAGGATCCGCACAAAATTGCGGCGCTCGTCGAAAAACACATCCGAAAACTCTTGCCCAAGTCTGTAAAATGTAAATTCGAGGTGCTAAGCACCGGCAAGCCCTGGGTGGCGCCCTTCCACGCGCCCATTTTCAAAATGGCTCAGAGCGCCCTCGAAAAAGGCTTCGGAAAAAAAGCCGCGTTCATTCGCGAAGGCGGCTCGATCCCCTTCGTCACGCAGATGCACGACACCTTCAAAGTTCCGTGTGTGCTCATCGGCTTCGGCTTGCCCGACGAAAACGCGCACGCACCCGACGAACATCTCGCCCTGGAGAATTATTTCGGCGGCATCAAAGCCATCGCCCATTTCTATTCCGGCCTTGCCGCTCTCTAGTCGCGGGAATTTTTTACGCGGCCAATCGCTGGAAGCGGCATTCTTGCGGGTTATTCACAAGAGCCTCTCAAAAAAGCTGCATTTTTCCGGCCTTTTTTGCGGTTTTTCCTTGCGTTCTCCTTTTACCTTGGCTATAGTGCCGAGCGGCCCGAGTTTTTCCGCAGCAATACAGGGGTTTTTCGCTCGCGGCCTGCCCCGCTCGTTTCGGGGTGGAAAGTAAATACAGGAGGATAAGCAGACTAGATGGCAGCCAAGCCAATGAGCAAGAGCAAGATCGTGTCGCACATCGCCGAGAAGTGCGCCACACCAAAGAAAACCGCAGCGCTCTTTTTTGAAGAGCTCTTTAAGCTCGCGGTGAAGGAAGCCAAGGGCGCCGCGGGCAAGTTCGTCATTCCGAACATCGGCCGCGTCGTGAAAGCGCACCGCAAGGCGCGCATGGGCCGTAACCCCCAGACGGGCGAAGCGATCAAGATCAAGGCCAAGACCGTAGTTCGCCTGCGCCCGGCGAAGGCGTTCAAGGACGCCGTCCTGAAGTAGATTCCCTGTTTCGCAGGGAAGAGGCCCGGACACAGCGCACGAGAATCGGCCGGCGCTCTTACGCAGAGTTTGCTCGCCGCTATTTCAGACCGCGCTAGGTACCTGGGCAGGTGTCCCGGTTGAGTTTGCCCCTGATGGCCTGATCACTCAGGCTCTCAGGGGCTTTTTATTGCCGCTATGCTTCCAACGACCCAGCGAGATTCTAAGTTCTCGCGTGAATTACAGCGTCTTTACGTAAGCGATGACGTCCCTGATCTGCTGTTCTTCCAGAGCGTCTTTGAAGGGTGGCATCAGCGAATCGCCGTTCTCGATCCAGGTTTTCAGCGTTTCGTCGGTCACCTTGTTATTGTTTACGGTAAACGTGCCGCGCTTGGAAATTCCTTTTAGTCCGGGACCGATTTTTTTCGCGTCGCTATCCGCAAAGTGGCAGACGCTGCATTTCTGATCGAACACTTCCTTGCCTTTGGTCGGAGAGCCTTTGGCGGCCGTCGTTTTTTTTGGAGCCGGCTTTGCCGCCGGATCCTGCGCAAAGACGGCCACAGTCATGCCCAATAACGCGATTCCAAGTATCAGATAATTTCGCTTCACGTCTCCCCCTTCGTCATGGACTGCAAAATCTTTCGGTGCGACGCCTTCGCGTGCGCCCTAGCGCGCAAAACGGCGTGCTAAGTGCGCCCCCATCTTCTCTTTTTATGGCCGCAATTTCCACTCCCGCGACCCGGCATAAAGTACAGGTTGCTCCTGCGCACCGATGGGACTCTCGTACTTTTGACGCCCTCAAAACCGTGTGTTAACAATTTACACCATGAGCCAGGAAACCCTGACGAGGGCGTGGGAGATCCTTCAAGACGCTTACCAGGCCCAGATGGAGGGCGACTACGACCGGGCCGTGGAGCTCTATCAATCCTCGCTCGAACTGCACCCGACTGCCGAGGCCTACACATTTCTCGGCTGGACGTATCATTTTCAGGGCCGCATCGAAGATGCCATCGCCGAATGCAAGCGCGCGATTGAAGTCGATCCCGAGTTCGGCAATCCGTACAACGACATCGGAGCGTATTTGATCGAGCTGAGCCGATTCGATGAAGCGATTCCGTGGCTCGAACGCGCCACCGAAGCACGCCGTTATGAACCGCGCCATTTTCCTCACTACAATTTGGGCCGCGCGTATCTCGGCAAGGAAATGTACGCGCGCGCGATGAAGTGTTTTCAAGAGGCGCTCGAAATCGAGCCGCGGTATTCGCTGGCGCGGCAGGCACTCGCTTCGCTCCGCCGCATGGTGAATTGAGAAGAGAGTGAGTAGTGAATAGTGAGCAGGGCGCGATGCAGAGTGGATCGCGCAAAGTCGACAGGTTGCAGCCGACAGCCAACAGTAAGAAAAATCCTGAAAAACAGTTTGGACGCTGCGCTCAGCCTTCGAGATTCGTGTCGCGCGACGAGCACGGTCGAGGTGCGAAGAGGGCACGATGTATCGTGCCCCTACGGGCCGCAGGAATTCGTCGCGCGATTGTAACAATACCGGCATCATTGCGACGCTTCCTGCGCGGCGAGTTTGATGGCGCGGTCGTAAATCCAGAGAAGAAGAGCTGTGGCAAAGCCGACGGCGCTGATGGCCCACCAGGCGCGCTCGGGGTGGTGGGCGACTTCGCCGAAGTGGTGCATCATCGTGCCGCCGAACCAGCCGCCTACCAGTGAGCCGATTCCGATCGGTAGAAATGCGAAACCCATGTAGGTGCCTTGCTGGCCCGGAGGTGCGAGTCGTGAAATGTACGCATAATAGGGCGGTTGCTGAATGATTTCGCCGAGAGCTAGCACGGCGATCGAACACACCGCACCAATTACCGTCGGCCAGAACGCCAGGACAAGCCAAGAAGCTGATGAAATGACAGTGCCGAGAATGACGGCGTGAAACGGCGGAATTTTGCGGGCGAGATAGTTGACCGCAAAAGTAAGGCAGACAACGATGGCAGCGTCGGTGATGAGAATGAGCTCGACGTGGGCGTTGGGATCCACGTACGTGTGAATGAAGCCCGGCAGGCTGGTGTATTGCTGCCAGAAGACGATCCAGTAGCCAGTGAAGATGAGAAGGAAAATGAGGAAACGCGGCGGCCAGATAACCGCGCGAAAGTTTCGCATGACTTGGAGAACACTCGGCGCGGGCGCGTCCCCCGGTTTGCGGGGATCGCGGAAGAAAAATAGGATGAGGAAAAACATGGCGAAAACGCTGAGCGCGGAAATGCGAAAAACTCGTTCGAGTCCAAAGTGCGTGTGCGCCCAGTTTGCGACGAACGGGCCGGCGGTACCCCCGATGTTCACCATGGTGTAGTAAATCGAATAGCCGAGGGTGCGGACATTTTCCTTGGACGCCCGGGCAGTGGTGCCGACGACGCACGGTTTTACAAGTGCGATGCCGAGCGCGGGAAGAATCAGGATGACGCCGACAAACAAACTGAGCGGAACCGCGCCGCGAATGGGCGCGAGCCACGACGCGCCGATCGAACCAATCAGAAAATATGCGGCCGCCAGAATGAGATAGGCCATCGAGAGAGCGCGGCGAAAGCCGAGCTTGTCCGCGACGGCGCCGCCGAAAATCGCCAGAAACCAAACCATGCCACCGAAAATGCCGGTGAGCGTGCCTGTCTGTTCGGTGGAGAAATTCAATTTTTCCTGGAGGTAAACCGCGAGCGAGGAGAAAGCACCGTAATAGGAGAGGCGCTCGAAGATTTCGCTGACGTTGGCGACCCAAAAGGGTCGCTCGAAGCCATCGCGGATTTCCTGGAGCCGTAGGCTAACGCTCATCGATCCCCCTGAATAAGGTGCGGGGATTGTACTTGAAGAGTTGAGAAGTCCAAGATTGAAACTTGAAGGAAGAGCACCGTTCCGCGGACTCGTACGCTTGGTTCGCGACCCGTGGTCAAAGGAAAGGCGAGCGGCTCGGTTCCCGACAGGGCTGGGGGCAAACGAACAAGGCGATTTTTCATGTGTGCGGATTGCCGGATGCCCCCACCCCCGGGGGTATCCGCGAGTTATGAAGTAAACGATTGAGGGGACAGGGGTTGCGGGCGTTTCTGCGTGTACGCGGAGGGATCGCTGTGGAAAAAACAGGAAGGGAGCGGGTCGTAGGGCAAAGGTCACCCCCCGGGGAGTCTTTTCGCAAGTGCGGATTCTAAACAGGTTAGCGGGACGTTTTTCTGAAGTGCGCATTCTAGAGAAGTTAGTGATCCAAGGGATTTCTTTGGTGCGGGCGTGGCTGGCGACGTGACTGAGCGACGGAGGGCTTGGAGTGCGGGCAGGTGGGGATTTTAACGCCGCGACCGGATTAGGGTAAACGCCGGGCACAGAGTTCACGGAGGCCAGACGAAGGGGAGGGAAATCGGGCGAAATGGCGATTGGCGAGCGAAACATAGGACATGGTAGCAGACGTAACAGACGAGTGTCTACTGATTTATTATATTATCGACATGTGATTCGAACGAGATGAGCTGGTTCGAACGGGAGGGACAGAAGTTGAAGGATTGGAAGGAGTTGGGGCGGAGTTTAGTAGTTTGATACAGCTGTGGAAATGTGTGGAAAATTTTAAAGATGGAGGAAGCCGCCGTTTGAAAATAGGGAGGCCGAGAAGAATCTCGGCACGCGGAATAAACTGACAGCCGACTGTCGTCAACGTTCAGGAAACCAAGTGGGGCGCGGCGAGGTTCACGAACTCCCGCGCGCTCACAACCTTTGTCGCCCCCCAAAACCTCGGGAAATGGCGCAAGTTCCCGGTAACCAGATAGTCTGCGCGGGCTTCATCGGCGCATTCGAGGAACTTGTCGTCGTCCGGATCGCTGGACGCTCTTACTAGCCGCGTGGGCGAAACCAAACGAGACCGATTCTCGACCAGGTCAAGAAATTGCATTTGTAGTCCTCTGCGTATACGCAACTCTGGCCTCGCCAAAACCACGCGGTACTCTGCCAGAATCGCTTCGGACACGTACAGCCGCGCAGGCTTGGCAATGGCCAGGAGGAAAACGGTGCGCTGCAAACCCTCTGGCTTGAGCGCCGCTGAAATCACGACATTTGTGTCAAGGACCAACCGCAGAGGGAGCATCAGCGCTTCGTTTTTTGCGCGCGCGTCTTTCGGATCAACTGATCGATCGCTCGCGATGTGAAGACGTCCGTGCGATTCTGTCTGGACTCTTCGCCGAGGGCTTTCAGAATTTCTGGTTCAGGTGCTGCCAGCCGCACGTAATCTCGTATGCTCAGCAGCACGGCTCGCGGGGTCCCGCGTTTCTCGATCACCAGCGACCCGTGGTTCTCTTCGACTTGACGCAGCAAGCTGCCGAAGTGCGTTCGTGCCCTCAGCGCCGAAACAACCATTCCATGGTTTTTTTTCGTTTTCATGGCCAACGTCAACTCTTCAGTCTGCCACTGTGAACTGTACAGTTCCAAACCGGCACTGTCAATGGGCCGGGCGAGGTTACTGAAATCTTGAGCCGTCCCTCGTATTGCACATTGAAAAGTAAAGAGCCCAGGTGCAAAACCGGCATCTGGGTATCCGGCAACCGACCAGCGTCCGTAATCAGGTCAGAGAAAAACCATGTCATCTAAAGGGTGGCTAAACTCGTTTGGTATGCACTGCGCTTTTTTACGCAGTTTGTGCAGTTCTTCCTCTGCAAGGGTTCCAATTGGCCAAGTTTGAATAGCCGTGCCGGGCATCTGGTACCACACCTTATCTTTGGGCTGGGCCTGATAGATTTTTTGAACTAGGTAACGCTGTCAGGCTCAGCTCCGAATTCTTGGATTGCACTGGTCCAGCACTTTTGGGCATTTCAGTCCCCCGTCTGATTTTTGTGCGTCCCGAAGATACGCGGGCAGTCTCACTTGCACTGGTGCAGCTTGGATCAGACTTAATCCCTTCGAAAGATGACATTTGCTGGAGCTCTCGTCCACTCAATGTTCGCGACCGCAAGGAAGACCACACAAACGATTCACCCGGCTGGTGGGGTAGTTTTTGAGTTCGGCTGTGCGCACTTTGGAGTTTTGTTTGAGACGGTCTGATCTTTTCTAAGGGTTTGCCACTAACTTCTGCTGCTTCCGTTTCGTATTGGGCGACTTCACCAGAGTCGCGAACGAACGTTATGGTCGACGCCTGGATCCATCCCGCTTCTTAGAAACAATTCCTGACGTTGCGGATTGCACCATATACGCCGAGCGCGTCATGCCCGCTTGCCTAGCCAGGCGGTCGATCAGCTCGATCTGATTTTCGCGCGCCGTGACGTTGACGCGAACGGTTTTTGATTTTGGAAAGTCTGCGGTGACCAGGAAAGCTACTGCATTTTGTCTGGCGGGGTCGGCAACCAAGTCATCTATCCTGGACGGCTTGGGAATCTTTTGTCCGTCTTCCATCATGCCTGCGATATGGAACGCCAGCGCTTCCGGAGCCTTGCGGCGCGCCTCGTCGAGCGACTTTCCTGTTGTTATGCAGCCGGGAAAATCGGGGAAGCTGACGCCAAAATCGGATTTGCTGTCTTTGTGCAGATAGGCGATATAGTCCATTTTTACCTCAACCTGATGCTGGCTTGTCTTTCAATGCTTCTAAGAGTGCCTATGGGAATGTCGCGGACTGGATGAGGGACAGTAACTCTTCCCGTCTTCGTGCCGTGCTTGAACTGCTTGTGGCTCCCTTCGTGGGCAACTTCATACCAGCCGTCTTCTCGCAGGCGTTGGATGACCTCACGGCTGCTCATGCCCAAGAATACACACTTTTGACACACTGGTCAAATTGATGTCTGTTCGTCACGGCGAAGCGGGAAGAAAAAGCGTCGGCCTGCTGCGTTCGAAATGACGTGATGGCGCGAGGGTCGAGAAGGAGTCGGCATGAGATGGCTGTCTGGGTCGGGTCGGCAGGGCGGGTTAAAGAAGACGCCGTCGTTGCGGGCCCCGGCAGCCGCCGGAAAGCTTGGTCAGACGTTGGGGTTGGGGCGGTAGGCGCCCATCAATCTGGCGATGAGGACAGCGAGGTAGAGAACGCCGAGAATGGCTTCGAGGACGGTGATGGAACGCGCTTGAGACGAGACCGCGGTAATGCCAGCGGCGCCGAGCGAGGTCATGGTGCCGAAACTGTAGTAAATGAAATCGAAGCGGCTGGGAACCGCGTGAAGGTTGGTGTGCGGATCGAGATAAAAGGCGGTTGGCTGTGCCGCGGCTACCATTTCGTAGAGACTGGCAAAACTGAAACCCACCAGCAGATAGATGCAGAGGGCTCCAAAGATGGTTTCGGAATTGGGCTGATCCCGGGCGAAGACGTGGCGGAAAATAACCACAACAATGAGCAAGTCAAAAACCAAGCTCAGGGCCACGTTGAATACAGAAAACGAGCTGAAGTCGGCATTGGAGATGAAGATGCGGTGGAAGAGGGTTGGGATAGCAAGGAGGATGGCGAGGACGAGTAGGCCGCGATGGATTTTGGCGGCGTAAACGCTGATGAGGATGGCGGAGCTTCCGATCACGAGAAAGGCGTAGTGGCCGAAGCGGCTGGATTGGGAATAGGGAAAGAGAATGAGTGTGGCCAAGAGAAGAAGAAAGAGAAAAAAGAATCGGTGGCCGGAGAGAGCCGGCTCCTGCTCGGACGGAGGTGCGGATGTCATGGAAGAGCGGGAAGCTCCGCCGGCGATGGTACACCTTTTCGGCAATTGTTCCGCGATGATAGAGGATCGGTGTCCCGTTTGGGGGACAACGCAGAATGGATCGCAACGCGGTCCGCTGAGCTATTTGGCTACTATTACGTTCACGGCGACATTGGCGTTGAAAGCGCCGGCGACGACGTTGAGGTTTACGACAGCGGGGCCGAGCGGAGTCAGACCTGCGCTCGAGCTGCCACCGCTGTTACAGCCAGCAATGCTAGCCAGCAGAAAAGCAAGGATCAGCGCCGCGGAGTAAACCAAACTACGGCGGCCACTGGTGTGGCGCGCAAGCAAGAACGCCGTCAGTATTGCCAGAAGCGTTGCAAGCACGAGAAAGACTGGCGGCCAAGCTCCGGGGCCGCGGCGTGGTGGAAGAATCGGCGATGAAGCAGTGCCATTGCCGGCATCGGAGGTAATCATCTTAACGCTTACCGTGTAAATCCCTGGCTCGTTCGCAACGGGGGTGATTGTCACATTGCATACGGCAAACGGGAGACATTCGAGGACGTGAACAGCAAGCGGAACGTTAGCGAGATTGAGATTGCCGGCAAGACAGACGGTAAACGTTGCGGTAACCGAAGCTTTTTGTTGGACGGTCACAGGAGCAATGGCGCCGCCGCACGGCACAACACCCTCGACAACTTGTTCGGCGAGCGCGCTCGAAGTGCTGGAGAGAAAGGCATTCGCGTTTGAGGTGTATGCCGCCGTCAGCGAGGTCTCTCCCCCTTGTGGGAACGTCGCGATCGTCACTGAGCATGAGCCAGTGTCTGTGCCGACAGTCAGAGGCGTCGGGGAGGGAGCGCAAGCGTCGCCGAGCCCACCGTCGGTGACAACGACGGAGCCCGTTGGGATGGCGTTGCCCGATACCGGTTTGACCGTGAAGTTCACCGTGACCGGGTTTCCCACCAACGCGACGCTCGAAGGTAAAGTCTGGCCATGGAAACTGGAACTGGTCGTAAAGGTTGTAGTCGTGCCCACTGGCGGAGCAGAATTCACAGTCAGCGACGCAGGTGCGCTGCCCATACAGTTGTTCGCGTCGGTTGCGGCAACGGTGAGCGTGACAGTCGTTCCCCCAGCGTCCAGGGGAGGCGTACCAGAGAGCAACCCGGTAGAGTTCATGCTCAACCACGTCGGCGCGGAGCTGACAGTCCATGTATATGGGCCGGTTCCATTGTTCGCTGAAAACTGTTCCGAATAGAGAACTCCGGCTGTCGCGTTGGGAGTCAAAGCGCCGGAAGGCGTGACCGTGATCGCCGGGCACGTTGGTGCCTGCGCTTCGTAGACGAAGACCGCTCCCGCGTTTGAATTGGATTGGAGATAGGAGATGAAGACAGTGTTGGCATTGCCGCTCAAGAGGCCAGAGAGGGCCGTCGCCTCCGACGCGCCAGATTGCGTGAACGTGTTGGTAGTCGCCGTATAGATAGGTCCGCTCGGCCAGGGCGGCGGGGTGCCTGCCGCCACGCCAAACTGGTAAACTGCGTTACTAACGGATCCCACCAAAATTACGTTCCCGGCATCGCTAATTGATAGTTGTTCTCCAAATAATGCGTCTTGCAGAAGAACCGCTGCGGGTTCCAGACGCGTAGTTTCATTGAGTGGATTTACACCTGCGGCCCAGCCATCCGTGGGAATGACGAATACGTAGGCCTCGCCATACTCCTCTTCATCATTCTGGTAAGGAGCTCCAATGACGACGGTATCCCCTGCGTCGTCGACGGCAGCAGCCAATCCAAACCCACTGCTGCCATTAACATCCGAATTCAGCAGATCGACGGTCTCCGTCAACGTTGGCGGCGGCGTGGCCGGATAACCTGGATTCAAGCTGCTCCAACCCTTAGAGTCCTCTTGAAACACGTACGCCTCGCCGCTGCCTCCATTTGCGCCGAACGCCCCAACAGCGACGACCTGGTTGGACTTATTGGCACTGTTCTCGCTAATGGCCAACCCAACTCCAAAGTTATCGAAGCTCCCCGGTTGAAGGGGTTGCAGTTCTACGTTTTCGGTGAGCGTCCCCGCTCCTGCCCAACCGCCAGCCGGCTTAAGGTACATATTTACGTAGGCGTACGGCGTGCCCGTGGGAAATTCGCGGGCGACGATCGTGGAACCATGGTAATCGATGGCAAGAGAGGTTGCGAAATAGCCTCCCTCAGACGCGCCGCTGGGCGTGAGCACGGCCACCGCCGTTAGACTCTGATTCGCTGTCGCCCAGGCGCTCTCGGCCGTAGCCGTAAATACATAGGCCTCGCCGAAGCATTCCACAAACCCGGTAGATTCAGTCTGGCAAGAGTGTTGGGGTGCGGAGACAACTATCGTTTTTCCGTCCCCGCTAATAGCCACCGCAGTGCCGAACTGGTCCCCGATTGTTCCCTGTGCGGCGTCGGGAGCAGTCAGCGTCACTATCGGCGCCGTCACGCCAGCCCAACTGCCAGGAGTCGGTGTGGAGAAAACATAGGCTGCTCCATTCGTGGTCACGCTGCACGAGCCAGTACTGGGATCTGAGCCACACGCAGAAGCAACGACGACCGTACCGTCGTCGCTGACCGCCGTAGCAGTGCCGAGGAAACTATTGGCTGGCGCACCGCTCAGCTGGGCTACTTCGCTGTAGGTGGGATCGATGGTCACAGGAAACTTGGCCCCCTCAGCATCTACACGAACACGCATGGTCTGGTCTGGCGCCTCGATCCAGGAATTCAGCTCGCGGCCGGATGCGTCGTGTACGGTTAGGCCTGCGTAACGCAGCGCTGGACGACCGCTGTCGTCCAGCAAGGTCAGGGCATGGCTGTGCGAACCCTCGAGGTTCTTCCAATTTCCCTTGAGCGCAAACTCCAACGTGAGCAAGTGTTGAGTGGTGTTTTCGTTCCAAGGCGCCTTCGCGACGAGGAAGCTTTGTTCGAGCCCCAGTGGGCCGTTGACATAAGACTCGGTGAGATTCTCGCGGTCGTATTCGATGCGGTTGGCGATGGCGTGAGGCGAAACGTTGGCTGACATCTGAATTTTCTGGTCGTAGCCCCAGTCGGTCAAGTTCATCCCCCAGCGCGTGTCGCGCTGCTGAAGGCTGATACCCTCGTCGGCAAAGCTCGCGGTCAAGTGATTCGCGGGATTTTCCGTGTTGTAGCTGCCGGATGAATTTTTGATTTTGTAGTGCGGGTCATGTTGACCGAGGGTAGCGGACATAACCGGCACGACTCCGGATGGGAGGTGACGAGAACCGCGTGTGGGTTCGGGTCGAAGGGTTACAGGCACTTGGTCTCTTGCCGGGACATTCGTTCCCGCGATTCTGGCGGTGCTGTGCTTTATTAACGACTTTCCTCCGGCGTATCCAGAGTGGTTACGCGCGTAATTCGCAGCGCCCAAGACTGCCGCGCCAGCAAGAACGGCAAGGCCAAGAAACCTCGGCGCAGCATATTTCATGTTCAGTCTCGCGTTCATCTGACGTCTCCTTCTTTCCCGGTCTCTTTTTGTGAATCTGAATCGGCTTGCAATTCGCGCGAATCTGGGCGTGTGCGCAACTGTGCCAATTGCGCCGCCCAGACGGCCGAAAGTAATTCTTCAAAGTCCGTTTCTGCTTTGTTGTTTGCGGCTAAATGCATGGATGGCTGATTCCCAGGGAACAATGTGCGGCACTGTGCGGGAAAGGCGCAGCAGCGGTCAATGGACGCTGTCCGAACTGGCGCTGAACTTTTGCCGGACGGCTAACTTACTGGCAGAGCATCAGTTAGGCGGCAGGCCGGCACAGCCCCCCAAGCTTGCGCACCGCCGGGGCGGGTGCTAGCATGCGCTTCGCGTCCCCGGCAAAGAGTTCGACCACCTTCATGGACTCGTCAAAAGTCTCTCAGCCCTCACTCGCCTTCGGTCCCTACGAAGCTGACCTGCACTCAGGAGAACTCCGAAAGAACGGCACCCGCATCAAGATTCAGGACCTGCCGCTGCGCTTGCTCTGTGTGCTCGCCGAAAATGCGGGACAAGTGATTACGCGGGATGAGCTGCAGAAGCAGCTGTGGCCGGAAGATACTTTCGTGGATTTCGAAGATGGGCTGAACACCGCCGTCAAGAAGCTGCGCGAAGCTTTGGGCGACGACGCTGAAAAACCGCGTTATATTGAAACGATTCCGCGGCGAGGTTACCGGTTTGTGGCGGAGGTGAAGGAGATTGCGCCTCCGACCAGGGCCGTAGTTCTATCGGGAGAGCGGTCCTCTTCCGAGGTGTCTTCCGAGTCCCCAGCAGCGATTCGCCGGCGGCCCAGCCGGTGGAAAACTTGGGTGGCAGCAGCGGCCGCGGTTCTAATCTTTCTCAGCGGCCTGGGCGTCTGGCTTTTGTATGGAAGACCTGCGTTTTCGTTCAATGCGCGCGATTCCGTTCTGGTGAGCGATTTCGAAAACCAAACGGGCGATCCGCGCTTTGACGCAGCGCTCCAAACGGCGTTCACCGTCAGTCTCGCGCAATCCCGCCACGCCAATGTCTTCCCGCGAGTCCGTATTGCCTCGGTCCTTCAAATGATGGGCAAGCCGCAGACGGAGCGAATCACGCCCGCAGTGGGACGAGAGATTTGCCAGCGTGAGAATATTCGCGGACTGGTCACTGGAAGTATCACGCGCACTGGCCAAGAGTATGCTCTCTCCGCCGAATTGATTGACCCGCAAACTGGCGCGACAGTGCGCTCCTATATGGAGCGCTCTTACGGCGAGGATCATGTGCTGGATGCGCTCGACGTTATCGCCGCGGATGTCCGCCGCGACCTAGGTGAATCGCTTTATCAGATTCACCGCGCAGACCGCCCGCTCCCGCAAGTGACCACTAGTTCGCTGACCGCTCTCAAGCAGTATGCGGATGGCACCGCATTGTGGCATCAGGGGAAATACAAGGAAGCGGGGACTCTGCTCCGTGCCGCAGTCCAAACGGACCCGGACTTTGCCATGGCCCACGCGGCGCTGGGCAATGACTATTTCAGCTACATCGCTAACGCGCCTGTCCAGGGGAAAGAAGAATACGAAAAGGCCTTGGCGCTCTCCGCGCGAACCACTGACCGTGAGCGCTTGATTATCCAAACCAGCTACGCGGCTGATCTCGGGCATATCGCCGACGCTGACGTACTTTATCGTGCCTATCTGAGCCAGTACCCAGACGACTGGGCCATGCTTTCCGATTACGCGCTCCTCCTTCGAAGGCACGGACGCGGCCCGGAGGCCATCGCGCAATACAAGGAGCTGATCCGGCTCGCTCCGGACGATGCGAAAACGTACGTCGAAATGGCTACGGCCTATCGGACCCTGAATCAAGTGCCCGAGGCTCTCAGCGCCTATGCGGAAGGGTTTCGGCTGGATCCCTATTGGCTCACTACGGGGGACACCGCGAGGGAGTATGGATTTTTGCTTATCCAAAATGGCGAGGACAAAAAAGCAGAGCAAATCTTCTCGGGGATGTTGGATAAACCCGAAACGCGGGAAAGCGTCACGCGTTCTTTAGCGTTGCTCGACACCTATCACGGGCGTTTCGCGAGCGCCGGGAAGCGATTCGAAGAGTGTCTGACCATCTTGCAGAATCAACAAGCTGGTTTGAGCAAGGCGCGCGTCCATCTTTGGCTCGCCATCCTAGCGGATGGCGAAGGAGACGTTCGCGCCGAGCGGCGAGAACTCGACGCAGCTTTCGACAACTTCGAGGCGCTCGGACCAAAGGTCATCTTCGGCACGTGGTTGGGACGGCAGTACGTGCGTGGCGGCGCTTTGGACAAAGCAGAGAAGCTAGAGAGTCTCATCGCCCCGCTCACCGACGCGAAAAGTGCGGAACAGAGGGGCTATTCGCAACTCTTGGAAGGAGAGATTGCATTGGCTCAGGGGCACGCCGATAAAGCGATTGAACTATTCACCTTTTCCAACACGGAGAACAGCACGGCTTTTAGTGTTGAAGCACTCGCGCACGCCTATCAAGAAGCTGGAAAAACGGATGACGCCATTATCTGGTACGAAAAGTTTTTGAGTCTTCCGAACCGGGCGATAAGTTGGGAGCCACAACAGCCGTGGCTGGCGGCTCACTGCATACTCGCTGCAGATTATCTCGCCAAGGGCGACCGCGAAAAAGCCAAACAGACTCTTAGCCGCCTCGCCGGTTTATGGAAGGACGCCGACCCTAATCTGCGATTGCGAAAACAGATGCAAGAACTGCAGGCGCGGTTGTTGAACTCATCCGGAACGTGATTCTGGATCTATTCAGAAACATGCCTTCCTGACTCAGTCCCCTACACAGGGTTAACGCTTCACATGGGGAAAACGATTGGATTTAGGCGGAGTGCGAGTGGACGTCCCAGCCGAGGTAGCGGGTGGTGGCTTCGTGAACGGCGGAGGCAACCGTGGAAAAATTTGCGGCGACGTGATGTTCGAAGCCGTTTTCGCAGATGTAGCGGAGCAGTTTTTGGAGATGCGGGATTTTTACTACGCCGGCGCCGCCAAAGGTTTCGAGGGGATCGTCGGTGAAAGCGCCTTCACCGACGTAGCCAGAGATTTTTCCGGCGAGATCGTTGGTGGAGAAACGCGCGAAACTCATTGGGCCACTTTTTACGCGGCCGACGCAGGTGCCGAAAGTGTTGTCCTTGCCGACCGTGCCCGCGATGATTTCCTGAAAGTCCATGCGGACATCCTTAAAAAAATGCTTCGGCAGATTGCTGCAGTGGAAGCAGACGGCTTTATCGGGATCGTCGGCGTAATTGTTGTTCCAGTCGAGGAGGGCGCTGGGCGTTTGCGAGGCGAGTTGCAGGGCGTGCATACCAATGACGCCAGCGACGTCGACTTCGCAGGCGCTGGAGAGGCCTTGATCGCTCATCATGCTCATGACCGTGCAGGGAACGACGCCGAAAAATTCTTCGAGCGAGGTCCAGCACTGAATGGCGCTGATGGTGACTTCGGTATCGCGCATCCAAGTGTCAATGACAGTGCCGAGCTTGGCCATCTTGATCAGGGAAGCATCGGGGATGCTTTGCGTCGAAACGTATTTGCGGATGGCGGCGATTCTATCGGTGACTTTCGGGTCGTCGTCTTTGAGGCGGGCGGTTCTGCCCATGACTTCGGAGAGGTCGAGCGTTTCGACGGAGATGCCGCTGGCTTCGAGAATTTTTTCGCTGTAACGAACGGTGTTGAACGCGGCGGGACGCGCGCCGATGGCGCCGACGCGAAGCCGTTTGAGCCCTTTGACGACGCGGCAAACGGCGAGGAACCAGTCGAGATCCTTGGCGAAGGTGTCGGAGTTGGGTGCTTCCGTGTGGAGCGTGGTGAGCGAATACGGAATGCCGTATTGGGCGAGGTTGTTGCAGGCCGACATTTTTCCGCAAAAGCTGTCGCGCCGATGGGTAATCAGCATGCGCGAGGGCGTGTCTGGCGTGGCTTGCATCAGGACAGGAACGCCGAGATTCGCCCAGCGCAACGTGTTGGCGATGGCGCGTTCATCGCCGAAGTTCGGCAGCGTGACCACAACGCCGTCGATTTCTTCGCGATGTTTTTTGAACAGGTCAGCGCATTTTCTGGCGTCCTGCAGGGACTCCACCGCGCCGTGTTTCGAATCGCTCTCTTCCAGCGCGATCGGCTTGATGCCTTTGGCGGTGAGCGCGGCGATCATATCGCGACGGCCCTCGCTGGCGAGATGGCCGGGGAAGAAGCCCCGGTTTCCGACAATGATGCCGAGCGTCATCGGTGCGTTTGAAGTTTGGGCCATAGTTCACCTTTGCAATTCAATTTACGAGTGCTGTTAAAGCGGGCCTTGATGCGCTCCTTGCAACAAAACCAAGCGACTGAATGCGAACGGACGCACAAACCGTGATTATTTTTCTATGACCGTCAGAGTCGTTTCGATTAGGTCGACGGAATTTCCGCCGACCATGATCTTGAACGTTCCAGGCTCGACGACCTTGTGCATATCGCGATTCAGGAACGAAAGTTCCTCGCAGCCGAGCGAAAATTCCACGATTTTTGTTTCACCAGGGTTTAGCGAAATTCTGCGGAAGCCGCGCAGTTCTTTGATGGGGCGCGTTACGGAGCTGACTTCGTCGCGGATGTAGAGTTGCACGACTTCGTCGCCACGAACTTTGCCGGTGTTGGTTACGTTCACGCTGACGTGCGTTGTTCCTTGTGGGCCGATGGAGTCAGGCGCAAGGTGGAGATTGTCGTATTTGAATGTCGAGTAGCTGAGGCCCCAACCGAAGGGAAAGAGCGGTTTCGTGGTGTCGTCGAGATACTCGCGCTTGGCGGAGGGCTTTTGATAGTAGTAGTCGGGAATTTGACCGACGGTGCGAGGAACGGTAATTGGCAGCCGGCCCGCAGGATTGTAGTCGCCGAAGAGCACTTCGGCGGCGGCGGTGCCGCCTTCCTGGCCGAGATACCAGCCATCCAGAATCGCTGGAGCGTTTTCCGCAATGTAAGTGACGGCGTTGGGACGCCCGTGCAAGAGAAGTACGACCACCGGTTTGCGAGTGGCGAGCATGGCTTTGGCGAGATCGTCTTGATTGCTGAGGAGCGCGAGGTCGTCGCGGTCACCCTTATGTTCGGGAGCCCAAGCTTCGCGGGAGGTTTGCTCGTTTTCGCCGAGGACCAGAATGATGACGTCGGCTTTCTGCGCGACTTTTACGGCTTCCGCAATGCGCTGCGCGTTTTTAACGGGATCGCCTAGTTCGACTTTGTCAGCGTCCCAGTCGGGAAAGGTTTCCGTGATCTTAGTGCCTTCGGCGTAGAGAACTTCGGCGCTCGAACCGACACGCGCCTTGATGCCGTCAAGAATGGTGACGCCGCGGCCGGGCTTGTTGCTGTAACCGCCGAGGTGCATATCGTGCGCGTTGGGTCCGATGACGGCGATGTGTTTGTACTTGGCGGTGTCGAGCGGAAGAAGATTGCTCTGGTTTTTCAGCAGCGTAAGCGTCTCTCTCGCGGCTTGTAGTGCGAGCTTCTGATGTTCGGGGCTGTTGGTGATTTTTTCGGCGTAGGCAGGATCGACGT
The DNA here is from genome assembly GCA_035272765.1 of Candidatus Acidiferrum sp. Lineage (GTDB taxonomy): Bacteria > Acidobacteriota > Terriglobia > Acidiferrales > UBA7541 > Acidiferrum. The sequence goes on from DATEQG010000028.1 coordinate 83,636, forward strand.
AGGGATCATCGAAAAGGCCCGCGAGGAATTTTGCGCGCAGAACGCTCGCTGCGGCGCGATTGACGGCAGCTTCGGAAACGGTGCCGTTGTGCACCTGCTGAACAAGACCGGGAAAGGCGTCTGGAAACGGCAATTCGATGTCCACGCCGGCGTCGAGAGCCATGCGCGCGGCGGCGTCCTTATCCGCGACGACGTGATGGACGCGAATGAGTTCCATGATGCCGAAATAATCGGAGACGATGACGCCGTTGAATCCCCACTCGTGCCGCAGAATGTCGGTGAGCAGATGTTTGTTGCTGTGGGAAGGTATGCCGTCGATTTCGTTATAGGAGGCCATCACGGTGTGAACATGAGCTTCCTTGACGGCGGCTTCGAACGGCTTCAACCAGTATTCCCGGATGACGCGCTCGGAATAATTGCCGGGGGCGACGTTGGTGCCACCTTCGGGCTGGCCGTGGACGGCGAAGTGTTTCGCAGTAGCCATGACGTGAGATTTATCGACGCTCGGGCCATCGCCTTGAAAGCCTTTGATTGCCGCGACGCCGAGGCGCGACACGAGATAGGGATCCTCGCCGTAAGTTTCTTCGGTGCGGCCCCAGCGCGGATCGCGTGCTAGATCGAGAACGGGCGCGAGGCATTCGTGCACGCCGCGGGCGCGTGCTTCGGCGGCATCGGCGGTGAACACTTCGTGAAGCAATTCCGGATCCCAGGTGGCCGCGAGGCCGATCGCCGCGGGATACGACGTGCCCTTGTCGGCGATGTGGCCGTGCAGGCATTCGTCATGAAACATCACGGGGATTCCGAGGCGCGTGTTTTCTTTCATCCATTTTTGCAGTGTGTTGGTGAGCTCTGCTTCTTCACGCGGGCCGTGGGAGGATTCGCTGGGCCGCGACATCTGGCCGATGCCGTCTTTCAGAAGGACGGCCGCGTGGTCGGGGAGGAACGCGCCCTTGTCATCGACGAAACGGGACTCGGGAGTTTTCATGAAGGCCGGGTTCTCCCAGACGCCTTCCATCTGAGCGACTTTTTCTTCGAGCGTCATGCGCGAGAGAAGATCGGCGAGGCGCTGTTCGATGGGCAGTTTTGGATTGCGGTAGGCGGGAACGTCCTGCGCCTGGCTGCGCAGAAAGATTGGCGCGCAAATGAGGAGGGCCGCAGATGTGGCGAGAGCAAGCCGGGCAGGAGAAGAAAACTTCATCAAAACCTCCGAGAAAAAATAGCGATACTTGTAATCTGAAAAACGGCTGGTACTATAGCACGGCCGTTAACGTACACGGCGAATCTTTCTCGCGAGATTGAAAGCGGGCAATTTCATGCGGCGTTTACGACATGCGGGGTTTTGCTGCGCGCTCCTGCTTATGGCGTTCGTGTCGGATGGCGCGCGAGCGGAAACGGGGGCTGACGCTTGGCTACGCTACGCGCCGCTGGAGGAGCTTGCCGCGAAGATGTACTCGGACCTGCCTGTGACTGTGGTGGTTCTCGGCGATTCTCCCGTGCTCAATTCCGCGAAAACCGAATTGCTTCGCGGCGTTCGTGGGATGCTGAGGCGGAGCCTGCGCGAAGTCAGGAGCCTTCCGCAAGAGAGTGCCATCGTCATCGGCACGCTCTCCGCATTACGAGGCGGCTCTCCAAGTTTTCATGCAAGTGCAGAGCTTAAGGATGACGGCTTCCTGCTTTCCACGGAAAAATTCCACGGCGTCGACTGCCTGATCGTTTCGGCGACAACGGAGCGCGGCGTTCTTTATGGAGTATTTGCGTTGCTCAGCAAGATCGCGCGAGAAGAAAGCATTTCCGCTTTGCACGAAACGCAACAGCCCTCCGCGCCAATTCGTTGGGTGGATCAGTGGGACAATCTCGACGGGCGAATTGAACGGGGGTACGCAGGGCCGTCGATCTTTTTCGAAAACGGCAACGTGCGAGCTGATTTGACGCGGGCAGGCGATTACGCGCGCTTACTTGCCTCCATCGGAATTAACGGATGCGCGATCAACAACGTAAACGCAAATCCGCGCGTTCTTGAAGACAGTTTTTTGCCGCAGCTCGCTCGCGTCGCCGACGTGTTTCGTCCGTGGGGAGTTCGGCTTTCCATCGCAGTCGACGTCAGCAGCCCAAAAGTGATCGGCGGCCTCGATACGTTTGATCCAGCAGATCCGCGCGTCGCCGAGTGGTGGAAGAAGAAGTTTGATCAACTTTACGCGCTCATTCCGGATTTTGCAGGAGTTGTCGTCAAGGCGGATTCGGAGGGCCGCCTCGGCCCCGCAACGTACGGTCGCACGCCAGCGGATGCGGCCAATGTGATTGCGCACGCGCTTGCGCCGCATCACGGAATTGTTTTTTATCGCGCGTTCGTCTACAACCACCATCTCGACTGGACCAATCTGAAGAATGATCGCGCACGCGCGGCGTACGACATCTTCCACCCGCTCGACGGCAAGTTCGACGACAACGTAATCATCCAGATCAAACATGGACCGATTGATTTTCAGGTGCGCGAACCGGTTTCGCCACTCTTCAGCGGCCTCGAAAAAACGAATGAGGCGATCGAATTGCAGGTCACGCAGGAATATACCGGCCAGCAGCGGCATTTGTGCTTTCTACCGACGATGTGGAAGCAAGTTCTTGATTTCGATATGCGCGCAGGCGAAGGGCCTACGCCAGTAAAGGACATAGTGGCAGGCAAGACTTTTCATCGTCCCTTGGGAGGATATGTCGGCGTCGTGAACGTCGGCATGGATGAGAACTGGTTGGCACACCCGTTGGCGATGGCCAATCTGTATGGGTATGGGCGACTTTCTTGGAACCCTAATCTTTCTGCCAAAGTGATTGCCGACGAATGGACCCGGCTGAATTTCGGAGACGAACCCACGGTCGTCTACACCGTCAGATTCATGCTGCTTGCTTCCTGGACCGTCTATGAAAGTTATACCGGTCCGCTGGGAGCGGGCACGCTCACGGATATTCTTGGCGGCCACTACGGACCTGGCGTCGAATCGTCGGAAAGAAATGGCTGGGGACAATGGCACCGGGCCGACCACGACGGCGTTGGAATGGACCGCACTGTAGCCACGGGCACGGGCTACGTCGACCAATACCGTGCTCCGGTGGCGAAGATGTATGAATCGCTGAAGTCCACTCCGGCCTCACTGCTTCTGTTTTTTCACCATGTGCCGTATACCTATGTCCTTCCTTCGGGAAAGACGGTCATCCAACACATTTACGATTCACATTACGAAGGCGCGGAGCTTGCTGCAGGCTTTGTGCGGCGTTGGAAATCGTTGAAAGGCCGTGTCGATGAAGAGCGATACGAGGAAGTGTTGCGACGTCTCGAATATCAAGCGGGACACGCGATTGTCTGGCGCGACGCCGTGTGCAATTGGTTTTTTGCAATCTCCGGCATACCCGATCAACGCGGCCGAGTCGGGCATTATCCCGGCCGCATTGAGGCCGAAGCCATGCAGCTGCAAGGCTACGCGCCGTTTGAGGTTGTTCCACGTGAAACTGCTTCGGGTGGAAAGGCGATTGAATGCGTCCCTCCGGCCCAAAAGTGTTCCGCCACCTTCGCTTTCGATGGTGCTGCTGGCAAGTATGAGATCGATGTGGAGTATTTTGACCAGAACAATGGGAAGTCGAAGTTTCGCGTGCTAGTTGGCGATAAGGAAGTCGATGAATGGGTCGCTGACGATCATTTGCCGGCAACAAAGCCCGGAGGAGATTCTTCCACACGGCGACGAATCCTTGGTCTGGCGCTTCGCCCCGGCGACAACATCCGCATCGAGGGCGTTCCCGATGGTGAGGAGCATGCCGCGCTGGACTACATCGAAATCCATCCCTCGCAGGAATGAGCCAACGCGATCGAAACAAATCCTGCTTGGCCATTCTTAACCCGCGTCTAGCGTTTGCGGAGTTTGATGTCGTCGTAGACGATGATAGAGAGGACCACAAGGACCCACACGGGGAAGACGCCCATTCCGGGTATGGCCTCCGCGATCAAGCCAGGCAAAATCACCCATCGACGTCCGAGGATTAAAAACAGGAGCAACGCCGTTCCCAGGTCAATCAGCCATTGCATGGGCGGTGCAAGTACCGTCCAGAAGGATAGAAAGTCCGAGACGGCAGCGACCAGGAAAGCAACGGCTTGCCGTTTGCGTGAGGGACGCTGAACCGGAGTCAGCACCTCTGCGGGTACCAAAACGCCCTGATCCTCGGTTGGCGTTGTCATGACCTTGGTTGCAGTCCTCAAACCGTTCTCAAATGATCCTGTCATGGGTGTACGCGAACCGCAAGCCGGCAACGTACGCCAAGAGCCTAGCCGTGCGCATATCTTAGGGATTGGCGGCTGAGTGTGCGATACGAAGGAATGCGGGCAATGAGTTTCGGCATGTTCTACACTAAAGTCGTTGGGCAAACAGATGACGATTGACAATGCGCCACTCGCTAACGAACCACCAGCTCGCGTAACGCGACAAAACTCGCGAAGCGGGTACTCGTGGGTCCTGGGAGCCCTCCTGGGCGCAGTTCTTACATTTATTTTGATAGGAGCGCTGGTGTGGTTGTCGACTGGGCTCGGTCTCTTCCGCCTGATAAGCAATTTGCGAGGAGGGCGCACGCAGTTCAATGTGGATCAGCCGACCGTCGTTCATCAAATTCAGCAACTCCAGCGGCTGGAAACCGTGAGCTACACGATGGATAAGATTATTTCGGGCGAGCACGACAATGCTTACCTGCCAAAATTTCTGGCGGGTGATCGCCTCCTGCTGGTGGTACACGGAGAAGTGGTGGGGGGCATCAATCTCGCGGGTTTGCAGCCGAGCGACGTCCAAATACAAGGGCACAAAGTGTCCATTCATTTGCCGGCAGCGGAAGTCTTGAGCACCCGAATCGATAATGCGAGGACCAGAGTCTATTCCCGCGACACTGGGTTGTTCTCTTCCCCTGACCCCAACCTCGAAAGCGAGGTTCGCGAAGAGGCCGAGCGCCAGCTGCGGCAAGCCGCCCTGCAGGATGGCATCCTCAAAATCTCCGCTGATAACGCGCGCAGCACGATTTCGGGCATGTTAAAAGGTTTTGGGTTCCTCGAAGTGGATATTCGGTAGGGTAGTCACAAGAGCTCAACCGCCAACATACGCCCTCGAAGCCCTGTCCGCTATTCCAAACCCTGCGGTTCCAATCATTTCCTATCGCCTCGAACCCGCGCGGAGACAACGGAATGTTGTATGAGCGCAGAGAGCGCGGTGTGCTTAAAAATGCATGGTTATTAGCCCTTTCGTACAGTATCGGCCAGTCGCCACGTCTCGTAAAATTGGCGCATGAGCGCAAATAACTGGATAACACGAGTACGTTCACGAAACATCTTGACGTTTCTGCTGGTTTGCGGGGTCGGCTGTTGGGGAGCGTCCTGCGGCAAAACGCAGGCCTACGCACCAGTGGACATGGGCACAGTGATGCAGGCTGTTCAGAGCTACGGCCAAGGCCACCAAGCCGCAGAGGCGGACCCTGCTGGAAAAGGAAAGGCCTCCGTACCGGCCTCCTCCACCGAAACCCCGGAAGATTCGACCAACTATCAGAATCGCATCATGGTAATCATGTCAGAAGACCATTTCGATCAGCTTGAAAAAGAAGCGCAGCTGGCGCGGACCTCAAACACCAGATACCCCGGTGACATCTGGAAGCTCTCCTTCTTTTACGAAGGCGTGAGCACACCGCCCGCCAAGGATAAATCGACGGATTCCGATTGGGAGACGCACCTCGCCACGCTGAAAAAGTGGGTGAAAGCGTACCCGGGTTCGGCCACGGCACGCATAGCAACCGCCGAGGCTTACGTGAACTATGCCTGGGAGGCGAGAGGAAGCGGTTACGCCAACACTGTCAAAGACTCGGGGTGGGAGCTGTTTGGAGATCGAATCGCTTCAGCGAAGTACGCACTCGTGGAAGCCGCAAAACTAAAAGAGAAGTGCCCCGAATGGTACTCCGTAATGTTCAACGTGGCCCTTGCGGAGGGCTGGGACAAGAAGGAAGCAAGAGAGCTTTTCGACCGGGCCTCCGCGTTTGAGCCGGGATTCCATGCCTACTACACCGAATACGCAAACTTCGTTCTGCCCAAATGGCATGGCGAGGAAGGCGACACGCAGAGATTCGCAGAGGAAATCTCGCAGAAAGTCGGCGGCACCGAGGGCAGCATTTTGTACTATGAGATTGCGGGCCAAATGGCGTGCCAATGCGACACGGATCGCGATTCGATGGAGGGGCTGTCCTGGCCGAAAATCAAACAGGGCTATGAAGATTTGAAGAAGACTTACGGAGTTTCGAACTTGAGCGAGAATCGCATCGCGTACATGTCCTTTTCCGCGAACGACAAGCAGATGGCGCAGCAGGCCTTCGAGGCGATAGGCAATGATTGGAACCGCAGGGTTTGGAACAACGGACAGAGTTTCGAGAGCGCCCGTGCTTGGGCGGTCGGCGAATAAGTATTTCCTCAGCGCATTGGCATTCGGTTCTACAGCGCATTCTGTCCGTGGAGCGTCTCCTGTAGCCAGACACGGACGCAATTGTCCTCTCACCGCGCTTAATCAGACCCTGAGGGATGACGTTTCGTCCTTAGCCACTCCCACTGACATGGCGATTTGATTTTCGGGGAGCCGAGAAGCACTGAGAGAAGAATCAAAAAAAGACCGGGAGGCAACTTCGCCTCCCGGCTTTGGTTTATCCTACGATCGGCAGTTTCTGTTACGAATGCGCGGGGGTACTAGCTTTTATCCTTTTCCTTATTCTTGGTCTTGTCGTTGTGAATTTCCTTACTCGTCTTGTTCTGTTCTTTATTCACCTGTTTCTTCTCCGCGGCAGTCAGCTTGCCGCCGTTGGCCGCGCGATCATCCTTGACTTGCTTATTGATGTGCGCCTCTTGGTTTTCGACTTTGGCTGTTTCGGCGGGCGTCATTTTGCCGCTCGCGACGCCATTGGCGATGCGCTCCTGCTGGTTGTGCGCGCGTTCTCCGACTTTGCTCATCGCGGGATTCGCGGGCCGGCCGTGATTCGCTGAAGCGAAATTAGACTTGTCCAGGCTGGCGCTGTGTTCGTGAGACATCTGTTCGGCCGTCGGTTGCACGTGCGGTTCAGCCTCCGCCGCCCGCTCCTGAGCCGTTGCTACCGCCGCCGTTCCGCCAGGGCCGTTGAAGCTCGCGCGGACGCCCACATTTGCGTTGACTACGACCGTCTTGTCGACGAAGGTGTTGTGGACGACCGTGGTGTTTACGTTGAGCACGGCGGTGTTATACGCGAAGTGTCCGCCGCGCCATTCGCCGCCCACGAATCCTACTCCGCCATAACCGAATCCGTAATTCACGCCACCGTAGAAGCCGATGTGTGGTCCCCAGTAGCCGGCATGAAATCCGTAAACTCCTCCGGCGAAGCCCCAGTATCCGGGAGTCCACAGCACACCCGCGCTTGGCGGAGCCACCCATACGCCGGGCACCCAATAGTAGTCACTCGCGCCATAAGCCCAATAACCGGGCGTCCAGAGATAGCCCTCGGTCGGGCAGGCAGGTTGCACGTAAACGGGAATTGCCGGAGGTGCGACGCGGATGGAGATGCCCACCGCGATTTGCGCGGAGGCAGAAGACGCCATGCACGCGAGCCCCAACGGCATGCAAAGAGCAAGAAGAAGTACTCGAATGAGTGTTCGCTTAGGCATTGCAAATTCCTCCCTTAATCAACTTGGCTGAGTGGCAGCCTTCCATTTGTCTATGCGGATCGAAAATTTAAACGGGCACGACCCTTACTGCTACTAACCCCAGAATACGAAGAACGTTTCGAGTTATTTGGTACAAGAATTGGGTTCGGGTAACTCCCCATATATCAATTATACGGTCGTGGAAAAAGGTGGGAATCCCGGCGGCAAAAGTACTCCCCGAATCCGTTAATACCATTTTAAGTTGCTCATAAAGAGAGACTTACAAAAGCTACAGGGAACGCCGCTCGCTGATGAACCTACCCGGTGAACGCGGCGGTGCGGCAACCTTCAGCAGGCGCCAAGTTGTCCTGGTTTCTAGACACCCAATCAATTGATCTTAGGGTTAATTTCAATTCTCCGGATAGTACTTTAACCAGGCCTTGAAGGAAGGGCTCTTGCGAAATTGAAGCTATCTTATTTTAGGAGGTCTTGAATGTAGGCCCTGACATTATCATCGTCCCAATTTACTGGACCGATGTGCCTCAACATTGCCGCTCCGTGCGTGTCCAGTATGAATGTGGTCGGGATACCCTGAGCGAGGAGATCAGAAGGAGGTTTATCACTGCTCAAGTACACAGGTATCTGCAAGGTGTGTTTCTTGAGGAACTCACGGACAGTACTGTCGTCATCTTCGGTTACGGCCAGAAAAGCGACTTTCTCGTCCTTCTGAGAAATACGAAGGCCTTCTATCCCGGGCATTTCCGCGATGCAGGGTTCACAAGTCGTGCTCCAAAAGTTCAGGAACACAACCTTTCCCTTGAAATCTCCGAGTGTTACATCATTACCTCCTAAGCCACGAACCCTCCATGCATCGTGTTGTTGCCCCGTGAACTCCGGGAGCCATGCGGCTGGCAGATTTTTCGAAGAATCAGGAAAAACAGCTTCTTGATTGTGTCTGACGGGGCGCAAGACGCGCGGTTGGGCAGCTTCAGAAATCGTCCGGTCGAGATATTCTCCCCAGAGCTGAAGCACGACAAGCGTGAGAGCGACGCCAGCGAGCAATCCGACGGCAAACCCGATTTTTCTCGCGGCCATGGATATCTACCTCCCGAGGTTCAATGAACGAGCAGATTCCGGCAGCACAGCTTAGGATAACCCTCTTGCCCTATCGGAGGTGTGAGATTACGGCCTCGCTGTTCACTTGGACGACTTCTCGGGCATGTGGGGACTATTGGGCGGAACATGGCGAACCGCGTACTGACCTAATGCAGGCGACAGGTAACAAACTGCATGGCGGTCACACGTCCTTTTTTTTCGAGACTCATTTAGGTGTAGGTGCGCTGCTTTGGGCCTTTCGGTCGAGGCATCTTCTCGCAATAGCCTTGGTATCCGCCTGCTTGAACCCAAGCAGGGGGTTTTCGGCACTATTCAAAATTCTCTGATCGAATTCCTTTAGCGTCCCGATCGTCGAGAATCCCGACATGGCGTCTCTCCGCGCCAATTCCGTCATGTAGTCGACGTCCAAAGCAATATCAGCTGGCATTTGCTCCTTTAATCTTAAGTCCTGAGGGCCGAAGTAAAGGAAAGCATCGACAAAGTCTTCCATCGGTCTTTGCATACTCTTGAGAACGACAATGTGTACGTTACAGTCCTTGTCGATCGATATTCCCGGAGGGAGAAATTGACTCAAATCCAATGCGCCTAACCACGTGCCTTTGGCCAGCGCGAGTGATGGGATCGGCCAAGATGCGAATGGGCCGGCGGATAGCGCCGGAGAGTCGGTATCGAAAGTGCCGGGGTCACTAATGACGAATGTCAGATTTGGATATTCTTTCTCAAAAATCGATACAGCACTAGGATCTGTCGGATCAGCTGCGTGGGTCAGATGATAAATTCCGAACAACATTAGCGCCTTGCGCTGTTTTGAGAACACCTCCTTCTCCATCACGGCGGCGGGACCGGCATCGCGGTCAAAACTTTTTGGGAAGTCCGCGCGGCTTTTCACCTGGTCCCAATCCAGGGGAGGATCGCCAGCCAGCACGCGGAGGCGCTTTCTGGCCGGCAACTTCTGGTTGATCGCGCGCACCAACGGAAATATTTGTTCGACGAATGCTGACGTGCCGCACATAAATTGCGAAGTGTTCCGCCACACTTTTCGGACTTCCGTGAACGGCACATCTTCTCCGGCGATATAGCGATCGAGAACGGGTTGGTACAGCGAGTTGCCGCACTCAACAACAATGTCGTTTACCTTTTCTGAGAACGCCGGGTGACGGATCAGCGTGAGAATGAAGTCATCCACGTCTTTCATTCCATGGGCTGCACCTACAGCAACGACTTCGTACTTATCAAAGGCGGCGAGGATGGCGGGAATAGCAGGTTCCGGAGTTGGATTTGAGCCCGTCGGCTTCGACTGCTGCGGCGTCTGGGCTACTCCTATCGCAGGGATCAGTATCATGACGAAAAACAACGGGGCGCAGAATGAACGAAAGACTCCACGCACGCTGGCCATTTCCAACAGCGGCTTGGAAAATATCTTGTGAAGTATTCGATTTTCCATTTGCGTGCTCCCGTAGAGCCGAAAGAAAGGTGAGCGGCCACCAGGTAATATAAGAGATTTAGCTGAGAACGCGGGAAGTTCGCTAGAGTCCGTTGACTTCTGACTAACGCCGTCGCGCGCATGTAGATTTCAAGTTTCCGATTATTCGAGCACATCCGAATAATCGGAAACTGAGCCATAACCGGACGAATTGTTAAGCTTGCAAGACAGTGCGGCTCTTGAGGGCAGGCTCACCCGACTTAGCTTCTGTGAGCCGTATTTCGCGGAAGAGATGCAGGTTCGAGGACATTACAACCCCTGGGCTTAGATGTGCTGCCGGGGGGAGATGGACTTTGTTTGTGAGGTTGTCTGCAAGGAGACGCACGGCGATTTGGCCTTGACGGTAAGGGTGCTGGTAAATCGAGGCGGTGATGATTCCTTTTTGGAAGTACGGAGCCATCTCGGCGAAGAGGTCCGTGGTGATGAGCTTTACTTTTCCTTCAAATCCGCGCGCGCCGAGAGCGCGGCAAACCGGAAGGCAGTTGACGGTGTTCACATAAAGGCCATCAAGTGTAGAGAAACGCCGGAGGAGGTCGGACGTTTTTTGGTAGCTTTCGTTCTCGTCCTCGCGGCCTTCGACCACGCTTACGATTTTTCCTCCGGGGCAGTGGCGCAGAAACCCCTCGGAAAAGCCGTCGGTTTTCTTGCGATGATCCTCGGTCGAGAGCATCCCAGCAACGACAGCCACTTTGGAGCCCGGCGGAACACACTTGCCCATCAATTCACCCGCCAGGTTGCCGTTTAAGTGCGGCTCGACGCAGACGATGCTCGAACGACGGCTCCCTGGAGCATCCGTGGAAACGCAAACTACGCGAACTCCTTTTTCTTCTGCTTCGTCGATCAGTGGCGTTAATTCCTTCGGGCTTCCGGCGGTGAGCACGATTCCATCGACGTGGCTTTCCATCAGTTCCTTGAATGCCTCTATGTCGCCTTCACCCAAAGCTTGCACGGGCCGGTTTTCAAACTCGACTCCGAGCTGCTCCAGATGATGCGCTTCGTCCAGGACTCCGCCCCAGAGCTGGTCGTAGAAAAAATGGATTTCCTTGGGGATGCACACGCCAATACGCACCCGGGATTTCGCTACCGAAAGAGCGCGAGCTGCCAGATTTGGCGAGTAACCGATTTGCTCGGCAATTTGCAGAATGCGCTTGCGAGTGGCTTCCTTGATGCCGCCTCGCCCGTGTAGCGCGCGATCCACCGTGCCGATGGAAACGTTCGCCATCTCAGCGATTCGGTGGATTCCGTGTTTCTCCTTGCTCATCTAACGCACTCCAATACCGCACTCCGTCATTCCGCGCCCCGCTTGCAACGCGTGCTCCTGCGTTGGTCCCGCGCTGCCACGCAAGATCAAACATTGGATTCCCACCAAATGGCCGATTAATTTCAGCAGTTCCGGGCACCCATCCTAATTCTCCACCCCTGGAAAGCTTAGGATATGAGACGCGCGGACCGCGTACGTTAACACGATTTAATGGACCAGAGGAAAAGAACAATTGGCTTGTACGATTTGCAGCGTACGATCCCACGCTTGCGCTTGTCGTTGACTTGGGGAGTACAATCACGGCCGGTCTGATGACTTACTTAGGCATCGCGGAGAATTAGACGTGTCCGCGGCTTTTGCGGCTCGCATGGGAATCGAACTTGTCACAATTTATTTGAGTCTGCGGAGGAGCTCTCCAAATGCGTTCAGTCTCTCGGCGGCATTTTCTACAAGATGCGTCCAAAGCAGGAATGGCTTTGGGTGCGAACTTTGCATTCGGGCGGAATTTGCTCCGCCAGTCGGCCTCGTCGAATGCGGGCCAGCCAGTCCGCATCTACGCCGATTCCCGTCGGACGATTGCTCCCGTGCATCGGGAAGTGTTTGGCTCCTTCCTCGAACACCTCGGCCGGGCCATTTACGAAGGCATCTACGATCCCCAGTCGAAACTTTCGGACAGCAACGGCTTTCGCAAGGATGTTCTCGACGAAATAAAGAAACTCGGTGTTCCCATCATTCGCTACCCCGGCGGAAATTTTGTTTCCGGATACAACTGGCTTGACGGAGTCGGACCAAAGGCCAGCCGCCCGGCGGTGCTGGACAAGGCGTGGAATTCGATGAATTCGAACGAGTTTGGAACCGATGAGTTTCTCTCCTGGTGCCGTCTCGTTGGGACGGAACCTCTGTTGGGCTTGAATTTGGGCACTGGGACCGCGGAGCAAGCGGCCGCATTGGTGGAGTATTGCAATTTGGACAAAGGCACTCGTTGGAGCGACCTGCGGCGCAAGAACGGCGTCGCGGAGCCCTACAAAGTTCAAAAATGGTGCCTCGGCAACGAGATGGACGGCCCGTGGCAAATCGGCCACATGACGGCAACCGAATATGGTTTGAAGGCTGAGGATGCTGCCCGGCAGATGCGCTACGTCGATCCGTCGCTAAAGCTCATCGCGTGCGGGTCGAGCGGCCCCGGCATGCCGACTTATCTGGAATGGGACCGGGAAGTTTTGGAGCAGTGCTACGACTACGTCGACGCCATTTCCTTGCATCGCTATTTCGGGAATGAAGGACAGGAAACAGGCGGAGACAGCTCGAAATTCCTGGCGATGAACCTGAGCATGGAGAAGCAAATCGACGAAGTGGCCGCAGTGTGCGACATGGTTCGCGGACACAAGCGCTCCGCAAAGAAATTGTGGCTGAGTTTCGATGAATGGAACGTCTGGTATCGGGCCCGGACCGGTGACGCGACGAACGGCCACAGACAAAGCGCACCTCACCTGTTGGAAGAAGTCTATAACCTCGAAGACGCGCTTCTCGTCGGAGGCCTCCTCAATTCGTTGATTCGCAAGGCAGACCGTGTGCAACTCGCCTGCCTGGCGCAACTTATCAATGTTATCGCGCCGATCATGACGAACCAGAATGGTCTTCTGCGGCAGACAATTTATTATCCGTATAGTTGGGCGCTCGAGTTTGCCCACGGTGCGGCGCTCGAGCTGTTGGTGGAATCGCCGACTTACGAAGTCTCCGGCATGGGCGCAGTCAGCTACGTGGACGCGGCTGGGACATATCAAGCGGAAGCCGGTAAGAGCGCGCTGTTCCTGCTGAATCGAGACTTGGCGAAAGCTCATCAGGTCGAAATCGTTTGGGAGGGGGCTTCCCCCCGCGCCGGCGATGCCGTGGTCCTTACGGGCAACGACCTGAAAGCGGCAAACACATTCGACGCGCCAGCGCGCGTGGCGCCCCAAAAGGCCGACAAACCTTCGACTGCGGGAGGGCGCACGACCCTGGAGCTGCCGCCGCGTTCCTATACTGTCGTCCAATGGAGCGTCTAGGTTAACCTGAGGGTCGCTATTTTTCGCCTTAGACCATGCTGGTGCTGTACGTTGCCTCCTGCTATCATCTCGCCTGGGAATTGGCTTATGCGGCGATGGTATGCACGTGTGTTGTTCTCTCTTCTGCTCTTGGCTCCCGTCCAATGCCTTGCGCAACAAGAACCCCTGAAGAAAATCCTGTCCGGCTACATTCGCGAAGAGGGTTCAGGCCGTGTCATCAGCGAGGCTCGCCTAGAGCTGCAAAATGCCATGGGTACACCGATCGAATTTGCCTACTCGGACGGGAATGGCACCTACGAGTTCGATGATATACCCGGCAATTGTTATCTATCGGTTCAGCACGAAGGTTACGTCCCCGTCCGCGAGTTCATCCGGCCAGATGGGTCGGGACATGTCTACAAAGACATCCTTCTACGGACGGCCAGCGGCGAATCCGCGCCCAAATCTGTAAATCCAATTTCGCAGCACGAGCTGAGTGTTCCGCCCAAAGCTCGAGAATTGTTCGCGAAGGGAGTTCAACTCATCGCCGAGAAGTCCGACTACCGCGGCGCTGTCGCTGAATTTGCACGTGCCATCGCCAGATATCCTACCTACTACGAAGCCTACGCAGCTATGGGACTGGCACAAAACAGAATGGGCGAGACAGCTGCGGCGGAGACGGCGCTGCGAAAATCCATTGAGTTGAGTGCGGAAAAGTATCCGCAGGCGATGGTGGACCTCGCGGCGATGTTCAACGCCCAGAAACGTTTCTCCGACGCCGAGCCGCTTCTTCGCAAAGTGATTGCCCTTGATGCTTCGTCCTGGCGCGGCCAATTCGAATTCGCCGTTGCGCTTTCCGGGCAGCGACGTTTTAAGGAAGCCGTCACCTTTGCGTCCGCCGCACGCGATTTGAAACCGGAGAACCCCCAGATCTACCTGCTGCTCTACAATCTCCACATTCGCACCGAAGACTTTCCGGCAGCTTTACGCGATACAGAGGGCTATCTCAAATTGGCGCCCGAGGGTGCCGGCGCCGATCGCGTCCGCAGGATGCAGGAACAGGTTCAGAAAGCAGTCCAATCCTCAGGCGGCGATCCAGGTCCATCTTCCGATGCCGTGCCTGTTGCAGCACCAGCGGGATCCCCCATGGGAGCCACTGACTCGGCTGCCGTCGCTGATTCTAATTTTACTCCGGTCGATGACCTTGCACTGGCGCGCCCCGCCGCACGCGTGGCCGCACCTGCCACGGCCCCCGCCGCCGCACCGCCTATTGCCGCGCCCCCGCCAGTTTCCACGCCCCCCGCAGCAACTATCTCTCCAACTGTGGAAGCCCCTGAAATCTCCCCACCAAAGCCCGCTTCGTCTCCCGACCCGCACTCTGTAATTCCGGCGCGTGTGGATGAGATCACTCCAGAGGTCACCGTTGATGTTCCTTGCTCGCTCTCTGCTGTTTTGCATGGAGCCGGGCAGCGTGCCGAGCAGCTTCTGAGCACCTTGCAAAAATTCGATGCCTTGGAGCGTGTAGAGCACTACAAGCTAAATGCAGCCGGAGTCCCTGGCACCGCTGATGTACGCACCTTCGAATACATCGTCTCGGTCTCTCACGATGCTCAGGGTGGCTTCCAATTGCAGGAATACCGCAACGGCGGCATCGTCCGCGCGCAACAGTTCCCCTCGGGAATTCGCACTGCCAATTTGACCGAGCATGGCTTGATCTTTCATCCATTGCTTGCCAAGGGTTTTCATTTCACCTGTGAGGGACTCGGCGAATGGAAAGGCCACCCAACTTGGCTGGTCCAATTCGAAGAGAAGAAGAACGACCTTTATGCTTTCCGTTCCTATGTCATCAACGGCTTCAGTTATCCGCTCCAACTGATTGGCCGTGCCTGGATTGACGCCCAGACGTTTCAAGTGCTCCGGCTCGAATCCGATTTGCTCAAGCCCATTGAGAAAATTCATCTCACACGCGAGCATATCTCGATCGAGTACGCTTCTGTTCATTTCCGGACGCGGAACGAACAGCTTTGGCTCCCGCAGACTGCCGAGCTCTACGTGGAGCTGGACGGACACCGATTCTACCGTCGTCACGCGTTCAGCAATTTCAAGATTTTCTCGACGGACTCCACTCAGGAAATTCACAGCCCCAAGGAATCCTATTGTTTTACAAATACCACCGATCTGCTCGTTACCGGAATTTTAAACGTTACCCCAGTCTCGGGAAAAGAACTGAAGCCCGCATCCATGACGCTGGCTATTCCTGGGAAAGGCACCGTTTGCAAAAGCGTCGGGCCGGGCAAGGACATTGACATCCCGATTCAATCTCTCGCTTCCACTACGTTTGTCCACGATGGTCCCGCAGGCTCTGTCGAGGCCGATGCTTACCAGTTGGATGCCAGGATTCTGGAAGTCATTCCCAGCAGCAATGCTCCCGTCTCTCCCAATTTCTAAGGACTCTCCACATCTGGAACTTATAAACAGCGAGAACGTATTGCCGCTGTGTGCCTTTTTCTAGTTGCCCTTCTTTCTGGAGCCTTTTCCTTCCTGAACTGTAATGATGCGATCGATGTTTGGCACGGCGATTTTTTCCTTTGCACCGCTAGGCCAATCGACCTCGAGGGAATCTACTTTCGTGGCTGTGCCCAGGCCAAAGTGGATGCGCTGATCCGAGCTCGAACTGTAGGACCCGCCGCTATACACATCCCCCCGCTGCCGAGTTCCGCCTATGGTCAGAAATACCTTCGCCCCGTTGGCATCGCGCGGACTTTTGGGCCCACCGATGAGCTTCAGTTCCAGCCAATGATTTCCAGTCTTCAGCACATTGCGCAGAAGTGTAGGCCTCGAATCGATGTTGTTGATCACCACATCGATCACGCCATCGTTAAAAATATCGCCGAAAGCTGCGCCTCGCGCCGTGATAACGTCCGCCAGCCCGCTCCCCGTCGCGGGCGGAACTTCCTGAAATTTCTTTCCATCCAGATTCCGGAATAGCTGCGGCCGCTCCGCCCAGGTTGTGCCCCAGTCTTGTTTGTCCACCTCCGGATAAACGTGTCCGTTGGCAATAAAAATGTCCAGCAAGCCGTCGTTGTCAAAATCGAGGAATCCCGTTCCCCAGGCCAGAAAAGGGATCGTCGGACCCGCCAGACCTGCCTGGTACGTGACATCCGAAAAATTGCCCTGGCCGTCATTCCGGTAAAGCGTCTTGTAGTCGTCGGAAAACGTTGTCGTGAAAAGATCGATTCTCCCATTCCTCTGGTAATCGCCTATCGCGATCCCCATGCTGGCCTGCTCGCGTCCATCTTCGCTCAGAGCAAATCCCGAGGCATAACTCACGTCCTCAAATGTGCCGTCGTGCTTGTTGCGATAGAGATAGTTCGGCGTCGAATCATTGGCCACAACTAGGTCCACCCATCCGTCATCATCCACGTCCACAAAAGCCGAAGCCAAACCGTAATAGCCGCTCGGATCGGAAACGCCCGCCTTGACGCTGACATCCGTGAACGTGCCATCGCCATTGTTGTGAAACAGGTGGTCGCTCTCTCCGGGCAGACCCCGCGGCCCGCACATCACGGCAATCCCGCGAAACTGGCAAAAATTGGGGGGAATGCGTCCTAGTCCCGCGATGGGTGGATTGTCTATATCGAACTTCACGTAACCCGGAACAAACAGATCCAACAAGCCGTCGTGGTCGTAATCGCCCCAGGTAGGTCCCGCCGACCAGCCGCCCACAGTCACTCCAGCTTTTTCGGCGACGTCCGTAAATGTTCCGTCATGATTGTTGTGATAAAGACGGTTCTTCCCAAAGTTCGCGACATAAATATCCGGCCATCCATCGTTGTCGTAGTCCCCGACGGCGACACCAACTCCCCATCGCTCGTTGGCCACACCCGCTTTTTCCGTGACGTCCGTAAAAGTGCCATCGTGATTATTGCGGAAGAGCATGGCTCGCGGCGGTGCTTCCTTCCCCTTCAATGCCGCGATGGTGGAAGCATTCAAGAGATAGATGTCGAGCCAGCCGTCGTTGTCGTAGTCGAGCAGCGCCACGCCGGAGCCGATCGTTTCAAGGATGGTGCTCTTTGCGGGAGTTCCAGAACGATGCAGAAATTTTTCAAGCCCCGCCCGCTTGGTGATGTCGCTGAATACCACAGTCGCGCCGTCCACAAATCCGCCCGCCGTAATCGGCCGCGAGAGCGCATCTTTAACTGCCGGATGCGCGCCGCCGGTAGCAACTCCCATGCCTGAGTCAGCTGGTTTTGTCTGCGGACTCGCGGGTTGCTGGCCATCGGAACCAAGCACGAACAAGAAGATGGAGAGCACCACAAAGATGAAGCTCGCTGCGAAAAACAATTTCGGACGGCGCGGGCTTCCCATCTTGGGTCTTAGAGAGGTCACCTAGGAATCCTATATCGACTCCCCTCCCCGAGTCATGTTCGGCACGTTTTCAGACGGGCATTTCTAGGAAATAAACTCAGCTCAATGGATTTAGTGCCCCGCTTTCTACTAGGAGTACCAAGCTTCTAGTCCTATTTTCCCTGGCCCCTTCTCATCCCAGCTTTTGTTACAAGGTTAAGCATCTGGGCTGCAGCTACTACAAATCAAAAAAAGTGCTTGACATTAACAGCACTCCAATGAAAAGCTCCGTTTACGTTAACGGCGTTTCCAATCGCCGTGGGGTGTGGAGGCATGACTATGAATTTGCCGTTGTGTTCTGCTAAGAATATCGTTTTTCTGTTTAAGAAGTTTCCTCTGCGGTATCTACTTGTTCTTTTGGTTGCCTTGATTGGTTTTTCTGCTTCAACGTTCGCGCAGCAAACTGCCATCGTTGGAACGGTTACCGATCCTTCTGGCGCCGCTGTCCCGAATGTGACTGTCACTGTGACGAACGTGGACACGGGCGGGACTCACGTCATTCCCACGAATGACTCCGGCCAATACGTCGCTGTCGATTTGCAGATCGGCCATTACGTCGTCAAAGCCGAGGCCAAAGGTTTCAAGGTCGCGGAACAAAAAGACATCGTACTGACGGTCGGCGCGCGCATCCGCGTGGATTTCCAGATGCAACTGGGCGCATCGCAAGAAACGGTTACGGTTGAAGCCAATGCCGTACAGGTTCAGACCGATTCCGGCGAGCGCAGCAACCTCATCACCGACCAGCAGATGACCCAGATCGCCATTAACGGGCGCAGCATTTATCAATTGGCTGCTCTAACACCTGGAGCGTCAAGCCAGATTAGCGGCTACGTCAATACGCCGGTCGGCGGCGACGCCAGCGTCGAATTCAACGGCATGCGTCAGAACCACAACATCTATTTGCTGGATGGTGGCGAAGACGATGACCGTGGCGGCGCGGGCGGCATGAGTATTGCCCCGTCATCGGACGCTATCGCGGAATTCCGCGCTCTGACTTCCAACTACAGCGCTGATTATGGTCTCTCCTCGGCCGGCACCATGACCATGGTTCTGAAGTCTGGAACGAGCCAGTTCCACGCTTCTGCATGGGAATTCAATCGCAACAACTATTACGATGCGCAAAATTACTTTGTGCCGAACAGCGCTCTGCGCCTTAACGTCTATGGTTTTAACGTAGGCGGTCCGGTAACTTTTGGCCACTTCTATAACCCGGACAAAAAGAGAACCTTCTTCTTCTACAACATGGAATGGCGCCCCCTGATCCAAGGCGCAGGCGTCAACCAGTTGGTGCCTGGCACAAATACTTATGGCGGGGATTTCAGCTCCCTTCTCTCGCTTGCCAAGCCAAACCCCATATTCGTTCCAACTTTCTGCGGGCCTGGGACTACGATTGGGGCCTGTACGGGGTCGAATGCACAAGTCGCCTCCAACATTCTCTTTGCCAATTGCCCCGGCGGGGTAGCGCCGGCAGGAATCGTAGGCGGGGCGCAGTTCCCTGGCAATGTGATTCCCTCTTGCATGATCAATCCTAACGCAGCGGCCCTGGTCAGCGCCGGCATTTTCCCGGCCAACAACACCGTTGACGGGAGCGGAAATGCCGAGTTCCATGGCGGCGCCAACTCAAGCACGACTTTGCGGGAAGAGGTCGTCCGCATCGATCATAACTTCACCAGCAAGTTCTCCGTTTTCGGACACTTCATTGCTGAACAGGTCTCGCAAGGTTTTGCGCTGAGCCAGTGGAGCGGCGACAACGTTCCTACCGTCGGCGACACCTTCGGCAATCCCTCGTATAGCGCCGTTGTTCACACCACTTATACGATCAGCCCGACGCTCATCAACGAAGTGGCCTTCAACTACAACGGAAACCGCATCAACATCGTGCCTTACGCAGCTTCGGGTTTGTCCAGTCTGGCTCTGCCCGCCGGCTACGATTCCACGAACTCCAGGCTCTTCTCTGGACCGAACAATTTAGACCGCATTCCCAACATCGACTTGAGCGGCCAGAGCGGCGCGCAATTCGAGATTTCTAGCTGGCCGTGGCACAACAAGGCCGATGACTACCAGGTCCGCGATGACGTGTCCTGGACAAAGGGCCCCCACCAGCTAAAGTTCGGCGGCAGCTGGGCTCTCTACAAAAAGACCCAAGACCTCTTCGGTCAGACCCAAGGTGGTTTCGGCTTCAATAACACCTTTACTTCCGGGACCGCAGCTTGCCCGGCCAACACCACTTGCGGAAACAGCTTCGCCAGCATGTTGCTCGGCATGCCCAACTCTTACCAAGAGCTGGCCGTACAGGACGCCGGACAATGGAACAACGTTTCCTGGGCCGCCTACGCCCAGGACAACTGGCGCGTGAACCGCAGGTTGACCCTAAACTTGGGCTTGCGTTGGGACGGCATTCCGCACACGTATGAAGCGAATGACCGCATGGGCAATTTCTACCCCCAGCTTTATAACCAGGCCAATGCCGCTCTCATGCTGCCAAACGGCACCATCAGCCCTGCCAGCCCGGGCCTTGGCACTAGCCCCAATCCCATTCTCGCCGGCGTTCCGCTGTACTTGAACGGCATCGGCATCCCTGGCCAAGTCGGCGTTCCGAAGGGCCTCGTCAACAATCATTGGGCTACCTTCGGTCCTCGCATTGGCTTTGCTTATGACCTGACAGGAAGCGGCAAGACGGTTATCCGCGGTGGATTCGGCATCATGTACGAGCGCATTCAGGGCAACGACATGTACAACGCCGGTCCCAATATTCCTTTCAGTCTCCAGGTCAACACTCCCCAGGTGACGATGCTCAATCCGAGCATCGCGCTCTCTAACGGCACCCCGGTGACTCTACCGATTAACCCTGCCGGCATCACGGGCTTGGATATAAGTGATTACAAGCCTCCGGTCAGCTACCAGTGGAGCGTTGGAGTGCAACACGCTATCGGAACCAAGTCGGTGTTCACGGTGAGTTATGTTGGCAACCAGGGACGCCACCAGAATGACTACCGGGATATCAACCTGTTTAACGAGACCGAGATCCCGGAGGTTGCTGGCTTGATTCCCGGGCAACCGTCTGTCAACTACAACATCGCACCAGGCCTGAAGTACCCCGGCTTCAATACCATTACTCTTTCGGAAAACGAAGCCAATACACACTACGATGGCCTGCAAATGGACTTGAACTCACAGCTCAGCCATGACCTGACACTTCGCGCGTTCTACACTCTATCGCACGCAGTCGACCCGACCTCGGCCGGGAGCGGCGGTGGTGACCTGGGCACGGTGTCCAATCCCTGGGCAGGTTGGCAATATGACCAAGGATCCAGCGGATATGACCGCTTGAACGTGGGTGTTGTGGACTTCATCTACGACATCCCGCTGTTCCGCCACAGTGAGAACCACCTGCTGAAGTCAGTAGTTGGTGGCTGGCAAATCTCCGGCATCGTCACCCTGGAGTCTGGCCTGCCCATTAACATCACCCTCACTGGCAATCAACAGGGCAACGGCGTAGGCGGCAATAACCGGCCAGACCTCACTGGCACACTCACGACTCCTCATACGGTCAACGAGTGGTTCAGCCCGGATGCGTTTTCCGCTCCGGCCATCGGCGCTTGGGGAACTATTCCACACAACGATGTGCGCGGACCTGGACGCGACAACTGGAACTTGTCGCTGTTCAAGAGCTTCACGCTCATCGAATCGCGCGGCAGCCGTTTGGAACTGCGTTTGGAAACCTTTAACACCTGGAACCATCCGCAGTGGAACAGCGTAAGTACCGGCCTCGGCTCTTCGAACTTTGGCCAGGTCACCTCTGCCTTTGACCCGAGAATCTTGCAGCTCGGAGGCAAGATTTACTTCTAATCACCCCGGAAGTTACACCCCGGCCCCGCTCGTACGCACTACGAGCGGGGCTTTTCTTTTGCCTCGAGTATGTTTAGTGTTGTTTAGCCAGGGGGGGAAGAGACGGTGCGTTTTCCAATACTCCAGCGCTAATTCTTCACAACCACCCTCATCACTCAATGCTCCCAATATCCATTCAACCCCCGATTCCCACCGTTCCCTGTAAAATAGTTTACTCCCTCGCCAATCACATGCTACTCTTTCCCATGTTCCTTCATCCTGTTTACGCTGGCCCCCGAAGCGAGCCCCGAAGGGCCTCGCCAGTTTACCCCGAGCCACCAGGGGCCGCCTCCTTACCCCGAGCCGCGAGGGGCCATTTCACGAATGACTCCCCTTTACCCGCCTCTCAAACCACAAGTCACAAATCATCAGTCACGCCCTCGGCCCACCCTCTTCCACGAGTCACCAGTCTCCAGTCACCAGTCGCTAACTCCTTTACCATCTGCACTTCCACAAAACGCGCCTGTAACTCCCATAGAATCCGCACTTCCAAAACACAGGACTTAAAACCCTTTAGAATCTGCACTTACAAAAAAACCGGGGGGTGGGGGGGGAGGGGCATCCTAATGTTAGCCGCGCCGCTTTCCTTAAGAAGAATGACACTCCAGCTCCTTGCTGCCATGGTGCTGTCGCTTGCCTGTGCCCGTGCACAATCGCCTGGATCCATCCCCGCAGAGGCCATCGCGCTCGAGCAGCAAGGGAAACTCGACGAGGCCGTGAAAGTCTGGCAAGCGGTGATCGAACGCAACCCTCGCGATGCCGGGGCTTTAGCCAGTTTGGGCGTGGATTATTCAAGGGAACAAAAATACCCAGAGGCCGCCTCTGCCTACCGGAAGGCTCTCGCTATCGACCCCGAGCTCCCAGGGATCCAGCTGAATCTAGGTCTAGCGGAGTTCAAGCAGGGGCACTTCGAGGAAGCCATAGCCCCTCTCAGCGCCGCTTTGGCGGCCCAGCCAGACAACCAACAGGCGCGCGCGCTGCTCGGCTTGAGCTACTACGGAACGAAGCGGTTTGCCGAGGCCGCGAAGCATCTTGAGCTGGCGGCTAAGGCGGACCCAGGCAATGTCCAACTGCATCAAGTGCTGGCGCAGAGCTGTTTGTGGGCGAAGAAGTTCGACTGCGCCCTCGAGGAGTTCCGTCAGATCGAGCAACGCGAGCCCAACTCGGCGGCGGTTCACGTGCTCTCGGGGGAGGCCCTCGACGGGATGGGAAGGACAGCGGAAGCCATTGCAGAATTTCAGGAGGCTATAAAGGCCACACCTCAGGAACCCAACTTGCATTTTGGACTGGGGTACCTCCACTGGAAACTGAAGCAATACGATGAAGCGGAGATCGACTTCAGAGGCGAGCTAGCCATCGACTCGGATAATGCGCAAGCATTGGCATATCTTGGCGATATAGCGATGAAGAAGAATGATCCGGATGGGGCCGTACCGTTGCTCAAGAAGGCTTTGCAATTGCACAATGACATTCGTATTGCGTATCTCGATTTTGGGGCCATTCTTACCGAGCAGGGGAAGTATCCAGCCGCGATGGCCGCGCTAAAGCGTGCCGTGGAGTTGGATCCGGAGCAGCCCGACGCACACTACCGGCTTGGACGCGTCTACCAGGCCACCGGCAATCAGGCCGCCGCCCAAAAAGAGTTCGCCAAGGTCCGCGAACTCCACGACAAGGCCGAGGAAGACGTCGCCCGCAAAATGTCCGCCGCTCCCCCTCCAATACAACAATAGGATTTACTGCGGACCGCACTTGGAAGGACTCATTTCCAGCGCCGGCAAAAGTTTGCTGGCGGCCAGAAAATTAGGATTGAAATGGACACGGGTCTTACGCCGGGTACAGCCGAATTCCTGGGGTGAAGGAGCTCGTTTGTGCTTATTGGTTCCTATGCTAGAGTCTGCATCACCATGAAAAAACTGTGCGCGCGGTTTGCTGTTATTTGCTCCCTCTGCCTAGGCATCTTTGGCTCGCTCGGGACGCTGGCGCAGACAAAGCGCGGGATCACGCCAGAAGATTATCTCTCGTTTAAATTTGTTGGCGATCCGCATATCTCGCCTGATGGAAAAGTGGTCGCGTATGTATTGACGACCATCGATCAGAAGAGAAACAGGCGCGAATCGTCGATATGGGTTGTACCTGCAGACGGTTCCGCGGCCCCGCGGCGAATTAGCGCGGAAGGTTTTAGTTCGAGCTCGCCGCGCTGGAGCCCGGATGGAAAAACGCTGGCAATTCTTTCGGCGCGATCTTCGGATCCTTCCTCGGGTGAAACGCCAAAGTCTCAAATTTATCTGCTCTCGATTGCGGGTGGGGGTGAGGCGATTGCACTCACCAAATTGAAGAACGGGGTGCAAAGTTACCAGTGGTCACCGGAAGGATCGCGAATCGTTGTGGTCAGCTCTTCGGGGCCGATGGATGGCGTGGCAGCCGCGGATCGCAAGAGCGATGTGCGGCATTACACGCACATCCAGTACAACTTTAATGACACCGGGTGGTTTGACGACAAGCGGCGACACCTATGGGTTGTGAACGTGCCGGGTGGGGAAGCCAAGCAGATCACCGAGGGGCAGGATTGGGAAGACATCGATCCGCAATGGTCTCCGGATGGGACCCGCATTGCGTTTGTCTCGGATCGCACCGGAAAAGCCTACGATAACGGCCACAATACAGATGTGTGGGTGATTCCGGCCGCTGGAGGCACGCTTACTAAGATCTCTGATCACGCCTTTGAAGACGCAAATCCGCGGTGGTCGCCGGATGGGAAGCAGATTCTCTTCACGGGGCAGACTGCGGTTCACCAATTTCCAAAGTTGTACGTCGCTGACTCCGCAGGCGGCGCTACTTCTCAGATTGCGGTGAAGGATTTCGACATGATCGCCGGGGAATTGCATTGGCAGATACCTGCCTCGGTTTGCTTTGCGGCCGGCGTGAAGGGCGAAACGCACATTTTCCGGGCCGATCCGGCGGCGCACACTTTTTCCGCCGTGACTTCAGGGCCGAGAGGCATTCATGCGTTCGATGTGAGCGAGAGCGCTGGAAAAATGGTTTATCTCGCGAATGATTTCCAACACCTCGATGATCTCTACATTTCTAACTTGGACGGCTCGGGCGAGCGCCAGTTGACGCATGTGAATGTTGAGTTGTGGGCGCAGCTGGAGCTTCAGCCGGTCGAGCGTTTGGCCTACAAAAGCACGGATGGCTGGGCGGTCGACGGGTTTTTCGTTAAGCCGCTGGGCTGGCAAGCAGGCAAGAAATATCCGATGGTGCTGGTGATTCATGGTGGGCCGGAAGGCATGTTCGGCGTGGACTGGTATCACGAGTTTCAAGTGTATGCCGCGAAGGGCTGGGCGGTTTTTTTCTGCAACCCGAGAGGCTCGACCGGATACGGTGAAAAATTCGAGCGCGGTGAAATCAACAACTGGGGCGTCATGGATTATCAGGACATCATGGCCGGCGTAGATGCGGCACTGAAGCAGTACCCCTGGGTGGATGCAAACAACTTGGGTGTGACGGGCGGGAGTTACGGCGGTTACATGACGAACTGGATCGTTTCGCATACGAACCGGTTCAAGGCAGCTGTGACTTTGCGGTCGATATCGAATTTCATCAGCGATGACGGCACGCGTGATGGGGCTTACGGCCACGAAGACTATTTCAAAGGAATTATTTTCGACGATTTCGATCAATACTGGGAAGCTTCGCCTCTAAAGTACGCGCGCAACGTCCACACCCCAACGCTTATTCTCCATTCCGACAACGATTTTCGTGTTCCGATCGAACAGGGAGAGCAATGGTTTCGAGCGCTGCAACATTATGGGGTACCTTCGGAGATCGTTTTCTTCCCGCGCGAGAATCACAACCTCACGAGAACGGGTGAACCCAAGCATCTTGTGGAAAGCCTGAACTGGCAGCTCTACTGGTTTGAGCGGTATTTGAACGGCAATTCCGGCGCAAAAGCTCCGGACGCGCAGTAACAGGGCCAAGATGAGAGAGCCTTTTGCCATAGCCTCCGCGGCAAACGGCGCCGGCAGTGCATTCTCGCTACTCAGCGAATTCCTGTTGCCCGTGGCGGGAAATACGGCCAAAATGCGCGCGGCAATGAATTAATCGGTCCAAGATCACGAGCAATCTTGTTGGGAAGGTGTGACGCGCATGTTAGCTACATTCGGAATTTTTCGAGGATTTGTGCCGCTGAGAATTGGCTGGTTCACAGGATTGTTGGCGCTCTCGATTCCCGCCGTGCAGGCACAAACCAATCTTCAATATCAGCAGCCTCCAAAAGCTATCGTCGACATTGTCGATGCATTGCCGACGCCCGGTGTCCAGCTATCGCCTGCAGGGGGCGCGGCCGGGAAGCGCTGGATATTGATCGAGCATTTCTCAGGGTTGCCGACGATTGCGGAGTTGGCGCAGCCGGAGCTGCGATTGGCGGGGTTGCGGTTTAATCCCAGGACCGATGGTCCGAGCAGAGGGCGCTATGACACCTCGATCGAGTTGCAAGCGCTGCCGAACGGCAAGGCGATTTCCATTTCGGGTTTGCCTGCGCACGCGAAGATCCGGTTTGCGGACTGGTCGCCTGACGGACGCAGGATTTCTTTTGTGAACATTAGCGATGCGAAGGAAGACGCGGGGCTAAGTCTATGGATTGTGGATGTGGCGACGGCGCAGGCTCGGCGTTTGCCGGGAATTGCGCTCAATGGAATATTTGGGGCGCCGTGTGAGTGGCTGAGCGATAGTCAGAGCTTGGTATGCAGAACGGTTCCGGCGGAGAGAGGTCCGGCGCCTGTGCGAAGCGAAGTGCCTACGGGACCCGTGATTCAGCAAAATCTTGGGCGAGTGACTCCCGGTGCGACGTTTGAGGATCTCTTGAAGAACCCCGAGGATGAGCAGTTTTTTGATTATTACGCGACATCGCAGGTGGAAATCATCCGGCTGGATGGCACGGCCAAACCGGTAGGGAAAGCGGGGGTGTTTGTGGAAGCTTCGCCCTCGCCGGACGGCGGTTATGTGCTCTTGTTCGAGCGGCACCATCCGTATACGTATTTGCTACCTTTTTATGCGTTTCCGGAGCGCGTCTCGGTTGTGAATGTGAAGAGTGGAACGGCGAAGCAGCTAGTGGACAAGCCGCTCGAAGATAATATTCCCAATATTCATGACGCTGTGGCGTCCGGCCCGCGTGATTACGAGTGGCGGAGTGACACGAGCGCTTCTGTTTTTTGGGTGGAAGCCGGAGATGGCGGCGATCCGCGGAAGGAAGCCGCTGTGCGAGATACGCTGTTCCTGTTGGACGCGCCGTTTGATGGCACGCCACGAAAATTGGCGGAGCTTCCGGTTCGCTATCGGCGTGTGGACTGGAGCGGTGATCACCTGGCTCTCGTTGAAGAACTTCGGTGGAAGGACAGGAAGCGCGTCATTTTGGCGGTGGCTCCTTCCGCTCCGGCAACCCCTGTCAAATTGTTCGAAGGTTCGTTCGAAGACCGCTATCACGATCCTGGTACACCGCTGGAGGAAAATAATTCTGCGGGCAAGCCAGTCGTGCAGACGACTCCCGACGGCAAGGGAATTTACTTTCGGGCAGAAGGAGCTTCTCCTGAAGGGGACAAGCCGTTCCTTTCGGTGATTAATGTAACAAACGCAGACGAGGCGCAGCTGTGGCAATCGCAGGCGCCGTATTTTGAGATTGTGGCGGCGGTCTTGGATCCAACGACGGGGACGGTTTTGGTGCGGAGGGAATCGCAGGAACTGAGTCCGAATTACTACATTCAGAAAATCGGAGCGGCATCCGCGGAACAAGTTACTTCTTTTCCAAACCCATACGGAACAGGCCCGCTGCCCAAGAAACAGGTCTTGCATTACAAACGCGCGGATGGCGTGGATTTGAGCGCGAATCTTTATTTGCCGCCGGGATACAAGCCTGGGGATGGTCCGCTGCCTACGCTCATGGAAGCGTATCCGACGGAATACAAGACGAAGGCAGCGGCGGGGCAAGTCACGGGCTCGCCATATCAGTTTGCAGTGTTGTCATGGGGCTCGCCGGTGCCGTTTGCGACGCAGGGTTACGCGGTGCTCGAAAACGCCACAATTCCGATCATCGGCGAAGGCAATGCGGAGCCAAACGACACTTACGTGGAACAGCTTGTGGCCAGCGCCAAAGCAGCGATTGATGAGGGCGCGCGGCTTGGCGTGGTGGATCGCAATCGTGTGGCCGTGATGGGGCATTCCTATGGCGCGTTCATGACGGCGAATCTCCTGGCGCACAGCGACTTATTTAAAGCGGGCATTGCACGGAGCGGGGCTTATAACAGGACACTGACGCCGTTTGGTTTCCAGAATGAGGAGCGGACGTACTGGCAGGCGCCGGAGATCTATTACAAGATGTCGCCGTTTTCGTTTGCGGACAAGATCAAGACGCCGATTCTGTTGATTCATGGCGAGGCGGACAATAATTCGGGGACATTTCCGATTCAGAGCGAGCGGTTGTTTAGTGCTTTGAAGGGACACGGAGCGACGGTGCGCTTCGTACTGCTGCCGCTGGAATCACATGGATATGCCGGGCGGGAATCGGTGCTGCATATGTTCTGGGAGATGAACAACTGGCTGAATACCTACGTGAAAAATCCGCCGTCCGCGACGGGTGTCGCGCAGCATTGAGTTTTCTGCGTGGGCTTCGCGCAACGATGCACAAATTATTGGGAATTGCTTTTTTAGTGCTTGCAACCACGTCCATTGCGACGCATGCGCAGACCGGCAGCAAATCCTTAGCGGAAAGACTCGGCTACGCGCGAGACGCGAAACTGGTGATCGTGCATGCCGATGACCTGGGCATGACGCATTCGGTGAATGCGGCGTCAATCAAAGGGCTTGACAGCGGGCTGGTCACGTCCGCCAGCATCATGGTGCCTTGTCCATGGTTTCCGGAAATGGCGGATTATGCGAAAGCGCACCAGCAAGCTGATCTCGGGCTGCACCTCACTTTGACAAGCGAGCGCGTTTTCTATCGTTGGGGTCCTGTCGCTCCTCGGGACAAGGTTCCGAGCCTTGTGGATTCGAATGGATATTTTCACCTGAACTGGACGGAAACGACGCACATTGACGCCAAGGAAGTAGAGCTCGAACTTCGTGCGCAAATAGAGAGGGCGATGGCGATGGGCGTCCGGCCGACACATCTTGACTCGCATCAATACCGTCTCTTCGAAAACGGGAAAGATATTTTTCAGAGTGTTTTGCGTGTGGCCCATGAATACAAACTGCCTGTGTTTCTGGTGCGCGATTGGTTTTCAGACCGCCCTTACCTGGAGAGTTCGCTAAGCCCCGAAGATCTTGTGGTGGATCACACCGTGACGATGGAGCCGGGAGTACGACCGGACAAATGGGCGGATTTCTACACTACCGCTTTGAAGAATCTT
>DATEQG010000029.1:0-116038 GCA_035272765.1 Candidatus Acidiferrum sp.
AGTCGAAGTAGAACGCAAGGATCGCAAGAACTTGAAGGTCCGCGCGCGGCCTGGGTATTACGTGGCGCCGCCCGAGGGCTAGACACCCGCCTGAGCAGTTTCAAACAACTTGCTTCCAGTAGGTGACCTCGCGGGAGGCTAGGAGTGAGTCTTTGCGGGCGTTCCAGCGCAGGAAATGCGGTGTGTTGGTGTGCTTGGAATGCGCTTCGCGGCTTGCCCAAATTTCGTGGAGCAGGAAGGCGCTTGGGCCTTCGGTGGAACGGTGGAGGTTATAGGTCATGCAGCCGTCTTCTTTGCGTGTGGGACCTACCAGTGCGCGCAGTTCGGCCTCCAGGAGCATTTCCTGGCCATCGCGAGGGCGCAGTTGGACGATGAGGGTAACGGCGTCTTTGGGGAGCTTCGTGCTCGCGGCCTTCCGGGATTTGTGGGGACGAGCTGGTCTTTTCTTTGCTTTGCGCTTCGCCATGGTGGGCGGGATTCTACTCCAAGAAGGCCGGAAAAGCCCAATTCACCAGAGCAGTGATTTTTTCGCCAAAGAGCCGCGAGGCGTTAACGGAACGTGCTACTTCTCCGCCAGCTTGCGGCCGGCGTTGAGGCTGTCAAAATTCAAAATCGTATTCAACACGAGCGCATAGGTGCCGCGTGTTTCGCCGCGATACACCGGATTGATGGAGAAGAGCACGACGTGGCCGTTACCGGTGGGGACGTCGACGACGGCGGGATGCTGCGCGATTTCATCGCCGCCTTCGACCAGGCCTGAAATGAGCAGATCCTTGCTATCGGCGTAGCGGAAAATGACGCGCGCACGGTTCGCGGGAGGAATCACGCGGAAGTTGTTGTGCAGTTGCTCGTCGGTGAGAAGAGGATTTTCCCAGATTTCAGATTTTGGCTCTTCGGGAACTTCCGTGCCGGGGCGTCCGACCGTGAAATCCGGATCATCCATTGTGCCGCGGCCAGTGGGGCGGGTGTGCATCTCGCCGCCCAGGCGTCGAAAGCCGCGCGCGCCGGAAATACTGCTGAGCGAAAAAATAGGTCCGTTGTCGCAATAGGCGGAAAGCTTTTCATCATAGCCGTAGGCGATGGGACTTGTGCCGTCAACGAGACGCGTGCCGACGACGGAGCCGACGATCTTCATGCGCTGTGCGTTGCCGACGCTGACGCCATCGGCGAGGCCGATGGACAGGGCGAACCGCGAGGTGTCTGTCGCGGTCAGAAGAACGCCGCCCTTTGCCACGAAATTCTGAAGATTGGCGACGCCTTCCCAGCCGAGGCCGGGGCGCATGTCATCTGTCGAATCGTTTTTGCCGACGAGGTTCGGCGTTTCCGGCGTGTTTTTCCAGGGGAGCGGATTGCCCCAGGCGCTTGGCAGACCGTTGACGATGGCCGTCGGGCTGGAGAAAAAGCCCACCGGCGGAAATAAGATGACGTCGTACTTGGCGTTGAGGTCGCTGGCCTTGGATATGGTTTGTGTGCTGATGTAGTCGTAAGGAATGCCGAGATTGTCGAGTGCAATGCGCCACCAGCCTTCGGCCTGCGTGCTGAGCCAGGTGTGGACAAACGCCACGCGCGCTGCGCGTACGGGGTGCGTCTTGACGCTGGGCATCGCGGAGACAGGCGTCGCCTGCAAGCCCAAGTCGGAGATGGCGTCATTGAGTTGTGCGCGCGTGACGTTGCGTAAGAGGAACGAGCCGCGGGCGAACTTTTTCCCTCCGCTTTCGAACGGCTCTTCCGCGGCTTCCATCGAAGCGTCGTGCAATTTGTAGCGCAGCGTGGCTAGCGTAGGCTCGGCGTTGTTATTGATGGCATAAATCGTGCTTTCGCCGCTTACGCCCGCTGGCGCGCGAATTTCTTTCACACGGTCCATTGGAGCATCGAGTACTTTCGGATCGGTGACGCGCGTCACTTGCACGCCAAACAGCTCGCCAAAGGTCCAGCCAGTGTCGTCATAGGGCGTTTTCTGCGGATCGTCCGGACTCCAGTATTGGTAATCGAGAAGCGCGTCGGCGATTCGCGAATAGGGCTGATCCATGCGGACGATGTAACTGCCCGCGGGGAATTCGCGCGTCGTGGGAGCCGGGGCCGCTTCTTTATCTTTTGCGTCTTTGTCTTTTTTGCCTTTGGCAGACTTTTTTGCTGGAAGGGTTACTGTGAACGCCGCGGTCGCACGCGAAATTTCGACCGCCTGCTTTTGCAAGACGCGTAGCAGCTCCGCTTGCGAACTCGTTCGGGGATCATCAGAGGGCAGGACGTACGCAGCGGGTCCCTCCGCGCCGGGCTTTGTGACGGACCGCTTGGCCTTGAGATAGAAATTTTTCAGAAAGAGCCGTTTGTTCTCGTTGAAATAGTGCAGTGAGGTGAGCAAGCCGGTCTGCTCGTAGTTGTTGTTGTCGCGCTGCGACCATAGCGCCTTGGGCAGCGGGGGATTTTGCCGGTACCAGGTGCGGGCGTACTCTTCCTGATCAAGCGTGCGCTCCAGCGTGTCCGCGCCGCCGTTGCCGAAGGTTTCGTAGAGACGGCTGATGCCGTTGTGCATCGCGGCGATAAACATCAGATAGCCTGGCGACCACGTGTCAAAGACCCCGTGCGTGAAGACGCCAGGCATGCCGAACTTGGTCATGTCCGAAACGTTGCGCCAGCCGATCATTTCCCACTCGTCGGTGAGAATCGGATCGACCCAGGCGTTGAAGGGGCCATCGCCGGCGGTGTTGTCGTAAAGATAGGGCACGGATTCGTGCAGGTCGTGCAGCACTTGCGCTTTCCACCCGACATACGTGTTGAGAACGTTTTCCGTGAGCTTGAGCGTCACGCCCATGGCGTCGCGGTTGTTGTCGTGCGCCACGTACTTGCCCCAGTAAATCAGCGGCGGATAAAAATCTTTCGGGTGCGAGAGGTGCCAGCGATAGATGTCCACCATGCGGTCGCGGCCGTCGACCTCGACGACGGGAGTAATGAGCGTGATCATGCCGTCGCGGATTTCACGGATGTAGGGGCTTTCGTCGACGGCGAGGCGGTAGGCCAGCTCCATCAGCGCTGTGGGCGCTCCAGTTTCGGGCGAATGAATTGTTCCGGTGATGTAGTAAACGGGTACCGCTTGCGCGACGATGCGGTCGGCTTCCGCGTCATCGAGTTTTATGGTGCGAGGATCCGCCAGCTTCGCCAGTTGCGCGCGATTTTCTTCAAGATTTTTCAGGTTCTCCGGCGAGGAAACCGCCACGGCGATCATTTCCCGGCCTTCTTCCGTCTTGCCGATGGAGAAGACTTTCACGCGCGGACTCGCCTTTTCGAGCAGGCGCATGTATTTGTACACGTCTTCCGCATAAGGAAGGATTCCCGGCGCGCCGGCCACGTCGCCGAGGACGGCCTCGGGGGTTGGAACCGTTTTCGAAGCGGGGAGATAGTCGACGAGCGGCGAGGTGAAAAACGGCTGCGTGGTGTACTTATGGATTTTCGCCGTGTACGCGTCATCCACGGGCTGCTTAGAATCCCGAGCCGGCGCGGTTTCGCCGTCGGCAAGCGCCGCGGACCCGGCAAGGGAAAGAAGTAGTAGCAGGACGAGACTCCGAAGTATGTTCATGCGCGCTTCTTCGTAGCGAATCATTTGGTTCCCCCGAATAGCCGAAGTGGAAGGCGGATTGTAGCGCAGGCGCTACTGGACGGCGACAAATGTTATGCACACCGGCGAAGGCACCTCGATCGTCTGGCCCGTCGGCGTCAGACTGCCGGTTGCGGGATCGATGTGGAAGACGACGATGTTGTTCGACTCCTGATTCTCGGCGAGCAAGTACGCGCCCGTGGGATCGATTGCGAAATGACGCGGCGTTTTGCCGCCGGTCAAGACCTGGCCAAGAGATTTCAGCGTTCCCTTCTTTTCGTCGATGGCGAAAATCGCGATGCTGTCGTGACCGCGGTTCGATGTGTAAAGAAATTTGCCGGAGGGGTGAACGGCAATCTCGGCGGCTTCCTTCGGGCCGGAATAGTCTTTCGGCAGCGCGGATATGGTTTGCAGGGAGGCAAGAGCGCCGGTCTTGGGCTGATAGGAGAACACCGTCACCGACGACTCCATTTCGCTCAGGACGTAGGCAAACTTGCCGTTGGGATGAAACGCTAGATGGCGCGGGCCGGCGCCGGCTTTCACCTTCGCGAAACCCGAAAGCATCGGCGTGAAAATTCCTTTGCTGGAGTCAAATCCGTAGACGATCACTTGATCGAGGCCCAAATCGACGGCCAGCGCAAAGCGATTGTCTGGTGACACGCCAATCCAATGGGCGTGCGGGCCTTCCTGGCGCTCCTTGTTCGGGCCGGAACCGGAATGTTGGACGAAACCGCTGGTGGTGCCGAGACTGCCGTCATCATGGACGGGAAACGACGCGATGCTGCCACTGTCGTAATTCGCGACCAGTACAAACGCCCCATCCTTATCGAGCGAAACGTAGCAAGGACCCGCGCCCCGCGTAGGAACCTGATTCAGAAACTTGAGTGCGCCAGTTTTCGCATCGATAGCAAAGGCGCTCACCGCGCCGCTGGTTCCCCCATTGAAATTGCCAATCTCATTCACGGCGTAGAGATATTTACCGTTGGGGTGCACGGCCAAAAAGGAGGGATCGGTTGTCTCTGCCGCAATGCCGATGGATGTGAGCTGGCCCTTCTCTGGATCGAACCGATACGCGTAAATCCCCTTGCTGTTCGTTTTTGACGTGTATGTGCCGACGTAGGCGATGTATTTGCCGTTCGCGCCGGGTTTTTCTGGCGATTGCGCCCGAGAACGCAAAAGCAATGGCGCCGAAAAAAGCAGCACGAATGCAAACAATCTTCGCGTAATTTTCATAAGGGAAAGGATTCTAACACTAACTATTGGAGTTGTAGTGGCGCAGCATTCCTTCGCTCGCGCTCAGGATAAAGCTGAGCCCTTACAGAGGATGAGGCTCGGTTACTTCTTTTCTTCTTCCTGCTCTTCCTGCAGGACCGCAGCCGCGGCGACGGAATCGTCTTGTTCAAGCCGCAACAAGCGAACGCCCTGAGTGGAGCGCCCCGCCTCGC
This sequence comes from Candidatus Acidiferrum sp., assembly GCA_035272765.1. Classification (GTDB taxonomy): domain Bacteria; phylum Acidobacteriota; class Terriglobia; order Acidiferrales; family UBA7541; genus Acidiferrum. The sequence goes on from DATEQG010000029.1 coordinate 5,038, forward strand.
GAATTTCGTTCGCGTGCACGCGAATCACTTTTCCGTCGTGCGTGATGATCATGACGTCGGACTCCTCCGTCACCTGCAGCGTAGCCACGACGGAGCCGTTGCGGTCCGTGGTCTTCATGTTCACGACGCCTTTGCCGCCGCGCGACGTGATACGGTACTCCGCCAGCGGTGTGCGCTTGCCAAAGCCCTTTTCCGCAACCGTGAGCATCAGCGTTACCAGCGAGTCCTTAATCTGCTCGTTTTCGAGCTCTTCGAGATTCTGCGTGGTGACCTTGTGCTCCTTGGCGATGATCTCGAAATCCGGCTGGACCGCGTCCATGCTGACGACGTAATCGTCTTTGTCGAGGTCCATGCCGTTCACGCCGCCTGCGTTGCGCCCCATCGGGCGAACTTCCGTCTCCCGGAAGAGAATGGCTTGGCCTTCATGGCTGGCCAAGAAGATCATCTGCTTGCCGTCGGTAAGCTTCGCCCCGATAAGCTCATCTTTGCCATCAAGATTGATGGCGATGATTCCCGTGGAGCGCGGATTTGAGAATTCCGTCAGCGTCGATTTCTTCACCGTTCCGCTCTTCGTGGCCATGAAAACGAAGCGGCCCTCTTCTTCGAGGTTGTGAGCGGCGACGAGAGCCGTTAGTTTTTCGTCTTCTTGGAATTTCACCAGGCTGGAAATCGCCTTGCCACGCGTTGCGGCGGCAGCTTCCGGCAACTCGTATACCTTAAGCCAGTAAACCCGCCCCTTCGATGTGAAGAGCAAAATGTAACTGTGAGCCGAGGCGATGAACATATGCTCGACGAAGTCTTCTTCCTTCGTGCGAGCGCCGATGCGGCCCTTGCCGCCGCGCGACTGATGACGGTAGGTGTCCGCCGCCGTGCGTTTGATGTAGCCCGCGTGGCTAACGGTGATCAACATCTCCGTGTCGGCAATGAGGTCTTCCAGCTTGATTTCGTCGACCTTATCCACGATCAGCGTGCGCCGGTCGTCGCCGTAAGCCTTCTGGACTTCGCGCAACTCCCCGGTGATGACTTGCTTCAGTTTTTTCTCACTGGAGAGAATTTCCTTCAGCTCGGCGATCTGCTCGCGGATGGATTTCAATTCCTTCAGGATTTCGTCGACCGAGAGCTGTGTGAGGCGATGGAGTTGCAGCTCAAGAATGGCGTCGACTTGAACCGGAGTCAGGCCCTCGGAGACGGAGCGCGTGATTTCGCCTTCCAGGGCGGCGACTCGGTATTTCCGGCCGTCGAGCTTGACGCCTTCGAGTTTCCTGGATTTCCCGTTTTCGGTGATCGTGACGTCTTGCTCGGAAAAATAGTTGAGCAAGTTCTGCTTGGCCTCGGCACGGCTCGAGGAACCACGGATGATCCGGATGACGGCATCCAAATGATCGAGAGCAACCTGGTAACCGACGAGGATGTGCTCGCGCTCTTCAGCCTTGCGCAGTTCGTAGCGCGTGCGGCGCAGCACGACGTCGCGGCGGTGCTCGAGAAACAGCTTGATCAGAGGAATCAGCCCCAGCTCGCGCGGCTGGCCACCTACGATCGCGAGCAGGATCATGCCGAAAGACTCCTGCATCTGCGTGTGCTTGAAAAGATTGTTAAGGATGAGTTGCGATTCTTCACCGCGCTTGATTTCGATTACGATGCGCATGCCTTCGCGGGAAGATTCGTCGCGGACGTCCGCGATGCCTTCGATCTTTTTGGTCTGCACCAGTTCGGCAATGCGTTCAATCAGCTTGGACTTGTTGACCTGGTACGGAATTTCAGTGACCACGATGTTTTCGCGGTCTTTGCCGACTTCTTCGATGGCGGCTTTCGCGCGCATCATGAAGCTGCCGCGGCCCGTCTTGTATGCGGCTTCGATGCCCTCGCGGCCGGCGATGTACGCGCCGGTCGGAAAATCCGGGCCGGGCACGATCCTCATGATTTCTTTCAGCGGCGTGTCTGGTTTGTCGAGCAGAATCACCGCGGCTTCCACGATCTCGCGCAAATTGTGCGGCGGAATGTTCGTGGCCATGCCTACGGCGATGCCGCTGGCGCCATTCACCAGCAAATTCGGAATGCGCGACGGCAGCACGAATGGCTCTTCGCGTGTTTGGTCAAAATTGGGAACGAAATCAACGGTTTCTTTTTCGAGGTCGGCGAGAATATCTTCGCTGATCTTCGCCAGACGCGCTTCCGTGTACCGCATGGCCGCCGGAGGATCGCCATCGACGGAGCCGAAATTTCCCTGTCCATCGATCAGCGGGTAACGCATGTTGAAGTCTTGCGCGAGGCGGACGAGCGCGGGATAGATGACGGCTTCACCGTGCGGATGGTAGTTGCCGGAAGTGTCGCCGCAGATCTTCGCGCATTTGCGGTAGCCGCGGTTGGAGGCAAGGCCGAGGTCGTTCATGGCCACGAGAATGCGCCGCTGCACGGGCTTGAGGCCGTCGCGCACGTCGGGCAGCGCGCGCGCGATGATTACGCTCATCGCGTAGTCGAGATAAGACTTCTTCATCTCGGCTTCGATATCGACCGGGAGCAGTATCGACTTGTTTGTCTCGTCCGCCATTTCCCCTCGCTGTGGCTCAGTTTCTACGCTGTAGGGGCACGATATATCGTGCCCTACGAGCAATCTCTATCGTTTCCCCGCGTACTCCAGTGCGTAAGCCTTCACTGTGTCGAAGGCGTCCGCTGCGTTCGTAAAACGCCGGGGACTAAAGTGCTCTTCCGCTTGCTTCAAAAAGCTGTCGCGCTCGAGATCACTCGCAAATTCGATCGCTACGCCTCGCTCGCTGTCCGGCGCATGCGTCGGCGTCGCGCGAAATTCGCTGACGCTCAATCCGCGCAGCCCGGGCAAAGTCGTCCAACCCAACTGCCACATCATGTCGCGGACTTCTCTTTCGGCCGCAATAGATAGAAGGCTCCGACGCCAATAGCCAGCACGATCAGGACGCCGATCAGCTCGACGGTGAGAACCCGATGCCAAACTTCCGCAACGGAAACATCACCCAGGCCAAAAGCCTCTCGCCACGTCCGGAATTCATTCACCAGCCGCGGCAAGCGAAATCCGGCGGTGCATACCGCCGCCAACAGCAAACCCCAACGGATAGCGTTTCGAATCGAGCCGGCACCCGCATTGGACTCCGCCGCCACCGATCAAATATCCAGGTTCACGACTTCGAGCGCGTTGTCCTCGATAAACTTGCGACGCGCCTCGACGTTTTCGCCCATCAGCGTGGAGAATATATCTTCGGCCGCGACGGCGTCTTCCAGTTTTACCTGGAGCAGAGTCCTCGTGTCCGCGTTCATGGTGGTGTCCCACAACTGCTCGGCGTTCATTTCACCCAAGCCTTTGAATCGCGTGATCGTAAAGTCTTTTTTTGCGTCTTCCACGACGTAACTGAGCACGTCGTGGACGTTTTCTTTGCTCACTTTGTCGCCGTTGCGCGCCACCGTGAACGGCGGCTTGTTGTACTCCTCAATCTGCTTGGCCAGTCCGCGCAGTCGCTTGTAATCCGCGGTTGAAGCCAGCGCCCAGTTCACTTTTTGGTTGTGCGGCGGGCCAAACTGGATTTCGTAAAGGCTGTGCTCTTCATCGAATGCTACTTTGCCTTCGAGCTTGAGTTTGGCTTTTTCGACTTCCTTCAAAAGCTTTTCGAGGGCTTTTTTATCCTCGAAATCCATCTTCTTCTCGAGGCCGCTCTCCGCAAGCAATTCCACCAGGCCGTGCTCCCGCAAACGCCGGCCAAGTTTTGCCGCTGCAGCTTCGTACTCCTGCACATTAAGCAGAAACTTCGTCAGGCCCCCGCCCTCGAGAGATACGCCTTCTTTTGCCTTCACGACGTGATCTTCCGTTGCGCGCTTCATGAGCTCATGCGCGAATTCACGCTCATCGCGGATATATTTTTCCGTTTTGCCGCGCTTCACGCGGTAAAGAGGCGGTTGCGCGATGTAAATGTGTCCGCGATCGATCAACTCCTTCATGTGGCGGAAGAAAAACGTCAATAGCAGCGTGCGGATGTGCGAACCGTCGACGTCCGCATCGGTCATGAGAATCACTTTGTGATAGCGCAGCTTGCCTGCGTCGAAGTCATCCTTGCCGATGCCCGTGCCGAGCGCCGTGATGATGGCGCGAATTTCTTCATGCCCGAGCATTTTGTCGTAACGCGCTTTCTCGACGTTGAGAATTTTTCCCTTGAGCGGCAGGATCGCCTGGAATTTGCGGTCGCGGCCCATTTTCGCCGAGCCTCCTGCGGATTCGCCCTCGACGACGAACAACTCACAGCGCGAAGGATCGCGTTCCTGGCAGTCCGCGAGTTTGCCTGGCAGTCCGCTTGAATCCATCGCGGATTTGCGGCGCGTCAGTTCGCGTGCCTTGCGAGCAGCCTCGCGGGCGCGGGCGGCGTCGATGCACTTGGAAATGATGCGGCGAGCCACTGTCGAATGCTTGTCGAACCATTCGCCGAGCTTTTCGTTGACCAGTTGCTCGACGTCGCCTTTGATATCGCTATTCAGCTTGCCCTTGGTCTGCCCTTCAAATTGCGGCTGCGGCAGACGCACGGACACGACCGCGACGAGGCCTTCGCGAACGTCGTCGCCCGTGATGGTCACTTCATCCTTTTGTTCTTTCAGCATGCCTGCGGACGAGGCGAAATTGTTGATCGTGCGCGTCAGCGCGGAACGAAAACCGGAAAGATGGGTGCCGCCATCCACGGTATTGATTGTGTTTGCGAATGCGAAAACGTTTTCGCCGTAGGTGTCGTTATATTGCAGGGCAATCTCGATTTCGACGGTGCCACGCTTGCCTTCGATGTAGATCGGCGAATCGTGGAGTGTGGTTTTGCCGCGGTTTAGGTGCTTGACGAACTCGCCGATGCCGCCAGTAAAGCGAAATTCCGAAGTTTTCTCCGTGCGCTCATCGGTGAGCGTAATTTTCAGCCCTTTGTTGAGGAAGGCGAGCTCGCGCAAGCGTTGCGAAAGTGTGTCAAAGCTGAACACAGTCTTATCGAAAATTGTCGCATCGGGATGGAAGGTTACACTCGTGCCAGTCTTTCGCGTTTTGCCAGTCTGTTTTAGCTTGGTGGTCGGCTTGCCTTTTTCGTAGGACTGTTCCCACACCGCGCCATCACGCGAGATTTCCAGCTCGAGGCGGTCGGAGAGCGCATTGACGACGGAAACGCCGACGCCGTGCAAACCGCCGGAAACCTTGTAGGTGTCGCTGTCGAATTTTCCGCCAGCGTGCAGCACGGTAAGTACGACTTCTGCCGCGGGACGCTTTTCGGTGGCGTGCATGTCAACGGGGATGCCGCGGCCATTATCCACCACGGTGACCGAATCATCCGCGTGCACGGTGACGTTGATCTCGTCCGCGTACCCGGCCATGGCTTCGTCGACGGAATTGTCAACGACTTCCCACACCAGATGATGCAGGCCCATGTCTCCTGTCGAACCGATGTACATCGCGGGACGCAGGCGCACGGCTTCGAGACCACCGAGTACTTTGATCGACTTCGCGTCGTACTGATGACCCGGACCTTTTCCGGCCACCGTTTCTTTGTCGCCCATGTACGCTCCTGACAAAACTCTTACCGCGCGAGACGGACCCCGAGCTATGCGGTGAGCCTCAGCGCTCAAAAACTTTGATCAATTTCTAGTGAAGCGAGGAAAGGCGTGCTCGCGGACTGCTCCGTACGTCGCCTTACCCTTTGATTCCGACCGCATGCGATCGGAACTCGTAGGGTTCCTGCTCCATCCCATCTCGCGCAGCGAGACGTGGCGAAGACTTCTTAACTCCAAGCTTCCGGCTCGATAGCTCCTGGCGCGAAGCTAAAATACAAAGCCGAATTTACTTGGCCGACGTGCCGATTGGGAGGAAACAAACAACGAATCGACAACGCTGAGAGTATAACTGAATGGGGCAGCATTCTCAAGGCTAGAAGAGGCCGCGAACGCTATATAAAGTATCTATTTTCTGCTACTTAGACTTGCCTTCGGGGGACTGGCCGATTTTGTGGAGAACTCCAGTCTAGCGTGAAATCCGATCGGTTTCTTTGCTGGAATTGGTGTTTCCAGCATCTGACGAATGGTGTCAAAAACGGCTTGAAATCTCGCATCGTACCTTTTTTCCATCGCGTCTATTTTGCGCCGCAACTCTTCATGTGTTGCGAGCATTTCGCGAAGCCGAACGAAAGTTCGCATGATCGCGACGTTTACCTGCACAGCGCGCGAACTGCGAAGCACACTGGAAAGCATGGCAACGCCTTGCTCCGTGAAAACATAGGGAGCATAGCGACGGCCGCCTCGGCCCGTTTTTGAGGTTCCAGTCTGGAACCTCAAACTGTTCAATTCCGTGGGCGAAAGTTGAAACATGAAATCCGCAGGAAACCGGCTTGCGTTTCGCTTGACGGCCTTGTTTAGGTTTTTTGTCGCAACACCATACAGCCGGGCGAGATCGGCATCCAGCATTACCCGAGTGCCGCGAACAAAAAAGATTTTCTGGCTAATCAGGGCGGTTGGAACAATGGCGTTCTGCGAAGGCATTTGCGTCGAAGCACAATTTTGAGGTTCCAAACTGGAACCTCAAAAACGGCACGCCGGAGCATATATGTTTATGTGAGTTAAATCAAGATATAGATAATTTATTGGTAAAAGATTCGCCCGAGATTCGCATCACTCGCACTATCGGTCACACCGATTCAAATGCGCATGGGCATGATGATGTAGCGGTAGCGGTAGGATTCGTCGGCGAGCGGGCGCATCTGGCCGGCGGACTGCTCGTCCTTCAGTTCGATGCTGATGGGCCCATCGGCGGCCGCGGCAAGAAAATCGAGCATGTACGTGGAATTGAAACCGATGCTGATCGCGTCGCCTTTGTACTCCTTCTCGATATTTTCCTTGGCTTCGCCGTATTCCGGACTCGACGCGGAAATCTCCACCCCTTCTTTCGAAACAGCCAATTTTACGGCGTGTGAACGCTGGTCGGCGAGTTGCGACACGCGGCGGACCGCATCGCTGAGTTCCGCGCGCTCCAGCACGACGGTTTTGCTATTGTCACGCGGCAAGACAGCCTCGTAATTGGGAAATTGGCCGGTCAGAATCCGCGAAATCAATAGCCTGTGCCCGACCTGGAAAAACAAATGGCTTTCGTCCTTGGCGAACTCGATGGACGCATCGGAGCCAGCTGCGCTCGCCAGCTTTTCCACCTCGTCCATTGCCTTTTTGGGGATGAGCACTTTTACTTCGCCATTCAAGCCCGCGAGTTTCTGGTCCGTCTCCGCAAGCGCGAGGCGGTGGCCGTCGGTGGCCACCATGGCCAACGTATCCGGTTTCAAAATCAGCAAACCGCCGTTCAATGTGTAGCGTGACTCTTCCATGGAAATAGCAAACTTCGTCTTCGCAATGAGGCTCTCCAAGACCGGGGCAGAGATTTTCACGAGCGTGTGCGGCATTGCAGGCAGCGCCGGGAAATTCTCCTTCGCCATCCCAACGAGCTTGTACTTCTTTCTGTCGCTGACGATTTCCACCCAATGATTTTCGAGCAGTTTGATTTTGATCTCGCCCTCGGGCAGCAAGCGCACAAGCTCGAGCAGTTTTTTCGCTGGGATAGTCCCTGCGCCCTCTTTTTTGATCTTTGCTTCGCATGACGTGCGGACACTTAGCTCCAGGTCCGTCGCGGTGATCGTCAAGTGGCTGCCCTTGGCTTCGACCAATAAATTCGAGAGAATCGGAATCGTCGTCTTGCGCTCAACGACACCTTGCGTGGTGCTGAGTTCATTCAACAGAGCCGATTTTGTAACGCTGAATTCCATCGATTGATGTTCCTCGCGTGCGGTTCCTGGTGCGCTCATTCGGGTTCCTCGGCAGTCTTGTACCGCTGTCGTACTGTACTCGCTTTTGAGCAAAGTATAAAGCCCACAAGACCGGTAAAACCTGTGGAAATACGTGGGAATCAGAACTCTCTTACTTAGTGCTGGTAAAGAATGGCGCATGCAATTTATCCACAACCTGGAAGCACCATCACAACCACAAGGGCACTTATTGATTTCTAAAAACTATAAAGCTTGTTGTTGTGATGAGTGCGGTGAAATTGTGGAAAGCCTAGTAACAACTTCTGTTCCAGTAGCGTAGCGTTAAGTGTTCAAGGTGGCCAACTGTGGGAATCGGTGAAATCGCAACGTTTGCTTCGTACCCAACACAGTAAATCAAAATATCTTCCACCACACTCAACAGATTATCCCCATCTTCTCCAACATCTATTCACAGAGCTTCACCCTTGAATCATTACGAATAAACGCGGCAGATGAGCCATGTAGGCAAAAATGAAAATTTTTGCAAGGAACAATGAGCCGGATGCGTCGAGGATAGTGAAGTGTGTAAAGGTCAACAGTGCTGAGGGTACGAGCAGGTGCTATTGCAGCGTATCCATCAGCCGCGTAATCGTCCGGTTCAAATCTTTGTCAGATCGGCGCATTTCCTCGATTTTGTTGATCGAGTGGAGAACGGTAGTGTGATGCTTGCCGCCAAATTGCCGGCCAATCTCGGGCAAAGACGCTGTTGTGAGCTGCTTCACGATATACATCGCCACCTGGCGCGGAAATGCAATGGCGCGCGTGTTGCTGCGAACCTTCAGATCCTGCTCGCGCATATTAAAATGCTCGCTCACGCGCTTCTGAATCAGATCGATAGTGACGCGCTTTTCCTGCGACGCGATGATGTTTCGCAACACCTGTTGTGCCGTCGCCAGGGAAATCGTCGCGCCTGTTAAGGACGCATACGCCATTAACCGCGTCAGCGCGCCTTCCAATTCACGCACGTTGGACTTGATGGCTCGCGCGATGTACTCCGCCACTTCGTCCGGCAAACTGAAGCGGTCGTTCTCCGCTTTCTTCTGCAAAATCGCAATCTTGGTTTCCAGATCAGGCGGCTGGATGTCCGCGATCAAGCCCCATTCGAATCGCGAGCGCAGCCGCTCTTCGATCGAATTGATTTCTTTCGGCAGGCAGTCTGAGGAAATCACAATCTGCTTTTGCTGTTCGTACAGCGCATTGAACGTGTGAAAAAACTCTTCCTGCGTCCGCTCTTTTCCTGCGATGAACTGGATATCGTCCACCAGCAAAACGTCCACGGTATGGAAGCGGTCGCGGAAACTGGTCATACGATCGAAGCGCAACGAATTGATGACTTCGATCGTGAATTTTTCCGCGCTCACGTAACTCAACCGCATCGCAGGGTTGCGCTTTTTGATGGTGTGCCCGATAGCATGCATCAAATGCGTCTTGCCCATCCCCACTCCGCCATAAAGAAACAGCGGGTTGTAGGCTTTCGAAGGCTGCTCAGCCACCGCGCGTGCCGCGGCATGCGCAAACTCATTCGATTTGCCGACCACAAACGAATCGAAGCTGTACCGCAAATTCAATTGATGATCGCTGCTTTCAAAATCGAGTTTCGCTTGCTTCACGCCGGATGCTGTGGGAGCGGCTGGCACGGGCTCTTCCTCCGTACAGACGTATTGCACTTTCACGTTAGGAGTCCCAAGTTCGTGGAATACAGCTTTGACGATCTCGCCGTAGGTCCGCGTCAGAACCTGCCGGAAGACCGTGCTGGGGATCTGCACAAACAGGTTTTCACCCTCGGCGCGGTTCAGCCGCGTGGGTTGAAACCAAGTAGTGTACGTGTTGATGCTGACCCGGGACTTCACGCGCTCCAAAAACCGCTCCCAGGCATTCGTCGCAGTAGTCATCGCAAGAGAAAAGCTCACCCCGTTATTTCCACAGATGTGAATAAGCTGTGGAAAGCAGGTCCCTTCATTATCTTTTTCAGGCTTCGGGAATCATGCCCGTACTGGAGCGTCTTGCTTTCCCCTGGCGCCCCGTGCGCGGCCCTTCTAGATTTGCCGGCCCCTCGAACTGCCGCTATCAGACAGCGCGGGATTGTCGCCGATTGGACGGAATGGGGCAAGCGAAAAGTGTGCGAAGGGATTCACCAGGGTGCACACGCCATGCACAGCTTTTCCACAAGCACAATTATTGTGCAACTCCGCCTGCCAGAGCGCGTTTGCAAGGAAATTTCCACAAAATTTTCGAGCGCTCCCACACCTTTGCACAGGCTTGCTCTAAATTGCCCTGAGGATAATTCGCTTATTGTTGAAATTTTTTATCGGGCCGCTCGAATTCGTAGATGCCCAGCGGGTCGCTTCCGATAATCAGGCGGTCTTGTTCGATGAGAATCGTGTTGGCATCCAGCCGCGCTCTCTCGGGTGTATAGATCAGGTAGGTCGCGCGCCGGTTTCCTTCTTTGTCGAAGTGCAACAATTTATCGCCCAGCGCCATCCACACTTCTCCGCTCGTTCGTTCCACGCCAACCGCAGTGAGGATGCGCTTGAACATGGGAGCGTCCCCTCGCTTTTCCTGCCGCTCAATCTCTTTGCGGGTTGCCTGCGCCGCAGGCCATGCGTCCACTCCCGTGTACTGAATATCTTGCCCCGCGTAACCATACCGGTCGTATTGCCGCACGGTCGCTTCCGGCAGGTAAGGAAATGCGAAATACAGATGGCTTGCGCCGTCCGTCACGAGCATGCCGATGTTTAGAAAGCGGTTCACTTCCGGCCGGTCGGAGATCGTCTCCGGATCGCCAAACTCGCGCACGTCGCGCCCGTTCTTGTCGAACACCATCACCAAATGCTGTTCGTGCACAGTTGCCACGGCAACTTCCCCATCCGGAAGCGCCGCCACCGCCACCGGGCCGTTGACCTTCACCACGCGCTCATTTCCCTTGGTGTCCCAGATCTTGATCGCGTTTGCGCCGCGGTCCGCCACGTACACGGTTCCCTGAGCGTCTACGTCCAGGTCTTCGCCAAAGGCAATCGTTGCCAGTTGGGATACCTGCGGGTTGGGACTTTTGCTCTCTTCGAAGGCTGGAACTCTCCTAAGCAGTTTCCCTACTGGGTCGAAGACCGACGCCGACGAGCCCGGCGCGCTCAACACATAATAATTTCCGTCTGTCCCGCGCTTCAGCGCCCGCAGCCCTGGCCCAACTCCTGGGAAAAGGCGCTTTTTGGCCGTAAGCTCCCCTTCGTCCTGGCCAAGCGCGCACCCTGCAAAACACGCCAGAAGACACAACCCCGCAAGAATTTTCACGTTGAGCACTACCCCTTTGCCCCGCCCCCATTTGTTATGAGTCTTCAGAGTATGACGGATGGATACAGGTTGCCCGTTTCAGAAGCTTTGGTGTGCCCACCAGTCAATCCTGGGTCTAAACCGCTCAGTCGCCTGCGCCGCCAGATGTACGTCCGATCAGCGGAACCACTCGGAGACGCTCCCTCCGACTGGGATTCGAATTCTCACGTGCTCACGGATTAGACCTTTCTTCCGGGAAATTCAATGTTAGCGTCGTGTTCATTTTCGGAAACGCCCTTTGAAGGGAATGATAAAACTGGTCCCAATCTGCTGACGCTCTCATAAACCCCATTATTGCGTACAGGTGCTGACCTAGAGCGGGATGGCCAATGTCTTCAGTCAGCCACTGATGGTGCTTCGATTTTCGATTACCGCGTTGATCTTTCGGGTTCTTAACTTCTAGTTCCTGCAAAATTCCCGGTGCTAGACGCTGGTAAACCAGATCGTTGGTGTATTTACCCACAACGCTCGGACGATTAACTCTCATTCCTTTCCATGTCCAGTCCTTGAGGCGAAACATTTCTCTGTAAAATTCATCCGGAAAGCGCTTCGCCCAAGCAGCAAACTCTTTTCTTAGAAACTTATCCAGAATCGCCTGCAATGCCAAGCGATCACGCACTTCCTGATATCCAGTGGCCTCATCGACGAGAGCAATGATTCCGATATGTGCCAATCCGCGCATCAATATCTCAGCTTTGAGTGCCTTATCGAGTTGCTGCTTCTGGAGCTTTCCTGCGTCGCGCGCCTTAAGCCAGATATCGCAAACTATCGGCAACACGCTCGCATCAAAGCCAGTCACTTCACGCTGTCCGCTGAGATAGACGATGGGCTTGAGGGGCCCGTCCATTAAATCTTCTGGGATATAGGGCTTAAGGTTTTCAGGTGCCAGAAACAGCGGTACGAGGGCCCCTTGCTCACGTTTAGCACGCTTAATTCTCTTTGATGCTCCACTCCTGGAGCCAAGCAACGCGTTGGTGAGGCCGTTCTCACTAATCACTCGCGTGCCACCCTCCAAGACGGCGCACGGGATGATCGTATTTCCAATCGTGAGTTCTCCAATGTGAGTCGCATTAGGGGGATTGGGCGGGCGTCCGCCAGCTCGTACTTTCCTCATGGCCTGAATTTCTGCGTAGTATTCAGGGCCGCGCTCGGCGGTTTTCTCTCCACCTAGTCGCCCCAATTCGGCAGCTGCGTTGTTTTTTGTTTCGTCGCTCATGAATCTACACTACAAGAGCCGCTTGCAGTTTGTCAAGTTAGATAAAATAGTTCTTAACAAACAGCAAGCAACTTCCTTAGGCTGTCCTTGTAAACAAAAAGCCCCGTTCTCGGCTGTAACTGGGGAATATGGGGACAGACGGAAGTTCCCTCGTGTTTCTCTTCGCACGAATCAAAGATTAAAGATTACAGGAAACGATCCGTCTGTCCCCGAGTTCACTAGCTCCGGATTGTGGGATGAATGAACTTGCTTCGCTTAGTCTTCGAACATCTTGCATGAAGTTCATTTCTTCCTCCTATCCACGTATTGTGATTTCGATTGCTTCGGCCGGCACGCCAAACGTCATCGAGAGCCCTTCCTTTGCCTCGGCTATCGTGAGTGCCTTGCCGTGTTGGGCTGACTTTGGCATTAGGTCGGGATTGGATGAGTTCGGCATCGGCTCCCATTTCAGCTTCGATGGGTCAATGCTTAAGTCCTCCAGTTTGGAGTACCGAACAGGGTTTCGATCGCCCTTGTTCCACGCCTCCGGCAGGCCCAGGCGCGCATACTCTCGAAATTTAATCCAATATCTGCCGGGCTTTTCAGTGGAGGGGACTATGTCCCCTATCTTGCCGACTAGGAAGGCTGAGCGGTGAGGTTCAGGCCCCTCAACTTTGGGGTTTTTGGCATTGCGAGTGAGTACGACGAATTTGCGCTGGCGAGCGTGACTGGGGACCAGGCGCCAGCGCCCTGACCCACCGTCCCGAAGAACCTTTTCCACGCTCTGTTTTGTAAAAAGAACGATTGCGTCATCCATTGCGCGATAACCTCCCCAATAAAGTAATAATACACTATTATGAATATTATTGTCAATAGTTTATTTCAATCTTTGGTTTGGGGGATTCGGATTTTACTTGACAAAGTCGTAAAATATGGTAGCCTTGGGAGGTAGAGAATTGCGCCTCAGGCGTGGTTCTCTTTTTTGTTTTTGGCCCTCCTTGTGGTTTTCCCCAAGTTGAAAATGCACGGTTTAGTGTGTTTATGAGCGCAAGAAGGACGCGCTGAAGCGCGCCTCTACAGCGGCTATGACAAGAAGCGGCAGCGAGCTGCCGCACTACAAAGAAGGCGCTGATCAACGCGCCTACAGGATCTCCGACCATGAAAAACGGTAAAAGCGATGGGATAGGTGTGTCTGAACCCAGTCTACAGTTCACAGTCGACAGCTAAGAAAAGCTGGGGAGAAAGGCGGCCCTTCGCTCGCGCTTGAAGCAAACCGCACGCAAAAAGGAATCGACGCGAGGTCGCTGTGGAAACAGGTGGAAGATGTCGTGGTGCCACGGCTTCGGCTGCCAGTGATCGACCACCTTGTGTATATCCATCTGTTGCGACACAGCCGGCTGGAAGGAAAACGGAGGCTGCGGTTTTCGATTCCATGGCTGGCGCACAATATCAACCTTTCCACATGCCCGACGCGCGAAGCGGTTCGCCGGCTGGCTGCGTGCGGCGTTGTGCGCCTGGTGGAACGCAGCAAGGCAGGCCATGTGGCGGAGGTGCGCTTGCCCGAAGAGATTCGCGGCGTGCGCGCTGCAGCCGCAGTACGGGCACGCGAGGCAGCCAGGACGGCTGTCACCTCGGACATCGAGGAGGTAGATTTCCTGAAGACGTTGGAACTCCGAAGGGCGATTCACGCGCGGGAGCGGGGCCGATGCTTCTATTGCTTGCGGCGAGTCGCTCCACGGTTGGAGTGCCTTGACCATGTCGTGCCACGGGCGCGAGTGGGGTGCAATTCGTACCGCAACCTGGTCTCGGCGTGCATGGAATGCAACGCGCAGAAAGGAGAGCGGCCAGCGGAGGAATATCTGCGCTGGTTGTTTCGCGAGCACCGGTTGGGCGCGGCGGAGCTCAGAGGGCGGTTTGAGGCGCTGGAACTGCTTGCTGCGGGGAAGTTGAGACCAACGCTTCCGAGTCACGGTGGAGAAGGGAGTCGGAGAGCTTAAGATCCAGTGTGAGAACTAGACCGAAGAGAGGTTCCTCGACTTCGCTCGGAATGACAGTTCTGGTGGATTGGGGCACGGTTGAAGACGCGGCCCGTCGGATGTGAGCGGAAGAAACAGCAGGTTCCTCGACTCCGCTCGGAGTGACAGTGCAAGAGGGACGCGCTGCCTTCGAGGCTCAGGGTGAACAAGGGCAAGCAGGATAAACCGCACTCCAAAGTCAGTCGATGCGGAAGCGCAGGCGTTCAATCGAACGCGCGCGCAGGCGGCCTGCGGCGTTGCGCGGCCCGTTGTCGTCTGTTTCGATGAGCACGCAATTCATCTGCACATCGCCGCTCGCGACTTCGAAGCGTGCGGGCAACCCATCGAGAAACTTTTTGATAATGCCGCCGCGGTCCATGCCAATTACGCCGCCGTGTGGGCCGCTCATACCCACATCGGTGATATAGGCCGTGCCGCCTGGCAGGACGTGCTCGTCCGCGGTCGTCACGTGGGTGTGCGTTCCCACGATCGCGGTGACGCGCCCGTCGAGGTACCAGCCCATCGCTATCTTCTCGCTGGTAGTCTCCGCGTGCATGTCGACAAAAACGAACGCAACATCCGGCGGCAGTTTGGCCAGCTCGCTGTCGGCTTTGCGAAACGGGTCGTCGATCGGCGTCATGAAGACGCGCCCCTGCAGATTCAGCACGGCGTATTTCACGCCATTCTTTGCCGTACCAATGAAAAGCCCGCTGCCAACGTTGCCTTCCGGAAAATTCGCAGGCCGCAGCAGCCGCGGCTCGTGTGGCATGAATTCCAGAATTTCCTTGCGGTCCCAGCTGTGGTTTCCGCCAGTGAGGACCTCAATTCCCATGCCGAGCAACTCTTCCGCCAGCCGCGGGGTGATGCCGAAGCCCGAGGCGGAATTCTCGCCGTTGGCGATGACCAAATCGATCTGCCGTTGCGCGACGATGTCTGCCAGCCGGTCGCGGACAATCTGCCGCCCCGGCGACCCAACAATGTCTCCAATGAAAAGTACGCGCATGCTCTTTTAGGTCTCGTTGATACAAAAATAGAGCGGACTGCTTGGCCGTGGGGAGCTAGGCCGTGAACCTCTGAATTAGGTGGGCGCCACGAGCCAACCGTTAGGCTTTCCTGCCCCGCTCGCCCGTCTCCATTCGCCAGCTTCCAGCGAAACGCTCCGGCGACAAAGACGTACCAGCGGGACAGGCCGTGCACACAGGCTGTCTATCCGCGGCTCCTCAGAGATTCGTCATTGGTTCAAACAGCTTTCGCTCCCTCACCTGCTTCGAAGGACCGCTCCGCCTCTTATTCTAGCAGGGGCGAACGCCCATTCAAAAATGGCGTGGCCGAGGCAGTGCGCGTGTTTCAACGAGGGCTAGAGTTTTCGGAATCCGCTGTCTCCTGCGTTACTTGACAGGAACAGCCCTGAGTAAAGGCTGGCCGCGAACGACGTTTGCTATGCCATTCTCAGCTTCAGCGGGCGCTATGGGAATAGGCTTCGTTCTCTTACTTTGGGCGGTGGTCGGCGCAATTCTGGCCGGCGTTGGGGCAGTTGTACTCGGCGGCTCGACGGCTCTACTCACGCGCGGAGTCGCGCAGGGCCGGAAGAGAGTGATTCTCGCCGCAAGTGTTTTCCCCTTCCTGTGTCTCGGGTGGGCCGGGATCGTTTTCTTTTTCCAGGCTGCGGTCAACGAATTTGTATTTCATCGCGATCCTGGCCTGGGGGACACTTGGCAGTGTCCCTTGCCCGACGGCTACGCGCTCTTGATGATCGACGAGACTGAACAAGGCTGGGTGTTTAATCCGAAAACACAGGGCGGGGACGGCGTTGCAGAGGGCGAAGACTCAATCAGCGGCGTAAGAGTTCTTCAGCTATCCGGACCCTACATACTCGGGGGACGTGACAGCCATGCCTACCAGTTCGCATCAAAGGACGACAACATAGAGTCCTACTTCCTTTTGGACACGAAAACAGGAAAGCACGAAAGTTTCCCAGCCTATGAGGCGCTGCGTGCTAAAGCTCAGCAATTGGGGATCAATTTAAATCTAGAGCGTATCAGCGCTGTCTACTCGAGGTACCGCTACACCTGGTTTGAAGCATTCGTTGGCCTACTGGTATGCGGGCCACCGCTGCTAGCTGCCCTGCTGCTCGTCCGATGGATCGTGCGGCTGCGAAGGGCGCGCGGATTGCTTCTGCAGCCGGTGTGATCTGCCCGTGGCAATCAAAACGACTTAGTCTATGAAATCGATAACCGCGCCGTCGCGCCGGTCCAGGAATCCGACAAACTGACCGAAGTTCGGCGCCGTCACATTGTTGTAGACGGCGTTGAAATTGCCGTGATTGGTGATGTTGAGCGAATAGAATCCCAGCCGAATGTGGTGAATTTTTCCGCTTTTCGCCCCAAGAAAAGGAACTTGGAAGACGCGGTAAATTTTCACATCCAAAGACAGAAAAGTAGCGAAGCGTTCTCCATTAGGAGTGCCCACATAGTCCTGCAGCACATCCACATTCGAATAGGTGTAGCCCGAATGCACGTCGAGGATGGGACTGAGGATGAACTTCTTCGGTAAGGAAAAGACGCCCCAGGTCACGATGCGATTCGGGACGTCGGAAGGCAATATTCCATAAACGTTAGGACGGATGACTGGCTCCAAGAACGGAATCATGACGTCGGAAAGGTTATTCAAATCTCCTCGCGAGCGGCTCCATATATAAGAGGCGTTCACCTCATTGTTTTCGTGAACGGTGAAGCGCACGGTGCTTTCAATCTCGCGATAGTGGGAGGAACCGGTATTCGTGAGGCCCAGAAAGGATTCCTGGCCCGGCGCACCCGTGAAAGGATTGACGACAAACAGGTAAGTCGTGTGGCTATCGATGTAGCCGACCCGCAACACCATATTTCTCCGCAACTCGCGATCACCCTCGATGTTCCACGTGAAATTGCGCGGTGTCGTACCCGGCCCCTGCGGCAAAATGCCGGTATTCAGCGGATTCACCCCGCCCACGTAGGCGTTGGTGTACGTTACAGGCGGCGCGATCAGTAGCCCGGTGGGATCAAACTGGCTCACTACACGAGTCGGGTTCACATCAAACTCGGATGCCAGCAGAGGCAGCATGCTATAGAAGAAGCCCGCCCCCGCTCGAATAACCGTCTTACCTTTGCTCCCCGGCGAGTACGCGATTGCCGCGCGTGGTGCGAACGCCGCGGACCAGCCAGAGGTTTCACTGGACAAGCGCGCCCCCGCATCGACCGTCCAGTGCGAATTTAGTATCCAGTGATCCTGGACGAATTCGGCAACGGCCGTATCGGATGTATTTTGAGCCGCCGATGGCAGAAAGTTGATTTCCTCATCTAACGTGCCGTCCTGCTCGAGGAGTTGAATTGGATTAGCCGTACTCACGCCGAAATAGGAACGATAGTTTAGATCCACGCCCACGTGGATCTCGTGTTTTCCCAGCCAGTGTTTCTCCGCAAACTGATAGCTGGGCAGCAACTGGTACTGCTTGCCTCTCCTGGACCATTGGTTGAAAAAGTTTCCGCCCCAGCCTTGCGGCGAAATCAGCATGTCATCCAATCCCTGTCCGTGGGCATTGCTGTCGAACCGCGTGTACTGCGAGATCACGCTGAAAATGGCCCCGGAATCCAGTTGGTACTTATCGGACAAATGTACGGCGATGCCCTTTTGATTCAGGTCGTTCGAGGCAGGCTGCGGAACGAGAGCATTGATGCCGACATGCTGCTGCCGGAGAGGAAAGGCATTGACCGTAAGAGTCAAGATTTGTTTAGGCGAAAGAACGAACTCAAGGGTCGTAAAAGAATTAAAGCCTTGTTTCTTGTTGATATCGTAGGGCCAGGGCAGTCCGCGAACCGTGGTCTTTTTCATGTCGTACTGGAAGACTTCCGAGAAAAACAGCTTGCCCGCGATCAGCGGCCCTCCAAAGTCAACGCCAGGTGTTGCTTGCGCGATTCCGACAATCGAGTCGTTTTTGCCGAGAATGGAAGGCACAAAATTCTTTACGTAGAAATTCCATTTTTCCGCCGGAGGCTTGGTCTCAATAGTTGTCAATCCGCCAGAGAAACTTCCAAGCGCGGCGTTATAGGGCGTTTTGTAGACCGCGAACGATTGCACCGCATCCGTGGGCACCGCAATGGAAAAGCTTCCGGTCACTGGATCAGCCGTCTGCGCGGAATTCACCAGGAACAGGCTCTGATTTTCGTCAGCGCCTTTAAACGTGAGCTTTCCGTCCATCGTCTTTATCACTCCCGGAGTAATGGGAATCACTTCCCGGATCTTTTCCTCCGGCGTGGGCAGAGCAACCAGATCGGTGTGGGTTATGGTGGCTTCTGGGTTCGAAACGCTCTCCGTTGAGATGACCTGAGTTTGTTCCTTAACCTCGACCTGTTGCGTCACCACCTCCAGTTCCAGTGTGATGTCTTGGACTGCAGCTTGTCCTGGACTCACGGAAACGGTTTTCGTTACGGCCTTGAACCCCTGCTGGCTGACCGAAATCGTGTACTTTCCAGCTTTGAGGCCCTTGAACTCGTAGTGCCCCGCGTCATCTGTATCCGCGGTCAGGGAGTTTCCATCGGGCGGAACGGCACTCAGGTTTACACTGATTCCCGACAAATCAGACGAAGCGTCCTCTTGCTTGGTGGAAATCGTGCCGCGGATGGACCCGGTCTGCGTTTTCTCGGCGCTGCCCTTCGTACCTTGCGCAAACGCCGGGATGGCCGCCGCTAAAATCGCAAATAGGACAGCCGCTTGGAGCGCCCAATCAGGTGTGGCGCGGCCCGACACGCTTCGGAGTGACGCGAGAGTTTCTTTGAACCGCTGAAATGCTTTTAGAAATGGATTCATGATCTGGCTGACAAGAAATCTGTCTATCAATGCGCTCTTTCTTTAGCGTGCACAGGTCAGTCGGATTGGCGAGCATCACACGCATCTCTGGCCAGCCGGACGACATCCCCCTTATTGTCAATTTGAAGGGCTGAAATCGGAAGTCCGGCGAGGTCAGGGTGTGCCCCAATCTCCAACTCCGCGAACCAGTGTACCAACTTGGCGCAGTCCTCTTCTCCCCCGTCCGGACCTTCTTGGATGCATGAGGGGATATCGCCGTTAGGTCCGCTAAGAACCCTATCCGCGATTACGGCGCCACGGTATTCAAGAGCCCCTCAACCTGATTTTTCCGGGCGCGGGTTCCCCCGGTTGTTTCAGCAATTAGCCATGCCTGCCACCAATGGATGCGTGGAGAAGCCGTAAGGGCTGCCAGAGAGGGAGACCGCGCCGGGCAATATCGCTTGGGATCGTCCGCAACGAAAAGCTCATCCGCGCGCACAAATCCCGCACGTCTCTCCCTGCTGCGATTGCGAAAGCTTCTTTTGCTGCGCTGGGGTTCCTAAACGGAGACGGCTTTGTGAGGCTTCTCTTCAAAAAGGCGCTCGGCGTTCGCATGCAACTGCGAGAGTACGGTCTCAAGCTTATCGATGTCGACGTTCAAGACCCCCTCGAAGAATTGGCTGCGAACTTCCTCGAACCTCAGCTTCAGGTGCGGTACAACACGCCGCCCCTTGCTGGTCGCCTTGATGATCAAGAGCCTATGATCGCGAGGGTCGCTCCTGCGCGAAAGAAACCCGCTCGTTTCGAGCCGGTTCACGAACCGCGTGATCTTGCCTTTGTCTCGGCCCATAGTCCTCGCGAGCTTTCCCGCGGAGGTTGCTCCTTCCTCCACGCAATGCAGAAGCACTGTCGCTTCCTGCGCCGTCATCCCGAATTGGCTGAAACAGCGATCGAACGCTGTTTGCAGTCGAATGCTGGTGCGGAAGAGCCGGGAAATCGAGAGTTCCGCCTGCCACTCTCGGATCCCGGTATAGTTCCGCTCAGACTTCTCCGGCCGTCTTCGAGGATTCCGTAACAATCCACGCTTATTTCCGGTCTCGGTCGTCTCCGTCATCCGTTTGGCCGTCTCAGCTTCTCGAGATAAACGTATGAGCCACTCGCTCCAATCCATCTAGAAGTGGAAGCCCAATTCTGCGGTCAGCGCTCGTGGTGTCACATAGTGAGTCCCGCTGAATGTCGACAGGAAATTGTAGAGAGCCACTTTGTTGGTCACGTTGATGGCCGTGAACCGCAAGCTCCACTTGTAGCGGTCCCCATGGAACAGATCGTCTTCTCCCACCGAGACGTCGAACAAATTCCGCGGCGCAATGCGCGGCGGATTGTGGTCATCGTTTTCGGTGCCGGGCGCTGGAACTGTTACGTACTTGGAACCGTAATTTGCGGCCGGGCAGAGATTCGAACCGGACGCCGAGCTGATAGGTGTTGTGGGTGTCGCAAACACGCTCCCGCAAAAGAGCCCTGCCTGGAACTGTTGATCGGGAGTCAGCCCGGACACATCTATGAGATTAAGGGGGCCACCGCCGCCTGGTCCGTTCGCGCAAGATTCGCCTCCGAAGCACGGCAGGGGACCAGCCACAAGCCCGCTGTCATAGCGCCAGTTGAAGCCGACAAATGGCCCGCGCTTCCACGGCTGATATTGCAAGTGTGTGGTCTGGTTAAACCTTTCGTCGTGGTCGATGCGAAACACAGAGGGTCCACCGGGCGTCAGGGGCGTGGCGCCAATGCCGCTGATCTGCGGAGTAAAGAAACGTGCCGCAACGCTGGACATCACCACAAACGCCGTAAAGCCATGGAAATCCGGAACGCTCGCACGGATGGCATACCCGGGAATTTTCGAACTGGCCCACTCGATGGGATACGTGATCGGGGTATTTCCCAGCACGCTGAAGTCAAACGCTTCGTGCGTGTATTTCCAGATGTACTCGGCATCGACGACCAGGTATTTTTTGAACGCTTGCTCAAAACCGGCATGGAATTCATTGCGGTGGCTCGGGCTTAACGGCGGCACCGTCGACGAGACGCACTGACCACCCGGCACGGACTCCTGGAGGGCGAAGATTACGGGGTAATTGCAGCCCGTGCTGGCAAGGATGAGGTTTTCGTTGAACGGAGTCTCCATCGTGCGGGCATACGATAAGCGCAGCACTGTGCTGGTAGGTTTCAGCTTGTAGGCGATGCCCACGCGCGGCTCGATTTGCTTGGCGCTGGCAAGACCGTTGTATAGATCGGAGCGCAGCCCGAGGTTAAAACTCCAGTCCTTGATCGTGATTGTGTCCTGGAAGTAGAGCGCCGTCTCTTTAATATCGGTGTGGCCATGAAAGGGGTATAGCCCGCTCGTGGTTTGTCCCGCCGGGCAGCCGTCGGACGCTGGCAGAGGAGCCGTCCTGGTCAAGTCGTAACACCCGAGCAGAGGTGTAAACGTGGGATTCAGCGATCCTCCGGGATTGCTGACCCCGCCGCATTGCGCCGGGTCGGTTATGGTCGGATTTGTATTGAGGCTTCCACCCGGATTCAAACAAACCGCGTTCACCGTGGGATTGACGATGCCGAATTGATCGTTTTCCGTGAGGAAAGTGTGCCCGTAAGTGACACCCATTTTCACGTTGTTGATGCCCTTTACGTAAGACAGGCTTGCGCGAGCCCCAGCATTCGTCAACGTGCGGTGCTGTCGAATGGTCTCCAGTTGCAGTTCGGGTGTCTCGTCGGCAAAGGGATTTCCGCTCGGGTAGTAGTTGTATTGATCCTGCCGCACGAAACCGCCCAGCGTGAAGACCGTCTTCTGATTAATCAGGCGTGTCCACGAAGGCGCGATGTTGAACGTTCCGATCTTCGAACGCTGATCCTGAGGTCCTACGGGCTCACCGTTCGGTCCCAGGCCTCCGCAGGACGCGGTTTGTCCAGGTGGGCACGTTGGGTCCGCCGAGTTGAAGGTCCAACCCGTCCCATTTTGCGCGTCGTACGAATTCGGCGTCTGGAACCAGGACCGGCTGTAGCCAAAGTTCATGTTGATGGTATCCGCCGACGAAACCTTCAAGTCTACGCGGTCGAAAAAATTCTCCTCATTGCCTCGATCGTGCATGACGTCGAGTTCCGGTCCATCGAGAAACCTGCCGGTATTCAGGCCGCTGCCGGAAAAGTAGTTACCCCAGTTGTTTCCTCCATAAGCCAGATCGAACCCCGCGCTCGCACTTCCAAAAGAGCCGTAAGAGGAGGTCACTTGGCCATGAGCCGGTTTCACTCCCAAGCCAGAGCGCGTGGTCACGACAATCACCAGGCTCGTCTTGCCCCCAAATTCGGCAGGCGGCGCTCCGGAGATCACTTCCATGGATTGGATTGAATCGGAAGGAATCTGGTTGGAGAACACTTTGCTTTGCTGATCCGTGATGGCCTGGCCGTCCACGGAAAACGAGTTGGACGCGTGGTCCCCGAGTCCATGAAAAAGGCCATTCGAATCCGCGGCAACACCAGGCGACGTGAGCGTAACGAGCGAACTCACCGAGGAAGACGCGCTTTCCAGCGGAAGCGTATCGAACAGCGCGCGGTCCACGTCCGTGTGAAACGTCGACTGCGTCTCCACCAGATCCCCGGCATTTTCTGTAACCGTCACGCTGGTCGTGGTCGAAACGATCTTCAACGCGATCTGTAACGTGACCGGTACCCTCGAGCGCACCTCCACGTCTTGCGTGTACGATTCAAATTGATCGGCCGTGACGACCAAGTGGTAGGGATTGAACGGAACGTTTGCGAACTTGAAGCTCCCATCCGTCCCTGTAATCACCTCGCGATGAAATCCGCTCACCGAATGCGACATTTCAACTTTGGCGTTCGCGACTGCGCTCCCCGACGGATCCTTAACCACTCCCTCAACGGAACCTGAACTCCCCGATTGCGCTCGCGCCGCCGTCCCCGAAAACACCATACCTATCGCCAGAAACAATGGCGAAAGCCTCTGCAAAATCTTCATTTTTTCCTCCGTCCCTGAGAAGGGACTCTCGTCATAGGTGTGTGAATAGAGGCCGCCTGGAAAAATGGCGGTAGCGCTGGCCCATCTAAGGGTCAGCACTCATTTGTGTAATTCAATGGGAGGAGTTGTGAATTAAGCGGAAGGAGGAGCTCGAGACGCGCGGTGCAGAGAAAAAGTATTGCTCGGCGCATCATGCTGCGGGAGCGAAGTATATCGGGCGATCGGTTCGGGGGCGGCAACGAGGTCAAGGGCGGCCGCGGCCAGCACGGGCAAGTGCAGCGACTGGCAGATGTGGCAAGCGTTCTCAGTGCCACCCGTATGTTGGTGGAGCAGGCTGCCGCCAGCCGCAAAATACAGCAGAACGGCGCACGCCAACACTGCGACCGCTCGGCGCGCCAATCCCCGCCCGAAGATAGCCCGGCTCAGTTTCATCACCCTCTCTTTTAGCCTAACACCTTTGACGCACGAACCATGGACTTTGGTGCGGAAAGTTGACCCCTATCTCTTTCCGTTGCTTGACCCCGCAACCATTCCGGCCTAAGCTTCGTCATAGTAGAAAGATGTCCGCTACCCCTAACAGGATGCGTTTATGCGCTTTGCTGCTCGGAATCATCTTCCTGGCGGCGCAGTTCCACTTTTGTGCCGATCTGAATTCCGGCCCCAGCGGTTCGCATCCCTGCCAGCTTTGTTCGACCGCAGGCTCCGCGGTCACCCCCCAGACTCTTGATCTGGCGGTGGTTTCCGTCGTGCATCGTCTCGTAGTTGTCGCCGCGATTCTCTCTCCCTCTGTCGAAATTCAGCGCTCCACCTCTCCTCGCGCGCCCCCGGCTCTGTAGTTCTCCGCATCCCTTCCATTTTTGTTTGTTCCTTCATAACCGCATTGACTTGTCCCTATCGCAAGGGACTCTAGAGGAGTACTAACATGAGGAAAGGAACGGCATTGGCCACCGCGCTGCTGGCCCTGCCCGTCTGCTTGCCGGCCCAGCAGAACGCAACGCTTGCTCCGCCCCCATCCCCCGCACAAGCTGCCCCGCCGCGCGCGGACACCAGCCAGTCCGCTCCCACGCGCATCACTCTCGACGAGGCCATTCGTCTTGCTTTGCAACACAATCACGCGCTGCTCGCTGCGCAATCGACCATCCTTCAAAATCAGGCCCAGGAAATAACCGCCAATCTCCGTCCCAATCCCACTTTGTCTTGGGACACGCAATTTTTTCCGCTCTTCAATCCCAGTGAGTTCAACTCGAACTATTTGGCGAACCAGGCGCAATTCGACCTTGGCATCGGTTACCTCTTCGAACGCGGCGGCAAGCGCAAGCGCCGCTATCAAGCCGCCAAAGACGCGACCGCCGTCACTCGCGCTCAGGTGACCGACAACGAGCGCCAGCTCACCTTCAATCTCTCCCAGCAATTCATCAACGTTTTGCTCGCGCAGTCCACCCTCGATCTCGCCCAGCAGGACTACGACAGCTTTCAGAAGACCGTCGATATCAGTGAGGCTCGTTTTAAAGCCGGCGACATGAGCGAAGGCGATTTGCTCAAAATCAAATTGCAACTGCTGCAATTCCAGTCGGACGTTTTTGCAGCCAAGCTTTCCAAAGTCCAGGCGCTGGCCGCTCTTCGCCAGTTCCTCGGGTTCGAATCCGTTCCCGATAATTTCGACGTTGAGGGTTCTCTCGACTACCAGCCCGTTCACGGCAATATGGACGATTTTAAAGCGCTAGCCCTTCGCACTCGCCCCGATCTTCAGGCTGCCCAATTGGGAGTAACCGCTGCCCATAGCCAGGAGTCGCTGGCAGAGGCCAACGGCAAGCGCGACTTGAACGTCACTTTTGACTACACCCACACCAACGGCCAGAACAGCGGAGCGTTTTATTTCAATATCGATCTCCCCATTTTCGACCGTAATCAAGGCGAAATCGCCCGCACCCGTTACGCCATCACCCAATTCCAGGAATTGCAAAGCGAAGCGGCCCAACAAGTGATCACCGACGTTGTCGACGCCTATGAGGCCTTGCATTCCAACGATCAGATCATTCAGCTGTACCGCGGCGGTTTCGTTGATCAGGCCGAAAAATCCCGCGATATCACCGAGTACGCCTACAGAAAAGGCGCTGCCAGCTTGCTCGATTTTCTCGATTCAGAGCGCACCTACCGCGCCAATCAGCTTGCCTACCGCCAGGCGCTCGCCAGCTATATGACCGCGCTCGAACAGATGCGCCAAGCCGTAGGAACGAGGAATCTGCCATGAATTTTAAATCTAAGTTCTATATCTCGATTGTTCCCGCCGCGTTCGCTGCCGTCTTTTTCGCTGCCGTCGTTGCTGGCTGTGGTTCCGGCGGCTCAGAGTCCAAGATGACGTCCTTCTCCTCGAGCGAAACGAAAGAGGAAACCGCCGATCTCTTCACCGTTCCTCAGGACCAATTGGCGCACGTCCAGGTAGTGGCCGTCGAAAAGTCCGCTCTCCCGCGCGTCCTGCGGCTCACCGGCGCCGTGGCTTACAATGCTTTCAAGACGACGCCGGTTTTCGCCGCCATCGGTGGGCCCGTTCGCGAAATTCTCGTCACGCCCGGCGAAAACGTCCACGCCGGCCAGCCGCTTCTCACTGTCAATAGCCCAGACTACTCGGCGGCCCGATCCGCGTACCTCAAGGCTCGCTCTGCGTTTCTTCTCGCCGACAAGTTCTACATCCGCGCGCAAGATCTCCTCAGTCACGGAGCCATTGCCGAGGCAGATTTCCAGACCGCCGAGTCCACGCGTATACAGGCTCAGGCGGATCTCCAGGCCAGCGAGGACGCTCTTCGCGTTCTCGGCATCACTGACGTCGAATCACTGGAAAAAAATGCTCCAAAAACCACTTCTCAAGTTCCCGTCCTTGCGCCTGTCGGCGGAGAAGTTGTCGAACGGCTCGTCGGCCCCGGTCAATTGCTTCAGGCGGGTACGACGCAAGTCTTCACCATCTCGGACATGAGCACTGTTTGGGTGCTCGTTAATGTCTACCAGGGTGACGTCGCCTACGTGCGGTCCGGAGACAGCGTGAACATCAACACCGACTCTTATCCCGACACATTTCGCGGGCGCATTTCTTATATCGCTCCCGCGCTCGATCCCAACACGCGCACGCTTCAGGCGCGTATCGTCACGGAAAATCCCGGCGATAAGCTCAAGAAGGACATGTATGTCACTGCAACTGTTAGTGCCGGCGTAATCGCTAATGCTCTAACGGTTCCGGACGCTGCTGTTCTGCGCGACACTGAAAACCAGCCTTTCGTTTACGTGCAGTCCTCCACGAAACAAAACGAATTCGCCCGCCGGTTGGTTCAACTCGGCGATAGCCATGGCGGTCGTACCCAAATTGCGAGCGGCGTGAAGGAAGGCGAGCGCGTTGTTGGCGACGGCAGCCTCTTTCTGCAATTCAAGAATTCTTTGGAGCACTAAAGGGAGACGCGGCCGAGAGAAATCACGATGATCCATCACATAGTCCAATTCGCCCTGCGCCAGCGCTTCCTCGTCCTGATCGTCACCCTGCTGATGATCGTCGCCGGAGCTGAATCTTTCCGCCGTATGCCCGTCGACGCCTATCCCGATCTTTCCCCACCTATGGTGGAGCTCATCACCCAGTGGCCCGGCCACGCCGCCGAAGAGGTCGAGCGCCTCACCACGCTTCCGCTCGAGCTGGCCATGAACGGCACGCCCAACCTCAAGATCATGCGGTCCATTTCGCTTTACGGACTCTCGGACGTCATCCTCACCTTCGACGACAGTACCGATGCTTACTTCGCTCGCCAGGTCGTTTTCGAACGCCTAAGCGACGCCACTCTTCCCACCGGCGTCACGCCCAGCATGGCCCCGCTCTTCAGCCCCAGCGGCCTCGTCTATCGCTACGTGATCGAAAGTCCCGATCGTTCTCCGATGGAGCTCCACACCTTCGAAGCGTGGATCATCGAGCGCGCCTATCGCAGCGTCCCCGGCGTGGCCGATGATTCCGGCTTCGGCGGCCCCACCATGCAGTATCACGTCCTGCTCGACCCCGTTAAGCTCTACAACTACCACCTTCCCGTCGTACAAGTGGTCAACGCGCTCACCGCTAACAATGCCAACACCGGCGGCGGCTTCTACACCCAGGGCGGCCAGTTTTATTACGTCCGCGGACTCGGCCTCGTCAAAACCACGGAAGACATCGGCGAAGTCGTCGTCGGTAGCGGCGGCAACGGCGTTCCCATCCGCGTCAAAGACATCGGCCGCGTCGTCATCGGCATCGCGCCGCGCCTGGGAATTTTCGGTTTTCAAGACCGCGCCCAGAAAACCAACAATGACGACGCCGTCGAAGGCGTCATCCTCATGCGCCGTGGCGAGCAAACGCAAAATGTCCTCCAAGGCGTCGAGAAAAAAACGATCGAGATCAATCGGGATCTTCTGCCGCCCGACGTTAAGGTCCGCACGTATTACGATCGAAGTGATCTGGTCAAAGTCACCACCGACACCGTCGAGTGGAATCTCCTGCGCGGCATGGCGCTCGTTCTCATCGTACTCATCTTTTTCCTTGTCAGCATCCGCGCTGCCGTCATTACTGCGCTTACCGTTCCTCTTGCCCTCCTATTCGCCTTCATCTTTCTCCATGCCACCGGTGAAGCCGCAAACCTTCTCTCCATCGGCGCCATCGACTTCGGCATCATCATTGACGGCACCATCGTCATGGTCGAAAATATTTACCGTGAGCTCAGCCTCCGCCACGGACAGGAATACAAAATCAACGATGTCATTCTCGCCGCCGCTCGCGATGTCGATCGACCCATTTTCTACTCCGTCGCCGTCATCATCGCCGGTTATCTCCCCATCTATGCCCTGACCGGCCCTGCGGGAAGACTTTTCCATCCGATGGCCGACACCATGGCGTTCGCTCTCGTCGGCGCTCTGGTCCTCACGCTCACTCTCGTCCCCGTTCTCGCCTCCTACTGGTTCAAGAACGGTGTCAAGGAAAGGCCCAATCGTATTTTCGAGCGCGTTCGCAGTGGCTATGGCAAGCAGCTCGAGTGGTGCCTCAATCATCCGGCGTTGACACTGATTGTCGTCACTCTTATCTTTGGCTCCACTCTGCTCCTCCTGCCCTTTATCGGCGGCGAATTCTTACCGCACCTCGATGAGGGCGCTCTCTGGCTTCGCGCCACCATGCCCTACACGATTTCTTTCGAAGACTCCGCCAAGTTCGCTCCGCAGGTTCGAAACATTCTCTCGAAGTACCCGCAGGTTACCGTCGTCGGCTCGGAGCTTGGCCGGACAGATGACGGCACCGACCCCACCGGTTTTTTCAATTGCGAATTTTATGTTGGATTGAAGCCTTACGACGACCCGTCTTGGAAATCCGGATCCATCCACACTAAGGAAGAGCTCAGCCGCGAATTCGACAAACAACTCGCGTCTTATCCCGGCGTCATCTTTAACTTCACGCAGCCCGCCGAAGACGCCGTCGACGAAGCTCTCACCGGGCTCAAGTCTTCTCTCGCCGTCAAAGTCTTCGGCCCTGATCTAGAAGTTCTCGAGACAAAGGCCGTCGAAATTCGCAATATTCTCGCCAAAACTCCCGGCTTCAAGGAACTCACCGTCGTCCGCGAGCTCGGTCAGCCTAATCTCATAATAGACGCCGACCGCGCCAAAATCGCCCGTTATGGCATCAACGTCGCCGACGTCGAAGCCGTCGTCCAAGCCGCCATCGGCGGGCAAGCTGCTACCCAGGTGATCCAGGGTGAAAAATTATTCGACCTCGTCGTTCGAATGGAGCCGCAATACCGATCCAGCGCTCGGGATATCGGCGATCTCCTTGTTCCCGCGCCCGCGGGCCAGCAGATCCCTCTCTCCGAACTCGCCACTATCAAAGAAAACTCCGGCGCATCCTTTATCTATCGCGAAAACAATTCCCGTTACATTGGCATTCAGTTTTCCGTCGAAGGCCGCAATCTCGAGGGCACCGTCAACGCCGGCCAGGCCGCCGTCAAAAAAGCTGTCACGCTTCCGGAGGGGTATCGCCTCGATTGGGGCGGCGAGTACAGCGAGCTGCTCGAAGCTAAGGCGCAATTCGTGATCATCGGCCCGCTCGCACTTCTACTCATTTTCATGATTCTCTTCGCTCTCTACGGCAACTTCAAATTCCCCATCACCATCGCTCTGGGCGTCATCCTCACCGAGCCCGTCGGCGCGCTCATCGCCCTCAAACTTACCCACACCCCGATTAGCGTGTCCAGCATCCTCGGTTTGCTCGCCCTACTCGGCGTCTCCGTAGAAACCGCCGTCATCCTCGTCAGCTATATCAACAAGCTTCGTCTCGAAGGCAAAAGCGTCCGTGACGCCACGCTTGAAGCCTCGCTCCTTCGCCTGCGCCCCATCATGATGACCGCGCTAGTGGCTTGTCTCGGCCTGCTGCCTGCCGCCATGTCCACAGGCGTCGGCAGCGACACACAAAAACCCTTCGCGATCGTCGTCGTCGCTGGCCTCGTGTCGCGTCTGGTCCTCGGCTTCTTCGTCAACCCGGTTCTTTACGAAATCGTAGCGCGTGAAGGCGACGTCCTCCAGGTCTGATGCTTATCTGATTTGTAGGGGCCGGGCTGCCCGGGCAGGCGATGACAATTTCGAGGAATTTGCAGAATTAGGAATTCTTCAAGGAATGAACAGGCTCGCTTACGAATTTGGATCGAACGTCACCGCCACGGTGACCGTGCTCTCGCCTCCCGGCGCAAATTTCCACTGGCGCACCGCTTTCTCCGCGGCATCGGCCAATGCCGGATTTCCACCCAGCACATCCACTTCCTTCACGCTGCCGTCTGCATGAATCGCAACCTTAAGTCGTACCGTCCCGCCGATACCCCTTCTTTTCAAGATCGACGGATACTGCGCTTCCACTTTCTTCACTACCTTGCGTTCATTGTCCTGCGCCCGGACGGGCGTCAGGCTCATCAGCGCTAAAAGCAGACACCCGCACGCCGCTGCGCATGGAGCCCTTCGTTCACGTCTTGTCATTGTACGGCCTTAAATCAGCTGTCGAGGATTTGGCCTTGGGACCACCCACACCTTAGCCTTCCCCTTTGCCGCACTAATGCTGCAGTCCTACTACCAACCTTTCGCGCTGTTTGGGAACCGGTTCCACTAGCGCATCGCGCCTGTAAGATGGCCATATATCATTGCAATCACACCACTTAACTCACTCAAAGTGGTTGTGCCTAAATGCCTTCCGCCATCGAGAGACCGGCATTCCACACAAATTTCTCAAGTCGTTCTCAACGCCGTGTTTCACATTGAGATGCTCTCTGTGATAGCTGCCCTGTTTGGGAGTCTTGCCGAGGCCGATTCGAGCCGGCTACTTCGCTGGCGCAGGTTGCGCCGTCGGCGGCAAAATCCCGTTCAATCGCAAGTAGATCGCCTGGCCTGCATAGTGATCAAACCAGTCATCGGTCAGGATAATCAGCGCTCCTGCGCGAGACGTCTGGAGGCGGCCAAACAAAGTCATCGGATCGCTCAGCTTCGAATCGTCCACGGCCGCCAGCGCCGTCGAGCAATACTCAAACGACGCTTTCAACCCGGCCACCAGTTTGTCCTTCCCGTCCGCGTCCGTCAGCTTGAACTCTGGCGCTGTCTGCCCCGAAATCTTGGAGCACAGCCCATAATTCGTCTGCGCAATGTGCATCACCACATGCCCAAACGAATTCATCTCCGGCGTCGGCTTATACCCATATTTCTCCGCTGGCATCGAGTCTGCCGCCGCCACCATGTTCTTCTCGTAGCGCGTCAACAGCACCTTCACCGTGGTCGTCACAGGATTAGCCACCGGCCCCGGCGTCGCCTCCTGCCCCACGCAAACTCCACAACCAACCAGCAGCCCCGCCATCACCACGCCAAATTTCCTCATTGTCGTCCCCTCCCTCAGTCTTGTCGTGCATCAACCAAAATGTAGCGCAGGACGGAGCCCGCGAAGCCCTGCGGCAGTTCTCTGCTCGACCTTCCCAGAAGCCGCCACAGCTTACCCCCGCCTGCCGACATGCCACAAGCAGATTTCCCCGGGCGACGTCGCCGCCGCCATAAGACTCTACGTAACAACCGCGCACGTGGATGTGAACAGGACCTCATTCTCGCGCCGGGCCCCATCACGAGTACCATTATTGCGGAATTCGATACTACCCATTCAAATTTCGTTTAACTTCCAGAGCCAGTTCGCTCTCATAATAGAAGCCGCGTTTCTCGAAGCACGCCAGTCTGCTTCGAGTCGATTTTAAATCAGCGATCTGGCCGCACGCGGCCGGCATTTCTCGAAAGGTTGGAATCAAGGCCGCGGGTCACGGCCTCAACGAGGAGCTTATGGCAAGAACAAATGGAAATGGTTCAGCAGTGAAAAGCAAATCCCTCTCGGCCAAGAAACTTTCTCCCGAGCAAAAAATCGCTATGCGCGCCTACGAGATCTACCTCGAGCGCAATGGCGCCCCCGGCAATCCGCTCGAAGACTGGGTCCGCGCCGAACGCGAGCTGCTCGAAAAGCCCCGCAAATCCACCAAGAAATCCGTTGCGGCTGCAGCCTAAGCCCAGCGGACAGTTCGCCTCCCTGCGCCACGTCGCTTCTTTTGTCTGTATAGAGGCGTCGCATCAACCACTCGCCTTTCTTTTCTCTCAAGTTCCTTAAGGCCGCTCGCCAGACCAGCGGAGACATTCTCCGAACACTCGGCTACAATGGCGCGGCTCTCAGAACGCAATCCAGATTCGCGAAGGAAAATCCAGATGCCCTTTGTGTTGCAAAACATTTTGAGCACCTCGCGCAACTCGACGCGCAAATTTGCCCTCTACTCGCTGGCCTTGCTGGTGGCTCTACTGACACTTTTGGCGTCGCCCGCAATTCTCCAAGCCGCACCGCAAGCTCCGCCCGCAAAAAATTCCCCCGCGCAACCTCGCTTTGCGATCTCTTTCAGTTCAAATCTCAGCCCCACTCCGCTCGACGGCCGCGTCTACGTCGTCATCGCCACCGCCAACGACCCGGAACCTCGCACGCAAATCCTCGAGGAAGAAGTAAAGTCCCAGCAAGTTTTTGGCGTCGACGTCGACTCGCTGGCTCCCGGCCAAAACGCCATCATCGCCGATGACGCCCTCGGCTACCCCACCGCCAATTTCCGCGATCTCCCAGCCGGCGATTATTGGGTCCAGGGCGTCTTCAACAAATACACCACTTTCCATCGCGCCGACGGCCACACCGTCAAACTCCCCATGGACGAAGGCGAAGGCCAGCACTGGGACAGCAAGCCCGGAAATTTCTACAGCATCCCCGAACGTATCCACATCGATCCCGCCAACTCCAACGCAGCCGTCATCCAGATTCATCTCTCCAAAATTGTTCCGCCCATCGAACCCGCGAAAGACACGGAATGGGTCAAGCACATCAAAATTCAAAGCCAGGTCCTGACAAAGTTTTGGGGCCATCCGATGTACCTCGGCGCGATCGTCGTCCTCCCCGAAGGCTGGGCCTCGCATCCCAACGCCCACTATCCTCTCCTTCTGGATCAGGGCCATTTCCCCCGCGACTTCACCGGCTTCCGCACCACGCCTCCTGACCCCGCCATGACGGGCTACCAACTCGAGCGCGCCCAAACTCAATACAAGTTTTATCAGGACTGGACCACCGGCAAGCTCCCCCGCATGCTGCTCCTACTTGTCCAGCACGCCAATCCTTATTACGACGATTCCTACGCCGTCGACTCCGCCAACGTCGGCCCCTACGGCGAAGCCATCAATCGCGAACTCATCCCCGCCATCGAAAAGCAGTTCCGCGGCATCGGCCAGGGCTGGGCTCGCGCCGTCTACGGCGGTTCCACCGGCGGCTGGGAAACGCTAGCCACCCAAATCTTCTATCCCGATGATTTCAACGGCGCCTGGGGCGCCTGCCCCGATCCCGTCGACTTCCACGCCTACCAGACCGTCAACGTCTACGACGACCCCAACGCCTACTGGACCATCGGCCCCTTCGGCCGCATCGCCCAATCCGAAATGCGCACCCCGCCCGGCATCATTCTCGCCACCACCGAAGGCACCAATCGCTGGGAACTCGTCCTTGGCACCCACGGCCGCTCCGGCGAACAGTGGGACATCTGGCAAGCCGTCTTCAGCCCCGCCGGCCCCGACGGCTACCCGGCCGAAATCTGGAACCAGCGCACCGGCGTAATCAATAAAGAGGTCGCCGCCTACTGGCGCGAACACTACGACCTCACCGCCATCCTCCTGCGCGACTGGAAAACCCTGGGCCCCAAGCTCCAAGGCAAACTCCACGTTATGGTCGGCACCGGCGACACCTTCTTCCTCGATGGCGCCGTTCACCTGATGCAGCACGCGCTCGACTCCACTACGAATCCCCACTCCGACGCCACCTTCGACTACGGCGTCGACCAACCCCACTGCTACACCGGCCCCCCAGGCAGCACCACCCGCGAAGGCGTCCTAACTTTTACGCAACGCGTCCTCCAAGAATCCACCGCCCACATGCTCCAATCCGCCCCGCCAGGCGCAGACACCACTAGCTGGCGCTACTAACTTGAGTGATCGTCAGGGCCATCGTGCCATCTGATGGGGCGGCGTTTTAGAGCTTTTTCCCCTAGGCACGAGTAACGAATCCCGCGACGCAGACGCTGTCTGGGTATAATGTGCGCTCCAAAACTAGGGGGCACCCGCTCATGCATTACCGCAAATTCGGCCGCACCGGATGGAACGTCAGCGAAATTGGTTATGGCATGTGGGGCTTGGCCGGCTGGACCGGCTCGGAAGATAAAGAATCGCTCGCGTCGCTTCAGCGTTCCGTCGATCTCGGCTGCAACTTTTTCGACACCGCTTGGGCCTATGGCGACGGCCACAGCGAAGAGCTGCTCGGAAAAATTCTGCGCGCCAACCGGTCCAACGCCGCCGCCGGCGGACCCGACAAAAAACTTTACGTCGCCACAAAAATTCCGCCTAAAAACCGCCGCTGGCCCAGCCGCCGCGAATTTTCCCTTGACGATTGTTTTCCTCCCGAGTACATCGTCGAGTACGTCGAAAAAAGCCTCGCGAACATCGGCGTCGAAACGCTCGACCTCATCCAGTTTCATACTTGGGAGGACAAGTGGCTCGACGACGAACGCTTGCCCCGAGCGATCGAAAATCTGCGCAGCAGCGGGAAAGTCCGCGCCGTCGGCATCAGCCTCAATCGCTGGGAACCCTGGAACGGCATCCGCGCCGTGCGCGCAGGCCTCGTCGACGCCGTACAAGTCATCTACAACATCTTCGACCAGAATCCCGAAGACGAACTCTTTCCCGCGTGCCGCGAAAAAAATGTCGCCGTCATCGCGCGCGTCCCGTTCGATGAAGGCTCGCTCACTGGAACGCTCACACTCGATAGCACTTGGCCCAAGGGCGATTGGCGCAACACTTATTTCGTCGCCGAAAATCTTAAGTCCAGCGTGGCTCATGCCGATGTTCTCAAGCCCCTCGTCAAGGACGGCCTGACCATGCCCGAAATGGCCCTGCGCTTCATCCTCAACAACAACGACGTCGCCGCCATCATTCCAGGCATGCGCAAAATCCGTAACGTCGAATCCAATATCGCCGCCAGCGCCAAAGGCCCGCTACCCGCCGCGCTCCACGCCGAACTCCGCAAACACCGCTGGGACCGTACCCCGACCACCTGGAGCCAGTGAAATGAGATTCGGTAGTTTTTGGATTGTATTTCCGAGCGAAGCGGGGAATCTGCTTTTGCAGTTCGTGCGTTGATCGATGAGATTTCCAAACGTAGACGGAGAGTCGTTCACGCAGTCTGTTTCAGGGCGCGTTCGACCAGAGTCAAACAGCGCTCGGCTTGTTCGCGGAGCAATTCTTCGCGGTCGCCTCGATCTTTTTGGGTGCTATGG
This sequence comes from Candidatus Acidiferrum sp., assembly GCA_035272765.1. Taxonomy (GTDB): domain Bacteria; phylum Acidobacteriota; class Terriglobia; order Acidiferrales; family UBA7541; genus Acidiferrum. The sequence goes on from DATEQG010000029.1 coordinate 40,146, forward strand.
AGTTCGTCGGCAATCGCCAGCGCCGCCAGTACCGCGACTTTTTGCGTGTCCACCGTCGCCGTGCCCGCGGCGATCGCGTGCATTTTTTCGTCGACGTATTCAGCTAGTTTGTGGACATAAGCCTCGTCCAGATCGCCGCGAATCGCGTACGTCTGTCCAAATATCTCGACTTTTACCGGTGCGCTCATGGAGCCTGATCTCGACTAGGCGAAGATACCACACCTTCCTTATAGAGGCGCAGCATGCTGCGCCCCTACAGAGTCGGCGTAAAGTGTTCGAAGATTACGGGTCAACTGGCGCGGAGTTGCCCGCCAAGATTTTTTTCGAGTGCGGAAATAATTTTGGCGGAGAAATCGCTGGTTTGCGCGTCGGTGAGCGTCGCTTCGCGGCTCTGAAACGTGACGCGGACGAGTAGAGAATATTTTCCGGCTGGCACATTCTTCCCGCGGAAGAGATCGGCGGCGTCGATGGACGCGATCTCGCTGATGTGGAGCGAGCGAATTGTTTTGACGACGTCTGAAAACGGAGTGCCGTCCGCGAGCAGCAAGGAAAAATCGCGCTCTACCGCCGGGAAGCGCGGAAGCGGTTCGTAGCGCCGCGATTCTTTTGCCGCGCGAATCTGCGTGTATAAAGGTTCGAGATGAATCTCCGCCAGGAAAATTTCCTGGCGCAATTTGAATTTTTCTGCCACACGTCGCGCAAGTTGTCCTGCGGTTCCAATCGAAGAGAGATTTCTCGCTTCGCTCGAAATAACAGTTGGACCTGAAAGCGGCGACAAAGAAATTGTGCCGCAGCGTGCGGCGTGGGTCCATGCGGCGCCACCTTGGTGCCATTCGAAAGAGCCGGCTAGCGCGCCTATGGCGTCGAGATCGCCTTTCAGGTCGGCGAATTCGTACTCTCGCGCAGTTTCGTAAATGCCTTTTTCGCGCGCTTCGCCAGTTGCTCCTATGGTCAGAATGGGCGTTTCGATGGAACTAGAACCGTCGAGGCGATAGGTGCGGCCGATTTCGAACAGGCAGACATTGCGCTGGCCGTGGTTGAGATTCCATTCGAGGGCAGCGGCCATGGTGACGAGGCCGTTCGAACGGAGGACGCTGGCTTCTTCGGAAAGCGGATTTGAAAGACGCGCTGGCGTGACGCTTTCTGGACGGAACAGCGCGTCGCGCTCCTCGGCTACGTGAGGAATCGTGAGGATTTCGCGATAGCCGAGTCCAATGAGGCGCTCGCGAACGCGCATTTCAGGCTCGAATTTCGGCAAGCGCTGCGCGCCCTGGCGGGCGGCGGGCAAGCGCGGCGGAAATTTATCGAGGCCGTAGATGCGCGCGACTTCTTCGATGAGGTCGATTTCGCGTTCGACTTCGGCGCGCCAGCTTGGCTGGGTGCATTCCCAGGCGGCAAGCAGTGAACCTTCCGCGCCGCGATTTTCGCCGATTCGAACAGGAACGAAGCCGAGCGCGCCGAGAATCGCCTCGATGTCCTTGTCGGGAACGTCGGCGCCCATCACGCGAAGAAATTCGGCGCGCGTCAGTTGAATTTTTTTCGGCGCGCGTTTGCCAGGATAGACATCGACGACTCCGGCAAGGAGCTCGCCACCGGCTAGTTGCAAAATTAGTTCGGCGGCCCGGCGTGAGGCGAGTTCGGCCGTTTCGGGATCGGCACCGCGGCCGAATCGCGTGGAAGCTTCGGTGTGAAGTTTCAGGAAGCGCGCGGCTTTGCGAACGGCGACCGGTTCGAACCAGGCGCATTCGACAAGGATATTTTTTGTCGAGAAAGAGATTTCCGTGTCAGCGCCGCCCATGATGCCGGCGATGCCAACGGCGCGGGAGCCGTCGCCATCGTAGACGACTGACTGCGAGGAATCGAGAGTGCGCTCGAGTCCGTCGAGTGTGCGGATTTTTTCGCCGGACTTTGCACGGCGGACGCCGATACGGTGATCGCGCACTTTGTCGTAGTCGTAAGTGTGAAGCGGGTGGCCGAGCTCGAGCATCACGTAATTCGAGATGTCGACGGCGTTGCTGATGCTGGCGACACCGCTAGCTTCGAGGCGGTCTTTGAGCCATTTTGGAGATGGCTGGATTTTTACGCCGCGAATGACGCGGGCAGTGAAGCGTCCACAAAGTTCGGGAGCTTGGATTTCAACTTTTACGGCCTCGTTTACTTTTGTCGCGCTCTCAACAGGCTTTGAGCTGAAGGGCTTGAGCGGGAGTTTATAGACGGCGCCAAGTTCACGAGCAATTCCGTAGTGGCTCAAGCAATCGGGGCGGTTCGAGCCGACTTCGGCATCGATTATTGCGCCATGCGGGCCGTTTTCAACGCTGCCGATGTTGGTGCCGGAAAGAGCGAGGCGCGAGGCGACCTCGCCTGGAGAAGCGGTGACATCGACGAATTCCTTTACCCAGTTGTAGATGACCTTCATTTGTCAGCTTAGCTCCGTTTGGCGAAGACCCAGCTTCGTCAGATCGCGAAGACCCACCCTCAAAAAACGAGGGTGGGGCACCCGGCGCGAGGCGACCTCGCTGGGCGGAGCGGTAACGTCGACGAATTCTTTCAGCCAGTTGTAGACGACCTTCATTTTTCAGCATTGCTCCGTTTGACAAATGCCTGGCTTCGTCAGACCGCGAAGACCCACCCTCAAAAAACGAGGGTGGGGCACCCGGCCGACAGTTAAGAGGGCGGCCAAAGCGTGATGCAGGCGTGCGAGGGGAGAGGGGCGCTTGCAGGACAAACAAGCCCAGCCCCTACAAGAGTAGATGGCGCGATTGGGCATCGATCGCATCAGCGCGTACCTGCCAGGCGGCCGAAATAGATCTGCGTGGAATATTCGAGGCGGACGCGGTCTTCGTGATTATTCTCAGTGAAAATTCTTTGTAGTTCTTCCATCATGGGCGCGAAATTCGGCGCGTCGGGCGAGGGGATGAAGGAGCTGCTGCGCAGACGTCCGGCGATCCCATCGAAATCGAATTCCTGAAAATTTGGGAACGTGCGCCACACATAAGCGTTTGGGCCAAAAAAATCGCGCATATGCTGCTCACTTGGGTAGCTTTCCTTCACGGTGGCGTAATCCGTGCCGAACTCGCGAAGCAAGGCTTCGTAGTCGCGCAGAAAAGCCGTCGTGTCCGTTAAACGCTCGTTCCAGATGACGACGACCCAGCCGTTCGGCTTGAGGATGCGAGTAAATTCGCTGCGGGCGGCGTTTTGATCGAACCAGTGAAACGCCTGGCCAGTGGTGACGAAATCCAGACTCGCGGCATCGAGCGTTGTGGCTTCCGCAGAGCCGTTGATGCTGGCGAAGCCGTCATAAGAGGCGAGATACTCTTCGCCCGCCTGGCGCATCGCTTCGTTGGGTTCAACGCCGAAGACGCGGTTGCCATTTTTCAGGAAGAGTTCGCATAGGAAACCGGTGCCTGAGCCGACATCGGCGATGACGTGGCCCGATTTGAGGCCGCATTCGGCGCGAAGTACGTCGCGCACCGCCGTGGGATAGCCGGGGCGGTAGCGTACGTAGTCGGCGACGCGGTTGGAGAAGCGTTGTTTGGAGTCGGTGAAGGTCATGAGAGCGTGACTGGTGACTGGTGACTAGTGACTAGTGGGAAAGAATGCGGCCTGTTGATAGATGTCCAGCTCACATCTGAAATCGAATAGAGATTTCTCCGCGCACAAAGTGCGCGGAGGTGCGGAGGTCTCACTGCGCAAGCCGATACGTTCGCAGGAGCGAACGTGAAAGAAAAGGCGTCGGCCTGCTCCGTTCGAAATGACCGTGATGTGATTACGCGGTTGGTCATGGGAATTGGCGGAGGAAGCGGACGTCGTTTTGGAAGAAAACTTGAATGTCGTCGATTTGGTATTTCAGCATGGCCAGGCGGTCGATGCCCATGCCGAAGGCGAAGCCGCTGACTTTTTTGGCATCGTAGTTGACGAAGCCATAGACGGCGGGGTCAACCATGCCTGCGCCAAAGAGTTCAATCCAGCCAGCGCCTTTGCATTTGGAACACGTACCGCCGCCCGCGCTTGCGCCGCTGCCACCGCAGAAGATGCAGGAAACGTCGAATTCAACGCTCGGCTCGGTGAAGGGGAAATAGCTGGGGCGGAAGCGAGTTTTCACGCCGGGGCCGAAGAATTGTTTGACGAAATATTCGATGGTGCCGGTGAAGTCGCAGAAGGTGATGTCCGCATCGACGGCCAGGCCTTCGACTTGATGAAAGATGAAAGAGTGCGTGGCGTCGGGATTGTCGCGGCGATAAACCTTGCCGGGGACGATGACGCGAACCGGAGGCTTGCGCTTTTCCATGGTGCGGATTTGCATCGGCGACGTGTGTGTGCGTAGCAGCAACGGCGTTGGGGCACCTTTGGGTAGATCGAGATAGAAGGTGTCCATGTCGTCGCGGACGGGATGGAATTCGGGGATGTTTAGCGCTTCGAAATTGTAATAAGGCGTTTCGATTTCGGGGCCTTCGACGACGGAGAAGCCGATGGAGAAGAAGATGTCTTCGATTTCCTGGAAGACCTGGCGGATCAGGTGATGCGAACCGATGGGGCGCGTTACGCCGGGGAGAGAGAGGTCCTCAGGGAGCGGGAACATCTGGGCGGCAGCACTCTGCTCGCCCCAGTCGTGTGGCTGCACGATTGGAGCTTGGTTCGACGCATGGGAGTATTGGTGCTGGACCGCAATCGGAAAAGGTGGATACTGCGCCTGGTCGTGCGCGAGCGCCGGAATCGCATCCCAATTTGCTCGGTGTTCGCTTAACTTTGTCTCTATCAATCCGTTTTCGGCTAGCAAGTCTTGGAAAAGTTGACCCGCCTGCTGCCGAAATGGGGATTCGATTTTTAACCAGTTTGCGGCTACCCGCCTGCGAACGCTTCGTTCTCTACGACCAAGCCAACGCACGCGGAGCTCCTCGAGGTCTTTGGGAGCGATCTTATTACCGAGCTCTTTAGCAAATTCTTCGCGCAGTTCACTGAAGAGCTGCTTGACCTCCTCCGGCGAAGACAGGTTTAACTGTGTGATTTGCTGATCGATCTTGTCGAGGATTTCAGCCATGTTCTTCTGCAGATGATGCAAGAGCCATCTTTCCGTCCCGGCGCAGAAATTATAGGCGCTCCGCGAAGAGAGCGCACGGCAGGGCACGATATATCGTGCCCCTACGGGAGATAATTTTAACAGTGACCTACGCTTTTCTCGCTTGGGGCGGCGCGGCGGCTTTGGCGCTGGCGACCAAACTAGAAAAAGCGGCAGCGTCCTTGACCGCGATATCCGCGAGGATTTTACGATCAAGCGAGACGCCGGCGGCTTTTAGACCGTGAATTAGCTGGCCATAGGTAAGGCCGTTGTTGCGGGCGGCTGCGCCGATGCGCTGGATCCAGAGTTTACGATACTCGCGCTTTTTTACGCGGCGGTCGCGCTTGGCGTAGCGGTCGGCGCGATTCGCGGCTTCTTGCGCGGATTGATAGAGCTTGCTTTTTGTGAGAAAGAAGCCCTTTGTGCGTTTGAGATACTTTTTACGACGGGCGCGGCGTTTTGTGCCGCGTTTTACGCGTGCCATGGGTTTTTCTCCTTAAGTTAAGTCGCAGCCGATGAATGAGTGAGGGGCTAAAGCCCCGCGCCTACAAAAATTCGGCTGCATTTTCTTGGGAGACAAACGGGATGCTGGAACGCGCGGACTTGCGGCGCGGTCTGCAACGGGTTTGTCTCCTTGGTGCGTTGCGGCGGTTACACAAAGATGGCGACCTAAAGGTCGCCGCTACGACCGCTGCAAGAGCCGCGGACTTTCGTTCGCGGCTTACCGGCCGGCAGGCACCCGTGAAGCGCTGCCTGGCGCGATGTGCGGGACTTGCGTCCTGCGTTTTGTTCGCAGGGCACGATGTATCGTGCCCCTACGAACAAAATTCTTACGCGCGCTAAATATGACTGCGCGCGCGCAAAACTTTTACGGCTCTAGCCGTAGGGGAGCATTTGTCTGACGGCGGCTACGTCCGCGTGATTGACCAGCGTCAGCTTCTTTAGCTTGCGCATGCGGCCGGGGGCTTTTGTCCCCATCAGGTGGCGTTTGCCGGAGTGCATGCGTTTGATTTTGCCGTTCGCGGTGATCTTGAAACGCTTGCGGGCGCCGCGATGGGTCTTCAGTTTCAGTTTTGGTTTCGTCGAATTCCGTGGCATGACTTGAAATACTCTCCTTGACGGGCGGGGTTTCGCCGCCGTTACAATTCAATTTTCCCGCGATACTGATGGACGGGCACGGCCCTTCGAAGCTCAGGATAAACATGCCGTGCCCCTACGAGATTCAAAATCAATTGCTACTGCGACTGCTGGGCGTTGGCTGCTGGCTGGCCACTGGGCTTGGCTACCGCGGCGCCTTTTTTCGGCGCTAGCAGAGCTACCAGGACGTTGCCTTCCATGCGCGGCATCGTTTCGATCTGGCAAGAGTCGGCGATCTCCACCAGCAAGCGGTTCATCTTGGCGCGGCCCACTTCCTGGTGCGCCATTTCGCGTCCGCGATGGAAAATCATGGCGCGAACTTTGTGGCCATCGCCGAGGAACCGGATGATCTGGTTTTTGCGAACCTGATAATCGTGCTCGGCGGTCGCGGGACGAAATTTTACTTCCTTGAGCTGCGAGCCGCGGCTGCTCTTGCGCTGTTCGTGCGCTTTTTTATTGGCCTGGTAGAGATACTTGCCGTAGTCGGTGATCTTGCAAACTGGAGGATCCGCCGTCGGCGAGATTTCCACCAGATCAAGCCCGCGCTCGCGCGCCAGTTTCAGCGCTTCGAACGGCTGCATAACGCCAAGCTGGCCGCCGTCTTCATCAATCACCCGGAGTTCGCGCGCCCGGATCCTTTCGTTAACTCGGATACGGTCGCTCTGCCGGAAGCTGCGTTCTGGGATAATCCCCCCTAAGTGCTAAAAGGCGCCTTGCTGCCCGCCTCGCCGGGCTGGGCCTCAAATGGTCTCAAGCCCGTCCACATGGTCGGAAAACAGACCATGGACGGGTTTCAAAGTATAGCACGTAGCGGGATTGGTTGAGCAAGGGGTGGTTCGGGGCATTACGTGGGGGTGACGAGCCAGCCGGTGGGTTTGGATTTGAGGGCCAGAACATGGCCGGGGGAACCGAAGATATTGGCAAAGAATTCCGACGGCGCGCCGTGGATAACGGAGACGTCGAGCTCGAGAAGTTTGCACAGATTTGCCAGCTCGGAATTGTCGGGAGCGACGAGCCCGAAGCCGAAGATATTGCAGCCCAAGGGGGCGTCCGCCGAGGGGTGAACGGTGTCTACACTCCATTCGATGAAGAAGGGAAGCATACCTTCGCGATCTTCTTTGAGATTGAGCGTTTTCCATTGAAGGAGACGGCCGTCGGGGCGCTTACGTGAACCTGGAGTGGGGCCGTCGAAAGCGAGACCGGCGTTGCGGAGTCGAGTGGCGAATTGGCTTAGGTCGCCGGGATGAGCGGCCCAGCCGACTAGTCGCGGCTCGGTCAGTTTAGACAAGCCGTAGTGATCAGGCGCGCCAGATTGCTGCGGATCTGGCGCGATGATTTCGAGATAGTGTTTTTCGCCGAGCGAGAGGAGCGCGTTGCGGGTGCCGCGTCCGGGATGGACGCCGCCGAATGCGGCGCGGACGCCGGTGTGTTTTTCGACGAAGTCGATGCCGCGATCGAGATCGCTGCAGCCGAGGAGGATGTGATCAAGCATGACGGGGACCTCATCGCTTGCCGCCACGAATTCGGGAGTCAACGCGAAGCCGGTGGTGGCTGCGAGAAAAAATCGGCGTGAAATCATCTCAGCCCTTGCTCCTTCGTCGCTTGTCAATCCCGGATAATTCTTAAATCGCGGGTGCACAGCCGGGATCGGCTGTGCCACTTCTAGAATCATCCCAGTGCGCGGGAAGTGATTTCCTCTTGCAGGGCTGCGACGACTTCGGCGAGGGGCTTGGGGCCGAGATCGCCCTTGCTGCGATGGCGGACGGAGACGGTGCCGGCTTCGGCTTCTTTTGCGCCGACGATGAGCATGTAGGGAATTTTTTGGAGCTGGGCGTCGCGGATTTTGGCCGGAAGCTTTTCGTTGCGATCGTCGAGGTGCACGCGAATGTTGTGGCGCTTGAGAGTTTCGGTGACGTGCTTGGCGTAGTCGGCAACTTTTTCGCTGACGGGGCAAATCTGGACTTGCACGGGCGCGAGCCAGAGCGGGAAGGCGCCAGCGTAGTGCTCAATCAGGATGCCGAAGAAGCGTTCGACGGAACCGAGCAGCGCGCGGTGGACCATCAGGGGCTGGTGCTTGGCACCGTCTTCGGCGACGTATTCGAGGCCGAAGCGCGCGGGGAGATTGAAATCGAACTGGACAGTGGTGAGCTGCCAGGGGCGGCCGATGGCATCGATGAGCTTGACGTCGATTTTGGGGCCGTAGAAGGCGGCTTCTCCAGTGATGGTTTTATACGGAATGTTGAGCTTCTTCATGGTTTCGGCAAGCGCGGCCGTGGCGCGTTGCCAGTCTTCCGGCTTGCCGGCGTAGTTTTCTGGGTGTGAGGCGTCCCAGTCTGAAAGCTCCACTTCAAATTTGTCGAAGCCGAAATTTTTCATTACGGCGAAGGCGAAATCGATGCAGGCTTCGACTTCGCTTTCGATTTGCGAAGGTGTGCAAAAAATATGCGCGTCGTCTTGCGTGAAGCCGCGGACGCGGAGCAGGCCGTGGAGCACGCCGCTGCGCTCATAGCGATAGACGGTGCCGAGCTCGGCGAGGCGTACGGGAAGATCGCGGTAACTGTGCAGCTTCGATTTGTAAATGAGGATGTGGCCCGGGCAGTTCATGGGCTTGAGCTGGTAGTCGGCTTTTTCGACTTCCACCGGACCGAACATGCTGTCTTTGTAAAAACCGGTGTGGCCGCTGGTTTTCCAGAGGTCGAGGCGCATGATGTGCGGGGTGTAAACGAGATCGTAGCCGCGCTTGAGGAGCTCTTCGCGGAGCCAGTCCTCAACAATTTTGCGGATGAGGCCGCCCTTGGGATGCCAGAAAATTAGGCCGGGGCCGGCTTCTTCCTGGATGCTGAAGAGTTCGAGCTCGACGCCGAGCTTGCGATGGTCGCGGCGCTTGGCTTCTTCGAGACGATTTAGATACTCGTCCAGCTCTTTTTGCGTGAAGAAACATGCCGCGTAAATGCGCTGAAGCTGGGGATTGCCTTCCTGCCCTTTCCAGTAAGCTCCGGCGACGTTCATGAGCTTAAACGCGGTGATGCGCTTGGTGGAAGGAATGTGCGGGCCGCGGCAAAAGTCGAGGAATTTTCCTGTGGAGTAAAAGGAAACCATGAGCTCGTTGGCTTTTTCTTCCACCAGCTCGCATTTAAAAACCTGGTTGTTCTTTTTGTAGAGCTCGATGGCTTCGGGCTTGGGAATGAGTTTGCGCTCGTTGGCCAAGTCTTGCGCGGCCAGCTCGTGCATTTTCTTCTCGATTTTCGCGAGATCTTCGGGAGTGAAAGGCTCGTCGCGCAGAAATTCGTAGAAAAAGCCGGTGTCAATCGGCGGACCAATGCCGAGCTTGACGTTGGGATAGAGCTCCATCACGGCTGCTGCGAGCAAATGCGCCGCCGAATGGCGGAAGACGAAAAGTGCGTCGGGATCCTTTTCGGTGAGGATTTGCAGCTTAACGTTTTCCTCGAGCGGACGGCGCAAATCGATCAGCTCGCCCAAATCGGGGGCGTTAGGCAGAGGAGTTCCATTGGTCGCAGTGACGCGAGCGACGAGAGCGGCGTCTGCAAGACGAGGGGAAATTTTACGCGCGATGTCCGCCGGAGTCGTGCCCTTGGGCACCTCTTGAACCTTGCCATCCGGCAATGTGATTTGCAGCTGCTCCATGATTCGTTCACCTGGAAAGAGAAACTCTAAGCTTATCGGCGCGCTGTATTCGGGTCAAGGCGGTGGAATGAGCGGCGTCGTTGTGGGAGATTTTGGCTTGTTCAGGATAGAATTCCTCGATGAACCCATCCCTCGAAGTCATTCGTTTTTCCCGGCGTGCGCGTTCCAAGGCCCCAGTCACTGCGTACTGGCCGGGCCAGCTTGCCGCACTTGGCATGTTCGCTTACTGCCTGCTTTTTCCGAAGATCGTCCCGGCGCAAGGGGCGAAGACGATTCTGCAGGCGGATGAGCGCTACAAAGTAGACATTTTGCTGGTGGTGGCGCACCCGGACGACGAGGGCGCGGCAACTCCGTATCTGGCGCGGGCCATCGATGAGGGCAAGCGCGTCGCAGTGGTTTATGGCACGCGCGGCAGCAGCGGCGCCAATGAGGCGGGCGCCGAACAAGCTTCGGCGCTTGGCGAAATCCGCGAAATCGAGGCGCGCCGCGCTAACGCCGTGCTGGGAATCGATAAGGTTTGGTTTTTGGGCGGAAAGGACACGGCATCGCAAGATGTTTTGCAATCGCTGGCAAACTGGGATCACGGGGTGGCGCTCGAAAATCTTGTGCGACTCGTGCGATTGACGCGGCCTGAGGTCATTCTGACGTTTTTGCCGGGGACATTTATCGGCGAGGATCATGGGGATCATCAAGCGGCGGGTGTGCTGGCGACTGAGGCGTTCGATCTTGCCGGGGATCCGACCGCGTTTCCTGAACAGGTTGCCGCGCCCCTGCGTCGGCTGGAACCTTACCTGGAAAATTTGCGGCCGTGGCAGACGAAGAAAATTTATTACTTCCCGGACGCCGACAGGGAAGACATTTTTCGTGACAAGGGCCCCAAGTATTCCGTCAAAGAAATATCGAAGTCAGCAAAACAAGCCTATTGGCGCGTGGCCTTGGAGTCTTTTCGCAGGCATGAAACACAAGCAAAGAGTTACATCGATACGCTCGACAAAATGGACGAAGCCCAAATCGAAAAGATGGTCACGTCCGATAGTTTCTGGAGCAGCGGAATAAGCTTCGTGCTTGGGAAGTCGCTGGTGGGCGGTAGTGCGACCGGAGATGTCTTTGAAGGCATAACTCTGGGGGCTATTCCGTTCGCGCGACCGGAAGTCACGCCCGCACCGCCGCAGCCGGAGATTTCCGTGCGGCTTGCCGGACCCTGGGATTACTACGCGGAATTTCGACACGCGCACGGGCTAACGCATCTGCCTCACCCCGAACCGCCGGAAATCGCTCTGCAAGGTGGGGCGGATCTCGTGATTCCGCTCTGGCTGCGCAATCAGAGCTCGGCCGCGCAAGAGATCAACCTCACCGCAATACTGCCTCCGGGATGGACCATCCAGAGCGGAGGCGGAAAATTCACAATTGCGCCGAAGCAGACGGCGGCGACCCGAATTGAGGTAAAGCTGCCCGCGTTTAGCGACGCTGCGGGCACGAAAGCCCAGCTTCTGGAAGTCAGCGTGCATGCCGAAGCAAACGACCAGACGATCGGTGAAGTGAAGCTGCGAGTGGAATTGCGCAAGAGAGCGCTGCCCGAATAGGTGGATTCAGGACTTTTTTGTGCGCGCGGCTTCGAGAGCTTCCCAGGCCGCTTCCGGCAGCATGAGCAGATCGTTGAACTCGCCCGCGCCACGCAGCCATTGGCCGCCGTCGATGACCACGCACTCGCCGTTAATGTATTCCGCCATATCGCTCAAAAGAAACGCGGCGAGGTTGGCTAGCTCTTCGTGACGCCCGAAGCGTTTCATGGGGTGCTTGTCCTTGGCGTGTTCTTCAAATTGTCTCGAGGGCATGAGGCGCGACCAGGCACCTTCCGTGGGAAACGGTCCCGGCGCAATAGCATTAAGCCGAATGTGATATTTGGCCCATTCGACGGCCAGTGAGGTGGTCATGGCGAGCACGCCGGCTTTCGCGCATGCCGAGGGCACAATAAACCCAGAACCGCTATTGGCGGCGGCGTAGGTGGTTACAATGCTGAGGACATTGCCGCCGAGCTTTTGAGCGATCCAGCGCTTGGCGAAGGCCTGCGTGCAATGAAAGGAGCCGTTGAGAACGATGCCTACGACGGTGTTGAAGGCATTGGGTGAAAGTTTTTCCGTGCGAGCGATGAAATTTCCGGCGGCGTTGTTCACGACGGTGTCGATGCGGTCAAATTGCTGCTCGGCTTTCTCTGCCGCGGCTTCAACTGCGCCGTAATCTCGCACGTCGCAGGTGGTGAACGCCGCCGAGCCGCCTGCGCGGTGAATTTCCGAGCACACTTCCTTGAGTGGTTCCTCACGGCGGCCGACAAGAAACATACGTGCTCCAAGCTCGGCGAAGCGCAACGCCATGGACCGGCCCAATCCAGTTCCGCCGCCTGTCAGGAAGATCGCCCGGCCTTTTAGAAGGTCCTGTTGAAACACGCGCCACCGCCTTTTGAGTATATTTGCCGGTTCGGGACAGGCCGGAAAGGCAATTCTAGTGCATTCATGTCCTGGAGCGGCGAAATTTGCGTAACTCCAAGATGAAAAAGGATCGAACTGCCGCCTTCGAGAAAACAAAAGGCCATTTGCATCATTGGGGGTGGAGAGCGATCGGCACCGGCGAACCTAATTCGGCTTCATCTCGGCTGGAATCGGCTGGCCCATAACTTTCGCATATTCCGCGGCGAAGAGCGGGCTGTCTGGAAATTCCTCGGTCAATTCATGCAGGAGCTTCTGCGCCAGAGCATCTTGTTTTTCGCGCCGCGCTGCCAGCGCCAGAAGGACTTTCGCAAACGGCTCGAGATACCGGCCTTTATCAGCCGTTTTTCCGACCAGCTCCATGCCCAGTTTTTTATCTCCATGAATACCGCCAAACCACAGAACCATCCGAGCGCCACCAGATAGGCAACCGATGATGTAATCCGCGGAGCCCGGCGCCACCCAGGCATCGTTTGCATCGGGACGCTGCGCTAGCAGCAGCTTGGCGTGCTCGTTGGCTTCCTTCATTCTTTTAAGGCCATCGAGGTGCTTTTTTTCGAGGATGCTGTCGGCGTTGGATTCCATGCCGGCAGCCAGAGTCAAAGCAAAGAGCCCCGCGGCGTCATTCTTATTCTTCGCAAGACGTGCGTTAGCAAGCTTGCGGGCTTGCGCCAAGTCAGCGTCGAAGTTTTTCACGCGCTCGAGATCGGGCTTACCCTCGATTCCTCGCAGAAACTTCTTGTCATCCATAAAGAACTCGCTAGTCATGACGCCTTGCCGGTAAAATTCCTCGAAGAGGTAGCTCGCCGCCTTAGCCACGAAACCAAAAGGATCCTCGGGGTGCTCGGAAGTCCACGCGGCAAACTTTTCCCGGGCTTCCGGGTACTTCTGCACATAGAGCAAGCGGAAGCCTTCCTTTAGCTCCGGCACCTCCGTGAACGCGGAATCGCTGCCATCCGTGGTTGTTTGGGCACGGGATAGGGCGGGAGTGAGCAAAACAAATAGCGCGAGAATTGGAACTCGCCAGGAAAATCTGATTCGGTCTTTCAGAAAACACCGGGAATGAATCTCGGCTTACTGGCCATCGTGGCCTGATACTCAGGATTGGCCAGAAGAACTCGCTCTTCCGTGGATAAGCGCATCGAGAGAACGACGATGTGCGCGAGCGAACCGGCGACGGCGGTAATCCATGCCGTGTGAATCAGGGGTAGCGACAGCATCTCCGCAAAGACCGCGGCGTAGTTTGGATGGCGGACATAACGGAACGGCCCCGAGGAAATGACCCCGAGGCTGGTCGAATCCATCACCTGCACGTTCCAGTGATTTCCAAGTGTCCGAATCACCCACCAGCGCACGAAATTCGCCGCGAGAAAGATCGCAAACATGACCGCGGCTAAAATGGGAATAAACGGGCGCCGAAGAAGTACAACTTCCAGCGCGGCACCGATCAGCACTGCGGTATGGAGCATGACCATCCAGCGAAATCGGGGCTCTTCGACCTTTGCCGCGCCGCGCGCGATCATCTCTTGCTGATGACGGCGCGAAATTTGCAGCTCCACGATGCGAAGCAGGCCCACGGCCACCAGAAGGCCGAGAAACGCGATGACGCTTAGGTCCATTGCAGCAGGAGAAATTCGGCGCTGAATCCAGGGCCAAAGGCGGCCGCCAGCGCATATTCGCCCGATTTGAGGGGCCTCTTTTGCATCCACTCCTGCAAGATGAAGAGAATCGTGGCGCTTGATAGGTTGCCGACGTTGCTTAGAATGTCCCAGGAGGGTTGCGTGTCACACTTGCAGAGCCCCAGTTCTTTTTCAACATTGCCCAGCAAGCGTGCGCCGCCAGGATGCAAAATCCATCCTTTTATGTCTTTCTGTTTGCGGCCGTGGCGTTCGAGGAATCCTTCCACGAGTCCGCGAATTTTCAGGCCGATCATTTCGGGCACGTCTTTCGAGAGCAAAATGTGAAAGCCCGAGTCGCGCAAGTCGAAGCCCATGGCATCGAGAGAATCGGGGAACGTGTAGGTTTCCGAGACTAGAATCTTGGGGCCTTTGTACTCTCTTCCGGTCACCAGGACCGCGGCTGCTCCGTCGCCGAAAAGAATCGAGGAGATCAAATTCGCCTGAGAGATGTCCTTGCGCTGAAAGGTGAGCGAAGGCAGCTCGACAGAGATGATCAGCACATTTCCGCCGGGATGGGCTTTCAAGTAATCCGCGGCGCGGCTGAGGGCCATCGCTCCCGCGGCGCAGCCGAGTTCGGTGAAGGGCATGCGGCGCACATTCGAGCGGAATCCCATTAGATTGATGAGGTGGGCGTCCAGCGATGGAATCATGAATCCCGTACAGGAGACGGTGATAATGAGATCCACTTGGTCCGGACGCAGACCGGCGCTCTGCAGACACTCTTCCGCCGCTTGGCGGCCGAGTTTCACCGCGTGCTCGATGTACTCCTCGTTGGTCTTCGAGAGCGGGCGGGGCTCGACGGTATATTCGATCGGAAAAATCGAGTAGCGTTTGTGAACCTGAGCGTTGTCCGCGATGGACATCAACGCTTCCAGGCGCCGATCGGGTATGTCGAAGACGCGTCCTATGTAGTACTTCACTTCCTCGCGCGTCATCGTATATGCAGGCAAAGCGGTAGCTGTTGCAGCGATGGTGCAGTGCGAGTTTGAGGCCCCATTCGAGGGTCCAATATTCACGGATTCCACCTGTCAATTCTGCGCGAGAGCTCCGCCCGAGAGCATTACCAATTAGCTAACCCATTTCGTTACAACGGTTCAGCGGCGGGTTGCACATGAGCGCTAGACTCTACAACATTCCTGCCGCGGGGAACAGTTTCAATTGAGACACCCGACCTCCCGCATGGTCCAGCGCCGTTCCTATCTAATTTATCCTTGTACCGCGACTTTGTAAAATCCTCAGGGAGGGTTTGGAGTATTCTTTTGCACATCATGAACATACCTGGGAGCCCTTGGCTTTTGAGGCTGCGACTGCTCCTCACTCTTTCTTGGGGTGTTGGGATCGCAGTTGTTTCTCTTTTCGCGACGAACGCCGTGGCGCAGCAGCAGACGCCGCTGCTGGTGATGATTTCGGTGGACGGGATGCGTCCCGACTACATCACCGAGGCGGACGCGCACGGCGCGAAGGTGCCGAACCTGAGGCGCTTCTTGAAAGAGGGAACGTACGCCGAAGGAGTGGTGGGAGTTGTGCCTACCGTGACGTATCCGAGCCACACGACACTTGTCACCGGCGTCTGGCCGGCGAAACACGGGATTCTCGCAAATACTACTTTTGATCCGCTGCGGCAGAACCAGGAAGGCTGGTATTGGTACACGGAAGACATTCGTGTGCCGACACTTTGGGATGTTGCAGCGGCGGCGGGGCGGACGACCGCGAGTATTCAATGGCCGGTTACTGTCGGCGCGCATATTACTTGGAATATTCCTGAATATTGGCGCGCTAACACGCCGGACGATGCGAAATTGCTGCGCGCGATTTCGACACGCGGGTTGTTGGAGGAGGCTGCAGCGGAGCTCGGCGAATTTCGCGATGGAACCGACACGTCGGCCAAGGGAGATGAGATCCTGGGGCGGTATGCGGAGTGGATTCTCGCGAAGAAACGTCCCGGATTATTGACGCTGCATCTCAGCTCCCTCGATCACATCGAGCACCAAACCGGGCCTTTCAGCCCCGAAGACGTAGCTGTTCTTGAAAGTCTTGATGCCACAATCGGGAGAATCCGGGCGACGGCCGAAAAGCTTGCTCCCGGCCGGGCCTACATCGCTATTGTTTCCGACCACGGATTTGTTCGAACGGATGCGCAATTGAATTTGTTCCCTTTGTTTAGCGAGGCGAAGCTGATCACCATCAATGATAAGGGGAAGATTACGGACTGGAGGGCGATACCGTGGCCAACAGGAGGGTCGGCGGCAATCGTGTTGAAAGATCCCGGCGATAGCGCGACTGTATCGCAGGTGCGCGAGCTGCTTGCAAAGGTAGCGAGCGATCCGGCGAACGGAATCGACCGAATCCTGGAAGCCGAGGAGTTGCATAAGCGCGGAGGTTATCCGCCCGCGTCATTTTTTGTGGGGCTCAAGCCTGGGTGGCGGACCGGAGCGACTCTCGATGGGCCTGTTCTTTCCAAAATAAAAGTTGGCGGCACGCATGGAGCGATGCCGGATCTGCCGGATTTGCATGCGTCATTCTTTTTGATTGGCCCGGGCGTTCCGGCAGGCAAATCGCTCGGCACGATTGATATGCGCGATGTGGCGCCCACGCTAGCGCACGAGGTGGGATTAGCTTTGCCGAGCGCGGACGGAAAAACACTCTTGCCTTAGCTGTGAAGCGCGTCGCGTTGCGGCGCGATTTTTTCACCCCGCTATTGCGGCTTAGCGCAGACCTACCATTCCTTTTGCGGAATCGATTAGTTTGCTGGAGTCGTAGCCAACGCCGTCTTTGAAGACTAGCTCCACTTTTTCAATGTCCTTGATGTTGGCAGAAGGGTCGCCTTGCAGGACGACGATGTCAGCCGCTTTGCCCACGGCAAGCGTGCCGATTCTATCCAACTCGCCAAGAAATTCAGCGCCGTTTGAGGTTGCGATGTGAATGGCTTCGAGCGGCGTAAAGCCTGCTTCGACGAGCAGTTCGACTTCGCGCTGATCTCCGAAGCCGGCGATTACGCCGCCATAGCCGGTCGGATCGAGTCCTGCCAGAAGCAGGCCACCCCGCTTTGAGAATTCGTGCTCGAATTCCAATTCCTTTTTGAAGATGCCGGCCGCGTCGGAGCTCGCAGCGTTATCGGAAATTCGCGCGCGCCTCGTCAGATAAGCCAGACGAGCTTCAGGCGTCATGGCGTCGAGCACGCGGCTATCGAGCGGCGCGCGTCCCGGTACGGATGTTTCGAATACTGGCAGTGTGGAAGTGACTGCGACGTGATGTGCCACCAGATCGTGAATCATGTCCTGCATGGGCGCACTTGCGATGTCGACGGAGAGAAGGGCTTTTGCGGCGGCTTGCGCGTTGGGGCAGACACCAGGCTTTTTGTCGGGAAAAAATTCGGTGTCCACCTCGATGCCGTGCTCCAGGTCGTCGATGCCGAGAGCGGCTGCTTCGCGAAAACCGATCGAGCAAAGGTGTCCGGTGACTTTGATTCCGTGGGCGTGCGCGGCTTTGATGGCGGCGGCAAGTTCATCAGGCGTGATGTTCATGTACGCCTTGAAAGAAGTGGCGCCGCGTGCGATCCAGAATTCGACCATCTGGCGCGCGTCTT
Source organism: Candidatus Acidiferrum sp. (assembly GCA_035272765.1). Lineage (GTDB taxonomy): Bacteria > Acidobacteriota > Terriglobia > Acidiferrales > UBA7541 > Acidiferrum. The sequence goes on from DATEQG010000029.1 coordinate 57,732, forward strand.
CGGCGTCTTTCAGCTGATGCATTTGCAATGCGAAGGCGCCTTCTCCTTCGAGATACGGACCTGTGACGTGAATTTTTGGGCCGGCGAGTTTTCCTGCGTCGATCGCTCGCTTGAGTTCAAGATCGGCGTAGGGTTCGAGGCTGCCGGTCGTTCGAATCGAAGTGACGCCGCCCGCCAAATAGAGCCGCGGAAAACTGAAAGCATGTTCTGGATAGAGCGGCAGCCCGCCGCCGGGAGCTGGATAGAACATGTGATCGTGCATGCCGACGAGTCCGGGAATCACAGTGCGGCCAGAGAGATCGAGCACTTTTGCACCGTCGGGGATTTTGGTAGCGGGAGAATCGCCGAGGGCCACGATTTTTCCGTCTGCGATGACCAGCGTTTGGTCCGCGCGAGGAGCGGCGCCAGTGCCATCCACGACGCGAACGTGCGTTAGCGCCAGAACGCTTGCATCTTCCTTCACCAAGGCGGTTACTCCAGGGGAGAGTTTGGGTTTCGCTTGACACCAACCGACACATGGAAAGACGAGGAAACACAGGCTGGGCAGAAGAATCCTTCTCATCAAACCACCTCGCGGATTAGGGATCATGTGGCGCGTTGCAGTCTATTCACAGGGCTGCAGCAACACAAGAGTCCGTGAGAAGCGTTCATGCGGGGCCGCGCTTCGTAGTTTGTGATAGATTTTTTGTCCGCAGAGGTGAGAAATGCTCAAGTTCTTCAAACAGTGTTTTGTGGCGGCGTTCGTAGCAATGCTTTTGGCGGCTACGCCCTGCGCCGCCCAGCAGCCAATCAGCGCCTCAGCTGCGGAAGGCGATTTTGTCATTCACAATTTTCAATTCCGTTCCGGAGAGTCGCTGCCGGAACTGCGGCTGCATTACGCGACGCTCGGCAAGCCGGTGAAGGATGCAGCGGGACGCACGACCAACGCCGTGCTCATTCTTCACGGAACGGGCGGCACTGGGCAGACGTTTTTCCAGCCGCAATTTGCGGGCGTTCTTTTTGGTCCCGGCCAGCTCCTCGACGTTGCGCGCTATTTTATTATTCTTCCTGATGGCATCGGCCACGGGAAGTCGTCCAAGCCCAGCGACGGCCTGCACGCACATTTTCCGCAGTACGACTACGACGACATGGTTTCCGCGCATTACCGACTCGTCAGCGAAGGTCTCGGCGTCAATCACCTGCGGCTGGTGATGGGCACTTCAATGGGCTGCATGCATTCTTTCGTCTGGGGCGAGACGTTTCCGGACTTCATGGATGCGCTCATGCCGCTGGCGTGTCTGCCAGTCCAGATCGCAGGACGTAATCGCGTCTGGCGCAAGATGGTGATGGATGCAATTCGTGAGGACCCGGAATGGAAGGGCGGCGACTACAAGGAAGAGCCCCAGCAGGCTCTGCGAACGGCGCTGGATTTTCTGTTAATCGCGGGAGCTGCGCCAATCCCCATGCAGAAGGCGCTGCCAACGCGTGACGCGGCGGACAAATATCTCGACGACTATTTCCGCGCACGATTCAGCGCGCTAGATGCGAACGATCTACTTTATCAGGTGAACGCCTCGCGCAATTACGATCCTTCGCAGCAACTCGGCAAAATCAAGGCACCGGTCATGTTCATCAATTCCGGCGATGACTTCATCAATCCGCCGGAGCTGGGCATCGCCGAGCGCGAGATCAAGAAAGTGCAAAACGCAACGTTTGTCCTGATTCCCGCCAGCGAAAATACCCACGGCCACGGCACGCACACCTGGGCCGAGCTTTGGAAGCAATACCTTGCGGAATTGTTAGAGAAGTCAGGCCACTGAGCGCTGCTTTGAACGAAACTCGTCAGCGCGCCGTTTCGTGGCTGGCGCGAATCTCCTGCCAACGGCGCGGACGTTTGTTGGCTTGCAGAACTTTTTTACGAAGGCGAATCGATTTCGGCGTGATTTCAACGAATTCATCGTCGGCGATAAATTCAATCGCCTGTTCGAGACTGAGTTCGCGGTGCGGAATCAAACGGATGGCCTCGTCCGCGCTCGACGAACGCATGTTTGTCTGCTTCTTTTCCTTGGTGACGTTCACTTCCATGTCCTGCTCGCGCGAATTTTCCCCGATGACCATTCCCTCGTAGACTTCAATCGCAGGACCGATAAACAGTTCGCCGCGTTCCTGAAGATTCCACAGCGCGAAAGCCGTCGATGGTCCGGGGCGGTCCGCGACCAGTGCGCCCGTCGGGCGCAGCGCCATCTCGCCTGCGTAGTCCGTCCATCCGTCAAAAATCGAGTGAATCAAGGCGGTGCCGCGAGTGTCCGTCAGCAACTGGCTGCGCAGGCCGATCAGCCCGCGCGAAGGAATTTTGAAGTCCATACGCACGCGTCCGGAGTTGTGATTGCTCATTTTGAGCATTTCACCGCGCCGGCTGCCCAATGTTTCCAGAATGATTCCAATAAAATTCTCGGGCACGTCGATGACTAGTCGCTCAAGCGGCTCGAGTTTCTTGCCGTTTTCCGTGCGCACGACGATTTCCGGCTTACCGACCATCAGTTCGAAACCTTCGCGGCGCATGGTCTCGATCAAAATGGCAAGCTGAAGTTCACCGCGCCCCAGAACGCGAAACGATTCCGGCGTATCCGTATCTTCCACGCGAATCGAAACGTTCGTCAGCAATTCCTTCGCCAGGCGATCGCGCAGATCGCGCGACGTCAAATAGCTTCCTTCTTTCCCTGAAAGCGGGCTGCTGTTCACGGTGAAAATCATGGCGAGCGTCGGCTCGTCAATCAGCAGAGGCTCGAGAGGCAGAGGTGCCGCAAGGTCGACAATACTTTCGCCGATCTGAATGCCTTCCACGCCGGCGATGGCGACGAGATCGCCCGCGCCAACCGCTTCTGCTTCATCGCGCTCCAGTCCGCGGAAGGTGTACAGCTTGGTGATCCGCGTGGAGATAAGCTTTCCGTCCAGCTTGCTGATGCCCACATCCTCGCCGCGCTTCAACGTGCCGTTAAATACTCGTCCAATCGCGATGCGTCCAAGAAAATCGCTGTAGTCCAGATTCATAACCTGAATCTGCAGAACGCCATCCGGATCGCCGGGCGGCGCAGGAATGTTTTTCACGATGGTCTCAAACAGCGGTAGCAGATCCTTCGAGCTGTCCCCAATTTGCCTGTGGGCAATGCCTTCGCGGGCGTTTGTGTAGACAACGGGAAAATCGAGCTGGTCTTCCGTGGCATCCAGGTCGATAAAAAGGTCGTAGATTTCGTCGAGAACTTCTTTGGCGCGTGCATCGGTGCGGTCAATCTTGTTCAGCACGATCACGGGCGGCAGCTTCGCAGCGAGCGCCTTCTGAAGGACGTAGCGCGTTTGAGGCAGCGGCCCTTCGCTGGCATCCACCAACACGACGACCCCGTCGACCATACGCAGCGCCCGCTCGACTTCGCCGCCAAAATCACTGTGGCCCGGCGTATCCACAATGTTGATCTTTGTGTCGTGGAAAAAAAGCGCCGTGTTTTTCGCGAGAATAGTGATCCCGCGCTCCCGTTCGAGGTCGTTAGAATCCATAACGCGTTCTACAAGCGCTTCATTGGCGCGGAAAATCCCGCTCTGGCGCAGCATGGCGTCGACCAGCGTCGTTTTGCCGTGGTCTACGTGCGCGATAATGGCGATATTACGAATATTTTGGCTCATGATTTCTACGTCGGTCTGCGGACTACTCAGCGGCAGTCACTGCAAAGACAAAAATAGCTGCTGAAACAACCAGCAGCCCGGACGAATCTCCTCTGTTCTCAGGTGTGGTCGAGCAACGTATAGTTTAGCAGACCGGCTGCTAGTCGGACAGCCAATCTTGGTTGTCACTTTCTTAGATCCCCTGCGCCGCCGGAGAGAGATAGAAACATCTGTTTCTCCCCGCATTTCGTGTACTATCCTCACCCAGGTTGGGTCGCCTGATTCCAAGGTGAAGTTGTTGGAGGGAATTCCAATGCGATTCGCGCGGCTTTTGTGGAAGAGCAGAGTCTATCTGTGGGCTCTAGCCATCATCCTTCTCTTTTTGCTCACCGGCCGCGCCCAAGCCCCGAATCCACCGGACTATTCGCTGCTCTTCGACAAAACGGACGTAATGATCGCGGCTCGCGACGGCGTAAAGCTGCACACGGAAATCTACGCGCCGAAAAATTCCACCGAGCCGCTCCCCATCGTCATCGAGCGGACTCCGTACGGTATCGTCGACGATGACAAGGGCTTCAGCCGCAAGCTCGCGCGCTACGCCGAGATGATTCCCGATGATTATATTTTCGTTTTTCAGGATATCCGCGGCCGCTACGGATCCGAAGGAACCTTCGTGATGCAACGCCCGGTGCGTGATCCAAAAGATCCGAAAGCGATAGACGAAGGCACGGACACTTACGACACCATCGACTGGCTAGTGAAAAACGTTCCGCATAACAACGGCCGCGCAGGCTTAGTCGGTATCTCCTACGGCGGTTGGCTAACGGTGATGGGCATGCTCGAGCCGCATCCCGCGCTCAAAGCCGTTTCCGAGCAAGCTTCCCCGGCGGACATGTTTCTCGGCGATGATTTTCATCACAACGGCGCGTTCCGTCTTAGCTACGGCTTTGAATATTCCACCATGATGGAAACAGGCAAAACGAATTTCGTATTTAAGTTCGATCAGTTCGACACCTATGAATGGTATCTGCGCCTCGGCCCGCTCTCCAACGCCGATAAAAATTACATCCACGGAACACTTCCAACTTGGAAAGATTTTGTCACCCATCCGAATTACGACGCCTTCTGGAAACAAGAGGCCATGCCCTACATCCTGACGAAGCCAAAGGTACCGAATCTCAATGTGGCTGGCTGGTGGGACCAGGAAGACGCTTACGGCCCAATGAAGATCTACGAACTTCTCGAAAAAAATGATCCTGACCACCTGAATTATCTCGTCGCGGGCCCGTGGAATCACGGCGGATGGGCCCGCAGCTCTGGCAAATCGCTTGGCGCGATTCCCTTTGGCAGCGACACTTCCCTCTATTTCCGCCAAAAAATTGAAGCGCCCTGGTTCGCTTACTGGCTCAAGAACAAAGGAAGTCTGCCGCTCAAAGAAGCGCTGCTTTTTCAGACAGGCAGCAACCAATGGGTGCAGTTTGATTCCTGGCCTCCACACGATGCGAGGACGCGCGAAATCTATTTCCGCGAAGACGGCAAGCTCTCCTTCGACGCGCCGCAAGCTACCAATCCGCAATCTTTTGACACCTACGTCAGCGACCCGGCGCATCCGGTACCCTACCGCCATCGCCCGATTGACATGACTTATCCCGACGATCATCCCGGGAGCTGGCCAACATGGCTCGTCGAAGACCAGCGCTTCGTCGACAATCGCCCGGATGTCCTGACCTGGCAGACCGAGGAACTCACCGAGGACATGACTGTAACTGGCAGTGTAACCGCGAAGCTCTTTGCTTCCACCACGGGGAGCGATTCCGACTGGATCGTCAAACTGATTGATGTCTACCCGGAAAAATATCCCGATGACTGGAAACTCTCCGGCTACGAATTGATGATTGCGGACGAAGTTTTCCGCGGGCGTTTTCGCAAATCCTTCGAAAAACCGGAACCCATCACGCCAGACGCGATCACGCCATTCACGATTGATCTTCATACCGCGAATCACGTTTTCAAGAAGGGGCATCGCATCATGGTGCAGGTACAAAGCACATGGTTCCCCATCATCGACCGCAATCCGCAGAAATTTGTCCCTAATATTTTTGAAGCAAAAGAGTCCGATTACCAGAAGGCGACGCAGCGCATCTACCGTTCGAAGGAATATCCCTCGGGCGTCGTACTTTCTCTTGCGCCAGCAACAGCAGGTAACTAGCGACTTTTTATTTGCGAATGTAAATTCGCGCGCGAACGGCGCGCTGAATCTCTTGTGATATTCTCAGCTTCGCATAGAAATGCTGATCATCCGCGTCACTCCAGGGGGAGTCTCCATGCGTTCTATCCGTAAAATACGCATCTTCACGGTTTTTCTCGCCTTAACCGGGTTGTTATTCGTGCCGTCCTTTGGGGCCGCCCCGCAGCGCCAGCGTCCCGACTTTTCTTCCCTTTTCAACAAAACCGAAGTGATGATTCCCATGCGCGATGGCGTCAAGCTGCACACCGAGTTCTACACGCCGAAAAACGCCACAACGCCGCTGCCGATTCTGATGAATCGTACTCCGTACGGAATCTCGAGTCCGGACAAAGGCATCAGCAGCATGATCTACCGCTACACGGACATGGTTCAGGAGGGCTACATCTTCGCATTTCAGGATATTCGCGGGCGGTATGGCTCCGAAGGCAAATTCGTCATGCTTCGCCCGCTCCATGATCCGAGCGATCCTAAAGGTGTGGACGAAAGCACCGACACTTACGACACCATCGACTGGCTCGTGAAAAATGTGCCGAACAACAATGGCCGCGTCGGGCTCGACGGGATTTCCTACGACGGTTTTCTCGTCACCATGGGCATGATCAATCCCCATCCCGCGCTCAAGGCCGCCTCCGAACAGGCTTGCATGGGCGACACCTGGCTCGGCGACGATTTCTTTCACAACGGCGCCTTTCGCCTGAGTTACGCGTTCGAATACACGGCGCTTCTCGAATCTTCAAATGAGAACTTTAGCTTCGCGTTCGACCGCTTCGACGTTTATGACTTTTATCTCCGTCTCGGCGCACTTTCGAACGCCAACGCAAAATATTTCCACGGGAAATTGCCGACCTGGAACGAATTCGTCGCCCACGCAAGCTACGACGATTTTTGGAAGCACCTCGCGGTTGCTTACGGCTTGAAGGAACCCACCATCCCGAATCTCAATGTCGCCGGCTGGTGGGACCAGGAAGATTTCTACGGCCCAATGGCGACCTACGCGCGTCTAGAGAAATCCGATCCAAAGCATCTCAACTATCTTGTCGCCGGACCGTGGAATCACGGCGGATGGGGCGGCGGCCCAGGCAAATCGCTTGGCCCGATCCCGTTCGGCAGCGACACGTCCGTCTACTTTCGCCAGAAGATTGAAGTTCCCTGGTTTGAATACTGGCTCAAGGACAAAGGCGCGCTGCCGCTCAAGGAAGCCCTGCTCTTCCAAACGGGGAGCGACAATTGGGTTCAATTTGATTCCTGGCCTCCGCGCGAAGCCCAAACCAAGGACCTCTACTTCCGCGAGGACGGAAAACTTTCTTTCGAACCTCCGCAAACAGACTCGGCTAATGCCTCGGACAGCTACGTGAGCGATCCAGCGCATCCCGTGCCGTACCGGCATCGCCCCGTCGACATGACCTATCCCGAGGATCATCCCGGAAGCTGGTACACCTGGCTCGTTCAGGACCAGCGATTCGTCGATGAGCGCCCGGACGTGTTGACGTGGCAAACACAAGATCTAACGGAAGACGTTACGCTCGCCGGCCAGGTCACTGCCAAGCTCTTCGCTTCCACAAGCGGCAGCGACAGCGATTGGATCGTCAAATTGATCGACGTCTACCCGCAAAAATATCCGGACGACTGGAGACTCTCAGGTTACGAACTGATGATTTCCGATGAGATTTTCCGTGGCCGGTATCACAATTCATTCGAGAAGCCAGAGCCACTCAAGCCCGGTGAAGTCACGCCTTTCACGATCGATCTGCACACCGCGGATCATGTTTTCAAGAAGGGCCATCGCATTATGGTGCAGGTACAAAGCAGCTGGTTCCCACTCTATGACCGCAATCCGCAGAAATTCGTTCCCAACATTTTTGAAGCGAAAGATTCCGACTACCAAAAGGCGACGCAGCACATCTATCGTTCTAGGCGATTTCCGTCGAGCATCGAAATTATGACTCTGCCGCAGAGCGCTGCAAGCGCGGGAAATTAAGTCGTCCGGCAATCTTCGGGCTAGGAGCACTCACTACCTAAGGCTCGCAAGCGATCCAAGTAGTTCATCAAGAAGAAATACCCAGTAGCGGGACCAGATCAAGGAAACTGTATTTAGATTGCTGCGAATTGTATTCGAACGCCACATTTTTCCCATTTACGGACAGCTGTTCATTTTCGGCCAATATTTTTCCATGATTAATAAATATACGAAATAATCGATTTTGACCGCGCTTCTGTAACCTCCCGGAAGTTATTTCCGTCTGTTTCTTGTTGCCCAATACTTGTAGAACAAAAAAAGGAAACTTCTTCATCGTATTTTCGTATTCTCCAACAAACACCCAGACGTTTTGCGCGTCTAATCTCTATATAGGATGGGGTGTATGACTCCAAACGTTATCCCAACAATGGATATCGGGACGGACGAACGATTAAACTTCGCGCCTCGTTCCGTCTCGCGTTTTATGCGTTTTGGTCCGTTTCAGATTGACCAGCAACGGCAAGAAGTAACCAAGAATGGCTCGCGGCTCAAGGTACAGGGAAAGGTCTATCAAGTTCTGGTCGCTCTTCTCGATAAGCCGGGCGAGGTTGTTACTCGTGAAGAATTGCGGCAGCGACTCTGGCCAGCTGACACGCATGTAAATTACGACGCCAATGTCAACACCACGGTGAACAAGCTTCGGCAAGCGCTGGGTGATTCCACGGAAAAACCTTTATACATCGAGACGATTCCGCGCAAGGGGTACTGTCTTGTGGCGCCTTCCGAAGCTTCTGATGTTCCTGACGCGACGCTCGCTTCAGAGGCCGAACCGGTGAGCGCTGCGGCAATCGTTGCTCCGGTATTCACGAAGGAACCCTCCGTCGCACGTTCCGGGTTTTGGATACCTCTCAGCGTCGCCGGACTTATTCTTGCCGGAATGCTTCTTGGCGCTGGCATTACGATCACCACACTATTGATTGGTCATTTCGCGCAAGTCACGCGCTGGCCCTAGCGAGGATCTTCGAGCTTATTAGCGGGAGATCCAGCAGCCGTATTTGAGCCCGGCAACAAGGTTGCCGCTTCCGCTTACTGTTTTTGCGAGACTCCTGTTTCCCCGGAACGAAACTCTGTCCACGGGCCCGCCTTCATGTCATGCAAGTAAGGCTCTTGCCACGCAAATTCCTGATGCGCCGCGAAAAACGGCTTGGCTAGAAAATCTTCTCCGCAGGGATGTCCGGCCCGCGCCACAATCTTCATGTCCTTCGTCATGCTGGAATCGGTCGCTTTGGCTTGCACGGCGCCGCCGGGAAAATACGGCTTCCATCCCCACACATCCACGCCGCGCGGCGAGGAATCCACGTGCCCGCAGAGAGTCCGTTCGTTCGTTTCCGGCTTTTGGTGATAGCTGTCCACGTGATCGCCGAGCATCTTCTCCGCGAGGTTCACATCGATCTGGCCTTTGTTCTCTTTCAGAAGCGCATCCCACCTCACGCGCCGCGCATTGGGCGACGTCTCCAGGTTGGCCGGTTCGAATTGCGGCGCATCCGCTTTGATCACTTTCGGATCGCGCGCCCAGTTCGAGCCCGCGAATGCGCCGTCCTTCGTGCGCCAAAGCTTGGAAGCCTTCAGGCCTAGTTCGAGTTGCGCGATCTCGCCCGTCTTGCTGTCGCCCAGGAGCCAGTCATTGGCGTAGCCGCCGTTGTTCCCCTCAAGCATGATCTTCGTGTACTCGTCGATCGAGCCCGCGTATTGCAGCGCTTTTCTCGCGCGCACGAATTCCGCCTTCCCGTTGGGGTCCCAGCCTTCGAATTGCGTGATGGTTGTCTCCGTCACCATCAAACCGTCGCTGTTGATCCCGAAGTCGTCGTCGCTCGCGATCACTCCCGGAAATCCATCCATCAAAATCCGGTAGCCAGTTTTCGGCACGATATCAAAGACGATGCGCCAGCGCTCCCCGTTCACGTAGCTTGTCCAGTTATTGTGGGCCATGACGATCTTTCCGTCTTTCGTCCAGCTCCCAGTGGCTACAAACGCGCTGCAGTTTCCCGGGCTTTTCAAATTCGGAGCATGCGCCACTTTCTGCTGCTTGTTGTACCAGGGCACGTAGTAGTCCGGCAGCTCTTCAAACGCGTTCATGGCCACGATATCGTCCACGTCCAGCTTAGAGTTGGTCCGCGCGCGCAAGCCTTCCACGATTCCCTGCAGCTCCTGCTGATATTCCTCGTCAATCTTCGGCCAGAGCATCTCATGCGCAGCCTTGCGGAAGAACGCCCAGTCGCGCTGTGTCTCATGCATCATCCCGGCGCTGACCGCCGCGAACCCATCCTCGATATCCGCCGCCAGCAGATAGCCGTGCTGAAAACCAATGTTCGCCGGATCGCCTTCGAGATGCACGTAGATCCAACCGCCATCTTCGAAGCGGTGCGCGCCCGCAAGTCGCGGATCGTTAGCGCCAGTTTGCTTCAGCCCGGACGTGATCGTCGCGGACAATCCACCTTTGCCCGCCGTTACATCCGCTCCGCCGCCACCCAGCCACCACAGGCCGGCTCCTCCCAGAAGGATCACGAGGATCGCGGCCGCCCGCCTCATCGAACTCGCTCCCGCTTCTGCTTCCATCAATCCTCCTACTTACCTGCGCCGTCGCGGCGCGTAAAAATCATCCCCAGCGTGCGGCCCGCATCCAGCTTGAACCCGGTGATCGCCTCATTTGCATCTCTCTCGAAGTGAAGTGTGATTCCCATCTTGGTAAAACGAAACACATCCGGAGCCGTGGCCCCGAACCCCTCAGGAGACAGAGTACTCGTATGAAGAAATCCTCCGCCATCCAGCAGACCCACGACCCTTAATTTGCCGTCGACAATTCCCAGACGATACGTCACGCCCAATTCGCCGCTCCAATAGTCACCTGTATAACGTCGAAGTTGTTCCGCGGTCAGCGGGATCTCTTTCTGCTCGGGCGTCTCCCGTTCTGCGGCTTTCTTTTCTTCCTTCGGCTTCATCATGCTGCCCAGATAAATATCCGCGACCTGGACCGCGCGTTTCGTGGGGTTCGCGTCTCCCCGATTGCACAAGCACGCCACGGAGAAGTGGTGCTCGGGGAAGCGCAAAAGTTCTGCCCGGTAGCCGCCCCACGAGCCGCCATGGCTCACTGTGTGCAATCCGCGGTAATCGGCAATGTGCAATCCTTTCGCATAATCCAGCACCTTCCCGCTGTTCAGTTTGCCCGGCTCCTGAATTTCCGCCAGGAAATCCTTGCCGCCGACTTGCCCGCTGTAAAAATTCTCATCCCATTTCAGCAAGTCTTCGACGGAGGTGTGCACGGCGCCATCGCCGGTCTGCTCGAAATAAGAAACATCCAGCGTATAGCCATCCTTTTTTTCTTTTGGATCGTAGGCCATCGCGCGATCGGGGATCAGGGCCGTGTGATCGTCGCGGTACTGCGTGTGCGTCATCCCAAGTGGCGCGAATATATTCTCCGCCGCGAACTCGCGGAGCGTTTTGCCGCTCGCACGTTTCACGACGATGGAAAGCAGAAAAAACCCGCTGTTGCTGTACAGCCAGTCGCTTCCGGGCGCAAAGTTCAGCGCTTTCTGCCGGGTGATGATTTGCAGCGCATCCTCGTCCGTCGTCACGCTGTCTGTATTAATGCCCGCGAGATCCATCAGCGTCAGGTAATCGCGCAGTCCGCTCGTGTGATTCAGAAGATGCAGAAGGGTGATCTTCGGTCCGTAATCCGGCAACTCGGGAATGTATTTCCGCACATCGTCGTTAACCGAAAGCTTCCCCTGTTTTTCCAGCAGCAGTATGCTCGCGGCCGTAAATTGCTTCGAAGTCGAGCCAATGTCAAATACCGACCCGGGCGTAATAGGAACATCTTCCTCGAGATTCGCTAAACCGTATCCTTTGCTGTAGCTGATCCTGCCATTTCTGTAGACCGCCACCGCGCATCCCGGCGAACCAGCCTTCGTTAAGTCCGCGAAGACCTCGTCCACAGCCGCGGTAGCTTTGTCCTGTGCACGGCTCGGTGGCGAAACACTGCATGTTCCTGCCACGAGTGCACACGCAGCCATGCCGCTCCCTACTCTTCGCAATACGCCCATGCAAGGCCCCCTCACCGGTTCCTGCGCGCCGAGTCTATCTTCTTCGCACCCGGGCATCAATCCTTCGCGCGGTTCTCGTGTAAACTCGCTTTTCCATCATGCTCACTGCCATCACGCGCGCCGTCAGTCCGGCCATCGTAAATTGCGAACTAAGCTTTATTCCACGCCAGCCAATCGATCTCCAAATCGCGCGCGCGCAGCATCGCGCCTACGAGCAGCTTCTCGAAAAGCTCGGCGCGCGCCTCGTTTCGCTTCCCGCCGAGCCTGCTCTTCCTGATTCCATGTTCGTCGAGGATCCCGCTATCATCCTCGATGAACTCGCCGTCCTTTTCCCGCTCGGTACCGAATCACGCCGTCCGGAGGCTGCTTCGCTAGCGCAGGCCATCTCGAAATTTCGCAAAATCGAGCATGTCACTCTTCCTGGCACGGTCGAGGGCGGAGACGTTCTGCGTATCGGCCGCAAGCTTTTTGTCGGCGAAACCAAACGCAGCAACGCCGAAGGCATTCGCCAGCTCTCCGCCATCCTCGCGCCGCACCACTACGAAGTTGTCACCGTGCCAGTTACGGGCTGCCTGCATCTTAAGTCCGCGGTCACCTGCCTCGGCCCAGATACGCTACTCGCCAACCGCGCCTGGTTTGATCCAGCGCCTTTTGCTGGCTACGCCTGGATAGACGTCGATCCCGCCGAACCCCACGCCGCAAATGCCCTGCCACTCGCCAACACCGTCATCTTTCCCGCGTCCTTCCCTCGCACACGCGCCCTCATAGAAGCCGCCGGATTCCACGTCACCCTGCTGGACATCTCCGAACTCCAAAAAGCCGAATCCGGCCTCACCTGCTCCAGTTTAGTCTTCCAAGCGTAGTTTGTTTTTTAAGCCCTGCTTTGTTAATGCCACCTATAAGAAGAAACGGCCACCCCGATTTCTCGGAGTGGCCGTTTCGGTTAAATCGATTAGCTTGTTTTCTTAGTTCGTCAGCTCCGTTACGCTGCGTGCCACAAACACCGGCTGGCTGCTGATGGGATCCTTCAGCACCACGCCGACTACCCGCAAGGTGTTCGTCGGATTGTTCGTGAGGTCCTGCAGACTCGTCAACCCGCCGCCAAACTTCGTGAACGGCGTCACATAGACGGTCACCGGCCCGTTGAACAACACGCCCGCCAACCCATTCGAATTGAACAGGAACGTGCTTGTACCAACGTTTGCGCTGCCTGGCACCAGCGTGCCTGTGTGTCCTTCATGCCGCAGCACCACGCGCTTTACCGTAACGGCGCCATTCGAAAATGGCCCGCCGATGCTCACGTGCTGCCCGGGAACCAGAAGCGACGAGTTGAAGAAAATATTGCTCCACCTCGGGTTGATGAAAACGTTGTGCATCCAGTAGACGAAGTACTTCTCGCTGCCGTTCAGGTCGATCGTCGAGATCTGCCCGGAATTAAATCCCGTGTTCGCCGGCAAGACATCACGCACGTACAGATCGAAGTTCTGCGCCGTGCCCGTCGGTGGATCCACGTAGGTGATCAGTCCTCCCGCATAGAAGCTATCCTGCGAAAGAATGGCCACCGTGTCCGCATCAAACGTCCCTGCTGTCCTGTCCAGCGTGCCAGAGATCATTACGATCGACGTCATGGTCAGGTCGTTGATGGTCTCGCCACCTTCCCATTCCGTCTGATCGTTCACGTCCACCTTAAATGCGTGCCCATGCGGCCCTTGGATCGTAAAGGAATTCCCCACCGCGTTGATGGTCGTCACGCCCGCGATAAATTCATCGATATACGCGTCCGCATCGCTTGGAGTGATGGCGTTCACGCTTATCGTCGGATTTATAACGCCGGTGATCTGGCCGTTCATATCGAGCGCCAGCGACTTTTGAATGTCGAATTCGAACCCGAGGCCGATGACTTGGCCCGCCGTTACTGTCAGCGGGTTGCTCAGGCTGATCGTCACCATCGATTTCGAAAGCGTCGCCGCCGGTGTCGTAGTCGACGTATAGCTGCTGATCGTCGGCTTCGTCGGGGGATTCGTCTGCGGATTCGTCACATTGAGATAATCGATCTCTGGATTCGCCAGTGTAACAATCACCGAGTCGTACGTTCCCGTTGGAATACTGTTCATATCGATCAGCGTGTGCATTCCGTTCAGTCTCGCAAAGTCCACCGTCTGCTGGCCCGTCGTGACTGTTATAGGAGCGCTTGTGCCTTGCGCCACACTAATTCCCATAATCACCACTTTGAGCGAAACAACGCTCGGCAAAGGCGCGTCCCCACCGGACACAAATACCATCCCCGACTGCTGTTGCGCGACCGGCGGCGTGCTCATGTTTCCGGCCCCACATCCCACCGCAAACGCGATCAGCGCAAGCGCAAATAGCCCGCTTAACCACTTCATTGGATTCATGGCTTTCTTTCCTTTCGATCTTGAATACCCCGGAGGCGCACCCTGCGCCCACCGACCCGTGCTCTGTCTAACCCATGCCCCCGGATTTAGTCGCTATCTGTAAATTATTGATTTAAAACTGGTTAAGGAATTCTTGCAGACGAACTCACACGACCTACCCGGCTAATGCGCGGTAACGGCGTGACCGTTCCTAGCTCTTCTGGACACAGTCCCGAATCTCTTTTGCAATCTTTGCTATGCGTCCGGTTTTTCTTGTGCTAATCTTTTTTCCGGTATGATTTCCATCGCGACCAAGCAAATTACCATTACGACGTCTATGTCGATTACCTCGACTAAGGCGAAGAAGACTATTTTCGCTTCCGGCGCGTGGAGAAACAGCTAGCAAGCTAGAAAAAGTTTCCAACCCACCGCCTGAAGCGAATCAGGCGGCGGGTTTCTTCTTTTAAGCCCCCCGCCAGAGACGCTCCAGCGGAAACCAGGAGCGGATGTCATGAGCCCCGAACACGTGCAGGAAGAAGTGGCGGAGGAAAGCTGCTTCGTTGACCACTTGGCGATCACCAGCGAAAAAGAGCCATTTGCACTCACCAACAGAAATACGGGTGAGAACCCGAATCAACCCGTCGTCGCCTTGAAGTTCGGCGGCAGTTCGCTGCTTGGAGCCGAGCGCATGTTGCACGCCGCCGGCCTCGTCCGCGTGGCTGCGCAGAGTTCAAGCGTGATCGTCGTGGTCTCCGCGATGAAGGGAGTCACCGATCGTCTTCTCTCCATTTCGCGCGCTCTTGCCGAAGGAAAGCTCTCCCACGCGCGCAATGAAGCCGAAGGCATCATCCATCTCCACCTCGCTGTGCTTCAGGATCTGCAGCTTGGTGAAGAGCAACAGGAGCGTGTCCGCCTCGGCCTTCAGCTTCTCGGCCGCGATCTTCTCCACGAAGTGCCGCTCAAGGGCCGCGTCGTTGCCACCGCGGAACTCGCCGATCGCCTCGCCTCTTTCGGCGAGCGCTTCAGCGCCCGTCTCTTCGCAGCCGCTCTCGAAAACACAGGCGTCGCTGCTGTTCCTGTTTCCTCTTCCGATTTCGTTCTCACTTGCGACACGTTCCGCGAGGCCCAGCCTCATCTGGAAGAAACCAGAGAGCGCGGCCGCGGCATTCTTCTTCCGCTTCTTGAAGCCGGCCTCGTCCCTGTTGTAACCGGTTTCATTGGCGCGACCCCCGACGGCCGCATCACGACCCTCGGCCGCAACAGCTCCGATTTTTCCGGCGCAATCATTGCCCATGTCGTCGACGCCGAAGAGCTTGTCATCTGGACGGATGTGGACGGGGTTTATACTGCGAATCCTCACGACTCTGTCGAAGCTAAACTTCTCCATGACCTGAGCTATGATGAAGCGCACGCGCTTGCGGCCAGTGGCGCAAAAGTCCTTCATCCTCACGTGCTGCCGCTTGCCGCGGAAACGGATATGACCATCTGGATTCGCAACACATTTAAACCGCATGTTCGGGGAACGCGCATTGGCCTGCCCCAAAACACAAATGGCCGCGCGCAATTCGGGGGTGCGGCATGAGCGCGCCTTCTTCGGAGAATGGCGATAAGAGCGGTATGGCACAGCCAGGGGAATTTTCCATGCCGGGCGGCGGCCGGAAGAAATGGCGCGCGGGCGTCTTGGGAGCGACAGGCCTTGTGGGGCAGCGCCTCGTAAAGCTCCTTTCCGGTCATCCTTGGTTCGAGCTCACGGAAGTTGCCGCCTCCGAACGCTCTTCGGGCAAGAGCTACGCAGAAGCTGTCCGCTGGCATATCGACGGCCCCATTCCCGAAGCCGCGCGCGGTCTAGTGGTCAAAAGCCTCGACCCTAGCCTCGATTGCGACTTTGTTTTTTCCGCGCTCGATTCGAGCGTCGCCGGAGGCGCCGAAGAAGACTTCGCCCGCGCGGGATATCCCGTAGTGAGCAACTCAAAAAATCACCGCATGGATCCCGACGTTCCCCTTCTCATTCCTGAAGTCAATGCCTCGCATCTCGACGCCATTCCCACGCAGCAAAAAAATCGTGGCTATAACACCGGCTTCATCGTCACCAATCCGAATTGTTCGACGGCGGGCCTCGTCCTCGTCCTGAAGCCGCTCGCGGACGCCTTCGGACTCGAGAAAGTTTTCGCCGTCACGCTGCAAGCCATCTCCGGCGCAGGCTATCCCGGCGTCGCATCTATGGACATTCACGCAAACGTCATTCCCTTTATCAGCGGCGAAGAAGAAAAAATGGAGTCCGAGCCGCAAAAGCTCCTCGGCAAATGGGATGGCGCCCGTTTCATCGACGCCGGCCTCGGCCTCAGCGCCCACTGCAATCGCGTTCCTGTTCTCGAGGGCCACCTCGAGTGCATTTCCGTCAGCCTGAAGAAAATCGCTTGCCTAAAAGAAGTCCGCGAAGCCTTGCGAAATTTCGAAGTGGACGCCGAACTCGAGTCCCTTCCTTCTGCCATCCGTCATCCCGTAGTCGTTCTTGATGGCGACGACCGTCCTCAGCCGCGGCGCGACGTCGACGCCGGAAATGGCATGGCCGCCGTCGTCGGTCGCGTCCGCGAATGCCCGCTCTTAGACATAAAGCTCACCCTGCTCTCGCACAATCTAGTTCGTGGAGCCGCCGGAGCCGCCCTTCTCAACGCCGAACTCCTGGCCGCCCGCGGCCTTCTGAGTCACCGCGTCCGCGAGGACGAATCTCAGCTCGCCGCCAAGTAGTTTTTGGATCTTTCGTTCGGGCAGGCTACTTGTAGGGGCTGGGCTTGCCCCGCCCGCGCTTCGGCCACCGCTGTTGCAAAATTGGCGCCGCTGCTGCTAGACGGCATGCGTTTGAATGTTTCTTCCCGAAGCGTATTGCTTCAACATCTCCGACAGTCTTTCTGCCCAGCGTTCAAGCCCATCCGCCCCGCCAAACGAAATAATGATCGCAATCACCTGCTTCGTCGCCAGCGTGACCATCGTTCGCTCCGAATCGCTCGTCGGACTTCCATGCGGTCCGATCGCATCGCAAAACACTGGCAACCCTTCCAAGTTCAAATCGTATTTCCCGATTCCTTTGTATGTCTCGCCAGCCCGTCCCGGTCGAAACACGATATCGCCTTGCACGTGCGCCAAGTCATAGAGCCCCACTGGCAACCGGCTCTCGACGCTCACAACGTTGATCACGTCCACCACATTATTAATCCGCGGCAATCCCTTCCCTGCGATCACCCGCCGCAAAAGCGCCTCTGCCGACCCGCGATACCGGGCCGGGTCCTTGCCCAACGCCTTATACCCCGCCCGAGTCGCCAATATCGCCGCCGACTCGAGCACCGCCTTCGGCTCCGCCAATTTCAAAATCTTCTCTTCGCAAACACGCAGCTCTTGGTCCAAACCCCCCGGCGTCGCCCCAGCTTCCACTTCCGCCGTCACGCACGCCAACGCGACGCGCGAGCATTTCGCCTTCAACTCCGCATCAATCGTCACCCTCGGCATCGCTCCGCCTCTCATGCTAAACTAACCCAATTACAGGCTCGTAGCTCAGTTGGTTAGAGCGCCACCTTGACACGGTGGAGGTCTGGGGTTCGAGTCCCCACGAGCCTACCATTCCTTTTTGGCCCGCTGCGGCCTTCGCCGACCATGCGCCGCTTCTTCTGGATTCGCCTGCTCATCTTCCTCCGGCAAAGCCGCTGGGGCTTCGCGCTCATCGCCCTTTGGTTCGCTCTCGGCACGCTCGCCTTTCACTTCTGGGATCATCTCCCTCTCCGCGATTCCTTTCTAGACGCCATCTATTTTCGCTACCGCCCCGATTCCTTTTGGGCTCTCTACTCCTTCTGGGGCCAATGCGTCCTTTTCGGCATCGTCATTTCCATCTTCATGCTTCAAGCCCTGCAGCGCTACAATCCGCAGGAAGGTTGCCGCATGCTCGCCAAAGAAATGCAAGACCACGTCATTATCATCGGCTACACGCATCTCGGCATTCGCATCGTCGAGCATCTCCGCCGCTCGAAGCAGCCTTACGTTTTGATCGACAAAGACCCCGCCGCCGTCGATGACCTGATCCGAGACGGCGAACCCATCATCGTGGACGACGCCAAGCAGGAAAGCTCGCTGACAGATGCAGGCATTGAGCGCGCCAAGCTCGTCATCATTACCTCCAACAACATCGAAACCGCCCTCCTCGTCACCAAGCGCGCCCGCGACCGCAACAAAAAAGCCCTCATCATCGTCCGCTGTTATCTCGACGAATTTACCGAAATTCTCGAGAGCCTCGGCGCCAACGAGGTCATCTCCAGCTCAAAAAGCGCCTTCAGCGGCATCTCTCCCCACCTCGATTCCCTCGGCGCTGTTCGTTGAACGGCGATGGAGCGGTTACGAGATCGCTTCTGATCATCACCGGCACGATGGGAGCGGGCAAGACAACCGTTCTGGGCGAAGCGTCGGACATCCTCGCGCTGCGCCAAATTCCCCATGCAGCGATCGACTTGGACGTACTTGGGCTTTCACATTTCGCGCCCTCCGCCGGCCACGATGGCGTGATGTACCGCAACCTTCAGTCTGTTTACGAAAACTATGCTTCTCTTGGAATTCAGCGGTTCTTGCTGGCGCGCGCGATTGAAGACCGCGTCGAACTGGAATTCTGTCGTGGCCTTATTTCAAAGACAAACACGGTCGTCTGCCGCCTCACCGCCAGCTTCGAAACGATGCAACAGCGCGTCAAACTGCGCGAATCAGGGATCTCCCAGGCGGCTTATGTTGCTCGCGTCGTGGCCTTGAGCGCCATCCTTGACCGCGCGCATTTGGAGGATTTCACCGTCACCAGCGAAAATCGTTCAGTGACCGAGGTTACGCAAGAAATGCTCGTCAAAGCTGGCTGGATTTCGAGCTGAACCGCGATTTTGAGTTTCCATTCGTTGACTTTCGCGTCGCGGCACCCTAGCATCGCTCTAGCACCTATTCCGTGACGCGTGAGGTCTTTGATGAGTTCCTCCACGCCACTTCCCCTGCCGCAACTGCCCCCTCCAATCGCCGAGGTTCTTAATACATTTCTCCAATCCGCGAAGGATGCTTTCGGCCTTGATCTTCTTTCGGCAGTCCTCTTCGGAAGCGCTGCGGAAGGCAAGCTTCGCGCCACCTCGGACCTAAATCTAATTCTCGTTCTTGCCTCCTTCAGCCAAGCCAAAGCCGACCAGCTCCGTCAGCCTCTGCGCGTCGCACAAGCCGCCATACAACTCCATCCCATGTTTCTCTTGAAGGATGAAATCCCTCACGCTGCCCGTTCTTTCGCGCCCAAGTTCGCCGACATTCGTCGCCGCCGCGCCATTCTCTTCGGCGAAGATCCGTTCGTGTCTCTCACCGTCCCTCGCGATGCCGAGGTTCGCCAGCTCCGTCAGCAACTCCTCAACCTCATTCTTCGCCTCCGCGCCGCCTATGTCGCCCGCAGTCTGCGTGAAGAGCAACTCAGCCTCCTGATCGCCGGCGCACTCGGTCCTCTGCGTTCGTACGCCGCCGTCCTTCTCGACCTCGAAGGCCGCCCCGCGGCGTCCCCTTCGCAAGCTCTCGAATCGCTGGGCGCGGAATTCGCCATTCCCGAATGGCCGCAGCTCTCCGCTCGACTTGCCGCCACGCAGGAAAGACGCATGTCCGCCTCCGGCGAAGCGCCGCGTCTCTTCTTTCCTCTCCTCGACCTCGCTTGCCGCATGCAATCCCGAGCCGAAGCGCTCTCTTCTGAGGTGCGCCGTGAATCCCTTTGATCTTCGCGGCCCCGAATTTCTCGTCTTCTATATTTTTTTCGCCTGGTTGGTCATCGTAGCCCTCACGCTTCTCCGCCGCCTCAGCGAAGACCGCGACACCGGCAAGCCTCCCATCGACGATCCCTACTTTGTCGCTTTTTTGCGCGGCGGCGAAAGCGAAGCCCTCCGAGTCGCCACACTTTCCCTCATCGACCGCGGTCTGTTGACTCTCAAAAGTTCCGGAAGTCCCGCCCTCTTACCCGGAAGCGCCGACAGCCGCCTCGAACTCGCTGACCCCGCCGCCGTCGAATCCGTAAAGCGCCCCATCGAAAAGCGCATCCTCGAAGCCTTCAAAACCGCCCAGCCCATTCACTCGACACTCGCCTCTCTCGAAGGCTGCACTGCCTGCTTCGATTACGCCATCAATCTCGAAAAATTCGGCCTCCTCCCCGACGAAGAAGTTCGCAAGGCCCGTCTCCGCCGGGTTGCCATTGCCATCGGCATCCTCCTCGGCGTCGCCGTCGTAAAAATCTTTATCGCTCTTTCCCGCGGCCGCACCAACATCCTCTTTCTCGTCATTCTTTCAGGTCTCGCCGCGTTCGTCGTTTTTAGGACAAGCACTCCGTTTCGCACCATGCGCGGCGAAAAATTTCTCCAGGACGTGAAATCTCTTTTCAGCTCCCTGCGTCAGCGTGCTGCCTCTCTTCGTCCCGGTGGCGCGACTTCCGACCTCGTCTGGCTTGCCTCCGCTTACGGACTCGCCGAAGTTTCCCCCATCCTCTTTCCCTCCGTGATGGCCCTTCGCCCACGCGGACCGACTCGCGGATCAGGCTCTTCCGGTTGGGGTTCCGGCAACTCATCGTGTGGCACCACTACCAGCTGCGGCTCCAGCGGCAGCACGTGCGGTGGTGGTGGCTGTGGCGGTGGCGGAGGTTGCGGCGGAGGCGGCTGTGGTGGTTGCGGGAGCTAGATCGATGAACTACCTCACAGACAGAGTTGGCCTCGGTTGGCGCCCCGACCTGGCCGTCGGCATTCTCGAACACCTCGATGGCATCGACCTTTTGGAGGTGATTGCCGACGATTTCTTCTCTGCACCGCACCGCCAAATCCGCGCTCTCAAAACACTCGCCGCTCAAATCCCCGTAGTGCTCCACGGCGTCAGTCTCGGCCTCGCCTCTTCCGTTCCCGTGGAAACCAAGCGCCTCGATCAAATGGCGCGCCTCTTCGACCAAATCCGCCCCGAATTCTGGTCTGAGCATCTGGCTTTCGTCCGTGCCGGCGGAATCGAAATTGGCCATCTCGCCGCCCCGCCTCGCAGCTCCGCCTCCGTTGATGCCGCCGCTTCCAATTTGCATCGCGCTCAAGCCGCCGTCGGAGCCAAGCCTCTTGTCGAAAATATCGCCACTCTGATCGATCCGCCCGCCAGCACACTCTCTGAGTCCGACTGGATCGCTGGCATCCTCTCCTCTTCCGATTGCAGCCTACTCCTCGATCTTCACAACGTCCTCGCCAACGGCCTCAATCACGGTTACAACCCCATCGAGTTTGTGCGGAAAATTCCTCCCGAACGCATCACCGCGATTCACATTGC
This sequence comes from Candidatus Acidiferrum sp., assembly GCA_035272765.1. Lineage (GTDB taxonomy): Bacteria > Acidobacteriota > Terriglobia > Acidiferrales > UBA7541 > Acidiferrum. The sequence continues at coordinate 79,380 of DATEQG010000029.1, forward strand.
TGGCGGAAAATTCGTTTCTGCCCCCGACGGCACGCAGCGGCTGCTGGATGATCACTTTCACGATGTTCCCGATCCGGTCTTCGATCTCCTCGAAGAAACTGCTGCCCGCGCCCCGAGCCCGCTCACCGTGATCCTCGAACGCGATGGCGACTATCCTTCGATGGACTCTCTCCTCGCGCAAATCGTGCAAGCTCGCTGCGCCCTCGCCAAAGGCAGAGCTCGCCGCGCCCAAACCGTGGAGGTCCTCGCATGAGCGCCAGCCAACTCGAAGCCTTCCTGGCGCGTCTCTATGTCGACGCGGACGCCCGCGCAAATTTCAAAGCAGATCCCCGTGCGGAATCGCAAAAAGCCGGCCTCTCCGAGGAACAATGTGCCGCCCTTGAAAAGCTTGATTGGATCGGCCTCGAAATGGCCGCGCGAAGCTTCGCGAGGAAGCGCCAGTCAAAACGCCGCCTCACTTGGTTCGCCGCACTCAAAGCCCGCCTGTCGCGTCTCCGTTTCCCGCGCTTCGTCCACTATGGGTTTTATAACTCTCGCAACAATCTCAAGCGCAAAAAGACATCCCGCCCGAAAAATCCGTAGTCTAATAAATCCAGGCCCAGGAAAACGGGTGTGGGATGCGGTTCGCTCGCCAACTTATTTCTGTTCTGGCATGTCTGTATATTCTTGCGCCCCTGGAGACTCGTGCGGCGGACTTGGCAAGCTACACCGGTCTGGTGTTGGATGAAAACGGCGTCCCCGTGGACGCCGCGCAAGTAAAGCTTGAGGACGCGGCGGCCCACGTCTATCGCGCGGAATCTGACGGAGCCGGCCGCTTCACCTTAAAAAATCTCCCCGCAGGCGAGTACAAGCTGGAACTCCGCAAGGCCGGCTTCTTCGTCATCACCGGCCACGCTCTCACCTTGCAACCCGGTCCCAACGAACTCACTCTGACCCTAAACCACGCAGAAGAAGTTCACGAACGAGTCCAGGTCACGGCTCGCGCCAATCAAATCGATCCCCAAGATACTGCCCAGCGCAACACGCTTACGGCCAGCGATGTTCGAGACATTCCCGTGCCAAGCCCGCACATTCTCGCGGAGAGCCTTGTCGCTCTCCCCGAGATCACCCAGGACAATCTCGGCAATCTTCACATCGCCGGAGCGCGCTCAGGCGAAACGCAGTATTTACTCGATGGCTTCGAAATCGGCGACCCCGTGAATGGGGAGCTCACCTCTCGTTTCAACGTCGATGCCACACGCGCCGCCGAAGTCCAAACCAGCGGATTCGGCGCGAGCTACGCGCATGCCGGCGCAAACATCCTCAGCCTCGAAACTCCAGATGGCGACGATCGCTGGCGCTTCGGTACCACCAATCCCGCCCCAGGCATCAACATCCAGGAAGGCGTTCACCTCGGCAATTGGTATCCGCGCTTTACCTTCTCGGGACCCATCAAACGCGGCCGCTTTTGGCTTTCCAATTCCATCAGCGTTCAACACACATTCGCTGTCGTCAAAGGCCAGCCTTCCGGCGCCAACACTTGGCAAGAATGGGCGGGAGACAATCTTCTCCGCTTGCAATACAACATCACGCCCAAGCACATTCTCCACGCCAGCTTCCTCTACAACATCGCACGCGGTACCAACCTCGGCTTGGACGCTCTCGACCCTGTCTCTACAACCGTCACCGGCGATCAGCACCGGTATTTCGCCTCTCTGAAAGACCAAGTATGGCTCGCCGACACGCTTTTCGATTTTGGTGTCGCGGCCGATGAAAGCATCCTGGACTACATCCCGCAAGGCACGCAAACCTACGTCCTTCTCGTCAACGGATCCTCCGGCAACTATTTCCAACGCTTAAACCAACGCGGCCGCCGCTTACAAGCTGTCGCCGGCATGCCCGCCGCAACACGCCGCTGGCATGGCACTCATCAACTCGCTGTTGGACTCAATACCGCAGGCCTCAACTATTTGCTTTCCGCCGATCGCGGCGAAATCCAGGCGCTCAACGCCGTAGCAACGGACGGAACGACTTGCAGCTCCGCACTTCAAGCTGGCTGTTTGGTGCGTCAAACAACTTTCTTCGGCCCCGCAAATCCATACCTCTCAAATACCCAGGCTGGCGGCTACGCGCAGGATACGTGGACCATTTCAAAGTACTTCGTTGTGCAGGCAGGCTTGCGCACGGACTGGGATCGTTTCACGCAAAGCGCTATGGCCGAGCCGCGCCTCCACGCGAACGTGCTTCCCTTTGGAGACGATACCTCGAAAATTTCGCTAGGTTGGGGCATCTACAATGTTCCGTTGAATCTTTCTCAAATTGCCCAAGCTTTCGACCAGCAGCAGCTCGACACGTTTTATAACTCCACCGGCAACATTGTTCCTCCAAGCCCCGTAGTCAGCCAATTCGTACTGCCCGCAACCGGCCTGCAACAACCACGCTTCACAATGTACAGCGCCGGTTTACAGCAGAAACTCGTCCACAATACGCTCCTCGGTCTCCAGCTCCTTGCCCGCAACGGCTCTGATGGCTTCGCCTACGTCGATCAGCAACCTACGCAGCCTGGAGGAATTTTTCTTCTGCAGGACACCCGCAAAGACCGCTATCGCTCCGCAACGGTTTCCCTCCGGCACGTTTTTTCCGAGAGCATGGAAGTCTACGGCGCTTACACACGCTCCGTCGCGCATTCCAACGAAGTGCTGAACCCCGCCCTCGGCTCGATCTTCTATGTCGCGCAGCAGCCCGGCCCTGTCGCATGGGATGCTCCCAACCGCCTCGTCACTTGGGGCTGGGCCCCCACGCACATCTGGGGAATCCAACTGAGCTATTTCCTCGAGTACAGGACTGGCTACCCATTCAGCGTCATCAATCTGCAACAGCAAATCGTTGGCCCGCCCAACTCGTTGCGCTTCCCCGCCTATGCCAGCCTCAACATCGGCCTCGAAAAGAAATTCGGCTTCCGGGGCTATCTCTGGGGAGTCCGCGTAGAAGCGGTGAATGTGCTCAACCGCCAAAATCCCGACACCGTGGTGAACAATATCGACGCTCCTAATTTCGGTGCCTTCTCCGGAGGACAAGGCCTGGCCTTCACCCTCCGCGTCCGCTTCATCGGCAGAAAATAACCTCGATCCGACTCATCGCAGGGTACGCGCATCCTTGTTCGTATCCCGCGCCGCGCCATCGATCCGCGTGTCGATAACCGCGGCAAATCCTAAGTCGCGAAAAACTTTCTTCGTGGCAAAAGGCATGCCTGCGCAGTTCTCATTCGGGCACAACTCCCAGCGCCGCCCAGGCTAAGGATCTTGCCATCTCAACAACGCCATCTTCGCCGCATGATAGCCGCACATGCCATGCACTCCTCCACCTGGCGGAGTGGACGCCGAGCAAATATAAATATCGCGTGCCGACGTCGCATAATGTCGCCACGTCGGGCGAAACAAAAACTGTCGCATGTCCAGCGCCCCGCCTCCGACATCTCCTCCTATAAGGTTAGCGTCCATGCCCTCAAGGCCCTCTGGAGAAAACACCCGTCGCGCTAACACGCAGTCGCGGAAGCCCGGGGCGAATCGCTCAATCTGATTCTCCAATCTCTCCAGCATGTTTACCTTCGACCCGTTGGGCACATGACAATAAGCCCATGCCGTATGTTTGCCCCCTGGAGCGCGCGAGCTGTCGAAGAGACTCGGTTGAACCAGCAGTACGAACGGACGCTCGGCGTGACCTCCGGTTCGCATCGCCTTTTCCGACGCAGCAATCTCCTCAAAGCTTCCTCCCAGATGCACCGTTGCTGCTCGCAGGCAACCCGTAGCTTTCCACGGAATCGCTGCGTTCAGCGCGTAGTCCACTTTGAAGACGCCGGGGCCGTAGCGATATCTTTCCAATCGCCGTTTGTAGTTCTCGGATAATCTTTGCCCGCCAACTTCGACCATCTGCCTCGGAGTCAGGTCACACAAAAGCAGCTCATAGCCGCCCAGTGCCTCCAAACTCGCGACCGGCGATGAAGTCTTCACCTTGCTTCCGAAAGTCGAAAGAAACCCGCAGAGTGCATTTGATAGTGACTGCGCGCCGCCCCGAGGAATCGGCCAGCCAACGGCGTGCGCTGGCACGGCCATCATCATGGCGAACGCCGCGCTCAATGGTTCGTCCAAACTGAGAAAAGAATGCGCAGCCAGCCCGGCGAAGAGTGCCCGGGTTCGCTCGTTGCGAAACCGTCCAGCGACAGCTTTGGCCGACCGTAGCCCGACTAACCCAAAACGCGCCATTAACCACGGATGTTTTGGCATCAACGAGACGGGACGAAGTATCTCCGGAGCAAACTCCGTCCAGCGCTCGACGAACGGACGCATAAGCCTGTCCCACGCCAGTCCATCGGTCCCCAGCGCATCTCTGGTTTCGCCCAAGTCGCGTTCCAACGTCATCGCCGTACCGTCATCGAGAGGATGCGCCACTGTGGCGGGCGAGTGAATCCATTCCAATCCATGGTCAGCCAACGGCAGCGACGCAAAAAATGGCGAACCCGCGCCAAGCGGATAGACTGCCGAACCGAAGTCGTGTCGAAAGCCCGGCAAAGTTAGCTCGAGGGTCCGCGCAGCCCCGCCCGGCGTCGGCTCCGCCTCCAGCACATCCACCTGCAACCCCGCCTGCGCCAGAACTATGGCCGCTGCGAGACCATTCGGACCAGCGCCGATGACGCATGCCTTAAGGCTCATCGTAGATCACAGTGAAACGATCTCTCCGTATCCCGCTCTTCACAAAATACCCTTTGTCCTCGGCATAGGTCATTCCAACACAAAAGTAAGCTCTCCGAGAGTTTCGATGCTCCCGTCGGCTACCAGAGCGCGTCTCGCCCCGCTTAGCGGTTGAAGGGATATTCCTGAATCCAGTGAAACCCGCGGCTCACAAGCAAAGACTTTTTGTGGTCCACAAGTTGGAGCTTCATGCGAATCTTATGGCTGTCCATGTCGCCATCAAGGATCAACTGATCCTCTGCCACGCGCTCAAACGTGAAGTTGGCTTTCCAGTTCTTGTCGATATTCTTTGTAAGCGCAATGGTTTTCTCATTGGTGTTGATCGTGGCGCCGTATCCCGCAAACGAGTCGTCCATACGCTGAAAGCTTACTCTCTCGGGGAAGTCAAACACGACGCGCTGCCAGCGGTCGTAATCACTAAGCAGCGGCGACCGGACCTGACCGTCAATCGAAAGCTCGGACACATTCCAGATTCCGTAGAGCGGAGATTTGGGGCGTCCGCCTCCGTAAGTGTGCCAGGCGTCCCAACCGGTGTAGACATTAGCTCCTATCAGCCAAATGCCAAAAATGATCTGCGCGACGAGCGCGATCCGGTTCGCGCGCCGCGTTTGAAAAAGCTCATCCTGGGTCGAAGGCTCAGCCGTGCGATTGCGGAAAAAGAAGTCCGCCAACCTCTGGAACTCTGGCGCGAGCAGGAACAACGCCATCAGCAGCAGGTGGAACGAGAAAAGCTTCACCGGGACGTCGTACGTCATATTGAGCATGAAAACCTGCGTCAGGTCCGCCAGTGAAACAAGCGCGCCGAGCGTCGTCGTCCGGGGAAAGATAAGCAGGATTCCGCCAAGCGTTTCCGCGCAGCCCACAAAAATTTCATACGCCGGCGAAGCCCCGATCGAAGACCACAGCACTCCCATCGGAGAGAACTCATGGTAGGGCTCGAGCAGCCTGGTCAGGTACGGGAAGGGCATCTGCAGCGGAATGACTTTATCTATGCCGTACAGAATCATTTCTGAGGCCAGCGCAAACCGAATAAAGAGCCGGAACCATTTGTAAAGCGTGATGTAGTTTTCGCGGCGTCGGTCCAGAGCCGACCAAATCCCGGTTGCCAGCGCGGCGATCACCAGCAGGCAGAAGGCGAATACCCAATCGAAAGTTTTGTCGCCGCTGCCGCTGTCCTTGTAAATCAGGGGCAGCTTGGCATGGAAAATATGAGCAGCCGTCCAAAAGGTGATCTGTCGCATCGGCCAGAGCGAGGCTGGGTCTGCAACTTCCGCTATGGGAATGAGAAATAACCCACCGACAATCTGCGTGCCCAGGCAGTACAACCCGAAGTACACAAAGCAGAAGCGAAACGCCACGCCGCGCGCAACGCTCCAATGCGGCATCTGTGGTTCCTGCTGAGCCTGCGCGATCGGGACCTGGCCACCCATCCGACTCCCCCCGAAACGCAAGAGTCTACATGAGACCCAGTCCCGTTTCAGCCCTTTCCCCGCGTCAACTCAATTCCGTTGAAATCCCTTCTGTCAGTGGGGGTGTCGCAAGCGCTTCAAAGCCCATCCCCTTGAGGCGCGATTCCTTGGACTCTCAAACACACCCCGAACCCAGAATAGAGCGCCAGTTGCCATAAATTTGCTTCTCTGTCATTTCCCTGGCCAGTGCGTCCGTTTCAGGATGCAACGGATTGATAGGAAATCCGCGGCGACAAGTCGCGATGCTGCACTACGATAATTGCGTCAGGTGCGGATCACGCGCGAGCCTCGAACCGGCTCAGACATATCGAAAAAGCATCATAAATCCGAAGTCCATGTGACTCTGATTGTGACAATGAAAGAGAGTTGCACCTGGATTGTCCGCCGTGAAATCGACCTCGGCGGTCGTGTTAGCCGGAATCACCAGCACGTCTTTATTCAGCCCTGAGGACGGCCTTCCATCGAGACTGGTGACCTCGAAAGTGTGCCGATGCAGATGAAGCGGGTGATCGTCCGCACTGCGATTGATCATCCGCAGGCGATACCTTTTTCCCTGGCGTAGTGTGATCGTGTCCGTGTGAGGGTAAGACTTTCCGTTGATCGTCCAGGAATCGAAGGCGCCCCGTCCGTGAAATTTTGACTCGAACCGCAACGGAATGATCTCATCCGGTTCACGGGTGGCTGCTTGGGACGTAGCGAAAGGCCGGTAGTCCCACAGCGTTTCCGGCGGCTCCATCCATCTGGCCTCGCCCTGCTGGTTGGCGTACTCGACCACGATCCCCATGCCCATCCTGCGCATTTGTTCATGCGTTTCGCCCAGAATCCACACTCCCGGCTGATTCATCTCAACAACGGCATCGATGCGCTCGGCGGGCGCTAAACGGACGGCGCGCACTCGGTCTGGAGTGGGAACAGGGTTGCCATCCATGGCTACAATGGTCATTTCGTGCCCCGCAAGTGCCAGCCAGTGAACCACGCTGGCGCTCGCATTCAGAAGATGCAAGAGCACTCGCTGCCCCTCACGGACCCGAATGGGATCGCCAAAGCCGAGCATATGGCTGTCGATGGTTGCGTAATCGTAGGCAGCTTCCATCGAGGAATCTCCGCTGGCGGACCTGTACGCGTTCCAGTCGTGCAGGCTAAGAAAGATCTCCTTGTCGTATGCACCGGCGTCGTCTTTGGGCTCGATATAGAAGCAGCCGAATTGCCCGGTATAAGTCCCGCGCTTCAAATCATGCCCGGCAAAGATGTGGGTGTGGTACCAACGGAATCCCGCCGGGCGCGGCGTGAATAGATATCGGAACTGGGCACCGGGCGCGATCATCGAACCGCCTTCTTCCACCGATCCATCCATGGTGGAGGGAGTCCAAAACCCGTGCCAGTGAACGATCTCAGGGATTGCGGTGCGATTGATTACGTCGACTACGATGGGCTTGCCTTCGGGCCAGCGAATCAGCGGGCCCGGCACGCGCCCATTATAGGCAATGGTGTGAACCACCTTGCCAGGCGCGATCTCGAGCGCCAGAGGCGTGATCTCCAGCTTCACGTCGGGTTCCGTTTGGGCACATGCTGGCGCGACGGAAGCCAACATCCCCCCGGTGAAAGCCGCGCCCGCTTGCGCGATGAATGTGCGCCGGTTCACCAGGCTCCTTGCTGCCTATCGCGCGCTGTCAGAACTGCCGGGACGGTGATGTGACCAATCAAAATAGCGTCCTATTATGCATTTCACGATCAGATGATCGGTTCCCGCGGTCGCACCCCAGCCCGCGCCAATATTGATCTCCCACTTGGGCGAAACAAACAGGTTCACGACGGGGAAGATCTGTTGCTGCTGATTATGCGGAGAGACAAAGTTCCCCAGCTGGCCATAATAAGAATAATACTCAACACCGATGTTGTAATACTTTGATGGAGCATACGTCAGGGTTGCCGCCGGGCCGAACGTCACGCCTCGCGGGGCGACGTTGTGATAGTAGGCCTGTTTCTCGGAGGGTGTCGAGTCTGCGGGCGCGGGAACGACATGGACATTCCAGACCATCGTCGCGTTGACCGACCAGTACCAACGCCCAACGGTCTGGTCCACAATCGGCATGATCTGCCAGGACCAAGTCGGATTGGAAAATGCTGGTCTGGCATATCCGAACTCGCTCGATAAGCTAACACCCACGGGCCAGTGCCAGCGAGAAGGGATTCGCACTCGCGGGCGTATGTGGTCTCCAACCCACTGTACGCCGTTGCCGCTCCTCTCGGCGGTAAAGATGTAAAAGCCAATCTCGGACCAGTCATTGATCCCCTGAGTCAGCTCGATCGTTTCATGCTCCTGGTGCTGAGTTGGCAGCATGCCGAACTGGGTTGTTGTACTTCCCTCCACCGTAAAATTGCTATGCAGCTCGACCAGTAGCGTCTTGGGGGCCATTGTCTCCGACGGATAAACCTGGATTTCGTAGTTATCCTGCGCTCGCACACTGGGCGGATACAGCCGCGCAAAGCACATAATAGAAAAGAACAGGACGCGCAGCACGATGCCGACGGCGCGTCTAATTGGGAGCTCGGTTTTCATACTGGGGTGCTGCAATGAGACTCAGGGCAAGTCGCGCCGGCCCACGCCAATTCGTGCCTTTGCGTGCCTTGGCACCGCTACGAAGTTTCATATCGCACGGCCCTTGGATATTGGTACTCACTCTTAACGTCCAAATCTTCGACTGTGAAACTGGGGTCCTTGTCGATGGTTATATGTCCATGGCTCCAGGCATCCACTCGCTCACATTCCACCCGGTCGGGAAAACTACCGTCAACAACTCGAACGATTTGACCGCGAGCTCATGCATGGCAGCTATATGAAACTACGATGGACAGCCCCACCGCAACCGCTTGGTTGGGGGATAACTCCCGTGAAGTCGCATAGTCGGAAACTTGAAATCCACGCGGAAGGCAGCGGCGTTCGGCAGGACGCACGCTAGTCTGGGTTGCTTCTGTTAGGTTAGACCGCGGGAAAATGGATATTCAACTTATAGCAAACGAATAGAACCAGAATCGCGCCCAGTGTGGATAAAATGAGGCCCGCCGGATGGTATCGTTCATTTGTAGGCCGCGAAAACATGTGGGCAACGCCGCCGCCGATGATCGATCCGATGATGCCGAGCACGACCGTCCAGAAAATCGTGATGTGCACGTGCATGACGTCTTTCGCGATAACCCCCGAGATTAGCCCGATGAGCAAATACCAGATCAAGTGAAACATGCTTTTTCTCCATCCTTTGCCTTCTGAACGTCGTCGAGTATTAGCCCGGGGTTAGCCATTAACCAGAAATTTCCGGTCTAGACTTCTGGCCTTGCAGCCTAGTGGCTGTCGCGGTTGCGTACTGCTCACTTTTATACAGTTTATGGAAGTCTGCGGATCGGAGGCAGTGACCTTGGGGAAGCCCGGTTCCCGGATCTGAGGATCAAGTTGCTGATTGCGCCATAAGACGAGACTTGGACTGCGGAAGATTCGGGCGGGTGGCCGGGACGCCCAGCGTGGTCAGGAATCGGGTGCCCGGCACCTCGGTCTTAGGTCTGGGTCTCCTGACTCTGGTCGCTCCAAACCAGCCGCCGTGCACCAGCCCAAATTCCGACCCATTTCGCAAACTTATGGACTCCAGTAAGACCTACCAGAATGGCAACGTTGTCTTTTCCCATTTTGGCCCTTGACAAATAGTTACTTCAGGTGTATAAGTAATCCTAGGTAATATTGCGATTCTTTCCGTCGGCCGCCAGCAACTTGCTGGCGTTTTCGCTTTTGGGCCGTTCACTGTCGGCGTTTGCGCCCAAACCGTTCCATCTTTTTCCACAGCCGCAAAGTGCGTAAAACGCAGGAACTCCCGCAACTCCATTCCTTTCATGCTTTTACTTCATAACTTCTGGATACCCGGGGGGTGGGGGTCGAAGGCCGGACAAGCGGATTTTGTCCCGGCCCGGTCGGGAATTTGTCTCCCCCTCAACACTAGCACCGTGCCAACGGCTAAATGATCTCGAACGCCCAAAGGGAAGCGAGTGCCCAAGTGTCTCCTTTGCCCTCTCTGTGAACTCTGAGCCCCCTGCGCTAAAAGCCACATCCCGCATTTCCACCGAGCCGGACATGGACCCAAGGGCGCGCCCCATTGGAAGCTTCACTTTCGACTTTCAACCGTCGACTGTCGGCTTCCTCCCCCAACATTCCTTTTGCTCCTTGCCACGACGGTGGTAGGCTTCACAACTGGAAACCCGGAGGCAAGAAGTGAGCTTAGCCGCTCCCCCTGATCATCTTCATTCTCTCTCTGGTTTGGAGGGCCGCCGCAGCACGCGCATCGACCGCAACGTTCCCTTGGTTGTGCTCGGACAAACCAAAACCGGCTTGTCCTTCCAGGAAAAAACTTCGACGGTCAGCTTCAATCTTCACGGCTGCCGCTATCCATCGCGCCACGAATATCCCATTGGCACATCTGTCGGTCTTCGCGTGCTCCAGCCGGATGGCGAGACCATCTCGCCGGTCATTCGCGCTTTTGTAAAGTCCGTTCATCCTCCTGCAAGTCCTCGCGAACTCTTCCAGGTCGGCGTCGAACTCGAATCCCCCGCGAATATCTGGAATCTTTCCTCGCCGCCTCCGGACTGGAATCGCCTCCTAGGAGGAAGTACATCGCAAGCAAGTATGGCAGCGGCTGTAGCTCCGGCGCTGGAACGAACCGAGCCGCCAGTTGCTCCTGCTGCATTTCCAACTTCTTCCTCGCCCAGCGTCGGAGACACGAGAACGAGCCAGGTAACGGAATTCCCCTCACCGTCTCCTGCCGTGGCCGGCTCGCAACCGGCGAAGGAAACTACCTCGTCAAAACCCGAGCGCGTCGCTATCACCATCGATCAACTCGTGGCTGCCATGCAAGGCAAACTCCAGGCCGCCGCCGAAAAGGTTGTTCAAAACGCGCTGGCCACCCATCTCGATGAAGCCATCGACGCTGCGCTCGCGCGCGTCGAAGGCGTTCGCGAAAGAAATCTTCAGCAACTGGGCGAATTCTCCGAGCAGCGTCTGGAATCGCTGATGCGTTCTTCACGCGAAGAAATTCTCGGCCACCTCGAGTCGCGCCTCGGCGAAGTGCAAACCCGCTGGGAAGAGCAGCACAACGCCTTCCACAGCCAAGCCGAGGAAATTGCGCAACGCCTCGAAAAACTCGCTGCCGATACGCAACGCCATCTTGCCGAGACGCAGAAATTCGTGGACAAAGCCACTGGCGAAATCGTGCCGCAGACGCGCGGCCGACTCGACGAATCTCTGGGCCATGCCACCGAGCAATTTGAGGCTGCCGCAGACCGCATCTCCGATCGCCAATTGGTGCGCGTGATGGAAGCCACGCGCATGGTCACCCGCGAAGCCGCCGCCCAAATGGACGCTCGCGTCGCCGAATCCCGCGCGCTCTTGCACAGCGCCGCCGGCAGCACTCTCGAAGAATTCCGCCGCCAGGCGGAAGTCCAAGTCGACTTGGCAATATCAGAAACCACGGAGCGCGTCAGATCTGCTCTCTCCGCGCTCGATGCCGAAAATCGGGCCGCCTGCGAGAATCGCCGCCGCACGATGATCGACGACGTCACCCGCACCACGGAGCAATCCACCGAGCAATTCCGCTCCGGCATCAAAGCCTTTCTCTATTCCTGCTTGGTGGCCGCCGTTGGCGCCGTCGATGAACACGCAAAAACCACTCTTGACGGCATGGTCAAAGAGCCGGGCGCGACGCCACGTACGATCAGTGACATCACCGACATCAGCGATATCACAAAAATTCCCTCTGACGACGAAAAGCCAAATTAACGAACAGTCCGTCGTACAGCGGATCCTTTGTAGGGGCACGGCACTGCAGTGCCCATCTTTCTCAGTCGGGTCTTCTGTGATGAAGTTTTGAAAGCTGTGGAACTTGTGAAGACTATCTAGTTCGCTGCCACTCCCAATCCAAACTCGCGATGCACGGTGATTAACGCTGACTTCGCCGCTTTCTCTTCCACCACGAACGAGATATTCGACTCTGAAGATCCCTGCGCGATGGCAATCAAATTCACGTTCTCGCGGCCCAGCGCATTGAACGTCTTTCCCGCAACTCCCGGCGTCCCCCGCATGTTCTCGCCGACCACAGCAACGATGGCGATGTTCGCATCAACCGTGATGTGTTCGACTTTCTCGTGCGCCAAATCTTGCGCAAATTCTTTGCGAAGTGCCTCGACAGTCCTCTGGGCATCCGCCGCCGACACAATAAAACAGATGTCGTTCTGCGATGACGATTGTGAAATCAGCAGCACATTCGCGCGCACTTCCGCGGTCGTTGAGAAAGTCCGTCCCACGACGTCCGGCAATCCCACAATTCCCGGACCGCCCACGCTGATCAGCGCCACATCCTGAATCGCCGTTAGAGCCTTCACGCCGCCCCCAATGCTTCGGCCTTCCGGCGTTATTTTCGTTCCCGGCCGTTCCGGCGCAAAACTGTTGCGTATCCAAACGGGAATCGCCGCCTGCATCACCGGTTTCAAAGTTTTTGGATGTAGCACTTTCGCGCCAAAAAAAGCCAGCTCCGCCGCTTCGCGGTAAGAAATGACGGGAATGGTTCGCGCTTCCGGCACCAGCCGCGGATCCGCCGTCAGCACGCCGTCCACATCCGTCCAGATAATCACTTCATCTGCGTTCAACGCCGCGCCCAAAATCGTCGCCGAATAATCGGAACCGCCGCGCCCCAGCGTCGTCAATTTTCCATCGGTTGTCGCGCCGAGGAATCCAGTCACGACCGGCACAATTCTCTTGTCCAGCATCGGTCGTAACCGGACCTCGCATTCCTCCCGCGTCCGATCCATCAACGGTTCGGCGCCTCCGTGAAACGAGTCCGTAATAATCACTTCGGTTGCGTCCACCGCTTCGCTCTGTAATCCAAGCTCCCGCACCGCTCCCGCAACCAGCGGCGCAGACAGCCGCTCTCCCAAACTTGATATTGCATCCAAGGATCGCGGCGTCAATTCCCGCAGCAGCGCTGTCCCTTCAAACAGCCGGCTTCCCTCTGCAAACACTTCCTCCATCTCTTCTCTTACAGACTGGCGCGCATTTTCATCGCGGACGAGGCTACTCAGCGCTTCCTCATGCTGCGTGCGCAATGCCGCCAGGACCGCTGCTCCCTGCCCATTCTCCCCGGCCGCCGCGCCCTTCGCTGCTTCGATCAACCGGTTCGTCACACCGCTCATCGCGGAAACAACCGCAACGCAAGCCCCTTCGCGTGCGCCTCCCGCGATAATCTGCGCCGTCCTCGCTATGCACGCCGGATCTCCCACTGACGTTCCGCCAAATTTCATCACCTGCAATCGCGCGCTCATATCTTTCGACCTTCCCCACTTCCTCGGAAATTTCTATGGTCAGTTTACCTTGAGTATCGGCTGCCTGCGCTGGGAGGAATTTCACTCGTTGCTTGTGCGGGGAGTCGTGTGAAGCGCGGCGGATCAAGGCCGATCCCAATCCAGAGCGTAAATTTCCTGGATGCTCGCGTCGCGCACCACCAGTGGGGATTCGTCCGGCGCAAGCCCGCTCCAGTTTCCGAAATCACCTCCGGCAGCCTGAAAGCCTTGCAGGCTGAAGATGCGCTCCAATTTGCCGTTGCTGATTTGCACGCGGAAGTAGCTTTCCTGGTTGTCGAGAATCCCGTCAAAATGCAAGTAGCGACCGTCCCGGGACCAAGTCGGATATGCCACGAAGAGGCTGGCAAGCTCCGTCCATTTCTGCGTGGTGAAATCAAAAAGCAAAAGCTTCAGCGAATCCAGGGTGATGGCCGCGATGTAACGCCCGTCAGGAGACCACCGCGGTGAATAAAGCCCATCCGATCCTGGCAACTTCGTTGGCTTTCGCGTTTTCAGGTCGAGCACGTAGACCGCTGAGCCCTGATTGTTCAGAGAATTTTCGCCGAAGGTCAGCGATTTGCCGTCTGGCGACCAAACGGGGTCCGCCGAGTTGATTGTGCTCCGAAAAATCAGTTCTGGGGCGCCTCCTGCGGCGGGAACGATGTAGATTTGCCAGGGCTGGCCGGGCGGATGACCAAAGAAAGCGATCTGCTTTCCATCCGGGGACCATCGAGGCAAATACGCTTGCATAGGGGGAAAAACAAGCTGGAGCTTTTGCGTTCCATCTGTCCGGCTTCGCCACATCGTGCCATCGGAGGCATCGTTGTAGGCGACCCAGTTTCCATCGCGGGAGAAGTCGAGCCCCATCGCCGAAATTCCCGAAAGATAGGGCGCGAGTTGTTTTGTATTGGCATCGTAGCGCAACAACTCTCCGCGCGGCTGCCAGCCCTGGACAAAAAGTCTCTTGCCATCGCGGCTAGGCACGGGATTGCCGACATTCATCGGCCCGGTCGTCAACTGCACCGGCAGCTGGGGCGCGGCGCGAAAAAAACCACCATGTTCGTTGATGGCCCAGAGGTTTGCCGTGCTGTCCCGGCGTGCCTGAAAAACGAAATACTTTCCGTCAGGCGTCCACTTGCCGCAGCATTCGTTGGGAGTCTCGTTCCAACCTGGAAGGAGCGGATGAAAATTGCCGCCATCCGCGGAAGCTTGCCAGATCGAGCGGTTATTGGTCTTGGGATCGTTTATCGTGAAGCGCAAAATCGATCCGTCCGGCGACCAGCGAATATCGCTCGCGGTCCCACCCGCATTCAAGAGCTGATGTGGTTCGCCTCCATCGCTCCTCGCAACGAATATTTCGTTGCCTTTGCAATAAACGATTTGCTTCCCGTCCGGCGACCACGCTCCAGAGTGGCCTTCAAGATTCCCCAAGCGCCGAGGCGAACCGCCAAGCACAGGCACACTCCAAAGCGAGCCGTCGAGAGAAGTGCCTCGGGCCGTATTCATCAAAAGTGCGGAACCATCCGAAGAAATATCGAACACATTAGCGAAGCCGGTGTCTTCCAAGGAATTGGGCACAGGAAATGTCTCGCCGCCCGTCACCGAAGTTTGGGAAAGGCGCGATTGCCCCTCGATGAAGTAAAGCCGAGAACCGTCAGTCACGACGTCCGATTTCGGCCGGTTCGTGTTCGTGAGCTGGACAGTTCTCAGCACCCGTGGCGGCGCCACACGCTGTGCAGGAACGTAGCCAAGAATTACCGCGAGGGTGATGAGCGCGCCGCCCACTAGTGCCCAGTTCGGCCATCTAGGAGATGGGTGCTTTTCGCGAACCTCCGCTAGCGCGCCCGGCGCGGCGACGCTGGCGCCCGAGTGGCCCAAATCCAAATCGCGTTTCAGGCGCTTCAAGTCCGCGCGAAGTTCGGCGGCGGTCTGGTAGCGCAGGCCGAGGTCTTTCTCCAGGGCCTTCGCCAAAATATTTTCCAAACCCGCCGGCAAATTCGCATTCAACTTCCTCACGGGCGCAGCGGAGGAATTCAGGATGCCGTCAAAAATTAAAGCAACAGCAGAGCCGCCGAAGGGGACTACGCCGGTGGACATTTCATAGAGCACTACACCCAGCGAAAATAAATCCGTGCGGGGGTCCAGTTCCTGGCCGCGCGCCTGCTCCGGCGACATGTAAGCGACCGTACCCACGGAACCGCCCGGACTCGTGATTAGTCCATCGTTCAGGACGTGCCTGTGAGTGGGCATGGGCAATTCGCCCGCGGACTCCGTAGCCGGCTGGCGGTAAATGGCAAATTTCGCCAAGCCGAAATCCAATATCTTCGCCGGCCCACGATCCACCAGAAAAATATTGGCCGGCTTAATGTCGCGATGCACGATGCCCTTGGCGTGCGCGGCTTCCAGACCGTCGGCAATCTGGATTCCAATCTCCAGAAGTTCCGATATCTCGATGGACTTCCTTGCGATGCGCCGCTTGAGCGTCTGGCCCTCGAGGAGCTCCATGGCAATAAACGGCCGCCCCTCGAATTCCTCGATATCGTAAATCGTGCAGATGTTCGGATGATTCAGCGAGGAAGCTGCGCGCGCCTCGCGCCGGAAACGCTCGATGGCCTGCGGATCCTGGGAAATGTCTTCAGGAAGAAATTTCAGCGCAACATTCCGGCCGAGGCGCGTGTCCTCGGCTCTATAGACGACGCCCATGCCTCCGCCGCCAAGCTTTTCCAGGACGGTGTAATGGGAGATCGTACGGCCGACGATTGAGGAAGTATCCGCCACTCGCACTGGAGTTTACTCCAGCCCATCCACACGGGCAATCGTCGCAGGCCAGTCATCCGATCGCGCATCGGGGGCCAATTTTCGGTAGCGGTGCTAATCAGGCATGTGGATTACTTTGCGTAGTTTGTCATTTGCCCGTGGCGCTGGCCTGCTCCTTCCATCGTTGAGTGTTCACACCTTTCACGATGAGCCAAAACATCAGCGACAATTCCGCGAGGAAGCCGAGGACCTTGAGAAAGGTGGACAGATGATTTGCCAGCGGTGTCAAAAAGACCAGCCAGCCCAAACCGGCAAATGCCAGCAGCACGCCCAGAATTCGGGGCAGAAAGGTTGACCTGAAAATAAGGTAGCCGAGCAGGAGGCAGTAGGGCCCAAAAAAGAGGAGCGAGTTGATTTTGTAAGGAGCGAGATTTAAGAGGGCAAGGACATCATTGGTGCATCCCACGAGGCTGAAGAAAGCCGCGAGCAAGGAGAGGCTCCCGTTCACAGGCTTAAACAGGTAATAGAAAAGCAGCGTCACAGCAATGTAGAGTGCGCTGGCTATGAGGCTGACGGCGTCAAATAGAACTAGCCGGCCCCGCCCAACGAAGGCCTCGGCGGATACTGCCGTCAGAAAGTAAAGCAAATAAACGACACCGGTAATTCTGGCCCCGGGACGCGGCAAGGCTTCTGCAATCCGTTCCATCATTTCATGGCCTCCAGGAGGGGGCCGCGTTAATCAGGAGTTGGCGGGCACGCGCTCCCAAACCAATTCCCAGGTTTGGACTTTTCCGTCAATCGATGCCGGTGGTGTAGCTAATATAATTCGGTCACCTTGAAACTTGATGAGACGGACTAGATCGGTGTTTACCCAGTTCTGCAGGGACGAGATTTCGACGTGATGGATTACTCGGTCTTCCGTGAGTGTATAACGCCCGGCGTAGGCTGCAAATGTGCTGAAAGCCTCAGCTTTTTCTTCAGCTGCCGCCAGGGACCAATCGCTGACAGAAAGTGGCTTTCGCCCACCGTAGCTGATCATCGCGGACATCCTGCCTTCCCGGGTATACGTGAGAAAACCCGTAGGGTTCAGGCCGAATACAGCGTCGTTTCGCTCGCTGCCAATTGAAAGCGAGGCGGATACCAATTTCCATGTGCCGACCAGCTTGTCGCTATACGAAGGCATCGTGGCAGCACCGCTACGATCCCGTTTCGTGACTTGCAGGGATCGCACCTAGTTTCCGAATGTATGGTAACTCCATTTTGTAATACAAGATCCCGATAAGTCGCGGAAGCGGACAAGTGGAATTGCGAATTGACACTCGTTCGGTTACGGCGTTAATCGGACGTTTTACGGGGTACGAATCGGCGCTGGCGGTACGACCATCTCAACAAGTCCGGTTGCCACGTCGTAAACGAGGCCTGATATAAGCCAAGCGGCCGGCAATGCGGGAATCACCCGGAGCGCAGCGACGTCGACCGCTACAGCCGCCCGAGGATCGGTGACCGATCTTGTCTTGAGTTCGCCTTCCTGTATTTGAAAATAGTGCGCCAGCTTGGCGGGGTCGCCGGCCAGGCGAGTGATGCCACAATCGGTGTGGTGAAGCACGACGAGGTGAAACTCCCCGCCGCCTCCTGGAACCTCTCCTGCAACCTCACCGATTCGCCCGAGTAGACCTAACTGCTCCAACAACCCCGGGGTGATTCGACCGCCGATATTGCGCAACACGACGGCCTCCCCCGGTTTGATTCCAAGGACATGCGCCGGATCAACGCGCATGTCGGCGCAACCGATGATAACCGCCTTTACATTGGGCATCGCCCGCGGAAGCCAAGGCATAAGTGAGCCCTCAGCAGACTGCTGAGCGGCAAATTCTTTGTTGCGTTGTAACAAGTGGTCGAGATTGCTCATGCTGATTCTCCCGGAGGTCCGTTCTAACAGCGGGATTGTAAAGCATGGCAGGTTTCAATAGGAATTTAACCGAGGTAGGGCAAGTTCAAGTCCTGGTAAGCCGCGTAATCGGAGACTGAGCCACCCCCGTCTGCGCGTTTGGTTGAGCCTCTGGCAAGGCGGGTGCTATTCTGGTTTCTATGGCGGATCCCGCTATCTCCCCGCCCGAACCAATGCCGGCAGCGCCGCTCGAACACTCCAGGCGGCAGCTCGAAGCCCTGCTCGAAGTGGCGGAATCCATCGCGCAGCATCGCGACCTTGCCGCTCTGTTTCACGATCTCGCCGAGCGTCTCCATTGCGTGGTTGACTTCGATTTCCTCACGCTGGTCCTGCACGATCCAGAGCGCAACGTCATGCGCCTGCACATTCTGGAAACTCGCCTGCCAACGCCGGTCAAGACTGGCAGCGAATCGCCCTTGGAAGGCCATCCTTCGGGCTGGGTCTGGCAATCGCAACAAGCATTTGTCGTGACCGATACGGAAGAGGATCACCGCTTCCCCGATTTCATGCATCGGCTGCGCGAAGTCGGCGTCCGTTCCTTGGCCATGGTTCCACTCACCACCGCGCAGCATCGACTCGGCGCCATGGGTTTCGGCCGGCTCGTTCCGCAGGTCATCACCGATACGGAACTGCAATTCATGCAACGCGTGGGCAGCCAGGTTGCCGTGGCTGTTGATAATGCGCTCAACTTCCAGACTTCCCAAGCCTATCAAATCCAGTTGGCTCGAGAGCGCGACCGGCTGCAAGTCCTTCTGGACGTCAACAACGTTCTCGTTTCCACACGCGAACTTACCGAGCTCTTCCGCGGCATTGTCACGTCCCTCGAAAAAGTGATTCATCATGATTACACCAGTCTCGCTCTTCGCGATTCCGCTTCTGGCCTGTTGAAGATTCACGCTCTCGATTTTTCCGGGCGCCCCGGCCTTTTCGATCAGGAAATCACCGTTCCGCTGGACACCACTCCTTCCGGCGTGTGCTTCACAACCGGGCAGCCGCTCCTCTCCCGCGGTGCGGAGATCGATCGTTTCCACAACGAAGTCATTCGCACGCTCCGCGCAGAAGGCGTGCAAACCATCTGCTGCGTCCCGCTCATCACGCACGGTCGCACTTTCGGCACTCTCAATCTGGCCAGCCGCCGTGAGGACGCTTTTCCTCACCAAGACGTAGAGCTTCTGCTACAAGTCGCCGCGCAAATCGCCATCGCCGTGGAAAACGCTTTGGCCTTCAAACAAATTGACGCGCTTAAAGACAAACTTGCCGAAGAGAAGCTTTATCTCGAGGAAGAAATTCGAAGTGAATTCAATTTCGAAGAAATCATCGGCGACAGCCCAGCGCTGAAGCGTGCTCTTGCGCAGGTGGAAGTAGTCGCTCCTGCCGGCACCGCCGTCCTTATTACCGGCGACACTGGCACCGGCAAGGAACTTATCGCCCGCGCCATTCACAATTTGAGTCCGCGACGCGAGCGCACTTTCGTCAAGATCAATTGCGCCGCCATTCCGAGCGGGTTGCTCGAATCCGAACTCTTCGGCCACGAGCGCGGGGCTTTTACCGGCGCGCTCACGCAAAAAATCGGCCGCTTCGAACTTGCCGACCGCGGGACTCTCTTTCTCGATGAAGTCGCGGACTTGCCGCTCGAGCTGCAACCCAAACTCCTACGCGTCTTGCAAGAACAGGAGTTCGAGCGCCTCGGCAGTAATCACACACAGCGCGTCGACGTCCGCATCGTCGCGGCCAGCAACGGCGATCTCGCAAAGCTCGTCGTCGAGCGGGCCTTCCGCAGCGATCTCTACTACCGGCTCAACGTTTTTCCTATTCACATCCCGGCGCTCCGCGAGCGTCCGGAGGACGTTCCTTTGCTCGTCCGGTATTTCGTCCAGAAGTTCAGCCGGCGGCTGAACAAATCCGTCGCGTATGTTCCCGCGGACGCCATGGAGGCTCTCGCGGGCTACTCCTGGCCTGGCAATATTCGAGAACTCGAAAATTTCATCGAGCGCGCCGTACTTCTGTCTCCCGGCAAAGAACTTCGCGTCCCTGTCAGCGAACTAAAATCAATGGACGTCGCAAACCCGGCGGGGAGTTCCGCCGCAGGCGCAGATTCTTCTTCATCCTCTGCTTTCTTGAATTCGTCTAGCTTCTCTAGCCCATCGATATCCACGCTCGAAGACGCCGAGCGCCAACACATTCTTCGGGCGCTGCGCCAAACCGAGTGGCGCATCGCCGGGCCCAAAGGCGCAGCCGCGATCCTAGACATGAAGCGCACGACGCTGCAGGCGCGAATGCGCAAGCTCGGCATCCGCCGGCCGGTATAGCCGGCAGAGCCGCGGTCCGCACGCTTGACTCTTAACGATCTGGCGTTTCGCGCTGGATTTCTTTCACTCAAATTGAAGTACGACAATCTCGGGATTCGAACCAAGCCGCAGAGGTGGTCCCCACGTGCCGGCGCCGCTCGACGTGAACACTTGCATTTTCCCGATGCGGCTCAGGCCGTAGACAAACTGCCGGTAGATTCGCCGCGCCATCCAACTCCACGGGATAAATTGTCCGACATGCGTATGCCCGGATAGTTGGAGGGAAACGCCCGCAGCCTCCGCGACTTCCGGGTGGTCGGGCGCATGCGTCAGTAGAATGCTTGCGCGTTCGCGATCCACGCCGATGCCTTGCAGCACGGACGCGAAGTGCCCATCCTGCGTCGCGTGCCGGTAAGGCACTCCAATAATCTGCAAGCCGTCCGCTTCCACTTTTTCGTTGGTGAGCACGCGCACGCCGGCTGCCTCAACGGCACGCAAGTATTTGCTGTCGTCACTGAATTGTTCGTGATTCCCCGCGACAAAATACACGCCATGCGGCGCTGTTAACTTGCTCAAAGGAGCCGCTGCACGCTTGGCATCAATGGCCGTTCCGTCATACAAATCGCCCGCAATAAAAATCGCGTCCGGCTCTTCCTTCAAGATCTTTGCCACCATGCGCCGCAGAAAATTTCCATTCCGCACGTGCCCCAGATGCAGGTCGCTGATCAGCGCTGCTTTTCGCCCGCGCCAAGCCTCGGGCAAGTTCGCCAGCCGCACCGTGATTCGCGTGATACGCGTCCAGCTCGCGTTGAACACACCATAGACACCCGCCGCGATTGCCGCGCCAAACAGCGCTTCCACGATCAGGTGGAAATTCGCATGCAATCCCGCTAGCTGCGCGACCCCGAAAACAACCCACGAGGAAACCGCCGCGACGAACAGAAAGCTCAGCAAACCCAGCCACACTGCCGCGGCCCGATAAAATACGCGTGGCGCCGCGCCCGTATACCGAAACGCCAAGAGCGAAGCCACAAGAAAGCCTACCGAGAGGGCGCCGACAATCAGTTTGAGCCAGAGTGGACCCGCCGCATTGCTTTCGCCTGGTGAAAACGTCCAAGTCTCATACAGGAAAAAATGCGTCAAAAAAAGCACTGTCTGAATGACGGCAATAAAACCGAGCAATCCCGTTCGTATTCTCATATATAGTTAGATTCCTCAACCTGCGATTCGTATTCATGGTCATTTCTATGTCTTGTGCCCAATCCTGAAGCTCCTCTGCCACACTCCTGCCCGGCGTGGCGCAGCGCGGAGCCCTCAGAGCGCAGAAGCCTTTTCAAAAAACGCCCGTCTAACTGTGCGACGCGTATAGAATGGGCTGGTTTTTAACGTACTACTCCGTGAAAGAACTCCCATGAGGAGAAAAATCATGAAAAAAGTTCTTCTCTTGTTCCTACTGTCTTTATTCGGTGTGCGTCCTTTGCTGGCGCAAACGGCCCCGGAAGGAATTTGGCAGGGCTATGACGGCGAGTGGCGCCACGTCACCCAGCAACTGGTGGCGCTCGCCGAAGCTACTCCGGCGGAGAAATTCTCCTGGCGGCCTGCGCCGGGGGTGCGGTCGACGAGCGAGGTCTATATGCATATTGCCGAGGCCAATTTCTACTTGCTGAGCGTGACCGGCCCCAAAATGCCGGCCGACATGAAAGAAGGAATGGAAAAATCGGTCACCGCAAAGGCTGACGTTATAAATTGGCTCAAGCGTTCTTTAGAGGCCGTGAAGCAAGCTCATCTGGCGGTGACGCCGAACGAGCTTCAGCGCAAAGTTCACATTGCCGATCGGGATGCCACGGTGGACGGAATGTATTTGCGTATTATCATTCACGCCAACGAACACATGGGGCAGCTGATTGCTTACGCCCGCATGTCGGGCGTCGTTCCACCCTGGTCAAATAACTAAATAAAGGTTTCTCTTGTAGGAGCGGGGCTTGTCTACCCTCGAAGGGCCCCGCGTCTTTCTCTCCGGTTCGCCTGCGAAGATGCCGCTCTTAAGCCCTGCTCTTCGGTTAGAATCCACATCATGCCGAAGGCTGTTCTGATCTTTGCGTTTCTATTTTTCGGCGCCGTATTGTGCCACGGACAACAATCCGCGCCCAACGTGAATATCCAAGTTCACGCCGATCAATCCGACGGCTCGCTCCCGCCGATCTGGAACTATTTCGGCTATGACGAGCCGAATTACACTTATGCGCCAAACGGCAAGAAGCTGCTTGGCGAACTGGCGGCCCTCAGTTCCGTGCCAGTCCACATTCGAGTCCACAACCTGCTGACTACCGGCGATGGATCGGCTTCGCTGAAATGGGGCTCCACGAATGTGTACACCGAGGACGCTCAGCGAAATCCGGTCTATAGCTGGACGATTCTGGACCGCATCTTTGACACGTATGTCGCGCTACACATCAAGCCGCTCGTGCAAGTCGGGTTTATGCCTGAAGCGCTCTCAATGCACCCGGAGCCGTATCGACACAACTTTCCTGAGGGCACAATTTTCACCGGCTGGGCTTATCCGCCGAAGGATTATCAGAAATGGGCGGATGTCGTGTTTCACTTTGCCGCTCATCTCCGGGACCGCTACGGCGAAGCCGAGACAAAGACATGGCTTTGGGAGATCTGGAATGAGCCGGACATCGACTATTGGAAAGGAACTCCGGAAGAATACTTCAAACTCTATGATTTTTCGGCTGCCGCAATTCTTCGGGCGCTGCCGGGTACTTTTGTCGGTGGGCCAGACACGACGGGACCCGCCTCTCCCAGAGCTGCCGACTTTTTGCGGAGGTTTCTCGAGCACTGCGCGCACGAGCAGAATTTTGCCACCGGCAAAATCGGCTCGCCTCTGGCTTTCATCAGTTTTCATCCGAAAGGAGCCACGGAGTGGCGCGAGGGTCACGTGCAAATGGGCGTCGCGCGACAGCTGGCTTCCATTGAACAAGGTTTCCAAATCGTGGCGTCATTTCCCGAGTGGCGCAACACACCCATAATTCTTGGAGAATCCGACCCTGAGGGTTGCGCCGCGTGTTCCGCGCGGACGCATCCGCAGAATGCGTATCGCAACGGCGCGCAATACGCTTCCTACACTGCGGAAGTGTTAAATGCGATCTACGTATCGTCCCGGCGCGAACAAGTTCATTTTGCGGGCGCGGTCACATGGTCCTTCGAATTCGAAGGTCAGCCATTTTTTGAAGGGTTTCGGGACCTGGCCACCAATGGCCTGGACAAGCCAGTGTTGAATGCTTTTCGAATGTTTGGACTGCTCGGCACGGAACGCGTGGAGTCTTCGAGTTCCGCGGCGTTGCCCGTCGATGAAATTCTAAGTGGCGGGGTACGCGGCCAGCCGGACATCAACGCGATCGCCGCGCGCAAGAATCACGAGATCGAAATCCTAATTTGGAATTATCACGATGCCGATTTGCCTGTCGACGCAGCTAACATCGATCTTTCCGTGAGTGGTTTGCCTGCAAACGTCAGCCAAGCCCAGCTCGAACACTTCCGCATTGACTCCAACCACAGCAACGCGTTCACGGCGTGGAAAGAAATGGGATCGACTCAAACACCCTCAGATCATCAATACGTGCAGCTTGAGAGTGCAGGGCAATTGCAGCTTCTGGAGTCGCCTTCGTTTCTAGCGATCGAGCGCGGCACGGCGCACCTGCAATTTACTTTGCCGCGCCAAGGTCTTTCGCTGATCCGCATCGGCTGGCAATAGCACAACACGAAACTTTCCCGCCCGTTGCTCGCCAGATTTTCTGACTTGAGTGTCTTTGCGTTTAACGAGTTTTGGACTCGCTCAGTGCGAGCACGGCATAGGCCGTAGCCGCATCTTTCATGAAGCGCGCTGTGTCCGGACTGATGTGATGTTCCTCGTTGTTGTTTAAGGAATACGCCAGCCAGTAGCCTTCTGTCCGGTTCTGGTTCGCCGCCAGCCACGCGAGCCCGCGTTTCAATTGCGGATCTTCTCGGGATATTCCCGCCTGTTGCAGCGCGAAGGTAATCAGCCCCGTCGCATACCCATCGCTCAGGGCTTCCTGCGGCGTTCCATCGTGGCGCTTCCAGTCGCCGGCCATCGAAGTCAGGCTCCAACCACCGTCCGGTTGCTGTCTGCCCAGCAGCTCGCTGATGAGCGCCTTCTGCCGTTCCGGTTCGAGCAGGCCAGGCAGTTTCGCGGAGGCCCACAACAACACGGCACGATTGCTTAGAGTCTGCGCCGCGTATTCACGGTTCAAATATTCGCGCAACATCTTCAAATTGCTTTGGATTTCCGGTTTCGCTCGATAATTCTCGGGAGCCGTTCCGACCGCTATAGCCGCGAGTGCGGCGCCATAGTAGTCCGAGTCGTCCGCTTCCCATGGCTCATTCTTAAACCTAAGCCAAAGCCATGCGCCCTTTTGCTCGCCAGCGGTCTGCTGCTCGGCCCACATGTTCTCGAGCGCTGTGCGTGTGTCGCCGCTCAGGCGCCCGGTTGGCACACCATTGCTTGCATCATTGCTAGCAAGAATCAGCGCGTTCAAGACCGATTCTGTCCCGCGAGATTCGACGCTTTTGTAAACGCCGCGATCCGCGTCTACGTAAAACGGCGCTACTTCTTTCCAAAGGCGGACGCGCTTCGCCACATTGTCGAGCAGTTTTCGTTCGTTCGCGGAAGGCCCCTGTTCTGCAAGCGCATTGCGAAGCGCTGGCCGCGACATCGCGTAAGGCACCGCCGTATGGCAAGACACACAAAAAGTGTCGTGATCCCGCTGCGCTCGCTGCCATCCCATCCACCAACCCGCGCGTTGATCCAGGTAAGCCGCCGCCGCCTTCTGATCCCAGGACTTCGCGGCGCTCGCATCGGGCTGGTCGGAAGAAGCAGCTGTGGTCTTTGTATCTTTGGAGTTCGCGGCTTGAGTTTCGGTCTGCCAACACACCGCTACGATCGCCGCAAGGAGGCTGGCCGCCAAACCAAATACTCGCCGCATTGTGACTTTCATACGGAAGATCTCTCTTGGAGCTATTCAGAACAGGCCCGAGCCACAACCCGTCCAATAAAGAAAGATTACCACGATCCTCAAGCTGCGTACTTGCTCCGTTCTCTCACGCGCAAACCCAACATCCGCCGCCCGGTCCGATACGCTTTAGGTACGCCTTAGGGATATGGCACGCCGTGGACACTTCCGCTCTCAACACTTTGGAAACAGAAGCACGGAGTTTTTCCCGCCCGGCAATCCAAGACTCCGCCGGAATTTGGTTCTACCGCATCCGGAAAATCGACAGCGCATTGATCAGCACAAACCCACTTTCCCTATATCGATAAACCAAAAATGCGCGCACACTACTCGCGAGGGTAATCACATGCTAGCGGTTGCAGGGGTCTGGAAGAAAAAACGCGATGACTTGAAATCCAAGCGGAACTCGCTCTTCGAGAAATACGCAAAGCACCCCGAGGATTTTCATCTCGCACTCGAAATCAAAAAGATCGACGATGAAATCGCGGATTGCACGCAGCACGTGGAACAAGAACGCCGCTCCGAACGATCCGCCACACCTGCCAAGAAACTCCACACGACGCCAAAGTAAGCAGCGGAAATAGCCAGTCACACTTCCACTTATCGATCCTTGGTGGATTCGCCTTCGGCCTACAACCTATACGAAATCCGCCAATTGGCCAATCAAGTGTTGCTTCCCGTCGCGTCCAAGGTCGCTCACGAACATCCTGCTGAAGGCGCATTGTTGCAACTAAACAACCCCGTAATCGTGGCTGTTTCAATCACGTGGCCAATCATGGCGCGAAAGAGCGTCTCGGAGGGCGCGGGGAATCCCGGAGGAAATGCCGGCAAGTCCAGTTTGGTATCCAACGCGTAGACCGTAAAGAGATACCGATGAATGCCGTTCGGAACGATGTCCGGCGGCGGGCATGGCCCGGCATATCCTACGTTTCCGGCGTCATCCGTAATCTGCGAGTAGCTGCTGGTCGCCACGCCCGCGTTTGCAGGAAGTTCCGTCACGTCCGGAGGGATATTGTAAACGCCCCAATGCGTGAAGTTTGCCGTGACGTCATACGTCACCACAGCGTAGCTCTTCGTCCAGGGAACCGCTTTTGTCCACTTCAGCTCTGGCGACATATTTCCGCCGATGCAGGCGCTGCCGAGCGTTCCATTGAACACCATGATTGCTGGCACCAAGGCATCGTTTTGGAATGTCGTGCTGGTCACACGGAATTGCGCTGACCCATCCGTGTCGTCACCCGGCATGCTGAGCCGGTTCGCTCGTGCGGAACCTGCCCAGGGTCCTACCTCACCGGGAAATGCGAAAAGGTTGAGAATCGCAAATAACGAAAAGAAGAGAAGGATTCGGGTCTTCATGGTTTCTCCCTTGTCCGTTGCTGATGAATACCAACACTACGAATAGAGCGGATTCTATGCATCGGGAACCTCCCGGTCAATATCATGACCACGCGGGGCCTCCCGTCGATCCGCCTCTTGGCGTCCGCCTCTCAATGTGCTCTTCTAAGGAGGACGCCATGCAACTAAACCGAGAAATATCGCCCCGTCACCGGCGCGCGCTGCACTGGCTCATTGCGTCCGTGCTTCTTTTCGCCGCACCTTCTTTGTCTTCCGCGCAGCAAGATCAGGACAATGAGCCCGTTATCCGTTTCGTCCGCAACCCTGACCCCGCGCCCGATTTCAAACTCACCGCACTCGATGGCAAACCTCTCACCCTTGCTGCGTTGCAGGGGAAAGTTGTCCTTCTGAATTTCTGGGCCACGTGGTGCGGGCCTTGCCGCGCCGAAGTCCCGGACCTCGTCGTTCTCCAAGACCGCTACAAAGGCCGCCTCCAAATCATTGGGCTCAATGTCGACGACGAAGAAGCTGACATTAAGCAGTATGTCGAAGAAGCTGGCATCAACTATCCCGTGGCCATGACTTCCAATGATATCCGCATCCAATTCGGCGGCATCCCCGCGCTGCCGACGTCTTTCGTTCTGGACACTGAAGGCCGCGTGGTCCAAAAACATGTCGGCCTCTGGAATCCCGCGGTCTACGAAACCGAAATTCGCGCGCTGCTCGGCATGCCCATCATGGCCAAGATTGAAACGTTCGAGGACAAGGGCGAAGTGTTTCTCGCGCACGCCGATCGCGCCACCGAACTTCCCGGTGTCGATCTTACAAAACTGACACCCGAGCAAAAAAAGATCGCTCTACACCGCTTCAATGCGGACACGTGCACGTGCGGCTGCAAATTTACGCTCGCGCAATGCCGCATCTGGGATTCCGCTTGCGCCGTCAGCAAAGCCGCCACGGAAAAAATCATCGCCGAAGTTTCGTCTGAACCTAAGATTCCCGCGAATCCCGCCGTGCCGAACGCTCCTGCAACTACGCCGGTGCCGACGCCTGCCGAGAAACCAGCTCCTTCCATGCAACCGACTACGCCCTCGCCGGTGAAAACGCCTCCGACTCCTGCGCCTCCGCAGCCTTAGAGACAAGAACGATCCCAGCCGAGGAATACCCTACTAAAATGCGGGTGAATTTCGCATCACTCTGCTCCGTTGCAGTTACCCACTCCGGCGCTGGCCCTGATACTCTTTTTGCCTCCGATGCTCCTGCTCGCAAAAATTATTTTCTTTCTGGCGCTCGTTCTTTCGTTTACAGGACTTCTTTCTCCACCGGTCGCTCTGGCCGTCGGCATTCTGTTTGGTTTGTGCTTCACGCATCCCTACGCCGGACCGACGCGGACATCCGCAAGAATTCTTCTGCAGGTCTGCGTCGTCGCGCTCGGCTTCGGCATGAACCTGCACGAAGTGTTGAAAGCCGGCCGCAGCGGATTCGTCTACACCGCGCTGGGAATCTCATTTGCGCTTCTGGTGGGCCTAGCACTCGGAAAAATTCTGCGGGTCCGCGGGAATTCCTCGTTTCTGATTACGGCAGGGACAGCGATTTGCGGCGGCAGTGCGATCGCAGCGGTCGGCCCGATTCTCCACGCCGACGATGAAGAGATGGCGGCGTCGCTCGGCACTGTGTTCATTTTGAATTCTGTCGCGCTTCTGATTTTTCCGCCGATCGGCGGCGCGCTTCATCTTTCGCAAACGCAATTTGGCCTCTGGGCCGCGCTGGCGATTCATGACACAAGTTCCGTAGTCGGCGCCGCTGCCAAATACGGCTCGCAAGCTCTGGTCGTGGGCACGACCGTAAAACTCGCGCGTGCACTCTGGATCGTTCCGCTTGCGCTCGCCACCGCCGCGATCAAACGACGTAAATCCCAAAACACCCGCGAA
Organism: Candidatus Acidiferrum sp.; assembly: GCA_035272765.1. Classification (GTDB taxonomy): domain Bacteria; phylum Acidobacteriota; class Terriglobia; order Acidiferrales; family UBA7541; genus Acidiferrum. Next base: position 108,239 of record DATEQG010000029.1, read on the forward strand.
CCTCAAGTCGACGGCGAAGCGAAAAGTCAGGTTGAATCGAAGATTCAATTCCCGTGGTTTATTTTGTTCTTTTGCCTCGCTGCAATTCTTAATACTTACTTCTCTTCGATCTCTTTTTTTTCTCACGTTCTTTTTGCCGCCGGGCGTCTCGGTCTCACGGCCACTCTCTTCCTCATCGGCACGGGCATCTCTCGCGCCACAGTGAAGGAGGTAGGCTGGCGCCCGCTGTTGCAAGGCGTGTTGCTCTGGGCTGCGGTGGGGCTCACTTCACTTTACTTCATTCGCATCGGCTGGATTGCTTTGTAAACAGAGTTCGAATCCTCGCGCGGATCTTTTCGAACGGGCCGAATGGGGACGCCCTCGCAAATAACCTTGCTTTCGAGGAAACTTCCAACGAAGCCTCGACGATTTATTTCGCAAGCAAATCCATCACGGCGGAGGTCATGGCTTTGACGCCCGTTCGAATGGCGGGATCGGGCACCGGAGCGAATTCGCTGGAATGCGGGCCAGGCAGGCGCGTGCCTTTTTCCATCGCCTCCTTTAGCTTGACTGGATCGGAGGCGCCGAGCCAGAACATGCTGATGGGAGGCTTGGGATCTTCGAGCGCGAAAAGGCTGAAGTCCTCGCTGGCCATGATGGGTTCGCCCGGGAGCACATTTTCTTTTCCGAGGGAGCGTTCGAGCGAAGCGCCGACGCGGCGCGTGAGTTCCGGATCGTTGATCGTGGCGGGAACGTGATCTTCCGCCACTACGACAATTGGCGCGCGCTCCGCTGGAACGCCTGCGGCTGCGGCAATCCCGTTTGTGATTCTTGTGATGGACGCGAGCACTTTTTCGCGCTGCTCGGGATTCATGGTTCGAACGGTGAGCTGCAAATGCGCTTCGTCGGGAATGATATTGTGCTTTGTGCCGGCGTGAAATGAGCCCACAGTGACGACCGTTGGAAGCTGCGGATCCATTTCGCGGCTGACAATCGTTTGTAGCGCGACGACGATTTCCGAAGCGATGACGATGGGGTCTTTTCCTGCTTGCGGCGCGGCTCCGTGGCCGCCATACCCGCGGACGGTAATGTCCACGGAATCGGCGCCCGCTAGAAGCGGACCGGCGTGCCAGGAAACTTTTCCCACGGGAACTGCGGAACTGTCATGCAGCGCAAGGACAAAGTCCGGCTTGGGAAATTTGGTATAGAGCCCGGCGCGAAGCATGGCTTGCGCGCCACCGACGGCTTCCTCGGCGGGCTGCCCGATCAAAACGACCGTGCCGCTCCAGCGATCTTTAAGCTGCGCCAGCATGCGCGCGGTGCCGAGAAAAACCGTCATGTGCAAGTCGTGGCCGCAGGCATGCATGACGCCGACTTCGCCTCCGCCCGCCCGCGCCACCTTTACGTGGCTGGCGTAGGGGAGGCCCGTGTTTTCGACGATCGGAAGCGCGTCCATGTCGGTTCGAACGTAAACCACTGGTCCGAGGCCGTTTTTCAGGACAGCCACGATGCCGTAGGCGGTTAGACCGGAATCCGCGTATTGGCCGAAATGATCGGTGACTTCGTAGCCGGATTTTCTGAGGTCAGCGGCCACGAGGGCGGAGGTCTCCTTTTCTTGCGTGGAGAGTTCGGGGTTTTCGTGGAGGTGTTTGTAAGTCACCAGGAGCGAGTCGGCTTCTTTGTTGATGCGCTGGTCCAGATCGTTTTGGGCAAGAAGCGGCGCGGAGATGCAAAATGCGGCGACAGAGAGCACGCCCGTTCGAATTGCGGAACTCATCGAGTCACCTCGAAAAGGAAGCGGCATCTTAGCATTGGTTGCGGGCGATGATGCCCACTCATTTCGCGTTGGCCCGCGGGGGCGGCATGCACGGACTGAAGTTTGTGCTATTGGCAGGTTGCTACGGAGCGGATTGCGGGCTACACTCTCGCCACAAATCCCGGAGTTCATTCTCAAAAGAGATTCAAATGGAGGCAACGCGTGAATCGCCGATTTAGTTTTTTGGTCATAGCACTCGTATTTGCAGGAGTTCTCAGCGTGCGCGGAGCATTTTCGCAGCCTGTGCCGCAGACTGCGCGAAAGGTATTTAACGCGCCGGAGAAAACGGTGCAAGCGCCGTTCAGCGACGGAATTCTTGCTGGCGATACGTTGTATTTGGCTGGTAGGATTGGGTTGGACCCGAAAACCGGGAAGCCGCCAGCTGAAATTGAGAATGAGATCAAACTCATGCTCGATAGTTTGAAGGGGACTTTGACGCAAGCGGGAATGACCATGGACGACCTGGTGTATGTGCAAATTGCGTGCACCGATTTGTCCCTGTTCGATAAGTTCAACCCTATCTATACGAGCTACTTCAAGACCAAGGATTTTCCCGCGCGGGAATTCATTGGAGCCGCTGCTCTCCTGCGTGGCGGCCATTTCGAATTGCAAGCGATCGCCGTTCGCCACTAAGAGGCACGAACAGAGTTCCAGCGCAAGGAAAACTGAGCCACTTGCCCGGCGGGCAGAAGAGGTTCGAGACTAGTTTTGGTTTCGGAAATGCGGACCGTACTCGCTCCCCCGCTTGGGAAGCTGGATTGGAACGCACCGCTGCCACTCCACTTAATATTCATTCACCCCGAATACAGTGGACTCCGAACAAAAGAACGGCGAGCCTCATCTAAGCAACGGGGTGGTCGATCCAGAAATGCCCGAATAGCGTCACTCTGTTTTCGTCAAATTAATGGCATTTGCCCAAATGCGGTCTATACTACCCACGTCCCGCCTCGCTTTTTTCATTTAAGTAATTTTGAATGAATAACTTAATTATGGATAAGAATTAACATCCAATGGAGGCAGTAGTGCATCTACTAGGGCCCACCGGGGCGGGAACCATGTTGAGAATTACGACAGAGAAGAAGCGTGGCAGGACGGTCATCAGTGTCGAAGGACGCTTGGCGGGAGCGTGGGTAGGGACCCTCGAGCAGTGCTGGCGGGAACGGACACCTGAAGAGAAATTCAGTGTGGATTTGTGCGGCGTGAGCTTCATCGATGCCGCTGGCAAGGTACTGCTGAAGGAGATCCACCAGCAGGGCGGGAAGCTCATTGCGGAGGGGTGCTTGAATCAGGCGATTGTCGAGGAAATTGAAGGGCGTGACCGGACGGGCAAGGGCGGATGCTGGAGCCGCAAAAAAGGCTCGCACATAATTTTCTATGTAGCGTTTTTCAGCTTGATAGTGGCGCCGGGAGTTGCACGCGCACAAGGAACTGGGAGACAGAACCCGCTAGCAGGGATTGCGCCGAGCGGAGTGATGCGGCTGACTTTGGATCAGGCAGTAAGCCTGGCGCTGAAGCAAAATCCGACGGCGCAGATCGCGATTATAACGGCTGCGCAAAGTGTTCAAGACAAAAACGTGGCGCGAGCCGCTCTTCTGCCGCAGGCCAGCTTGAATGTATCGGACACCGCCGAGCGAATTAACCTGCAGGCGTTTCTTGGCGAGCGAATACCCGGATTTCCCGAACATGCGGGTCCTTTCCAGGTCTTCTCGGCGGGGCCGGCATTCAGCGCGACGGTGTTTGATTTGACGTTGTTCCGGCGGTATCAAGCGGCGCGGGAAACGGCGAATGCCAGCAAATCAGACAGTCTTTCGACGCGCGAGCAGGTGATTCTGCTCGTGGTGTCGCAATACATCGGGACGTTGCGGGCCGTGGCAAACGTGCAAGCGTCGGAGTCGCGCGTGCAGCTGGCGCAGGCGCTGTATGACCAGGCGGCGGATTTGCAGAAGGAAGGTGTTGGCACGGGGATCGACACGCTGCGTGCGAACGTGGAGCTACAAAACGAGAAGCAGCGTCTGCTCGAGGCGGAAGCCGATCGAGATACATCGATTTTCGGATTAAGCCGGTTGCTGAATTTGGACCCACGGCAAGTGATCGAACTCGGAGATTCGTTGAGTTTCTTCGACACGCCACAGCCCGAAGTGGTGGCGAGCATCGACTCCGCGCTCGCAGAGCGACAAGAATGGAAGGCTTTGCAGCAACAGCTTAAAGCGGCAGGGCTCGAAAAAAAGGCTTCCTCGGAATCGCGGCTGCCGAAGGTGGACTTTACCGGCAACTGGGCCTACTTGGGTGGGTCATCGACTACGGGCATACCGACATACAACTACGAAGGGCAGGTAAGCGTGCCGCTGTTTACGGGCGGCAGAATCCAAGCGGAAATCGTTCGAGCGAACTTGGAGATTCAGAAGTTGCAGCAGCAGGAAGACGACTTGCGGAATTCGATCGCGCTGGACGTGAAAACGGCGCTGATCAATTTGGATTCGGCGCGGAATCAAGTGGCCGTGGCGAATCTAGGGGTGCAGCTCTCGAAAGAGGAAGTGGATCAGGCGCGGGACCGCTTCAAGGCGGGTGTGGCGAACAACATTGAAGTGATCCAGGCCCAGGATTCGCTAGCGCGAGCGAACGACAACCAGATCGCGGCGCTTTACCGGTTTAATCAGGCGCGCGCAGACTATGCCCGTTCGATTGGAGAGATGGAAAAGGTGTACTCGAAGTGAGGGGACGATGAGCATTGAGATTGAAGAAGGGCTGGAAAACGTGGCAAAGGCACCGCCGGTTATTGAAGAAGTGCCGTTCGAGAAGGAGCAGCCAAAAGGTCTGGCGAATCCGAAGATGCAGCGGCTGGCGATTCTTGGTGGCGTGGTCCTGATCGCCGCGATCATCGGATTGTTTCTCTACTACCACAACCGCGAGAGCACGGACGATGCGCAGATCGACGGACACATCACGCCGATCGCATCGAAGATTTACGGAAAAGTGGCGAACGTTTTGGTGGACGACAACCAGGCGGTGAAAGCGGGCCAGGTGCTGGTGAAGATCGATCCGCGCGATTACCAGGCGGCGGTGGACCAGGCGAAGGCGGCACTGGATTTGGCTGAAGGCGAGGCGCGGTCAGCGGGAGTCGACGTACCGAGAACGGCGGAAAACGTAGCCAGCGGGAACTCGAGCGCGGACGCGCAGTTGTTGGGAGCGCAGGCGGATCTGGCGCGGGCGCAAGTGACCTACGAACAAGCGCAAACGGCGGATCTGGCCTACGCGCAAGCAAACGTGGACAAGAGCACCGCGAATGCGGCTCTGGCGCAAGCGGACTTAGCCCGGTACAAGCCGCTGATGGAGAGAGACGAGATTTCGAAGCAGCAGTACGACGCGGCAAAAGCAAACGCCGATGCAACGGCGAGCGCGCTGAAGGCAGATCAGGAAAAACTCGCACAAGCGCAGCGCAATGTGGAAGTGACGAAAGCGCAGCAGGACGCAGCTAAGGCGCGGGTAATGCAAGCACGCGCTGGAGTGGAGGGAGCGCAAGCGGACGAGAAACAGGTCGGCATGCGCACGGCTGATGCGCAAGCGAAAGTGGCAAAAGTGGCGCAAGCGCGAGCGGCGCTGGACGCAGCAGTTCTGAATCTTGGGTACACGGATGTGGTCGCGCCGGTGGACGGAGTGGCTACGCACAAGCAGGTGGAGACCGGACAGATCGTACAAGCGGGGCAGGGATTGCTGGTGGTGGTGCCGTTGCAGGATGTGTGGGTGACAGCGAACTTTAAAGAGACGCAGCTGAGAAATATGCGCGCGGGGCAAAAAGCGGAAGTGAAAGTCGATACGTATGGAAGGACTTTCAGCGGGCATGTGGATTCGATTGCAGGCGCGACTGGCGGAGTGTTGAGTTTGCTGCCGCCGGAAAACGCGACGGGCAATTACGTGAAAGTGGTGCAGCGCATTCCGGTGAAGATTGTGCTGGACAGAGACTCGGTGGGTTCGGCGGTGCTGCGGCCTGGGATGAATGTGGATGCGACCGTGATCACCAAATAGTGCGGGGAATAAAGAAATGCCGCGCTCAGTTGTACGTATGAATAGGTAGAGCATTCGGGGCCCGAGTAAGACTGTAGCGAGCGTAGTTGACCGAGCCATGCGAAGCAGACTACTAGCGAAGTTGAGGATGCCGGACGGGTCGATCAACCCCTGGGTGATCGCCGTGACGGTGACGCTAGCGACGTTCATGGAGGTGCTAGACACGTCGATCGCGAACGTGGCGCTGCCGCACATTTCGGGGAATCTGTCGGCGGGCGCGGACGAGTCGACGTGGGTCCTGACCTCGTACCTGGTTTCCAACGCGATCGTGCTGCCGCTTTCCGGTTGGCTTTCCGGGTTGATTGGGCGGAAGCGGTTTTACATGTCTTGCGTGGCGCTTTTTACAGTGAGCTCATTTTTGTGCGGGCTTGCGCCAAGCCTCGGTGTGCTCGTTTTTTTCCGGATTTTGCAGGGCGCGGGCGGTGGCGGACTGCAGCCGAGCGAGCAGGCGATTTTGAACGATACGTTTCCGCTGGCGAAACGCGGGATGGCATTTGCGGTTTATGGAATCGCGGTGGTGGTGGCGCCGACGATTGGGCCGTGGCTGGGCGGCTGGATTACGGACAATTTTTCGTGGAGATGGATTTTCTATATCAACGTGCCGGTGGGAATTATTTCGCTGCTGCTCACTTCGTTCTTGATTTCGGACCCGCCGTACATGAAGCGCGCAAGCGTGAAGAGCGGATTCCGGATCGACTATATCGGGATTGGTTTGATCAGCCTGGGGCTGGGCAGCATGCAGATTATTTTGGATAAAGGCCAGCGCGACGACTGGTTCTCTTCTGGATTTATCCGCGTGTTCTTTGCCTTGATGCTGACCGGAATTATTGCAGGAATCGTTTGGGAATGGAGGCATAAGGATCCGGTCGTCGATTTGAAGATGCTGAAGGACCGGAACTTTGCGATCTCAACGGTAGCGATGTTTTTCCTAGGGTTCGTGCTGTATTCGAGCACGGTGCTGATCCCGCAGTTTTTGCAAGAGATGCTTGGGTACACGGCCGAGCTTGCGGGGAAGGCGCTTTCGCCAGGCGGCTTGGTAATCATGCTGATGATGCCGGTCGTCGGAATTCTGGTGTCGAAAGTGGATACGCGGATTCTGATTACGTTTGGCTGCACGGTGTGCGCAATTGCGCTGTTTTGGATGGCGGGCTGGGATCTGGGGCTCGATTACAGCCATGCGGTTCGGGCGCGAATGCTGCAGAGTTTCGGATTGGCGTTTTTGTTTATTCCGATCAACGTGGCGGCATTTGCGTACGTGCCAAAAGAAAAGACGAACATGGGGACGGGGATCATCAATCTGGCGCGAAACATCGGGGCGAGCGTGGGAATCGCGACAGTGACAACGATGCTGGAGCGGCGGACGCAATTTCACCAGGCGCATCTCGTGGAGAGCGTGAACAGCTTGAATCCAGCGTTGCTGAAGATGACCAACGGAAATACGGCGCGTCTAATCTCATACGGGTCGAATACTTCGCATGCGGCGCTGCAGGCGAAGGGGATGGTCTACAACCTGGTGCAAGGCCAGTCGGCGATGCTGGCTTTCATCGACAACTTCAAGATGTTGGGCGTGGTCTTCCTGGCAGTCATCCCCGCCTTGTTGATGATGAAGAAGCCGAAGGTGCCAGCTGGAGGTGTACCCGTGCACTGATGCACGAAGGTGCGGGTGCGTAACACTGGCGAGGGTTTTGCACTGGTTTAGGCAGTAATTGGGGGGAACGATGGCAACTCAAGCGGTAGTAGCAACACAAACAGCAGTGGCACCACAGTTCAGTGAAGACAAGTTGATTCGCGCCGGACAGAGAGGCGATTCGCAGGCGGTGGAGACGCTGTTCCGCCGTTACCAGCGGCCGCTGTTTCAGACCGCGTTGCGCGTCCTCGGCAACACAGAAGATGCCGAAGATGCCTTGCAAGACGGACTGCTTTCCGCTTACCGCAACATGAAA
>DATEQG010000030.1:0-3088 GCA_035272765.1 Candidatus Acidiferrum sp.
ATCGTGCGCCGAGGTCTGATCGGTGAGAATGTCCGGCACCACGCCGCGTTCAGCCAGTTCCGGAATGATGTCCGCACAATTCCCCACCAACCCAACCGAAACATTTTCTTTCTTGCGAACAGCATTCTTAAGAATGCGCAAAGCCTCGTCCAGCGTAGTAACCAGAAAGTCGCAATACCCGGTCTTAAGCCGCTTCTTGATCCGCTCCGGATCGACGTCAATCCCCAGAAACGCCGCGCCCGTCATGGTCGCCGCCAGTGGCTGCGCGCCACCCATGCCTCCCATGCCGCCCGAGACAATCAGCTTTCCGCCAAGATCGTTTCCGCTCAGACCAGTGACAAAATGCTTTTCGCCGGCCGCGTTGAACGTTTCGTACGTGCCCTGAATAATTCCCTGCGAGCCGATGTAAATCCACGACCCAGCCGTCATCTGCCCATACATCATCAATCCGGCGCGCTCCAGTTCGTTGAACTTTTCCCAGTTGGAAAAATGTCCAACCAGATTCGAATTAGCAATCAGCACGCGCGGTGCATACTCATGCGTCTTAAACACGCCCACCGGCTTGCCCGACTGCACCAGCAAAGTCTCATCGTTTTCCAAGGCTTTTAACGCCCGGACGATAGCGTGATAACAATCCCAATTGCGAGCCGCCTTCCCAGTGCCGCCGTAGACGACCAAATCCTGCGGGCGCTCGGCAACATCTTCATCGAGATTGTTCATCAACATGCGCATGGCGGCTTCCTGCTGCCAACCTTTGCAGGAGATCGTGGTGCCGCGGGGGGCGCGAATGCGGGTGTAAGAGGATGCGGGAGATTCGGTGTCAACGGGCATAATGATAATGGTAGAGCTTGGTAAAGAGGAATTCAACGAGAGGACTTCTAGGAACGTCAATTGCCCGACCGCCGACTTGGCCGGTAGCTCAGTGGATGATGAGCACTGTGTACGCAATTGGCGCTGGAGCCTCGCACGGCGAACCGCTGAAGCCCTTTCCTGGACTTTCGACAGTTTCCTCATCCCCGCCCCGCCCATGATCAGCGGTTTTTTCGATAAGGAACTTCTTGATTTAGTTAGGTACTCGGAAGCGGAGCACGAGTTTGGGGAACTTATTTGCCATATTTGTCACGGTGTTGCACGCTAGTTTACCGGGCTCAAGTAACCGCCAGAAATTCCGCGAAAAAACTGATGCACCTTATTCTTCGAATCGGCGTAGAATGGTGCCGCTCTCGGGCCTGAGGATTTCGGAATAACTCGGCGTCACGGAGTTGCTTATGGCCAGCAGTGATTTCTTAAAGTCCGCCATCGACGGCGCGGACAAAATCACCGACATCCTGAATTTCGGTCGCATCATCTTCTATCCTCCAGCCGGTTTTTGTGCGCTCCTTCCCGTCGCCATGACCCTGCGCATGCTTGCGCATCCGGCGACGGAGACCTACTGGAGCCAGTTTCTCTCGGACCTCGTTGTTTGCTCCAAAAGCGTCCCGGTGTGGATCGCCAGTTTTGTCTTCGGTTTCATCATCGCCAACATCGGATTTGTCACCGTAATCGACCAGTTTCCCGCTCTTCCAAAGCAACCTGCCGATCGATTCTCCTACGATTTCTCCTATCCGCGCCTGTTCTCGGGCGGCGTGCGCCCAAAGGAAGGCGCGCCCAAGGATTACGCCGCTTGGCTCATAGCGGAGTACTATCGCTATGTCGAAATTGCGGTATATATCCCCTTAGGCATTGTACTTTCTCTTCCAGTCTTCTCGGCTTACTCGTTCGTGTATCTGGTTCGCACATCGGGCCAGGGCGAGCCCTTTGTCTGGAACGCCGGTCATTTCGCCTTCGCCTTTTGGACACTCGGTTCGGTTCTGGCTTGGGCATGGATATGGCCCGATTTCTGGGTGCCTCGCATCGCCAAGCCTCTTTTTCAAAGTTGGGTTTTGTCGCGTCGCTCGGCGATTGAGGGACTGAAAGACTTTGTCGATGATCCCAAGCTCTCGCAGCAAGATGGCACCCAATCTTCGGAGAAAAAGCAGTAATGGAGCGATTATGAAACCACGAAAGCTCTTCCTTCTTCCGCTCGCGATTCTCTTTTGCGTAACACTTGCGGCCGCACAAAACGCGAATCCGCCCACTCAAACTCCAGCCAAAGCACAACCGCCCAAGGCGAAGCCGGTAAATGCGCCGCCCGATACAAAAGAAATCAACGATCGCCTCGCCAAACTAACCGACTCGGTCACGGAACTGAAGTCAAGGGTCGACAAGCTGGCCGAATCGCAGACCAACGCCGAGCTAAAGGCGAAGGTCGATGCACTGAGTGGAAGGCTGAGCAATGAGTTTTGGATCACAATGTGTATCGCCTTGGCGCTCGCGATTGTATTGGTGTATACAGTCCGCAAGTTCCTGCCGGAGGTGCGCAAAGTTGTCCACGCACAAGAGAATCTCGCGACGACGCAAAGTGTGACGAACCTTCAGGGAGCATTAGAACAAAGCATCACCCAAACCGGGGTCCATGTGCAGGAATCCCGAGCCCAACTGGCCCAAGTCGTGGCTGACGCTAGAGCCGAACAGCGCCAAGCGCTGACACAATTGACACAGAGCGTGGACGGCGCCAGGGCCGCGCTTACCCAAAGCATCAACGAGTCCAGAGCTGCGCAGCAGCAAGCGCTGGCACACTTGGCGCAGAGTGTGACCGAGGCCAGGGCCGCGGTTGCGCAAAGCGTCAACGAGGCCCTAGTTGCACAGCAGCAAGCGCTCGAACAACTGGCCCACTCCGCTGGGCACTAAACCGTCCTGGAGGGTGCGCCACTCATCGCGCCCTTTGGGGGCTGGCCCACCCTTTCGCTCATCTCGACTCCCGAGGGTGCCCCGTCCTTGTGTCTGCGTTCTTCGCAGACACAGGGCGGGGATTTTGACTTCCTATCCCCACGCCGACTCCCAAATCTACCAAGCGCGCAGCCCTCACCCGACCGTCCATCTTTTTCATCACATCCGCGCTGTGTCCACCATCACAGACTCCATTCCTATGCCGTGCAAGAATCATTCCCAGATCGCAGCAGCGAAGCGTGTGCCCGCCTCCAGAGGCGGCCAAACGCTCTTTGACATT
>DATEQG010000031.1:0-54348 GCA_035272765.1 Candidatus Acidiferrum sp.
CTCTGTTGCTCGGACTGGCTTTTAACTTCTATCGGTTGCGGCATCGCCCCGCTCCTGCAGGATGTAAACAGAGCCGATCTTAGTCGGAAAGCAGGCAAGCCATTGGAAAAAATAGGTTTAGCCAAGGAAGAAGCCGGAAGACGATCAAGAGCGCGAGGAAAAGAAGAAGGCCAGCCGCTCTCTCAGGACGGCTGGCCTCTTACTTCTTTTACTCTCCGCAGAGTCTGTGTTCAACCTGAAGGAGGCAGGCTGAGCAGCTCCGCGTGTGCTTTGGCAAAAACCAGAAACTTGCCGGCGGCTTAGCGTGCCGCAGCTGAACCTGGGCGGCGCAATGGGCGGCGCGCCAGGTCTTCGACGGCGTTAACACCTCGCCGCGCTATATCAACTACTGGATGCTGGCTGTCGGCGACGCGCTGAACGCCCGTCTCCCAAACCTTTTGAAGCATGTAGAGGCTCATCACCACAAAAGCGATGGCGGCGAAGCCCAGCGCAAAAAGCGCAAACGCGGCCACGAGCTCGCGCACAAAGTACAGTTGGAGCGCGATCACAACCCCTAAGAACCACCACATCCATTTACGCTTGCTGTCTTTGGTCTTCATCGTTCCTCTGTCGTTGGTCCCCGCTTGTCCGATCATTTACCGCCCCCTAGCTACTTGCTTGCTCTCTCGTTAACCTGACCTTTAGATGCGTGAGCCCTGTCTTTTGGTCCAGTCACTTTCACCTGACCCATTAGACACCTTGGGAGTTGCAAAGGCGATGGTACAGAAGGCACATTTTGGGGTGCAAACCATGGAATCAGTACTCTCATGACCCACTCTGAAACAATGTAACTCGTCTAGAATCAGTAGATTATATCTGATTAACCTTTCGCCCATACTTTCGCCTGTTTTTCCCTGTACGCGAAAATGGCGACCTGTCCCTCCGTACAGGAGTACAGGTGCGGATTTTCCCGCTAAGTTGTGAAGGCTAAGGCTAATCCGTATCAAAACGGGGGTCGAAAAGGCTAGCTTTGGGGGTCAGGAAAGGGACTTGGGTTCGGTTCCAACGCCGATTAGGAGGGGAAATCGCGCCGACGGAGGAGTTCGCCTCCAGCAGCGCGATCATTTTCTAACCTCGGATTGATTCGGAAACGACCCGCTAGGCTCTTTTCAGAAGGCGAGTGATCCCTACAAGAATAACAGCGCCGATGAAAGCGACGATGATTGATCCGATCATCCCTCCAGCCGGCCAGATGTTCAAACGGACGAAAAGCCAGCCACCAAGCCAGCCGCCGACAATGCCGAGGAGGATGTCCACAATGATGCCGTAGCCGCCACCCTTCATGACGACTCCGGCGAGCCAGCCGGCGATAAGACCAACGACGAGCGAATAAATCATGCCCTGCCTCCTTTGTCTAAATGCAGATGCGACAGGTATTTGTGCGACTCATTTAGAACACAGGCTTGCCGAATGTCAAGCGCACGCCGGTGGAAAGAATCAGGTCATTCGTCTTGAATCCGGGGAGGGGATTGCTAATGTAGCGGTCGCTGTAGGTGACTTGCCAACTGAGCCAGTTTTTTAGCTTGGTCGAGATGGTGGTATCGAACTGGAAGCGGTAGGTGCCGGTGTCCGAGATGTTCGGGTAGAGGCTGAACTGCTCGGTAACCGAGGTGCGGCTGTTGAGCTTCGAGTTGAAGGTTTCGCCGAGGACGACTTCACCAGTCTTGCGTGTAACAGATGGCATGGCCGGCTCGGTCGTGGTTGCGGCGGTGGCACCGTAAAACGCCTGGTCATAGCTGCCTCCGCCAAAAACATCGAAGATCGTGCTCTTGGTCTTGATCACGTGATAGCCCAAGCCGCCGCCAAGAACATTGCGAAGATTGAGGTCCTGGAATTGGTCGTACTCGAAGTCGGTAAATCCGAAGATGAAGAAGCGGTTGCTTATGTTCAGGTCGTTGCGAATGCCTCCGCGAATGGCGTGAGCAGTGGTCGAGCTGACGCCGTTCACCGTGCTGTCGCTATAAATAGCAGTGGAATAGATGGAGATCTTGTCGCTTTCCGTTACCCGGGCCGCTTTGCCAGAGAGCGTATAAGTGAGCGACTGCGAATTGCCTCTTGTCAGGCTGAGGCCTGTGTCTAAGAGACCGCTCCAGAAATCGGTGAGGTGCGGGTGGCGAAGGCGCTCGATTTGATCGTCATAAGCCTTTTGCTCTGCATCGTCGCGGACGCCGACGACGATGTCCTTGGATGCGGTGACAGAGCCGGTATCCTTGGTGGTGACTTCAAATTTGCCGTCATTCGTGGTGACGGTACCTACGATGGTCTGGCCATCTTTTAAAGCGAGATGGAGGGCTTGCGTGGAAATGATGGAAGTGACGGCATCCCATTGGAGGTTGACGTCGCCCGCAAAGTCGGATTTAAGCAAAAGAGTTTTCGCGTCGGACTTGACGATGGTTCCGGTGAGCCGATCGCCATTTTTGAGGGTTACCTGATCGGCTAGCGCAGCTGTGGCGCAGACGGACAAAAACACACCCACGATTAAACTTCGAAGCACAGTCGTTCTCCTCTTTGTGTAATTCACGTACGCAATGCGGCTGGGCCTTCTCTGGGTGCGGCAGGCTGCTTGGTCTTGCGTAACTTCTCTTACGAAGCCCGAATATTGTAAAGGAGGCGCATGAGAAACCCAACGACATTATTGGATTGGGCGCGAATGGGCTTGGCCCGGGCGCAACAGCGGGAGACATGGCTCTCCAGCATCCTGTATACTGCCTCGCGTTCGAGGGGATGGACGAATTTCATCTGCCCCGATGTGCTCAGGCAAGTTGATCCGTCCAGATATTTGCGTTCCGATGTCCGAAAAAAGCGAGACCTGCACGGCTTTCGCTGAATTTATAAAAAATTACTTCACTTGGGAGACTCGATGGCTTCACGCATTCGAATTTTCGCGCTATTGGTTTTTGCAGGGACTGTTTTTTGCTGCGCTTGCGGCAAGACACCCGCCGAGAAAGCGGGGGCAGGGCAAGCAGGGGCGGCTGCGCGGCCGACGATTGTGTTTATGACGGATTTTGGGACAGCCAATGATGCTGTCGCGGTGTGCAAAGCGGTGATTGTGGGCATTGCGCCAGACGCTCGGCTGATGGATATCACGCATCAAGTGACCCCCTTCCAGATCGAAGAGGCGGCGCGATGGCTGGCGGGTGTGACTCCCTATTATCCTGCAGGGACGATTTTTCTTGTGGTTGTGGATCCGGGAGTGGGTACGTCGCGGAAGGCTGTGATCGTAAAAACGAAGAAGGGTCAGTATTTTGTGCTGCCGGACAATGGATTGATCACCCCGGTCATCGACAGGGATGGATTGGACTCGGCGCGGGAAATTACGAACACGGGGTGGATGCTGCAGCCGCAAGTTTCTTCGACGTTTCATGGGCGGGACATTTTTTCGCCGGCGGCAGCGCATCTGGCCGAAGGATGGGACTTTACTCTGGCAGGAGAGGTGGTTCCGCAGTTGGTACAGCTCACGCCGAAAGTGTCGAGCACGTCAGACAACGGGATCCTGGGCGACATTATTGGCCTGGATGATCCCTACGGATCGCTTATCAGCAATATACCGGGCGAGGAATTCAAGAAGCTGGGTTACGCGCTAGGGGACAAAATCATTGTTCAGTTGAACAAAAAGCCCTTCAGCGTCCCTTATGTGAAGACGTTTATGGATGTGCCGGTGGGAGACCCGCTGCTTTATACCGACTCGCGAGGGAGGATAGGGCTGGCGCTGAATCAGCAAAATTTTTCCGTGGTGAATAAGATTACACCGCCGGGGACGATTTTTATTCCGCGGAAGGGAGCGGCGATCAAGAAGTGATGTGGATTGCGGCTGCAGGTTGGAAGGCCGTTATCTGTCTACTCAGGAGCTAACTTTTTGGCGGGGCGAGTGGTACCGGTGAGAATCGCTTTACGGTGTCGAGATCGGGCGAGGCGGGTGTAATATGGCGGAGTTTTCGAGATCGATAAGAAAATTCTGGTTCCCGTAGTATTGCCATCCCGAATGATCGACCCGCGCCGTACGGCAGGAGCCTTATGCCTTCACTAACTAAACGCGTTTGCGCAAATGTTTTCGCTTTTCTTGTTTGCGCTGCACTGAGCGCAGCACAGACAGCCTCCTCACTGGAAGCCCGGCGTAAGGCGCTTAACGATCTCCTCGCCGAGCAATGGGAATACAACCTCCGCACGAGTCCAGTGTATGCCTCCATCCTGGGGGACAAGCGATGGAACGACCAGTTGGATGATTTTTCGCAGGAGTTCATCGACAAGGACTTGCTGGAAACGCAGAAATTCCTAACACGGTTTGAAGCAATCGACACCACCGGCTTCCCGGCGCAGGAAATCTTAAATAAGCGATTGATGGTTCACGATCTGAAAATGGGGCTCGAAGCGGCGCGTTTCAAGCCCTGGGAGATGCCGGTTGATCAGCAAAACGGTTGGCAACTTGAGTTGCCCCAACTGCCGACAGTTATCTCCTTCCAGGGCGTCAAGGATTACGAGGACTATATTTCGCGCTTAAGAAAAATGCCGCGCTTGCTCGATCAAACCATCCTGCAGATGCAGAAGGGCATGGCCGATAAGTTGATGCCCCCCCGCTTTATTCTGGAAAAGGTTGCAGATCAGACCAATGGCATTGCCATCCAGGCACCGAGCGATTCTCCGTTTGCTCAACCCTTTAAGAATTTTCCCAAATCCATTCCCGAGGGGGAGCAAACGCGACTGCGCGAGCAGGGCATTGGGGCCATCCGGGATGCAGTTCTCCCGGCCTATGCGCGTTTTACAAAATTTGTGCGCGAGGACTACGCGCCGCACGGGCGAACGGAAGTCGGTGTATGGTCCTTGCCAGATGGCGACAATTACTACGCGTTTCGAGTAAAAGAGAGCACGACTACGGATCTCACACCAGACCAGATCCACCAACTCGGACTAGCGCAGGTAAAGGAAATCGAAGGGCGCATGAAAGAGGTGGCGGCTGCGTTGGGCTACAAAGATTTGAAGTCTTTCAATGCTGCTATTGCAGCGGACCCGAAACTCCACGCCCATTCGCGGAAGGAGATATTGGACCTTTACACCAAGTACATCGATCAGATGTATCCAAAGCTGCCGGAACTTTTTGGGCATTTGCCAAAAGCGAAATTGGATGTGCTGCCGGTGGAAGAGTTCCGGGAAAAGGGAGCGTCGGGTGCACAGTATCTACATCCGGCTTTGGATGGTTCGCGCCCCGGACATGTGATGGTGAACACGGGAGATTTTGAAAAGCGCTCACTTCTCGATATCGAAACGACTGCCTACCACGAAGGTGTGCCTGGGCATCACATGCAGATCGCGACAGCGGAGGAGATGCCGGGGCTGCCGCCCTTCCGCCAAAACGAATCTTTTACTGCTTACACCGAAGGTTGGGCGCTGTATGCGGAACGCCTCGGCAAAGAGGTTGGCTTTTATCAGGATCCCTACAGTTACTACGGCCACCTGCAGGCCGACATGCTGCGTGCCATACGGCTTGTGGTAGACACCGGCTTACATTCCAAGCATTGGACGCGCCAGCAGGTCGTCGACTTTTTCCACGATCATTCCCCGGAGGACGAGGTCAGCGTTCAATCGGAAACCGACCGCTACATCGCCTGGCCGGCCCAGGCTTTAGGCTACAAAATTGGCCAACTCGAAATTCTTAAATTGCGCCAGTACGCCAAGGATCAACTCGGAGACAGATTCGATCTTCGAGCTTTCCACGACGAAGTCTTGGACGGAGGCGCTTTGCCGATGGATGTACTCAAAGAGCGCATTGAACAGTGGGTCGCGCTCCAGAAAACTCATTCCGCGCCTCCCAAGGTGAATTGAACAACTCTGCACTTTGAACAAGTAAATTCCGCCGGGCAGTTGTTGATGGAGTTCATCCTGGAAACGGAAGTGGAAACCATTCTGGAGTTCATTCGCGGCCTGCTCGAAAGCTTGCATGTGACCTTCGAGAGCTTTAGATCAAGCCGGGATTTCAAGAGCGCGTCCCACGGGCCACTGCACAAGCTGTGGTATATTTTGGCGGCTTTCCGTGTTGGTGTTTTTCGTCCTCGATCTTCGGGAGGGTCCAATGCAAATCTTCGATTTGTACAAAAAGCTCGTGCTAGCCGTGGCGGCGTTCGCCGCTTTGTATCTGGGCAGTTCCTTGCTGTCGGCTGAGAACCGCGCCAAGGCGGCAGCCGGGGCTGCGAGCGAGGCGTGCCCGAACGACGATAGCGGCCTGAAGCTGCCCGCTGGATTTTGCGCGACGATTTTCGCGGACGGCATTGGTCATGCGCGGCACTTGGTGGTTGCGCCGAGCGGCGTGGTTTATGCGAACACCTGGTCGGGCGAATATTACGGGAACGACAAGCCGCATGACGGCGGTTTCCTGGTCGCGTTGCAAGACAAGTCTGGTGCGGGCAAAGCCGACGTAAACGAGCGCTTTGGGGAGACCGTGCAGAGTGGCGGAGCCGGCGGCACCGGAATCGGCCTGTACAAGGGATCGATCTATGCGGAGATCAACGATCGCATCGTGCGATATGCGCTGGCCGCAGGATCCATTGTGCCGAAAGATCCTCCTGTCACGATCGTTTCGGGATTGCCGCTAGGCGGTGACCATCCGATGCATCCTTTTATCATCAATGGCGAAGGAGCGATGTTTGTGGACGTGGCCAGCGCGACCAATTCGTGCCAGCTGAAAAACCGCACGCTCAAATCGCCGGGAGCGAATCCGTGCACGGAACTTGAGACGCGCGGCGGAATCTGGCGGTATGACGCCAATAAAACCAACCAAGCCTTTTCAAAAGCGGAGCGGTTCGCTACAGGGATCCGCAACGGGGAAGGCTTCGCGATTGACGCAAGCGGCCGCATGTTTGTAACGCAGCACGGACGAGATCAACTGCACACGAATTGGCCCGATCTTTATAAGGCGGACGAGGAGGCGACACTCCCAGCTGAAGAGGTGCTGCTCTTGAAACAGGGTGGCGACTACGGGTGGCCCGAGTGCTACTACGACTCGTTCGCGCAAAAACTGGTACTCGCGCCGGAATATGGCGGAGACGCCGGCAAAACGCTCGGCGTGTGTGCGAACAAGCTCGCCCCGGCTGCCGCTTTTCCAGCGCATTGGGCGCCGAATGGGATGGTTCGCTACGACAAGAAAGAATTCCCGGAGCGCTACCGAAAGGGAGTGTTCATCGCGTTCCATGGCTCGTGGAACCGCGCCCCTTATCCGCAAGGCGGATACAACGTTGTTTTTCAGCCGATGTCGGGAGACCACGCCTCTGGTGGGTGCGAAATATTTGCGGATGGTTTCGCGGGGGCGGTGAAATCGCCGGATAAAGCGGACCACCGTCCGGACGGTCTTGCGGTCGGACCAGATGGATCACTGTACATTTCCGACGACGTGCGCGGACGAATCTACAGAGTCGTTTATCGCGGTGTTTCTGGCGACGGCGCCGCGAATGTCACCCCGTGCCCGAGCTCCACAGCTCCGGCAGGCGAAATCGTCGAAGCTCCCGCGAATCCGCCGGAGGGCACACATCCAGATGCTGGCGCGGCAACAACTGCCGGTGGTGCCGTTCCCGAAGGAGCGACGCGTGAAATGGTGGCGCTCGGTGAACGCATTTACCGCGGACAAGTGGGCGGAGCGGCGTGCACGGGGTGCCACGGCGCAAGCGGTGGGGGCTCGCCTTTAGGTCCCGATCTAACAGGGAAGAAGTGGTTGTGGAGCGACGGCAGCTACGCGGGAATCAAGAAAACGATAACCGAGGGTGTGCCGCAACCTAAACAATATCGCAGCCCAATGCCGGCGATGGGTGGCGCCCAGCTTACACCCGACCAGGTGTCAGCGCTCGCAGCATACGTGTGGAGTCTGGGCCACAAGTAGACGGCAACAAAATAAGTTGTTCTGACCTCTGCGTGGAACCGATGTGTCCGGCGGCAGCCACGCGGAGATGGTTCGAGCGAACGTTCTCCAATTTGCTTTTTCCCAAACTGCGGCCAACAATAGCGTTTGCGGTGCCTTTCAGCCGTTCGTTAAGGAGTTCGCCATGCCGGAAGCTGTAATCGTTTCTTCTGTTCGTACCCCTGTTGGAAAAGCATTTAAAGGGTCGTTGCGGGCGACGCGCCCTGATGATTTGGCGGCGCTTGCCATCAGGGGAGCGCTGGCGCGCGTCCCGGGACTGGATGCGAAGGAAATTGATGACGTGATCCTCGGGTGCGCGATGCCGGAAGGCGAGCAGGGGATGAACGTCGCGCGAATTGCAGCGTTGCGCGCCGGCCTGCCGATTGAGACTTCGGCGATGACGATAAACCGGTTCTGTTCCTCGGGGTTGCAGGCGATTGCGATTGCGGCGGAACGGATTCGCGCGGGATCAGCCCAGGTGATTGTGGCTGGCGGGACAGAATCGATGACCATGGTGCCGATGGGCGGGAATAAAGTTTCGCCGAATCCGTGGTTGGTGGATCACAATCCGGACGCGTACATCAATATGGGGCTTGGGACGGAGAATATCGCGAAGAAGTTTGGGATTACGCGGGAGCAGGCGGACCAATTTTCCGTCGAGTCGCACAAGAAGGCACTGGCGGCTATCGCGGCGGGGCATTTCAAGGAAGAGACGGTGCCGGTGGAAGTGAAGATTACGGCGGTGCCGAACGGTAACGGATCTTCTTCAAGCGGTGCTTCGGGGAGTGCTAAGGGAAAGTCGGCGGCAAAAGCGGCGACACAAACTTTTACGTTTGAAACCGACGAAGGACCGCGCGCGGACACTTCGATGGAGGCTCTGGCGAAGCTCAAGCCGGCTTTTCATGTGAAGGGAACGGTTACGGCGGGGAACAGCTCGCAGATGAGCGATGGCGCGGCAGCGGCAGTGGTGATGAGCGACGAGCGAGCGAAAGCGCTGGGGCTGAAACCGCTGGCGCGTTTTGTGGCGTATGCCACGGCTGGCGTACTGCCGGAAGAGTTTGGGATCGGGCCGGTTGCGGCGATTCCCAAAGCCCTGAAGCTGGCGGGGCTTACGCTGAACGACATCGCGGTGTTCGAATTGAACGAAGCGTTTGCGGCCCAATCGCTGGCGGTGATTCAGCAGGCAGGACTCGATCCCGCGCGCGTGAACCCGAACGGAGGAGCCATCGCGCTTGGCCATCCCCTTGGCTGCACTGGCGCAAAGCTTGCTGCAACAATTCTGCGCGAACTGCAGCGGCGCAACGCCCGCTACGGCATGGTCACCATGTGCATCGGCGGCGGCATGGGAGCCGCGGGGATTTTGGAGCGACTGTAAAACGCGGTCTGTATTTATCAAGAGTTATTTGATTGTCTATTGGACGCAAGGCCTTTCGGACTTCTTTGGCGTCTTCCTCGCTATCTAAACTCGCCGGTTTAACCCTGTTTACCTACTCCCATGCGCAGGAGTAAAATGGGGTGTACCGCGATTTTTCGGACATCATCCACTGGCAATCGAGACGCCCGCAGAAGGGCTTGTGACATAGGTTCGGCGTAGACACGCGAGGAATCGCAATTTTGTTGATGGTGAAGAGAGACAGTCGGAAGTCTGTCCCACTTAGCAGCGCGACAAGGAGACCATGATGGCCACCGCAACGATTACCAAACCAGCCGCCAAGGGCGGAAGTTTTCTCCTCGAGACACCGCTTCCGCAGGAGGTATTTACGCCTGCGGATCTAACAGACGACCAGAAGCTGATCGGGCAGACGGCCGAGGAATTTGTCGTGAACGAAGTGCTGCCCTTGGTGAGAGATCTGGAGAACAAGAAGTCGGGGTTGATGCCGGAGCTGGTGAAAAAAGCCGGAGAAGTCGGCTTGCTGGGCGGAGGAATTCCGGAAGAGTATGGAGGAGCAGGTCTCGACAAAATCGCTACGACAGTCCTGACAGAAAAGCTTTCCATCTATGGTGGGTTTGCGGTGACCCACGGGGCGCACTCGGGCATCGGGACGCTTCCCATCGTCTATTTCGGAAACGAGGAGCAGAAGAAAAAGTATCTGCCCAAGCTGGCTTCAGGCGAATGGATCGGTGCGTATTGTCTTTCCGAGCCGCAGGCTGGATCTGACTCGCAGAACTCCTTGACTCGCGCGGAACTCAATCCGGAAGGCACCCATTACATTTTGAATGGCCAGAAAATGTGGATTACCAACGGCGGATTCGCGGATGTTTACATTGTCTTCGCGAAGGTCAACGGGGAAAAATTCACTGCCTTCATCGTCGAGCGAACTTTTCCTGGATTCAAGCCAGGAAACGAAGAGCACAAGATGGGCATTCACGGCAGCTCGACGACGCCGATCTTCCTCGAGAATTGCAGAGTGCCGAGGGAAAACGTGCTGCATGAAATCGGCCGCGGCCACATCGTGGCGTTCAACATTTTGAACGCCGGCCGCTTCACCCTTGGGGCGTCCGCAGTTGGCGGCTCAAAGCGTGTGCTGCAAGATTCCTCCAAATATTCGAAAGAGAGAAAGGCCTTCGGCAAGTCCATCGGCGATTTCGGGTTGATGAAGGAAAAACTGGCGGAAATGGCCATTCAGATTTTCGGCGTGGAGTCGATGGTTTACCGCTCGGCCGGAAACATCGAGGCGGCTATGGTGGCGGCTTCGGGCTCGGGAGACAAAATCCAGAACACAATGAAAGTCCTCGAGGAATACGCGATCGAGAGTTCCATCGCGAAAGTGTATGGAAGCGAGATGCTGGACTATGTCGTCGACGAAGGCGTGCAAATGTTCGGCGGCTACGGCTTTCATGAGGATTACCCGGTGTGTCGCGCGTACCGCGATTCGCGGATCAATCGGATTTTTGAAGGCACAAACGAAATCAACCGCATGCTCATTATTCAGATGCTGATGAAGCGTGCGATGGGCGGGCAGCTTGCGTTAATCCCCGCGGCGATGAAGCTGGCGGATGAAATCCTCGCTGGACCATCGTTTGAAGAAGCGCCGGAAGGGGTGCTTGCCGAGGAAGCTCGCGTGGTGGCCAACGCCAAGAAAATGTTTTTGCAGGCAGCGGGCGGCGCTGTCCAGAAATTCCGCGAAAAACTGGCGGAAGAGCAGGAACTCATCGGAGCACTGTCTAACGTGGTCATGGAAGTGTATGCAATGGAGTCGGCGCTTCTTCGCACGCAAAAAGCAGCCGCGGCCAAAGGCGAAGCTGCCACGCAGACGATGATAGACGCTACGAGGGTGCTGATTGCAGACGCCGCCGAACGCGTCGAGCATGAAGCCAAGCGCGCCATTGCCGCTGTCCACGACGGTGATATGCTCACCACGCAAATGGCTGTCTTGAAGCGCTTCGGCAAGCGCGCTCCGGTCGACACGATTGCCCTGCGTCGGCGCGTCGCTGCAGCCGTCCAGGCGCAGGATCGTTATCCCTTCGAGAGCCGCTAAAAACGCGCCTCTATTTCGCGAACCGCCGGACGCTAAACGAAATCGGCAACCCGACCACCACCATGTGAACCGCCAACCCGAGCATCAGGTCATGACGGGTGTACGGGCCCTTAGCGTGAAGCGCGGAAAGCGGCAAAACGATAAACCTCATTACATCTTCCACGGCGGCGCCAAAGAACAAGCCGCACACCAGTGGGTGCTCCTTCAAAAAGCTCAGCTTGAGGCTCGCCCCGTAGTAAACAGCCGCCGCCGAACAGGCGATAAAGAAGTGCAGCACGACGCCAAGAACATAAGTGCCGGCGCCTCCCTGGAAGGCGGCCGGGCCTAGCAGGCCGCCGGCAATCGCGAGCGGAATGTCCCACCCAAATAGAATGCAGGCTTGTAAAAGGTCCAAAGTCCCGGCAATCCCGCCGCCCACCGCGATCGCCAATAGAGCGTTTCCTCTCCCAAACGGGGGCCCCCACTGCGCAGCTGCAGAATCTCCAGCCATTCGATATCCTCTCTTTCGCGTCTGATTTGTTTGTGACTCGCAAGGTAGTGGAAGCGAGCGACGGTTTACGATATGCAGGTGAAACCCGAGAAGTCCTGAGCGTCGCCTGAAACGTTCTGAATACTTCTGAAATCACGCTGCATCGACCGCGGAGAGAGTAAGGTACCGTCACTAAGCGCACCAGCCGGAACGTGGTCGGCGTTTTTCCGCGGTGTTGGTATACTCGGCTAGCGCCGCTGCTCACAGGCCCGGGACGGTGTAGGATGCCGCCACATTTCTGGCGCGGAGAGTAATCACCGATCCCGTATGGAACGCCAAACTGCGACACGGCTTCGCATCGGCAGTTGGTGCGTCAATCCATCATCCGGCGAGATTTCTCGGAATGGAGAGACTGCGCGGGTCGAGGTACGGACGATGCGGCTGCTGTTATGCCTCGCGGAGCACGCAGGCCAAGTGGTCAGCATCGATGACTTGCTCGACCAGGTTTGGTCCGACGTTACCGTCGCTCCAGATTCTGTCTATCAGGCCGTGACCTCGCTCCGGCGCTTGCTCGGCGACGACCCGAAACAGCCCACGTACATTGCGACCGTCCCGCGACTGGGGTATCGGATGGTGGCGGCTGTGAGTTCCTGGGTGGATCAGTCCGTCGCCCAGACGAGCACGCAGACGAATGCGCAGGTGGGCTCTCCGCAAGATACGAACAACGAAGCTCCAACGCTGCAAGCTGCCGACGCGCCACAGAGTCGGAAAAAGTCCGGCGCGCTCCTCATAGGCGGCTACTTGTGGGCGATCGGCGCGGCGCTTTGCCTCGCGCTCGTCGTCGCCCTCTTGTTTCACGGCAAGCTCGCAAACAAAAATTCCTCAGCTTCAGCCGCCATTGCTCCGCAACCACCGAACTCTATCGCCGTGCTGCCGTTTCTCGACCTGACGGACGCCATGAACCAGGAGCCCTTCGCCGACGGCATGACTGAGGAGCTGATCGACAAACTCAGCAAGATCCCCGGCCTTCGCGTACCGCCGCCCACGTCCTCGTTCTATTTCAAAACCAAACTATGGCCCCGCTCAAAAGAAACTTCACAAATAACCATCGCCGATATCTCCAAGGCGTTGGGCGTCGCTTACGTATTGGATGGGAGCGTGCGCAAGTCCGGCGATAGGCTGCGGGTCGATGCGCGATTGATTCGCGGGGACAGTGGCTACGTGGTGTGGTCGGAAAGCTACGATCGGCCGTTTGACGACATCTTGATGGTCCAGGACGACATCGCTGGGGAAGTAACGAAAGCGCTGAAGGCCTCCATCGAGGCCAGACCGAACTAGGTCGCGATCTGAACTAATTCAGGCTTTTTGCCACTTCGAGGAGGGTTCGAGCCCCACCGCGATGGCTTCTCCGCGCGGCGGCGTACTCGGTTCACGAGCGAGCCGACACCAACCGAACCGCCCACAAAATGTCCGACGCGGAGTGGACCAGCGACTTTTACGCTGCGAATCCAGTGCAAGCCGCTGCTGGCCGCACATCCGCACTCCGCGCAATTGGGAGTGCCGCCGAAGACGCAAGGTTCGACGCGCGTCTCCAGATCCGCAGAATAATTCGCGGACATTTTCGCAAAAAGACAGTCGGAAGGATTCTCCGGGGGATGGAGGAACGCTCGCGCGATGCCATCGTTCATTAAAAACTTGGGATATTTTCGCACCAGAGACGGCAAGAATCGAGCTATTTCTTGCCGGTTCTCGAGAGTGAGCTTTTCCGCACTCTCTTCACCGATCTGCGGCGTGTACAGACTCACCCAAAGGTGATCGACCTCGGGGCGGTCATTCCAAAACGCGACGTACTCCTCCAAATAGCCGGGCCGCTCGAGCATCGGACGGGTAATCACCCAATGGACGTTGACTTTGCGTCCATCGATATTCTTTAGGATGCGCTCGTACGTGGCAGGCTTCCGGCGTATGTCATGGTGTTCCGGCAGGCCGTCGACGGAGATAGCCACTCGAACGCGCGGCAGATCCATCCACTCCAGCGGGATGGGGATCACGCCGCTAGTGACAACGAGCGAGAAGATTTCCATGGCGCTCAGCGCAGGCAGGATGGCGCTCAGTTCGCGATGGCGAACGAGCGGCTCGCCACCGACCAAGGACACGTGCATCGGCCGGTTTTTCCGCACCAAGTCTAAGACGCCATTAACGAGCGCGTCTCCGCGGAAATCGTTCAAGTCGGTAAGGAGTTTGCCGCCGCCCAGGTGCGCATCGCCGTAAGCGTAGCAGCCGGGACAACTGAGCGGGCATTCGCGCGTAATTTCGATGGAGAGCATCGGCGCTTTGCCGCCCAGGATTTTTCCCCAAGCGCTCAAAATCTCGCGCGGGGTAATGCTTGGATTTGGCTGAGTGGTGGCCATGCGGGTTGGATGCTTGAAGATTGTACATGGCTGCATGGACGATTGTGAATGTGTTCTTAGCGACGCATTCAAACGATTCAAAGTTTAGCACCTTGCAGACGGAGGAGATTTTAGGCATGCGCCGAGTCCAGACCCGTCCTGAGCCCCAGCTGTCGGACGACTCTGCGGGCCTGTTTGCCCCGTTGCATGCCACGACACGTACCTGGCAACGGGTCCGTGTCCGTCTACTAATTCGGTTAAACTGGACACTTAAGAATCACCCGTCTCCAACTCTGAAAGAGAACTAGCAGGAATGCCCCGAAAGCTCCTCATTCTTGCAGCCACCCTTGTCGGCGCTCATTTCGCGCAAGTGCTATTTCTCGGGGTGTCTCCTGCGGGCACTCTTCTCGCGAATCTTCTGCAGGTTTCGGCAAGCGCACTGGCGGCCATAACATGTCTGGGCGCGGCGCGGCGGGCGCGGGGCATGGCTCGGCCGTTCTGGGCGCTGGTGAGCTGCGGCATGGCCGCTTGGGGACTGGCAAACCTCGGCTGGATGTATTACGAACTCGTTCTGCATACCATCCCGACCCCCGGGTCCACTGTGCGGTTCTTCTTCAGTCTGCATGGGATTTTCTTTGCGATGGTGCTGTTCCTCGATCAGGACAAGGACTCGGCGCGTTTCGAACCCGAATTTCTTCTAGATTTCATCCAGATCGTAATTGTTTTCTTTTTCGTTTTTCTTGGTCTTAACTATTTGCCTTCGCGGCAGCTTCAGCAGCAGAGCATTTACGTGCGCCAGCTTTGGATGCAGTTTGGCGAAGAAAGTGTCATCCTCGCGCTGGCCTGCATCCAAATTGTCCGTGCACGGACTCCATCCATTCGCAATTTGTATGCGGGTTTTGCGCTGTATTTCTTCATCTTTACGGCTAGCTCCGCTTTGTCCGCGTATCTGCACTCCCTAAAGGCTGCGCCAACAGGAACGCTTGTTGACCTGTGCTACACGCTGCCGTTTCTTTGGGCCGCGTTCTGGGCAGCCCGATGGCAGCCGTCGCCGGAATCGCAAACCGCGCGGACAATCAGTCGTAAGACCTTTAGCGGAGTCATCCTGACCAACGCATTCTTCGTCTTGGCTCCATTGATTGTTCTGGTGCAGGTAGCGCAATTTCCTTCGGAATGGCGCGTTCTTCGCTTTTCACTTCTTGGCGTTTCTATATTGTGCTTCGCAGTGCGGGTCGGCATCAGCGGATACCGGGAAGCAAAAACCGCGGAGACGGTGCGGCGGCAGGCGCTGGCTATGGATTCTACGGCCGACGGAATCTCGATTTTGGGCGAGGACGGAAAGCACATGTACGTCAATGCGGCGTTCGCGCGGATGATGGGATACGAAAGTCCGGAGGCCATGCTGGGCTTGAACTGGCGGGAAATTTATGACCCGCGCGATGTCACCACCTTCCGGCCGCTGGTTCGGAATTCGCTCGAGGCGAAAGGCAAATGGTCCGGACAAATCAACTTGCGGCGGCGGGATGGAACGATCTTTCCTGTAGAGATGGCCATAACTTCGCTCGCCAATGGCGTTACCGCGTGCATCGGCCACGATATCAGCGCGCGAAAAGAAGCAGAGAAGGCGCGCGCCGACGCGGAAAACAAATACCAGACGCTGGTGGAACAGGTTGCCGCGATCAGCTACATCGCGGAGCTCGGGATCAATGGCCAATGGCACTACATCAGCCCGCAAGTCGAAGCCATAACGGGCTACTCGCAGGACGAATGGCTTGCTAACTCTCGAGATTGGACGCGCCACATTCCGCAAGAGGATCACGGCGTGATTGAGGCGGCCGAAGAAGCGAGCCTGCGCGGTGAACGTTTCCAGGCGGAATACCGGATCGTGCGCAAGGATGGAGCGGTTATCTGGGTGAGCGACACGGCCGTGGTGGTTTCGGGGAGCTACAGCCATCCTGTCATGGAAGGGATCATCGTCGACATCACGGAGCGAAAGCTGCTGGAGAATCAATTGCAGCAGTCCCGAAGGATGGAGGCCGTCGGGCGACTCGCGGGCGGCATCGCGCATGACTTCAACAATCTTTTGACGATCATCAAGGGCTATGCGGAGCTTGCCGAACAGCGCACGGGGATGCAGCCGGATCTGCGCGGAGATATTCAGCAAATTGAGAATGCGGCGGAGCGCGCTTCCACGTTGATCCGCCAATTGCTGGCTTTCAGCCGTAAACAAGTTTTGCAGCCGAAGGTTATCGACCTGAACGCCATTGTGCTGGGGCTGGATAAGCTGCTGGGCCGGCTGATGGGTGAGCACATCGAGATGGTGACGCGGTGCGGCGCAAACGTGGGAAACGTGAAAGCGGATCCGGCCCAAGTCGAGCAGGTCATCATGAATTTGGTGGTGAACGCGCGCGATGCCATGCCGAAGGGCGGGCGGTTGACGGTGGAAACGTTCAACGTGGATTTGGATTCGACGTACGCGCGCGATCACGTTTCGGTGAAGCCCGGTCCATACGTAATGCTGGCCGTCTCCGATAGTGGTATCGGCATGAGCCCAGAGACGGTTGCACATATTTTCGAGCCGTTCTACACGACGAAAGGGAGCGGGCAGGGAACGGGGCTCGGGCTGTCCACCGTTTACGGGATCGTGAAGCAAAGCGGGGGATACATCTGGGTGTACAGCGAGCCCAACAAAGGAAGCACGTTCAAGGTGTATCTGCCACGCGTGGTGGCGCAACTGGAAGCCAAGCCGGAAACAGTGGAACTTCCCGCCGGAGGCAAGGGCAGCGAGACAATCCTGCTGGTGGAAGACGAAGAAGCCGTGCGCGAACTGGCCAGCAGAATTCTTTCCGCCAAAGGATATTCGGTGGTGGCCGCAAAGAGTACGAAGGAAGCGGAGCAGTTCGCCGAGAAGCATGGCGGGAAAATTCATCTCCTGTTGACGGACATCATCATGCCGGGAACGAGCGGACGCGAGCTGGCCCAGCGGATTACCGGGCGCCATCCGCGGACGCGCGTGCTTTATATGTCTGGTTATACGGACAACGTGCTGGCGCAAGGCGGCGTTCTGGAGGCAGGACTGTCATTTTTGCAGAAGCCATTTACGCCGGGGGCGCTCGTTCAAAAAGTTCGCGACGTCCTTGATAGTCCCGTTCACGCAAAATAAGGCACGCATCCGGCGCGCTGGCATGCATTATTCCGCTGCGCCAAATAGAGAGTCGTGCGGGTTGGTGAGAAAAGCGGCAGCAGGGCTGCCGCACTCCAGATCGTTCGTTCATTGTTTATCCGCAAGGCGAATCGTCTTGCCGGTGGCGGCGGATTGGCGCGCGGCGTCTAAAATTTCCGTGACAATCATATTGGTTTCGAGCGAGGAGAGTCCTCGCGGTTGCATTCCATCCAGAACTACCGCTCGCAGATAATTTACGGAATCGCTCTCTCTCGGATCCAGCGGCTTCGCGTCTATTAACTTTTCGTCTTGCTTTGCGAGGCGCACGCGGACGGAATCACGTTTGACGGTAATGGCGTAGCCGGTCTGTCCGTAGACTTCCATGTCCTTGCGGTCGAAAGGCCAGTTCCAGGAAGCCTGTAGAATCGCTTGAGCCTTCAGGTAGGTCAGAACAATCGTGGCCTCGTCATCCACACGAGAATAAATGTCCGGCTTGATTTGCTGCGTGACAGCCGTCACGGTGTCTGGTCTGCGGTTGTCCATCAGCCAGGTCATAAGATCGGCGCCGTAGCATCCGAAATCGAAGAGGGCGCCAGCGCCGTTGAGTTTTGGATCGGTGAGCCAGTTGAGGAACCAGGGCTCGACGTTGATTTCTTTCGGGCCGGAATGTCCGTCGTGGACGACGACTTTGCGGATGTCGCCGATGGAGTTGTCGTGGACGAGATCGTAGGCGGCGCGGTTGCTGCGGTACCAGGTTGTTTCGTAGTTTACGAGGACGGAAATTTTGGCACGCTGCGCAGCGGCTTGCATGGCTCGGGCGTCATCGTTGCTGACAGCGAGAGGCTTTTCCATCATGACGGGAATGCCGTGGCGAGCACAGGCTTCGACTACGCTGCGATGATCGAATGTATTTGTGTATACGAGAACGGCTTGCGGCTTGGTCTTCTCGATCATCTCATCGACGGTGGGGAAGAAGATGTTGTGTGGAAGCGAGAACTTCGATTCGTAGAACGACGCGAGCTTCGTGTCGGCTTCGGCGACTCCGACGATTTGGATGTCGGTGCGATGGAGATTTTGTTGGAGAAAGCCGCCGACGTGCCCGTGAACGAGGCCGGCGATGCCGACGCGGAGCGGGGATGAGGAAGGTGCGGTTTGGGCGGAGAGAGCGCTGGCCGCGAAGGACGCGAGAACGACGGTGCGGAGAAGGGTGGAAAGTAAGGGTTTAGGCATGGACGGCTCCTGGATGCGCTGGGCATGGTAGCACTGGAGCAGGAAACGGCGAGGTAAGGAGGTAAGGAAGCAACGAAAAGACCTGGCGCGGAACGACGGAAAAGGATAACGCAGAGACGCAGAGTGCCCTGAGGTTGCGCAGAGAAGACTGGCTGGTACCCCCCACCGGGGGTGTCCAGGAGTTATGAAATAAAGCATAGAGGGGAATGGGGTTGCGGGGATTCCTGCGTGTGCACAGGAGCGGCGAGGGGCTAGTGACGAGTTGAAAAACTTTGGGGTGGAGATGGGGACCTCCCCCTGGGGTTTTTCGTAAGTGTTGCTGATACAGGACTTAAAGTGAAGTGGAATCAACAGTTGTAGAAGTGTTGATTCTGAAGGAGTTGGAAGAGGGCGCCCTTTATAAAGAAGTAATCTGGAGGGAAGGGGAGATTTTGGGGAAGTTATAAGGACCGCGCGGCGGAGGCGCATGGCTTGCGGGAGCGCGGACAGAAGCCGCGCCCTAATCGACACTAATACTATAACATATCGTTACTATTTTTCAAGGATAAACTGCAAGTCTTTTGTTTGGTGCGCGTTGAAGTAACGTACAAGACCGGGGATTTTGGCTAATCAAGGAAACGCCATGACCCGCGCGCTTAGGACGGAAGAGGAAGACCCACCCTTGCGTGAACCAAACCCGCAAGGATGGGGCACCCCCCGCCACCGGCCCTGACAGAGGCGGACAGAATCAAAGCAGCCACGAGTGAAAGCGACAAGTGGGGCACTCGCCTCTTACTCGGATTGCCCGATCACCGAGAACTTTCTGACTTTCATGTCAGAGAACAGAAACTCGTAGGTTTGCGACGATTCATACGCGGTCTTGTGCACATCTTGAACGAGCTTCGCTTTGTAGTCGCCGAGTCCCAA
Organism: Candidatus Acidiferrum sp.; assembly: GCA_035272765.1. Lineage (GTDB taxonomy): Bacteria > Acidobacteriota > Terriglobia > Acidiferrales > UBA7541 > Acidiferrum. Next base: position 19,556 of record DATEQG010000031.1, read on the forward strand.
TACACCGTCATTTGACACAGCTTGCAGCTCGAATGCCTTTCCATTAATGACGACATCTAGATTTTGGAGTGTGTTGAGAGACACAAAGCTTAGGTGGCATGCGCTGACATGAACAGTTGTGGTGTAGTCCGCCGGGTTGGGTTCTGCCGGGTTTGGTTTTGACCCGCCCCACGCATACGCGGACAACAGCAGCAGGAGGATAGCAGCGGTAATCTTATTCACGAGGTTCCTCGATTCTGTGCCGTGATAGCGGTCTTCCTTTTTTTGCTATCTCTATCAACGGCTCTCTGAGTTTAAGCCTATTTGCGGGCTTACGAGGCTCGTACACCGGTCGTCCCGTCTGCCACTGACGCCTGGCCGTGACGCCGTGCGCCGACATATACACCAGATTGTGTGGAAATGGTGTATGCTGTGGGTATGGGCAGAACAAATATTGTGATTGATGAAGAATTGGTGAAGAAGGCGCGGAAGCTGACACGGCTGAAGACGAAGCGGGAGATTGTGGACAGGGCGCTGGAGTTGCTGGTGCGGTCTGAGAGCCGGAAGGGGATTCTGAAGCACTATGGGACCGGGATCTGGAAGGGGGATTTGAAGGTGATGCGGAGGAATCGCGGTTGATCCTGGTAGATAGCTCGGTGTGGGTGGATTTCTTTAGCGCCAGGCCGGGACGTGCGGGAGATGCGTTAGGGCGAATGATCGCGCAGGCGGAACCGTTTGCGTTGACGGGAATTGTGGTGGCAGAGGTGCTGCAGGGGTTGACGCGCGACGCTGCTCGCATCGGGGGCTATCTTGAGCAATGGGATTTCTTGGAACCACAGGGATTTGGTACCTACCGCGAAGCGGCGGTGATTTTCCGTTTGTGCAGGAGCAAAGGCGTTAGTTTAACGACGACGGACGCGGTAATTGGAGCGATTGCGCTGGAGCATGGGGCGAGTGTGTTTACGCTGGATAAGGATTTTGCGCGGATGGCACGGTGGACGGGGTTGAAGTTGTATGCGGGGAGTTGAGGGAGAGGCATAAGCAAGAAAAAAGCCGCGGGAATCCATTGGAGTCTGGAAGTGGTGGGGTATTTCAAAGGACTGGCGGAGGAGACGGGCTTCCTTACCAGAAGCCGATCCATCTGTATCTACTCGACTGCGCGAAGAAGCGGAAGAAGCTGAAGATGAGGTGGGTGGCGTAGCGGATGTCCGCTGCTGAATCAGGGATGAATGCCTGCCCTACGGAGAGAGACAAAATCAAAACACCCACGTGTAAAATCGACACGTGGGGCACCCGCGGGGAGACGGAGCTTCCTTACCAGAAGCTGTTCAATCTGTATCTACTCGACTGCGCGAAGAAGCTGAAGATGAGGTGGGTGACGTAGCGGATGTCTGCTGCTGAATCAGGGATGAATGCCTGCTCTACGGAGAGAGACAAAATCAAGACACCCACGTGTAAAACCGACACGTGGGGCACCCGCCACCCGCACCCGGCGGTATGGCAGATAGCTATGAGGCTTGTGCACCCGGCAAGCCCCGCCTACGGTTGGAGAAGAGCACAGGCTGAAGTCTGTGCCAGCGGTCAGATGCCGGCGTACCAGGCGTAGCCGTATTCGGGGGATACGGAGCCGAGGCCCTTGCCGAATTTCTTCAGGTCGTCGGTGACGGTAAGGTGCGTGATGAATTTGACGTTTTTGTAGCCTAGCTGGCGGGGGAGGCGCATACGCAGCGGGCCGCCGTGGCCCACGGGAAGCTCGTTGCCATTCATCCCATAGGTCAGAAAAGTCTGCGGGTGCAATGCGTCGGCCATATCAATGCTGTCCCAGGTGTCTGGTTCTATAGAGAAATAGACGACATATTTGGCCTGCGGGAGGACTCCCACAAGATCCAAAAGGTGGGACAAAGGCACGCCCACCCATTCGGCGATATACGACCATCCCTCTTCGCACTGGATCATAGTGATTTGGGTGCGAGACGGGTAGCTTTTAAGCTGATCGAGCGAAAACGAGGTGGGCCGGGCGACCATGCCGTTGACCGAAAGCCGCCACTCAGCGAACCCTCCAGCCTGAAGGCGCTTGAACTCGTCAGTCGGAGGCTCGATTTGGTTGGCGAAGGGCGGCTTCGAAATCTGGCTACTAGAGAATTCACGAGCCAAAGAGTGCCGGGTCAGCAGGCGCTGAGAAGCGTAGGTGAGCGTTTCGCCGAGGCCGTAGATGCCGCCGTGATCGGGCGGGACGAGGCCAAAGTGTTGCGCAAGGCGCGCGGCCACGCCCAGGCCTGCGACGCCCGCTGTGGCCGCGAGTCCGGTGGTGATCAGCTTGCGACGCGAGAGATTGCTCATGTGCGCTCCTTGGGTGTGCCGGCCCGGCCAGTGATCATGGCGCGCGTGCGGCTCCAGAATCCGGCTAGAAAAATCATGGCGACGTGGACGAGAAGGAAAAACACGAGGGCCATGGAGACAAAGAAGTGCAGCGTGCGGGCGGATTGCTGTCCGCCGAGCGAATTGACGGTGAACGGAAACGCAGAAACAAAGGCGGGGGACATGGCCAAACCGGTCCAGACGACCAAGGGGAAGAGAACGAAAATCACGAAGAGGTAAGAGAGACGCTGTAACAGGTTGTACGACCAGGCATCTGCCGCGCTCGGGCGCTGGAAGCGCAAATTCTTGGCGATTGCAGCCCAGAACGCCCGCAACGAAAGATCGGCTTTAACCGGGAGCAGGTCTTTTCGCAAGTGTCCGGTAAAGAGGATGGAGATCACGTACAGCAAGCCGGCCAATACGACAATCCAGGCAGCTTGAAAGTGGAGGTAACGGCTCCAGCCGTTCTGGTCCGGGAGGACGTAGCTGTAGCCCGAGGGGACCATGGAGCGCGAGGAGGGGATGTGGAGTTTGAAGAGCGGCGTGGTCAAGTCGTTGCCGGTTTCGCCCCAGTAGAACCGAGGGTGGGAGATGATGAGTTCGGCGCCGGTGACGAGCAGAGCGAAAAAGCAGAGGGTGGTGATCCAGTGAGTGACGCGGACGAGGAGGGAGTGCCGCGAAGTAACCCCAGTCGCCGGAATGGAGTAGGCAGAAGCTGGGACAGAAGCTGCCAGCGGCGCGCCAACGGATTCCAGTTCCGCCATGTTTGGCCCCCTGCTGAGGCTACGACTTACCTTCCAAGTTAGACGGCATACTACCACCCGCGGTAGCTAGTCGTTGGGTTTTTCGGTGGCGGGGTCGTTGGTGGGCTTTGGTTGGTTGATGGTGGAAAGGGTTTGGACGTTGAAGCGTTTGTAGTCGGAGTAGCGGGTGGTGGCGTTGACGTTGAAGCCTTTCATCAGGAGGACGCGGACGCCGACGTGGGCTTCTTCGTAGGTGGGGAGCCAGACTTCGTTATTGAAATAGGACTGCTCGAAAACGAAGCTGGTGCCTTTTTGGAGATTGGCGAGGAGGCCGCCGGCGACGCGGAAGTCGCCGACGAAATAGGCTTCGAGGCGGGCGACTTCGTGAGCTTGCTCGTCGATCCAGACGACGCCGGCGAGTTCGTGGACGATTCTTTCGACCATTTTGTGAGGCTGGAATTCGGGATTGGGCTCGAAGTCGAAAACGAGGACGTCCTGGCCACGGAAGCGTTCGCGGCGAGGATTGACGAATTGGGCGGCGCGGAGGAAGGTTTCGATGCCGACGTCATCGTCGTCCTTGTCTTTTTTGTCTTTGCCGTCTTCCTTTGCTTTTTCGTCTTTCGCTTCTTTTTTGGCTTCGCGTTTCTGGATTTCTTCAATTCTTTTTTGCGTTTTCTCGTTTTCTTTCTTTTGTTCTTCGTCGCTGAGAGGCTTGCCGTCTTTTTTGACGAGGGTGGAGATCTCATCGCCGTTTAGATAGAAGAAGGTGTACTCGCTCACTTCGGTCTTTTTGACTTTGCCGTCTTTTTCGAGCTCGGTTTCCTCTTCGACGCGTGTGCCAGCGTAATTCTCGCGGATTTTGTCAGCGACTTTCTGGTTTTCGTCGATTTCCTTGAACAGAGATTTCAGGTCGGGGAGCTTGACCTGGGATTTGATAGGGAAATCGAAGGTCCGTTCGCCGACGGTTTCGTTGATGGAGGCGCGGGTGATGTTGATGGAATAGGTGTCGGGGCCGCGATGGAGCTCGATTTTGTAGGGGAGCTTCACGCCGTCAACGGAGCGGTAGTCGTCGTAGAGAATCTCCTGGTCGAGGCCGGCAACGGGCCCGGATTCCTTGACGAGGAGATGGGATTGCGGATCGAAGAAGAGTTCGCGACGGATGTTGGTGGAAGTGGTGAGTTCGAGCTGAAGAGCGTCCTTGCCGCGGACTTGAGCGTGGCCGATGAAGGCGACGGCCAGCTTGTTCTTTTTGAGATTGAGCAGGCGTGAGTTGTAGTAGAGCGAGGCGGCTTCGAGTTGCTGGCCTTGCTGGCCGAGAAGGGTGGAGAGTTCGCCGGTGGTGGCTTGGTGCCAAGCGGATTTGCCGTTGTAGGCTTCGATGAGGGGTTTGTCGCCAAGGACGAATTCGGAGTAGTAGCGATTGGGGAGTTTGAGGCTGAAGGTGTAGGTGGAGGGCTTGCCGTCAGCGGGATTGCTGAAGGCGCCTTCGATGGTCTCGGTCTGGATCTTGGAGAGGGCTTTGCTGCCGCCCTCGGCTTTGACGTAGTCGGAGACGATCTTGGCGGCGTCCTGAGCTTGAGCAGGAGCAGAGGCGCAGCTAAGTAGAAGAAGGAGCGGGATGGAGCACGCTAGACGCCGCATGGGAACCTCTCTTACGTAGACGGAGCTCAGCGGCAATTATTACGCGGAAAGAGAAGCGGAGGTCGAGGCGAATTTTAGGGGCGTGAGCTGAGATGGGGCGCAGCCCTTCGAAGCTCAGGGTAAACATGCTGCGCCCCTACAAGTGCCGGGCATCGGAAACTGACAGGCTGCGGCTTGTCCCACGTCCGCAGAGGGCGGGACAAGCCCCGCCCCTACAGATGGAAGCGTTCGCTATTCGTAGCGGAGGGCGACGAGGGGGTCGACGAGGGTGGCGCGGCGGGCGGGGAAATAGGATGCGGCGATCGCGACAATCGTAAGCAGCACCGAAACGCCGATGAAGGTGAGCGGGTCGTAGGCGCTGATGCCGAAGAGGAAGCTGCGGAGCAGGCGAGTGAGGGCGAGAGCTGCCACGAGACCGACTGCGACACCAAACAGAGCGAGCCGCAGGCCCTCGCCAACGATGATCCGGAACACGTCTCGCGGTTGCGCGCCCATGGTGACGCGAATACCGATTTCGCTGGTGCGTTGGGTCACCGTATAGGACATCACGCCATAAACGCCGACGGCGGCGAGGACCAAAGCAAGGATCGCAAAGATGCCGATGAGCCAGGCGCGAAAGCGTGGCTGGGAGACGTTGGTCGCGATGTTTTCTTCCATCGAACGTATATTCACGACCGGCTGATTAGGATCGATTTCCGCGACGGCGCTACGCAGCGAGGAGACCGCCGCGTGGGGCTCGGTAGCCGTGCGAATCACGAGTGACAATTGGAAGACGGGAAGAATGGCGTCCGCCTGGCGATAAGGGAGATACATTTCGGCGGCGGGCGCGTTGCCGAGATTCTGCAGGACGTCGCCGACAACACCGACGACTTCCATCCAAGGAATGTCATTTTCGGGAAGAGCGCCCAGCTGCATGCGCTTGCCGATGGGACTTTCATTAGGCCAATAGGTGCGAGCCATCGTCGAATTGATGACGACGACGGCGGGAGCTTTTTCGGTGTCGGAGGCGGTGATGAAGCGGCCCTGCAGCAGGGGGACGGCGATGGTTTCGAAGTAGTGCGGAGTGACGGTGAAGTGGCCGGCGGCAGTGAAGTCGTGTGGCGATTTCGGGGGGCGGCCGTAGATATTGAAATGGATGGCGCCGCCTCCGCTGCTGACGGGCAGGGAAGATGCAGCGGCGGCAGAGCGCACGCCGGGAAGTTCTTGCGCGCGCTCGACGAGACGATCGAAAAATTCGAAACGCTGTTCGGGTTTGGCGTAGGCGTTCAGGGAAAGCGGAAGGTCCGCAGCAAGGAGATGATCGGGCTGGAAACCAGGCGGGACTTCCTGGAGGCGCTCAAAGCTGCGCAGCAGCAGACCGGAGCCAATGAGGAGGAGCATGGCGGCGGCGATTTCCGCGGCGACGAGGAAGCCCCGAATGCGGTGCTGGCCGGGGCCTGCGGTCGAGCCGCGCGAGCCTTCGTTGAGAGTTTCGCGAAGGTCCAATTTGGTGGTGCTGAGAGCGGGCGCGATGCCGAAGAAAACGCCAGTGAGAAGAGAAACCGCGAGAGTGAAAATCAGCACGCGATAATCGAGTGTAATGGTGAAGGCCTGGGGAACGCTGCCGGACGCCAATTTGATGAGCGGCCCGAGCGAGGCAATGGCCATGAGGATTCCCAATAGGCCGCCCGAGAGGGAAAGCAAAACGCTCTCGGTCAGCAACTGGCGGAGTACGCGGCCGCGGCTGGCGCCCATGGCGGTGCGAATGGCGACTTCGCGGCCACGAGACGCGGCTCGAGCGATAAGGAGATTCGCAACGTTAACGCAAGCAATCAGAAGGACGGCGGCGACCGCGCCGAGCAGGAGGAGGAGCGCGGGGCGGACGTTCTGCACCATTTGATCCTGAATGCCGACAATGTTCGCGCTGACGCCGGTGTTGTAGTCGGGATACTGCTGCTCGAGGCGCTTGGTGATGCCGACCATTTCGGTGCGGGCTTGCTCGAGGGTAACGCCAGGTTTGAGGCGAGCGATGGCGAAGATTCCGGGGTGCCAGTTGCGATCATCGGGCAGGGTTTTGGCCCAAGGCGTAAAGGGGAGATAAACGTCCGCGGGGAACATGAGCTGAAATCCGGAGGGCAGGACGCCAACGACGGTGTAAGGCTGGGAATCGAGAGTGATGGGCTTGCCGATGATTTCCTGCGAGCCGCCAAAGCGGTTTTGCCAGAGGCCGTAGCTGATGAGAGCGACCGGATTGCCGCCAGGGCGATCTTCTTCGGGGAGGAACGTGCGTCCGAGGATGGCTTTGACGCCAAGGAGCGGGAAAATGCCAGCGGTCATGTTCTGCGATTTGAGGCGTTCCGGCTGGCCTGTGCCGGTAAGGGCGATGGTGGAGGGACGAGTGGCTTCGACGGATTCGAAGGAGCGGCTTTGATCACGCCAGTCGAGCCAATTCTGATACGAGGTGGTGATGGTCGGGTAGGGACTCTTCTCGGCAACGAGGACGAGGCGAGAAGGATCCTGGAATGGAAGAGGGCGAAGGAGGACGGCGTTGACGACGGTGAAGATGGCGGTGTTCGCGCCGATGCCGAGAGCGAGCGTGAGGATGGCGATTGCTGTGAAGCCCGGGCTTTTGGCGAGAAGGCGGAAGGCGTAGCGAATGTCGTGAAGCAGTCTCGACATGGTTTCTCCTGGCGCGAATCTATCTCATCCTTCAGACGGATGCTGCCGGCAATCGTTACCGGCGGGGCGGGGTCCTTCGAGGCTCAGGATAAACAAGCCCCGCCCCTACAAGCCACTGAGGCGCGCGTCGCCGGCGAAACGCGCGGCTTCGACTCAGTTGGCAGCCGCGGCTTTTGGCCGGTTCAGATACTTTTCGTAGAGGTGCAGGTGACGGTTATCCAGTGAGGTCTGCTGCCCTTTGACAAAGAGAAATTTCACTTCGGTTGTTAGTTCGAGTGGGTCGCCGTTGGTGACGATGATGTTGGCGATTTTGCCGGTCTCGAGCGTGCCAACTTGGTCGGCGATGCCGAAGATTTCGGCTGGATAGATTGTGACGGCTTTCAGAGCCTCGTCGTAGGGCAGGCCGTAGGCAACGGCGTTGGCGGCTTGCTGGCCGAGGCGCCGGGCGAACGAATTGTCGAAGCTGCCGAAGGCGAACTTCACACCGGCGGCCGCGAGCTCCGCAGGCTGTGAGAGCAGACGATCGTAGGCGTCGTCCTCCTCAATCGGGAGGCTGAGGGTAGGCCGCAGGATCACGGGGATTCCTTTGGAGCGCAGGAGGTCCTTTAGTTTGTAGGCTTCCTCGCCGCCGGCGAGAATCATTTTCAGTTTTTGTTTGTCGCAATACTCGACGGCATTGCGGATATCGCGCGCGCGATCCGCAAACACGAGCACTGGCAACTGTCCGCGCACGACTGGCGCGAGCGCTTCCAGCTTCAGGTCGCGCTGATAATCCGCCGGGCCGCCGTGACCCATGGCTTGCGCGTAGTGCCGGGCGCGATCGAGATAGTCCGTCAGTTCGTTTACCTGTTTCTCGTAGTCCTGCTTGGCTTCGCTGAACGGTTTGTTCTTTATTGAGAATGTAGTGAAGTCGAAGGAACGCGTCTCCATCTGGGGCCAGGAGATGACCATGGCGACGCTTCTCTTGAGCAGCATTTCGTTGATCGTCCATCCAGCGAGACTTATCGCGGAGGCTTGGCCGCCGATGACGCCACGCGAGCCGCCGGAATCAAAGCCGCCGCTGTCCGGAACGGCGAGGACTTCGGTGATGCCCCAAGCGCGCGTCACAGGAATGTGTTCGCTCGAAGGGAAGACGGCCGTCGCCGCGACCACGTCCGGGTTGTAAGCGCCCGTTTCTGTGGTATCGACGGTGGCGTTTACCGCGGAAATTTCACTCATGCCCATCTGCGTGATGGGATCGAAGAGGCCTGGATAAACCTGCAAACCTTTGGCGTCGATGACTTGCGCGCCGGCAGGAACTTCCACGTTGGCGCCAACGGCCGCGATTTTGCCATCCCGAATGACGACCGTGCCATCCTCGATGGGTGCGCCGGCCAGGGTGAAAATTTTTGCGTGAGTGAGAGCAATGGTGGAAGGCGGTTGCGATTGTGCTGTGATGCCAAGAGATAGGATGCAAACCGCTGCGGCTAATGTGACGAAACGCAGAATCATTTTGGTGCTGTTCACAGAGCACCTCCGGAAACGGCGTCCGTCTGCGGCGGCTTGGGCTTATCCTCGGGCTTCTTTTCGTCTGGTTTGGCACCGGGCTTTTTGCCGATTTCAATGGTAGCGTCCGGCTTTTTCTCTCCGGCTTTCTTTTCCTTTTCCATTAGCGCTTTCTTTTCCTTTTCGAGAATCGCGCGATCGGCGATATCGCGCTTGCGGTCGAAGTATACGCGGCCATCGATCAGCGTTTGCTGGACGACGGCATAGGCGCTGAGCGGATCGTGGTTGTAGATCACCAAGTCGGCATCTTTCCCAACGTCAATCGAGCCGACGCGCTTGTCGATGCCGAGCTGGATCGCCGGATTCAGTGTGACGAGCTTTAGTGCTTCGTCATGCGTGAGGCCGCCATATTTCATGGTCTTCGCGGCTTCCTGATTGAGGTGCGTAGCTTCTTCGGCGTCATCGGAATTGATGGAGACGATTACGCCGCGGCGCGTCATGATTGCCGCGTTGTAGGGAATGGCGTCGTAGGCTTCCACTTTGTAGGCCCACCAATCGCTGAACGTGGAAGCACCTGTTCCTGCGGCGGCGATTTCGTCGGCTACTTTGTAGCCTTCGAGCACGTGCTGGAGCGTGCGAATCTTGAAGCCGAATTCCTTGGCGACGCGAAGCAGCATCAGGATTTCGTCTTCGCGATAACAATGCGCGTGAACGTAGCGCTTTCCTTCGAGGACCTCGACAAGCGGATCGAGGCGAAGATCGCGGCGCGGCGGAATCGCGCTTTTGTCGCCGGCGGCGACGCGCTTGTCGTAATCCACCCATGTTTTCTTGTAGTCGAGAGCCTCGACAAACGCGGTTCGGATGGTCTCTTCGACGCCCATGCGCGTAGTGGGATAACGCGGAGTTGCGCCCGGGATGCTGAAGTTGGAGCGCTTGGGATTTTCACCGAGCGCGAACTTGATGCCGGGAACCGCGCCTTCAAACGGGAGCTTCGAGGCGGGCAAGCCCCAGCGGAGTTTGATGACTACGGTCTGGCCGCCGATGGAGTTTGCGGAACCATGCAAGACGTTGGCGATGGTCACACCGCCGGCGAGATCGCGAAAGATGTCAATGTCATCCGGATTGAGGACGTCCGCGATATTCACCATCGAAGAGACGGATACGCTGCCTTCGTTCACGCTGCCGTCGACGGCAATGTGCGAGTGGCAGTCGATGATTCCGGGGATTACGAACTGGCCCGCGGCGTCGTATACCTGCGCATCTTTTGGCGCCTTGATGGAGGTCCCCACTTCGGCGATTTTGCCATCCTTAATAAGGATGGAGCCGTGTTCGATGGTGCCGTGGGAAACCGTTAGGATCGTAGCGTTCTGAATCAGAATCACCGGTGGAGCGTCTGGCGGAGTCGCTGCTTGCGTCAAGAGCGGAAGCGCCAGGAAACACAGCACGTACGCGATTACGATCCGCGAATGGTTCTTGAACCGCATGGATAGAATCCTCACTGTGCACCCCCGGCGGCAGATGAAACATTGCTCGTTCCACTCGCGATGATAGATTCCGCAGTTGCCGCAGCTTGCGCCGTGGGCTTCGTTCCGGTGAACTCGATTGAGTAGCCCAGGACGTCGATGGTTCCTTTCACGTTGGTGCCGTCAAAGGTGCCGGAGAAAACCACGTCGGTGGGATTTCCTTCGATCGGAATGTTGATGGTGAACGTAAATTTGTCGACGCTGAGGGAGCCGCTGATGATGCTGGCGGTGCCGCGCTTGCTCGTGGTCGTTCCAGAAAGCGTACCGTCGCTTGCCATCTCCACATCCAGAGTGGATTCTTCCGGTCCTTCTGGGGTCGTGTACGTCAGTTTCCACTGTCCGGTCATGTTTCCTTTGGGTGGATCCTTTGGCTTCTCTGGTTCGCGCGACTCGAACCTTTTCCCATCCACAAAAACCATTTTGATCTTGGTCTTCTCAGCAAAAAGATCGCCGTCCGCCACAACAAGGTTTGCAATCTTTCCGGTTTCGATGGACCCCGTCCTATCGGCGACTCCGAAGATTTCGGCGGGCGTCAGCGTCAATGCGCGCAACGCCGCATCGGGCGCAAGCCCTGCATCGATGGATTTTTTTGCCGCCTTAAGGATGTCCTTGGGCGCGGTGATTCCGCCGGAGTAAAAGGCGAATGGAACGCCAGCTTTGGCGAGCGCCGCGGGTGAAGAGGGCGCTTTATCGCGGAAACGGAGCGTGCGCAGCGACGGTTGCTCGTCGGGGTCCGTGTCTTTATCCGCTTCCGGCCACTTCAGATTGACGAGGACTGGCAGTTTCCTTTTGTTTACGCCGATTTCAGGGGCGACTTCATAGGCCATTTGTCCGCCGTAGATCACGGCGTCCACGTTCCAGCGATCCGCAAGTTCGAGGGCGCGACGGAGCTGAATAGAATTATTTGCCGGGATCATCACGAGGGTGTGGTCTTCAATCGCTTCGCCGAGCACGGCTTCCGTGCGGTCGTAACGGGGCCGCGCAACACCGCGCGGATTTTTCCCGTAGATGGCCAGTGCTTCGGTGCTCCAGTCCGTGTCAATCCACACCTGATGGACATACGCGAGAGCACCCATCAGCGAGCCGGGAAAATTTCCGAAGCCGCCGCCGGGTTGCAAGGACACGGGAATAGCCACCGGGGTCTTGACGACCATTTCGCTGGCGCGGTCGCCTGCCAGATCGAGAACCGCGGCCTGCCCAGGAAACATTCCGCCCTTAGGCGCGGAGACGACGGTGGTAAAGCCGCCATTGCGCCAGGATTCGATGCGCTTGTCGCTCAGGCTGACTTCATCCGCGGCGCTTCGCCAAGGCGTGGTCGCTGGACGGTCTTCGGGCCCGCGCGAGACTTCGCCTGTGGGAGGCGCCCGCCGACCTCCTCCTGCGGCTTCGCTCGGAGCGGGCGTGACGACCGGGAGGCCCACATCCGTAAACGAATCAAACAGTCCGGGGTAAACCGTGAGGCCCTTGCCTTCGATGATCCAGGCATCAGGGGGAATGGCGACGTCCTTACCGATCGCGGTGATGATGCCATGTGCCATCACGATGGTGGCGTTTTCCAAAGGAGGCCCGGATACCGGGACGACTTTGGCTCCGCGAACGGCGAAATATTGTGGCTCGCCGCCCTGCGCATGCATTTGGGGCGCGGCAACGAGAAGCGCGAGGAGAGAGACAGCAAACGCGAGTGCAGACACGCACCGGCGCACGAGGACAGAACGCATGCAAGCTCCTTTTTGGGACACGTCTAGAACACGAACCCCCGACCGACTTTGAATAGACGCATGAGGCTAGTCAGAAGTTGCGGAAGAGTCAAGGAGAGGAAGAGTTTGGAACGAAGGCCGGGGCAAGGAAGTGACCGCGTTCCGGAGAGGCCCAAAAAATCCTGAAAATGCCGGAAACAAATTGCCGTTCCTCGCGTTTCTTCTATTGCCTTCCCATAGGGGCTATGGCATCTTCGGTATGGGCATCCCATAGGAACCGAGAGGAGCCCGAGGAGAGCGATGGGCGATAAGGGGAGCGACAAGAAAGATGTGTGGCAAGGGACGCTTGCGCTGATGGTGCTGAAGACACTGCAAGCGATGGGGCCGCTGCACGGATATGGCATTGCGCGGCGCATTGAACAAACCAGCGGGGACCTGCTCGCCGTGAATTACGGGACACTGTACCCGGCGCTTCTGAAGCTCGAGCAAGAGGGCTACATCAGCTCGGAATGGGGCTTCTCGGACAACAATCGCAAGGCGAAATATTACAAGCTTACGCGCGCGGGGCGGAAGCAATTGAACAGGGAAGAGCGAGAGTGGGAACAGACCACTGCGATCCTCGCGCGGTTCCTGGCACCGGGCGAGGAACGCTCGTAGTTGTGTCGTGTGGAGGATTTTTATGAGGCGGCTGCGGGCGTGGCTCTCTCGGCTTGGTGAACTGTTCAGCAAACACGGGCGCGAGCAGGAGTTATCCGCCGAGATGGAGAGCCACCTCCAAATGCATATCGAGGACAATTTGCGCGCCGGCATGAGCGCGGAAGCGGCTCGCCGCCAGGCGCTGACCAAGCTTGGGGGCGTGGAACAGACCAAAGAAGCTTATCGAGATCGAAGGGGATTGCCCATGGTCGAGACGTTTCTCCATGATCTACGATTCGCCGGCCGTGTGCTGCGTAAGTCTCCCGGGTTCACTGCGGTGTCCGTTTTGTCTCTAGCGTTGGGAATTGGCGCGACGATTGCGATCTTTTCCGTGATTTATGCGATGGCGCTCAGAACATTGCCCGTGTCGCAGCCCGATCAGTTAGTCGAAATTGTACGCGGTGACGAAGTCAATTTGCACTCCTACGCCGAGTGGAAAGAGTTTCGAGACCGACAAGACATTTTTGCCTCTGTTTTCGCTTACAACTACTTCGATGCTAGTTTTGAAATTACAAACCAGAACCAACACCAGGAAGTATATGGCGCGTACATTTCTGGCGATTATTTCTCAACTCTTGGCGTGTCCGCAGTTGTAGGCAGAGCCTTGCAGTCTTCGGATGACCAGCCTGGCGCCCCACCCGTCTGCGTGATTGGTTACGGATTGTGGCGGCGATTGTACGGCCAATCAGCGGACATACTCGGTCGCCCGATTCGCGTCAACGGAAACGAATTCCAAATCGTTGGAGTGGCACCTCGGTCTTTTTCTGGGGTGGATGTCGGCAGCATGCCTGAGATCTTCATGCCTCTCGAGGCGGAAAGGACGTTCCGCGACTATCACATAATGTACGGAAAGCAGTCGCCGTCACTGGACAATCCGCGGGCTACGTTATTGTGCATCCTCGCAAGGCTAAAACCTGGAGTCAGCGTGAGCCAGGCCAGCGCCGGATTGCGAGTTCTCAGTCCAGAAATATACGCAGCCCTACCGCCGAGATCTAGCGACACGAATGGACGAGCGGCTGCGCGTCAGCCTCTGGTGGCGTCGCCCAGCCCGAATGGCCTCTCCAATACGTGGTTGCAGGACATGGACGTGACGCTGCTCTTGATAGCTATGGCGACGGTCGCCCTGCTCATCGCTTGCGCGAATTTAGGCAATCTACTGCTGGCGCGGGCAGCAAAGCGGCGGAGCGAAATCGCCACTCGGCTTGCCCTAGGGGCGACGCGGTCGCGCTTGGTGCGGCAGCTGCTGACCGAGAGTGGCGTCTTATCAGTGATTGGCGCTGCGATGGGTCTTTTCATCGCGCGTTGGGTTACTCAAGCGTTGCTGTGGGCGCTTTCGTACCCGGGCGACCCGATCCTGCTGGATTTGTCATGGGATGGGAAGCTTGCCGCGTTTGCCGTGTGCATCACTTTGGCGTGCGCTCTTCTGTTTGGTCTGGCTCCTGCAGTAGAGGCAACTCGCATTTCGGTTTATTCGGCGATGAACAACGGCGTGACAACGGGAAGGCCCAGAAACAGGTTCATGAATTCTGGCCTGGTTGTAGTGCAGGTTGCTTTATCGGTCGCACTACTTGCCAGCGCAGGCTTGCTGGTACACACACTGCAGGCGCTCTTGTCCAATGATCCGGGCTATGACCCCAAAGGCGTCATAACGGCTGAGGTGAGCTTGCCGGGCGCTCACAAAAATCCGGATTACGAAGCCATGGTCGGGGAGGAATTGCTGACGGCATTTCGGTCGCTGCCTGGTGTCACGTCCGCGTCATATGGCCGCAGTTCTTCCAAGATGTCGCTTACGCAATTGGTGGTTCCCGGGCCAGGAGCATCCGAGCGAAGAATAGGCGCATATCTCGGTTTCTCCTCTCCGGACTCTTTCAAAACCTGGCGGACTCCGATCCTGGCGGGCCGGGAATTCAATGACACGGACACCGCTACATCACTTCCAGTGGCCGTGCTCAGCGCCGAGCTGGCGAGAGTGCTTTTTGGCAAAGTGAATCCCGTCGCGCTGAGATTTCGTGAAAACGACGGCGATGGCGAAGGGACCGACTACGCGGTCGAGGTCGTTGGTGTCGTTAGGGACATCCAACTTCGTCGGCCCGGTGATGCGCCTCTGCCTGCCCTGCACAGGCCGGTCTCCCAATGTGGAAGTTCGTGCTCGGACGTGGCTTATTACCAAATTCGGGTTGCGGGTGCGCTCGCTGAAGCGACAAAGCGTGTGGAGAATGCAGCGGCGACGGTTG
This sequence comes from Candidatus Acidiferrum sp., assembly GCA_035272765.1. Taxonomy (GTDB): domain Bacteria; phylum Acidobacteriota; class Terriglobia; order Acidiferrales; family UBA7541; genus Acidiferrum. The sequence continues at coordinate 34,570 of DATEQG010000031.1, forward strand.
ACCCGCGCATCGTTCTAAAATGTGGCCGGCTGAGCGACATTATCAGCGATTCCGTACACCGCAATCGCGCCATGGCGCTGATTGCGACGGCGTTCAGCTTGTTCGTGGGGCTACTGGCGATGATTGGCGTGTACGGAGTGACGTCGTATGCGGCATCGGAACGGACGCGCGAAATCGGGATTCGGATGGCGCTAGGGGCGGATAGAGGCGATGTGTTCCGCATGCTGCTTGGCGAAATGACGCGGGTCGTGTGCATCGGTATAGCGTTTGGCGTGGGGGCTGGCATTGCGGCAGCGCAGATGATTCGCGGAACGATCTGGGGCGTAAAGGCAACGGACCCGCTCAGCATTGGTTTTGCAATTGGCTTGATGCTTCTGATAGCTGGAATTGCGGCGTTTCTCCCGGCGCGCCGCGCGATGCGGGTCGATCCCATGGTGGCGCTGCGTTATGAATGACTTTCGCAGGCCTGCGGGACGGTCGCAGTGGTCGGCGGACGAGGAGTCCGTATGAGGTATCTGCGTGCGTGGTTCATCCGGCTGGGCGGATTGTTCAACAGGAAGCTTCGCGATCGGGAGTTTTCCGCTGAGATGGAAAGCCATCTCCAGCTTCACATTGAAGATAATTTGCTCGCGGGTATGACGCCTGCGCAAGCGCGGCGGGAGGCAATTATGAAACTCGGCGGCGTGGAACAAACCAAAGAAAGCTACCGCGAGCGGCGCAGCCTCCCTATTCTCGAAACGACGTATCAGGACTGCCGCTACGCCTTTCGTTTGCTTCGCAAGAATCCTGGCTTCACGCTCGTCGCTGTCTTGACGCTGGCGCTCGGCATTGGCGGCAACACGGCCGTCTTCAGCGTGATGAACAGCGTGCTGCTTCGCAGCCTTCCGTTGCCTCGCCCGGAAGAATTGGTTTACCCGCGTGTACCAAACGGCCAGCCAGTAGGCGCAACCAACACCGGCGATAGCGAAACATCGTTCTCGGAACCGGTCTTCGAACAGCTTCGTAAGGAACACACGGTGTTTTCCGAATTGATGGCGTACGCGCCGCTCTCCATAGACAAAGTCGCCGTACGCATCGACGAAATGCCCGAAGAGGCCGAAGTGGATATGGTGAGCGGCAACTTTTTCTCAGGACTTGGCACGGCGTTCGCACGTGGCCGCGGATTTACGCTCGATGACGAAACCACGCACGCGCCGGTTGCCGTCCTCAGTTACTCCTACTGGACCGGGCGCTTCGCTCGCAATCCATCGGTACTCGGCCAGACCATTTATGTCAAAGGATTAGCGTTCACGATTGTCGGTGTGACCGCGCAAGGTTTCTATGGCGTCGAGCCCGGCACCTCGACGGACTTCTGGATTCCCTTACAGAACCGTCCCGAACTGAATGCGTGGGGCAATCCGCCCTCATTGCAGACGGTATACGGCACGCCTACGTGGTGGTGCCTGCGATTGATCGGTCGTCTTGTGCCTGGCGTGACGGTCCCTCAAGCTCTCGCGATGCTCGATCCATCCTTCCAGCGCAGCGCTCTCATCGGACTCGGTACAGGCGATCCGAAGAACCCGAAGCCTGTGCTTGCACTTACTCCCGCGAAAGGTATTCAGGGTCTCCGCGACGACTACGAACAACCCATCAAAATCCTCATGGCCATGGTTGGATTGGTTCTCGTGATTGCGTGCGCAAATGTGGCCATGCTGCTCGTAGCGCGGAATTCTGCGCGGCAACGCGAGTTTTCCATGCGCGTGGCTCTGGGTGCCGGGCCTGGCCGGCTCTTGCGGCAACTGCTTGCGGAGAGCTTCCTGCTCGTGACGGCCGGCGCAAGTCTCGGCTGGATGTTTGCGATTTCCGCGAGCCGCGCTCTCGCGGCCTGGTCGAATCTGGAAGTTCCCTTCTCGCTCGACTTCAACGTTTTGCTCTTTACTCTGGCGATCTCGCTCGCTTGCGCCGTGGTCTTCGGCCTCGCGCCGTTGCGGAGCGCCGTCAACGTCCCGGCCGGCATAGCTGTAAAAGGTTCCAGTGCCGCCGCACACCGCGACAAGAGATCGTCGTGGGCCGGCAAGCTCGTCATCGCCGCTCAAATGGCTCTCTGCCTCATCCTGCTTGTCGGCGCAGGACTCCTCGTCCGTTCGCTTCGCAAGTACGAGACGCTTCCCTTGGGTCTCCGCACCGATGGATTGCTCGTCTTCGGCACGAGTCCTCTAACCACTCGCTCCGACGATGAGAAAGCTCGCTTCTACCAAAATCTGCTTGAGCGCCTCCGCGTCGTCCCCGGCGTCGAGTCGGCAACACTGATGGAGAACCGGCTTGGTTCCGGTTGGAGCGACAACGACGTTTTCGCGATCGATGGAGTGAAACCGAGCGGCTCGTGGGATGAGACCGGCATGCGCTCGAATGACGTCGGTCCTGGTTATTTCCGAACGCTCGGCATTCCAATGCTGCAAGGGCGCGATATCGTGGACTCCGACGGCCGCACCGCGCCAAAAGTCGTCGTCGTCAATGAGACTTTCGCGAAGCGTTTTTTTTCGAAAAGCAACCCGCTTGGTCACACGGCCGGCGGCGAAAAGCCGGAGAAGCAATACACCATCGTCGGCGTCGCGGCGGACAGTAAATATAGAAGCGTCGGCGAAAAAACCAGGCCGACACTGTATTTCCCTTACTGCCAGAGCACCTCGGTTTCCGACATGCAGGTCGAGCTACACACCGCGGGCAATCCCGAAGCACTGATACCCAGCGTGCGCGCCGTCCTCCATGAGCTTGATCCCAACCTGCCGATGCAAAAGCCCATGACGCAGCGCGCGCAGTTTGACGAATCTTTCTCGCAGGCGCGGCTCTTCGCACGGCTTGCGATGTTCTTCGGCTTGCTCGCAGCGCTTCTCGTGGCCACGGGGTTGTATGGAACGCTCGCTTACCGCGTTAGCCGCCGTACCTCCGAAATCGGCGTGCGCATGGCATTGGGCGCACAGCGCGCGCAAGTCCTCTGGATGATCTTGCGCGAAAGTTTGCTGATCAGTCTGGCGGGCATTCTTGTAGGTGTGCCGCTGGCTATCGCAGGGGCGCAACTGATGCGCTCGATGCTTTTCGGCGTCATGCCTGGGGATTTTCTGTCGTTTTTTGGGGCGCTTTCTGGCGTGATTCTGGTGGCGCTTATCGCAAGCGCGATTCCCGCGCGACGTGCTGCGTCCGTGGATCCAATCGTTGCGCTGCGCTACGAATGAGTTGAGGAATTGGAGCAGAACTTCCTGGGTGGCAAATAGGGTCGAAGAAATTTAGAGACGCAGGATTGATCGAAGGGAGCGGTGTGAGACGCATTCGGGCATGGTTCATCCGTGTAGCCGGGCTTTTCCATAATGGGAGCAGCGAGCGCGAGCTTGCCACTGAGATGGAGAGCCATCTTCAGATGCACATCGAAGACAACCTGGGCGCTGGGATGAGCGCAGAAGCGGCTCGGCGCGAAGCACTGATCAAACTCGGCGGTATCGAGCAAACCAAGGAAGCGTATCGAGATCGAAAGGGGTTGCCGATGGTCGAAACTTTTCTGCAAGATCTCCGCTTCGCTGCGCGCATGCTGCGAAAGAATCCCGGCGTGACGGCAATCGTCGTTCTCACTCTGGCGCTTGGCGTTGGCGCAAACACGGCGATTTTCGGCGTGGTGAATAGTTTCCTCTTCCAGCCTTTGCCTGTGCCCAATCCGAAACAAATGGTAGCGCTGGTCATCCAGAGCGGCGGTTCTCTCGGAGCACTTGGCTTCTCGTATCCTCAATTCGTGGAGTTCCGCAAGGAGACGGAATCGTTCTGCGACGTTTTCGGCCAGGCGCTGGGCCGCATAAGCTTCACTGCCGACGGCCACACCGATACGCTAGCTGTCAGTGGAGTGAGCGGCAACTATTTTTCCGGGCTCGGCCTCAAGCCCGCTCTCGGCCGGCTTGTCCTTCCGGGCGAAGCGGAGCACCCGGGCGAACCAGCGATTGTTGTTCTCAGCTATTCCTTCTGGCAGAGAAGATTCGGCGGCGATCCGGGGATTATCGGCAAGCAAGCGCGTGCCGACGGCAGACCGGCGACGATTGTCGGAGTCGCGCCCGCAGACTTCCACGGACAGTTCTCTGGTTTTGATTTGGATGCATTTCTTCCGTTGAGCACGAAGTATCCCGATCAGTCCGGCGCAAATTTTTGGAACAGCCGGTCGATCAACATGCTGCTTTCCCTGGGCAGGCTCAAGCCGGGCGTGACGATCGCGCAAGCGCAGAGCAGGTTCGATGTGATCTCGCGCCGCCTCGCGGCGCAATATCCTGCGACAGACAAAGACTTGAGCGTGCGCGTGATGGACGAACGCCTCTCGCGGCCAATCCCATATGCCAACGATGCGTTTATAGTGTTTTCAGGTTTGTTCTTAATTCTCGGCGCGCTCGTTCTCTTGTTGGCCTCCACGAACATCGCAAACATCCTAATGGCACGCGCATCAGTGCGGCAGTGCGAAATGGCCATTCGCGCGGCACTCGGCGGAGCGCGCTCCCGCCTGCTCCGGCAAATGCTCACGGAGACGATTCTTACCGCCCTGCTCGGCGGAGCCGCGGGCGTCGCCCTCGGCGCATGGCTTGGCAGGCTGATCGGCTCAATTCATCTTTCTGGAATTCCCATACGGATCGGGTTCGGCATTGATTGGAGACTTTTTTTGTACGCCCTGGCAGCGGTACTCTTCACTGCCGTGCTCGCCGGATTGTCACCTGCCCTGCGCGCAACTCGCGCGGACGTCAACACCGTCCTGCATCAGGGCGGCCGCGCGGATGCGCCTGCCTCTGCACGCCACAAAGTTCGCGGGGATCTGATGGCCGCGCAAGTGGCAGGCTCTTTGATGCTATTAATTGCCGCCGGACTTTTTGTCCGCAGCCTGAGCGCTGTCGAGCACATGGATTTGGGATTCGATCCCAATCAGCTTCTGAACGTCGCTCTCGATCCTTCCGTCAACAATTACACCGAAACGCAGAGTAAGGAATTCTATCGCGAGCTGGAAACGAGAGTCCGAGCGCTGCCCGGCGTGCAATCGGCCAGCCTGGCATCGTTGGTTCCCATCGGGTACACACGTGGCAAGGAGAACGTCTACGTCGAAGGACGGCCCACGCCATCGGGGCAGCAAGCACCCGGAATTTTTTCCAACAGCGTCGATTCGGCTTATTTCGAGACGATGCGGATTCCGTTGCTCCTCGGCCGGCCCTTCACGGACGCCGACAGCGAGACGTCTCAGCGCGTTGCAATCGTCAACGAAACGATGGCGCAGCGTTTTTGGCCTGCCGAAAATCCTATCGGCAAGCGGTTTAGCCTGACGAGCGATGCAGGTCCCTTCGTCGAAATCGTCGGCGTCGCGCACAACGGCAAATATCGTGTTCTCGCCGAAGACCCGCAGCCTTATTTTTATCTGCCTCTAGCGCAGAGTTTCGCGCCGCAGCTCGTACTGCAAATTCGTTCCGCACTACCCTCGGAATCACTCGCGCCGATGGTGCAGCGGGCAATCCTCGCTCTCGATGCCAACGCGCCTATCGAAGAAATCCAGACCATGAAGGAATCTCTCGGCGGCGCGCTAGGCTATTTCATTTTCCGTCTGGGCGCTTCACTTGCCGCCGCAATGGGCCTGCTCGGATTGATTCTCGCCGTGGTTGGGGTTTACGGCGTGGTTTCTTACGCCGCGACGCAGCGGACGCAGGAGCTCGGCATTCGCATGGCGCTCGGAGCATCACCGCGCCAGATTCTTGCGCTGCTTCTCAGGCAAGGCGCGCAACTTGTCGCTGCCGGTCTTCTGTTCGGTCTGGCCGGCGCATGGCTGCTTACGCGAGCCATGTCTCACATGCTCGTCGGCGTTAGCCCCAGCGATCCCGTCACCTATATCTCGGTCGCCGCGCTGCTCTCGTTCATCACGCTGCTCGCGTGCTGGATCCCGGCGCGCCGCGCCATGCGCGTCGATCCCATGGTGGCGTTACGTTATGAGTGACGGCCGCAAATTTCGCATGCGAGAAGACGGATCATCGCAGTCTGCGGGACAGGAGTATTCATGAGGCAACTACGCGCGTGGTTCATTCGACTCGGTGAACTCTTCCGCAAGTGGGGAAGCGAGCGCGAGCTTGCCGCCGAAATGGAGAGCCACCTCCAACTCCACATCGAGGACAATCTTCGCTCTGGCATGGCGCCACAAGAAGCCCGCCGCCAAGCGCTCCTCAAACTCGGCGGCCTCGAGCAAACCAAAGAAATCTACCGCGAACGCAAAGGCCTTCCATTCGTCGAGACGCTCTTGCGTGATTTTCGCTACGCCGGACGGGTCTTACGCAAAAATCCCGGCTTCACCATTGTCGCCGTCACAACTCTAGCGATCGGAATCGGTGCCAACACTGCTATCTTCAGCGTCCTCGAATCGCAGCTCTGGCGCCCGCTCCCCTTTCCCGATTCCGAGCGTCTGGTCGACGCCCATGTCGTCCTTCGCGAAAATCACACTCGGTGGGGCGTTCTCACAAACGCCGAATATCGGGCTTGGCGCGAGCGAAGCCGCTCCTTTGTAAACCTCGGCGCATACGATTATCCATCGAACCGCAATCTCACCGCCGGAGGCACTTCGGAACGTGTTCAGGTGATGCCAATTACGTCCAGCCTGTTGGACACTCTTGAAATCCCGCTCGAAACCGGCCGAGGCTTTTTGCCCGAAGAAGAAACGCCGGGCCGCGACCGCGTGGCCGTCCTCACACACGCTCTCTGGAAAACTCGTTTTGCCTCCGACAGCTCCGTGCTCGGCAAGCCTATCGTCCTCGACGGCCTTTCTTACGTTGTCATCGGCATCTCGCCCCCACGTCTTCATTTCGAGTACATAGAAGAGCCTGCCATTTTCGTGCCGCTCACGATGGATCCCTCTCAGCACAAGCTGCGCAACACGTACGTCATTGGCAGGCTTGCTCCGTCCGTCACTGCCGAGCACGCCCGCGCGGAGCTCGCCGGCATTCTCGAAACAATCCCACAATCCCAACGCCTGGACGATTCCACCGCTTCCGTCACCAACCTTCGCGAAACCTGGACGGGCTTTGCCGCGCGTTCTCTGTTCTTTTTTGCTGGAGCCGTCCTGCTCGTTCTACTGATCGCCTGCGTGAACAACGCCGGGCTCCTGCTTGCTCGAGGCCTCGCCCGCCAGCGCGAATTCACGCTCCGCGCAGCTCTAGGCGCGGGACGCGGCACGCTCATCCGTCAATCGCTAGTCGAGAGTCTGATGCTGTCCTTGGCGGGCGGCGCAGCCGGAATTCTCCTGGGCGTATGGGGTGCAGCCGCTTTTGCCGCCTTCATCCCGCAAGACACTCTCCCGCGCAACACCCACATTGCGCTCGATGCGCATGTGCTCCTCTTTGTCCTCGGCATATCCGTTTTCTCCGCACTTCTCACCGGCGTCGCACCAGCGCTGCTCAGCTCTCGCGTGGATCTCAACAACGCTCTTCGTCAAGGCGCTACCGGCCTCTCGACCAGCCTCAGCCAGAACAGAATTCGCGGCAGCCTCGTCGTTATCGAAGTGGCGCTTGCGCTCGTGCTGCTCTTTGGCACCGGCCTCTTTCTTTCGAGCTTAGTCCGCCTTGAGCAGGCGCCTCGCGGCTTCGACGCTCCCGGCGCGCTTTCCTTCCGAGTATCGCTGCGCGGAGAAAGCTACGCGCAACCCGAACAGCAACAGCGTTATTTCCGTACGCTGATCGATCAACTCGGCTCGCTCCCCGGCGTGCAAGCCGTCACGTTTGGCACCGGCATTCCGCTTGATGGATATCCGATCTTCGAATCCGTCAAGGTAGAGGGACGGCCGCCTCGCGGCAAGCACGGCACCGGCGTCATTACCTACCCCGTCGCGCCGAACTTCTTCGATCTCCTGCACATGCATCTCCTTACAGGCCGCGCCTTCGCGCCTCAAGACAACGAAGGTTCTCCTCGCGTTGCCATTATTAATCGCAACGCCGTGCACACGCTCTTTGGCACAGAGGATCCCCTCGGCAAAATTCTTGAGTTTGTTCCTGACGAGCGCCGCGGTACTCCCGCCGAAGCGCCCGTCCAGATTATCGGCGTCTCTGAGAACGCGCAGGTATTTGGCGCGAATGAAGTCCCGTTCGACGTGTTGTATTTCCCTTTCTCCCAGCATCCGGCTCCCGCGGCCAATATCGTCGTTTCCTCCAGCTTTCCGCGTGGCGCGCTGCTCAGCGCAATTCGCGATACCACTTTTGCCCTCGACAAGGACCAGCCCATCTTTGACGTGCAAACCACGGACGATCTCATTACCGCGTCCCTCAGCGGCGCCCGATTCGATTTGATGTTGGTGGCCTGCCTCGCGCTCGTAGCTCTGACGCTAGTCTCCGTCGGAATTTTCGGCACAGTCTCTTACTTTGTACAACAGCGCACGCGGGAGTTCGGCGTTCGCCTGGCCCTTGGCGCCACACCCACCCGTATCTTGCGCCACACTCTCAGACGCGCGCTCGTGACTGGCTTTGTGGGTTTGCTTTTTGGGGTTGCTGTGTCCATCGCGCTCGGCCGCGTCCTCCGCAGCGTTCTGTATCTCGTACCCGGCGAGCGCGCGGGCATGTTATATGGCGTCAAAATCGATGACCCGCTCTCGATGTCGCTCGCATGCCTCCTCATCTTGCTCATTCTGTTTCTCGCGAGTTTCATTCCGGCGCGCCGCGCCATGCGCGTTGATCCCATGGTCGCCTTGCGCTACGAATAGTCAGCTGCTGCTCCATTGCATGTGGCATGGTTCGCACTTAACTTCCGCGATCCATTCTTCAACCGAAGCGCGGCTCTTGGCTGCGTCGATCTCTACCTCTGATTCGAGTCCCCTCAAAACAATCCTTGACGGGGAATCCGAATTACACTATTTTGCTCTAGGCCTTGTATCTCATAGCCTCCAGGCAAGCTTCGGAGATGACCATGAAAAAGTCCGAGCAGCGCGACCTCTTCCCCGGCGCGCTGGAGATGATGATTCTGCGCACTCTGAAGCGCCAGCCATCGCATGGCTACGCTCTTGTCCAGCACATCAAACGCACCTCGGATGATCTTCTGCAAATCGAAGAAGGCTCGCTGTATCCGGCTCTTCAACGCCTGCTCAAAGAAGAGTTGGTCAAGGCCGAATGGGGAATCTCCGCGACCAACCGCCGCGTGCGCATTTACAAATTAACCGCCGCGGGCGCAAAACATCTCGAGCGCCAAGTTTCGAGTTTCGAAAAAATGCTCGAAGGAATCACGCGCGTCCTGGCGCGAGGCGAATCATGAGCTGGCTAAAGCAACTTTTCTCACGCCGCCGCGTCTACAACGACCTTTCGGACGAAATTCGCGAACACCTCGAAGAGAAGATCGAGGAACTCGTCGGCGCAGGCATGTCCAGAAAAGAAGCCGCCGGCGCTGCGCGCCGTGAATTCGGAAACGCAACACTGATCGAGAACGACAGCCGTGACGTCTGGCGCTGGCCCTCCCTGGAAGATTTTCTGACGGACATCCGATTCGGGGCGCGGATGCTGCGCAAAAATCCTGGTTTCACCGCCGTGGCCGTGCTGACGCTCGCTCTCGGCATCGGCGCCAACACCGCGCTGTTCAGCGTCATCGATGCCGTTCTTCTGCGCCCTCTCCCGTTTCACGATCCCGGGCGGTTGGTCGCCGTTCATTCCGTGGATCTCAAAGACGCGAACCAAGGCGGAGAGATTTCCTACCCGTCATTTCTCGACTGGAGAACACGAACGCGTTCCTTCGAAGCCATGTCGGTATGGTCCACCATGGGATTCGCTTACACTGGTGGTGATCAGCCGGAAAGTGTTCCTGGCGCGATGGTTTCCGCCAATCTGTTTTCGGTGTTGGGCGTCTCGCCCGTTATTGGGCGAAGTTTTACCCAAACCGAAGACAACCCCAGCAGCGATCAACTCCCAGTCATCCTCAGCTTCGAGTTTTGGCAGAGCCATTTCGGCAGCGATCCAAGTGTGTTGGGACGCGCGCTTAGCTTGGACAACCAAAAGTTCAGCGTGGTGGGAGTCATGCCGCCGCGCTTTCAGTTTCCGGTGCAAAGAAATCGGGTGGAACTGTGGATTACCATCGCGCGCGACCTTCAGGGCAAGTCAGCTCTAGCCTTGCAACGAGATGTGTCCTATCTCCAGGTTATCGCGCGTCTGAAAACGGGCGTTCAAATTCCCCAGGCGCAGTCCGACGTCTTGCTGGTGCAAGACCAACTCAATCACCAATATCCTGAAACTCGTCCTCGCGGCGCAACGATAAATTTGGAGTCCGAGCAGATTGCCGGGGCCATGCGTCAAGTGCTGCTGATCCTGCTTGGCGCTGTCGGCTTCGTGTTGCTGATTGCCTGCGCCAATGTAGCCAGCCTGCTGCTGGCGCGGTCCACGGTGCGGCAAAGAGAATTCACGGTCCGCGCGGCGTTGGGCGCAAGCCGCTGGATGATCATTCGCCAGCTGCTCACAGAAAGCTTACTGCTGGCCATGGCCGGCGGGGCCTTGGGGCTATTGCTCGCTCATTGGGCGACTGGAGCTCTCGTCGCCATGACTCCTGAAGGCTTGGCTCGAACCTCGGAGATCGCGCTGGATTTCCGGGTGCTGGGCTTCGCGTTTCTCGTTGCGCTTGTGACCGGAGTGCTCTTCGGACTGGCGCCCGCTATCCAAGCATCCCGTTTCGATTTGAACCGCTGTCTGGGCGCAAACGGTCGCGGGGTCAGCGCGGGGCGAGGTGGTGTCCGCCTGCGCAGCGTGCTGGTGGCGTCTCAATTGGCAATCGCATTTGTGCTGCTGACAGGGGCCGGGCTATTGCTGCACAGCTTCAACCGCCTCCAACACGTTTATCCGGGCTTCCGCGCGGATCATGTGCTGACTTTCTTGCTGGATGTGCCCTCCGATCGTCACCCCCGCGCACAGCGCGCTATTTTCGTTCAACAGCTCTTGCAAGCAACAAGAGCCTTGCCCGGGGTGAAATCCGCCAGCGCCATTTTCGGCTTGCCTCTGAGCGAGGCTCAAAGCATCTTTACGGCGCTCGAGGTGGAGGGCCATCCTGTTCCACGCTCGCAGCGGCCGAGGGTAGCGTTTCGAATCGTCGAGTCCGAATACTTCCACGTGATGGGTATTCCGCTCTTGCAGGGCCGCACTTTTACAGCTCGCGACGAGCAAGGCGGCCCGCCGCTGGCCATTATTAATGAGACGCTCGCGCGCCAAATGTTCAAGGGAGAAAATCCGGTGGGACATCGCATCAAGCCCAGCATCTCCTTTGGCGACAGCGATGAAGCTCCCCTGCGCGAGATCGTGGGGGTCATCGCCGACGTGAAGTCCGGCAGCATTGGCGGCAAAATCCCTCCCGAGGTTTACGCCCCCCAAACCCCGGTGGATTTCATCGGGGAGATGACCGTGGTGGTGCGGACCATGAACGATCCAGATGCGCTGATCCCTGCGATGCGGTCACTGGTCAGCTCCATGGACAAGGAGCTTCCTTTGCGCCAGGTCAAAACACTGGATCAGTACGTGAGCGGATCCATTTCGGCTCCGCGATTCGATGCTTTGCTTCTCGGCATTTTTGCCGCGCTGGCTTTTGTGTTAACCACCATTGGGCTTTATGGCGTGATTTCTTACTCCGTGGTGCAGCGCACCCGCGAAATGGGTATTCGTATTGCTCTCGGGGCGCAACGGGGAAGCATTTCCCGAATGGTAGTGCGTGAAGGAGTTTTGCTGACAGTGGCAGGCGTTGGAGCTGGACTCCTGATGTCACTGTTGGCTGTACAACTCCTCCGCGGCCTCTTATTTGGAATAGGCGCGACCGATCCAGCCACTTTCATTGCCGTACCACTGCTGCTCATGGCCGTGGCTCTAGTAGCCAGCTACGTTCCAGCGCGGCGCGCGACGAGGGTGGACCCGATTGTCGCGCTGCGCTGCGATTGAGAGGCTTAAGGAGTGCTCGAAGCCGTTGAAGACAGATTTCGCGCCGGGTGAATCATGAACTTTCTAAAGCAGCTCTTCTCGCGCCGCCGTATCCAAAACGATCTTTCCGCCGAGATTCAACAACATCTCGAAGAAAAGATCGAGGAACTCATCGCCACTGGTCTAACAAAGGCAGAAGCCACTGCCGCCGCTCGCCGCGAATTTGGAAACGTGTCTTTGACCGAAGAGGACAGCCGCGACGTGTGGCGCTGGCTGTCGGTCGAGAACTTTCTCGCCGATGTGCGCTACGGACTGCGCATGCTCCGTCGCAATCCCGTGTTCACCATAGTTGGCTTATTGACCATCGCGATTGGTATTGGGGCCAACGCCGCCGTCTTCAGCGTTGTGAACAGCGTGCTCCTGAAGCCGCTGCGCTATCCGAAGTCGGAAGAGCTTGTCTCGCTGCATCAAACCGCCCCCGGCGCCGCAGGTCTCGCCGATTTCGAGAACGGTCTGTTGCTTTCGCCTTCGATGTATTTCACGTATGCGGAGAACAACCAATCATTTCAATCGTTGGGAGTGTGGGACACGGGGACCGCGAACGTCACGGGACTGGCCGAGCCGGAACAAGTGCGGGTGGTGGAAGTAAGCGACGGAGTGTTGCAAGCGTTGGATGTCGCGCCGGAAGTGGGTAGATGGTTCTCCGCAGCGGATCAGGTGCCGAATGGGCCCTTACGGGCGATGCTGAGCTATGGGTATTGGCAGAGCCGGTTTGGCGGGGACCGCTCGGCAATTGGGCGAAATATTCAGGTCGATTCGCGGCCGCTGGAGATTATTGGCGTGATGCCGCAAGGGTTTCGTTTTGTCGATACGGACTTCGATTTAATCAGGCCGTTTCAATTCGATCGCGGGAAATTGATTTTGGCCGGATTCGGGTTTCATGGCATCGCGCGTTTGAAGCCGGGAGTAACGATTGGTCAAGCGAACGCGGACTTGACGCGGATGCTGCCGATCTGGATGGATTCGTTTTCGAACGGGCCGGGATCGCCTCCGCACATTTACGAGAGGTGGAAAATTACGCCGATGATCCGGCCGTTGAAGCAGGAAGTCGTGGGAAATGTAAGCGAGGCGCTATGGGTGGTGATGGGAACGATTGGCTTGGTGATGCTGATCGCCTGCGCCAACGTGACGAATCTCCTGCTCGTAAGGGTAGAGTCGCGGCAACAGGAGCTGGCCGTGCGCGCGGCGCTTGGCGCCGGCCGTCGGCGCATCATCAGTGGATTATTGGTGGAAAGCGTGATGCTGGGGCTGCTCGGCGGAACCGTTGGTCTTGGGCTGGCTTATGCGGGCGTACGTTTCCTTGCAGCAATTGGGCCAGCGAACTTGCCGCGGTTGAGCGAGATTTCTATTGATGCCAGGACGCTGGTATTTGCATTTTTGATCTCGGTGTTGTCGGGATTGCTGTTTGGATTGGTTCCGGCGCTTAAGTATGCCGGGCCGCGAGCTTCGTTGGAACTTCGGAGCGCGGGGCGAACGATCAGTGTAAGCCGCGAGCGGCACCGAGCGCGGAATTTGCTGGTGGTTGGACAAGTGGCGATGGCGCTCGTTTTGCTGGTGTGCGCGGGCCTGATGATTCGCACATTCGAGGCTCTTCGAGCGGTCGATCCGGGTTTCACGGATGCGCAGCATCTGCAAATAATGAGGATCTCTATTCCAGGCTCGCTGATCGCCGAAACGGAGCGCGTGACCAGAACGCAGAACCAAATCCTGGACAAACTATCCGCGATTCCGGGGGTGAAGGCGGCGGGGTTCGGAGGCGAGATGCCGATGGAGGGTTTCGACTCCGGCTGGGACACCATTTTTATTGAAGGCAAAACCTATCCCGGAGGTGTGCTCCCACCACTGTATTTTTACAAGCAAGTCTCGCCTGGTTTCTTTGCCGCGGCCGGCACGCGGCTCATCGCCGGGCGCGAGCTGACTTGGGATGACGTGTATGGACTCAGGCCGATGGTGATGGTCTCTGAAAATTTGGCGCGGGAAGCGTGGGGCACGCCGGCGAATGCGATTGGCAAACGATTGACGGAGGATCCGGGTCTGCCGTGGCGCGAGGTCATCGGCGTGATCCAGGACGTGCGTGAAAGGGGCGTGCAAGAGAAGGCAACGGAGATCGTGTACTGGCCGCCCATGGTCGAGAATTTTTATGGGCGCGGGCCAGCGCAGCCGATTCGAGAAGTTACGTTCGTGATTCGAAGCGATCGCGCGGGCACACAGAGCTTCTTGAATGAATTGCGCCAGGCGGTGTGGTCGGTGAATTCGAATCTGCCGGTAGCTTCGGTACGGACAATGGAGGATGTATACGGAAAGTCCGTGGCGAGGACGTCTTTCACGCTCGTCATGCTGGGGATCGCGGGCGCGATGGCGATGGCGCTAGGGATCATCGGCATTTACGGCGTGATCTCCTACACCGTGTCGCAACGCAAGCGGGAAATCGGCATTCGCTTGGCGCTCGGCGCGCAGAACGGCGACGTGGTAGGCATGGTTCTCAAGCAGGGCGCAAGACTGGCGCTGGTCGGCGTTTGTATCGGAGTCGCCGCGGCTTTGGGATTGGCGCGCCTCATGACCAGCCTGTTGTTTGGAGTCACGGCCCACGACCCGCTGACATTTGCTGCAGTTGTGGGCCTGCTGATCGCAGTCGCGATCATGGCGTGCTACATTCCGGCGCGCCGAGCCATGAAGGTCGATCCGATGGTTGCGCTGCGCTACGAATGACGGCCTTCGGCGATCGTTAGAAGGTTGAATGGTTCCTTGCATGGGTGATTTATGAGTTGGTTGAAGCAAATATTCTCGCGGCGACGCCTCTACAACGATCTCTCCGACGAGATGCAACAACACCTCGAAGAAAAGATCGAGGAACTCATCGCCACGGGCATGTCCAGAAAAGAAGCCACCGCCGCAGCTCGCCGCGCCTTTGGCAATGTCACGCTAGTTGAGCGAGACAGCCGTGCGGTCTGGCGATGGCCCTCCATCGAGAGCTTTTTCGCGGATATTCGCTTCGCTTTGCGCACGCTTTGCAAAAGCCCCGGCTTCACGGCTACCGTGATCGTTACGCTTGCGCTTGGAATTGGAGCAAACACGGCCATTTTTATGCTGCTTGATGCTATCCGCTTGCGCAGCCTGCCGGTGCAAGATCCTAAGGAACTTGCCGAGGTACGAATTACGGACTCCGGGCACCAAGGCATGGGCCTCAATCAGCAATATGGAGAATTGACGCGGCCATTGTGGCAGGAAATCCGGGACCACCAGCAATCCTTTTCAGGCGTATTCGCTTGGAGTGTGAACCTAAGGTACGTGGGCCGCGGAAGCGAGATGCGCCACTTCCATGAGCTTCGCGTGAGTGGCGATTTCTTCAGAGTGCTTGGTGTGCGGCCTTGGCGTGGGCGTCTGCTGATGCCCGAAGACGAGGGCGCGTGCCCCATGACTCGCGCCGTGGTGAGTTACCCCTATTGGCAAAGCGAACTGGGCGGACGCGATCTTTACCCGACGATCAAACTTGTCGTGGATAACGAGCTTGTGGAAATCGTCGGCGTTACTCCGCCAGGTTTCTATGGAATGGTGGTGGGCGAAGGGTTCGATATCGCGATTCCGTATTGCCAGGGGAAGGATGAGTTAAGGCGGGACATTTTCGAAGTATCGGTGATGGGCCGACTGAAGCCAGGTGCGACAATTCAAAGCGCTTCGGCGGAGATGGATGCCCTCAGCCCCGGAATTTTCGAAGCCACTGTTCCACCCGGCCGCGACACGCGTTCGACCGAAACTTACAAAAACTTCCGGCTCGCAGCTTACCCTGCGTCAACAGGTGTCAGTTCGCTGAGAGAGTATGACCGTTCGCTTTTCCTGCTTCTGGGAATCGCAGGACTCGTGCTGCTCATTGCGTGCACAAACCTTGCCAACTTGATGCTTGCTCGCGCGAGCGCGCGCCAGCGTGAAATGGCCGTTCGGCTCGCGCTGGGGGCATCGCGCGCCCGCCTGATACGGCAGTTGCTCACGGAGAGCCTACTGCTGACGGCAACGGGGGCCGCGATAGGCATCGGTCTCGCACAATCCTTGAGCCGGCTGCTGGTGTGGTCGTTTTCGACAGACGGAGCCGAAGCAAATCTGCAGATGGTCACGGATTGGCGAGTAATCCTTTTCGCGGCGGGCGTAGCGGCCTTTACGTGCATCGTATTCGGAATTGCTCCCGCGCTGCGCGCCACTCGCGCGGAGCCCATTTCTGCGATGAAGGCCGGTGGCCGGGGAACGACGGGGAGCCGCGAGCGCTTTTCGTTGCAGCGGCTTCTGGTGGTAACGCAAGTCTCCGTTTCTCTCGTACTCCTGGTGGCCGCCCTCCTTTTTGTGCGCAGCTTTCGCAATCTGATGACCTTTGATCCGGGAATGCGCGAGAGCGGTGTCACCGACGCATTTCTAGGATTCTGGCAATCGAATTTGCCCAAGGAACGTTGGGCGGGTTTCCAACGGGAGTTGCTGGATGAAGTTCGCTCCGTGCCCGGAGTTTTGAACGCCGCGACGACCACGAATACACCGCTGCTTGGAAGCAGTTGGGAGCATGGCATTCACATCGGATCGCAAGAAGGGAATTCCAAATTTACGTGGGTGAGTCCAGAGTACTTCGAAACGATGGGCATTCCGGTGATCCAGGGCCGCAGCCTTACGCGGGAAGATACCGCGTTCTCACAGCGAGTGGCGCTGGTGAATGAGACGTTCGTTCGCCTTTACTTAGGCGGCGCCAACCCAATCGGGCAGACACTGCGCACCAGCCCCGAGCCGGATTACCCCGCCACGGTTTACGAAATTGTCGGAGTCATTCCAGATACGAAATACAACGACCTGCGCGGCCAGACCCCGCCCATGACCTTCGCGCCCGCTTCGCAATTCCCCGGCCAGGGACCGTGGACCAGCGTGATGATCCATTCCAATCTCAGTTCAGCGGCGATCTCCGCGGCTGCGAAGCGTGCCATTGCCGAAAAACACCCCGGCGTCGTCACCCAGTTCGCTGATTTTCAGAGGGAGATTCGCGACGGATTGGTCGAGGAGCGCTTGATGGCAACGCTGTCGGGTTTCTTCGGCCTCTTGGCGATGCTCCTTGCGGTGGTTGGACTCTACGGCGTCATTTCCTTCATCGTCGCCATGCGCCGGAGCGAGATCGGGATTCGAATGGCTCTCGGTGCGAGCCGAGGCGATGTTATCGGCATCGTCGTTCGGCAAACTCTCGTGCTGCTCGCGCTTGGCGTCGGCGTTGGCGTTGTGCTTGCCCTTGTTGCCGTCCGCAGCGCTGGTTCACTGCTCTTTGGGCTGCAACCGAACGACCCACTCAGCTTCGTGGGAGCGTCCGCCTTGCTGATAACCATCGCTCTGATCGCCAGTTTTTTACCGGCTCGGCGAGCTTCGCGCGTCGATCCGATGGTTGCACTGCGGTACGAATGAGTTCTGGACGATTCTCCCCTGGAAGTGAGAAATTATTCACATAGGAGCGGCCTCGTCCACAGGGCTTGTCTGACCAATGAGAATGACGCGCAGCCTAGAATTTTTCTTAGAGGATATGCGCATCGGCGCGCGGATGCTCCGCAAAAATGCCGGCTTCGCCGCGCTCGCTGTGCTCACGCTAGCCGTCGGCATCGGCGCGAACACCGCGATCTTCGGCCTCGCAAACGCCGCCTTCTTCCGCCCGCTTCCCTATCCGGATGCGGAGCGCCTCGCGTTTCTCTGGCAAAACAATCAGCGCACCGGAGAAACCGAAGGCCTCGTTTCCTATCCCAATTTCGCGGACTGGCGCTCGCAAAGCCACAGCTTCACCGACATGGCATTCTTCACGAGCGGCAAGTCCATTTTCTCGACCGCCGGCGATCCCGAATTCACGCGAGCCGCTCTCGTTTCCGTCAACTTTTTCTCCGTGCTCGGTGTAAATCCCGCGATGGGCCGGAGCTTTGCGCCGGAGGAGCAAATTCCCGGCCATGCCAACGTCACGGTCATCAGCAACCATTTGTGGAGAACAAAATTCGCCGCCAATCCGCAAGTGTTGGGACGCGCGCTCGCCCATGGTGATGACAGTCCCGGCGACACGATCATCGGCGTGATGCCCGCGGGCTTCAGCTTTCCAGACGCCGCGGATGTTTGGAAGCCGCGCGAAGTCGGCGAGTTTTTCAAAACGAAAGCGCGGCAGTATCCGAACCAGCACGTCATCGGCCGCCTGAAGCCCGGTGTGACCTGGGTGCAGGCGCAAACGGAGTTGGACACGATTGCCGGACGTCTCGCCGCGGAGTATCCATCGATCGATGGCGGCGTCGGCGTGCGCATTGTCCCGCTGCGCGAGCAGCTCTCGCAAAAAGTCCGGCAAGGACTCTTTGTGCTCTGGGGCGCAATCGCAGTTGTGCTTCTCATCGCCTGCCTTAACGCAGCCAATCTGATTCTTGCTCGCGCTGCCGGCCGCGAAAAAGAAATCTCGATCCGATACTCGCTGGGAGCGACGCGCGGCAGAATCATCAAGCAGTTTTTGTGCGAAAGTCTTTTGCTGGCCTCTCTCGCGTCAGCCACCGGCATTCTTCTTGCCGTCTGGATTCTGAATCTCGTCTCCAAACTCAATCCCGACCTAGCAAAGCTCGGTGGTTCGATTTTCGATCCGCGCGTTCTCGGCTATACTGTGGGCATCGCGGCGTTCACGGCGCTCGTTTGCGGTCTGCTTCCCGCGCTGTCCGCGCCTCGCCTGGATTTGAACCGCGCGCTCCGCGAAACAAATTCCAGCCAGTCCGCGCCAAGAGCGCACGCGCTGCGCAAATTGTTTATCGTCGCCCAAGTTTCGCTCGCCTTCGTCTTGCTAATCGGCTCGGGTTTGCTGGTGCGCAGCCTGTGGCGGATTTTCGCCGTAGGTTCCGGCTTTGACGCGGAGCACGTCCTCACTCTTCATGTATTCTGGCCGGGCGCTCCCGCAAACTCCGCCGAAGAAAAAAAGAGAAATTCTCTATACAGCGATCTGATGAATCGCCTGCGCACTTTGCCCGGAGTCACGTCGGTCGGCGCAACCTCAAACGTCCTTTTCCCCAGCGAAATGTACAAAGCTCCTTTCCTTATCGAGGGCCAGCCGGCGGAGCCTCCCGGCCAGCGTGCGTTCCTTCCCAGCGGCGAAGCGACGCCTGATTATTTCCGCGCCATGGGCATTCCTCTTGTGCGCGGCCGCGTTTTCACTGATGCGGACGCTGTCGAGAACGCGCCACCGGCCATCATCGTCGACGAAACGATGGCGAAGCGCTACTGGCCGAACGAAGATCCCCTTGGCAAACGCTTGAAGTTCGACGATCCGAATTTCAAAAGCCCGTGGTTCACCATCATCGGCGTTGTCGGCGATGTGCGTCAGGAAGGCCTGGAAACGGCACCCGGCCTGATGGCCTACACTCCTTCCGGCGGCTATTGGCTCGACGATCTCGTGATTCACTCCAAGAACGATCCGCGCACACTTCTTTCAGCCGTGCGCGCCGAAGTTCGCTCGGCGGACTCCCATCTTGCGATTGGCAGCCAGTTCGGCGTCCTGAGCGATCTCCTTGCGCTCCGCGAATCGCAAAGAAAATTCAACGCGCTTTTGCTAGGCGCGTTGGCTACCGTGGCGTTGCTGCTCGCGGCCGTGGGCATCTACGGCACCGTGTCCTACTGGGTGAAGCAGCGCACGCCGGAAATTGGAATCCGCATGGCCCTCGGCGCGGAGCAGAGGAATATTTTTCGGCTGGTCATTGCTCGCGGCATGCAATTTATTCTTGCCGGCGTCGTTCTCGGAATCGCTGGGGCGCTTGCGGCGACCAGGCTGATCGCCAGCTTGCTGTTTGGAGTTACGCCCAACGATCCC
>DATEQG010000032.1:0-41558 GCA_035272765.1 Candidatus Acidiferrum sp.
CGCAACGCACTGTTCCGGCAGCGCGCTGGCCAGCGCAAGGATCGAGCCGACCGCGCCAAGCACCATCGACGGAAACATCATGCTCGCGGAGCCGACCAGCAATTGGAAAGCAGGCGGAACAGCGGCAAGAATGTCCGCGGCGCGTTGCACGACTCCGGAGCTTTCCTTGAGGCCGATAATATTCGGATGCTGCGCAAGCACGCCGACTTCCGGTGCTTCCAGCGCAATGCCTGTAAATTGCGGAACGGAATACAGCAACACGGGAATCGGCGAAGCATCGGCGACGCGGCGGTAATGCGCAATAAATACTTCCGGCTTGTACAACGGCTTGTAGTAATAAGGAGTTTTCACCAAAGCGACGTGATAACCGAGTTCGGCGGCGCGTTTGGTGCGGTCGATCGTTTCGGCGGTGGATTCCGCGCCAGTTCCGGCGATGAGTTTCATGCCGGGCGCAGCGGCTTCCTTCACGGCCACGAGGACGGTGTCGACTTCCTTGCGCGAGAGCAAAACGGATTCGCCGGTCGAGCCAATCGCGACGTAGCCTGCGAGACCGGTCGAGTTGTACCTGGTGATGTTGTGCTTGATGTCTTCGACCGAGACGGAGCCGTCGGCCGAGAACGGAGTGGTAAGTGCCGGAAAAACGCCAGAAAGATTCATGATTTAGTCTCCTGTGCCGGTGCTGCCGGAAGTAGCGACACGGCCGCGGTGCAAATCCTGCAGGGCGGCAACTTCCGTTCCCTGATCGAGCAACGCGCGAATTCCGCGGGCGGCAGCGTGCGCGGCCGCGAGCGTCGTGATACACGGAATGTTATAGCGAATCGCTGCGCGGCGAATGGATTTTTCGTCGTAGAAGGATTCGCGGCCGAGCGGCGTGTTGATGACCAGATCGATTTTGCCAGTCTTGACCAGATCGACGATATTCGGCCGTCCCTCGTTTACCTTGAAGACAGATTCTGCTTCGATGCCAGCCGCTTCCAGAGCCGCGGCCGTGCCGCGCGTGGCGAGCAAACGGAACCCGAGTTCATGCAGTTCCTTCCCCAGCGAGCCCAGATGCTTTTTGTCGCGATCATTCACGCTCAAAAAAACCGTGCCCTTGCGCGGCAGCCGCTGCCCGGCAGCGAGCTGCGCTTTCGCGAAAGCGAGACCGTACGAGGTCGAGATGCCCATCACTTCTCCCGTTGAACGCATCTCCGGACCCAGTATGGTGTCAACGCCGCGGAATTTATTAAACGGAAAGACCGGCGATTTTACCGAGTAGAATTCGTGAACGGCAATTTCAGCGATGCCGTTGTGGTGCACCAGCGGCAAATTCATGTCGGCCAGTTTCTTTCCGGCCATCAAACGCGCGGCGACCTTTGCGAGAGGCACGCCAGTCGCTTTGCTGACGTACGGAACGGTACGCGAAGCGCGCGGATTCACTTCGAGGACATACACGGTGTCCCGCTGTATGGCATATTGCACGTTCATCAGGCCGATGACTTTGAGTGCGACCGCAAGGCGCTTCGTGTATTCGCGGATGTGCTCCAAAATCGCGGGTGACAAACTAACCGGCGGAAGCACACAGGAAGAATCGCCCGAGTGGACACCGGCTTCCTCAATGTGCTCCATGATGCCGCCGATGACGACGTCGGTGCCGTCGGCGAGAGCGTCGACGTCCACCTCCGTGGCCTCTTCTAGAAATTGGTCAATCAGGACAGGCCGCGCTGGTCCCATCATCGCGGCTTGAGCCACATACTCTTGAACGGTGTTCACGTCGTAGGCGATAACCATTGCGCGCCCGCCAAGCACATAACTGGGGCGCACAAGAACGGGCATACCGATTTCGGCAGCGACGCGCGCAGCCTCTTCCGGAACTAGGGCAGTGCCGTTACGTGGCTGCGGAATTTTTAGTTTGTCCAGCAAACCGCCGAAGCGGCGCCGGTCTTCCGCCAGGTCGATGGATTCGGGAGCGGTCCCGATGATGGGCACGCCATTGCGCTTTAGTTCCTGGGCAAGATTTAGAGGCGTTTGCCCGCCAAACTGGACCATGACTCCCTGAGGTTTCTCGCGGTCGACAATGGCGAGAACGTCCTCAAGCGTTAGTGGTTCGAAATAGAGCCGGTCGGACGTGTCGTAGTCCGTCGAGACCGTCTCCGGATTGCAATTGACCATGATAGTTTCGAAACCGTCTTCGCGAAGCGCATAGGCTGCATGGCAGCAGCAGTAATCGAACTCAATTCCCTGCCCAATGCGGTTCGGTCCGCTGCCCAGAATCATGATTTTCGGGCGTTGCTGGGCGTCGGATTCATCCTCGTCCTCATAGGTAGAATATAGATAGGGCGTGAAGGATTCGAATTCGGCGGCGCAGGTGTCCACGCGCTTGAAAACCGGGGCGACTCCGTACCGCGCGCGTTGAAGACGAACGGAAGCCGGCGTGCTCTTCCAGATTTGGGCGAGTTGTTCATCGCTAGCGCCGTGGCGTTTGACTTCACGCAAAAGCTCTTTCGAAGCAGTCTCCACAGTGACAGTGGCGGCGCGGCGATTCATCGAGACGATTTCTTCGATCTGGTGAATAAACCATGGATCGATTTTGGTTAGTTCGCAGATTTCCTCGGTGGGCAAACCTTTGTCCACGGCGGTTAGAAGCCAATGGATGCGGTCCGGGCGAGGCGTCGCCAACTTTTCGCGCAACAGGGAATCCGGTGTTTCCGCGGGCGCGCGCCAGGGCGTGTGGGGCTCCAAAGACCGAATTCCCTTTTGCAGCGCTTCTTTGAACGTGCGGCCAATGGCCATAACTTCGCCGACGGACTTCATTTGCGTCCCAAGAGTGCTGTCCGCGCCGGGAAATTTTTCGAATTGCCATTTGGGAATTTTCACTACCACGTAGTCTATCGTCGGTTCGAAACAGGCCGGCGTTTTTTTCGTTATGTCGTTGGGAATTTCATCAAGCGTCATTCCGGCGGCTAGCCGCGCGGCGATTTTCGCGATCGGAAAACCTGTGGCTTTGCTCGCAAGCGCTGAACTGCGCGAAACACGCGGATTCATTTCAATCACGGTCATGCGCCCGTTTTCCGGATTGATGGCGAACTGGACGTTCGAGCCGCCGGTCTCGACACCGACTTCGCGGACGATGGCGGCCGCGGCATCACGCATGCGCTGGTATTCCTTGTCGGTCAGCGTCTGCGCCGGCGCGACGGTGATGGAGTCGCCTGTGTGCACCCCCATGGGGTCGAAATTCTCGATCGTGCAAACGACCACGAAGTTGTCGCGGTGATCGCGCATCACTTCGAGCTCATATTCTTTCCAACCCAGGACGGACTCTTCGACCAAAGCTTCATGGACCGGGCTCATGTCCAGGGCGTGGGCGATGGCTTCGCCAAATTCTTCTTTGTTGTAAGCGATAGAGCCGCCCGTGCCGCCCAGTGTAAAGGACGGACGGATAACCAGCGGAAAGCCAAGTTGATCGCACAAGCGCAAGGCGTCTTGCGCGTTATTGACGAGCGCGGAAGCTGGAACTTCCAGGCCGATCTTACGGCAAGCGTCCTTAAACCACAGGCGGTCTTCGGCCACTTTGATGGCGCGGAGCGAAGCGCCGATCATTTCCACCTTGTATTTTTCAAGGATGCCGCTTTCGGCCAGTTCCACGGCAAGATTGAGCGCTGTCTGGCCGCCCACGGTAGGCAGGAGCGCGTCCGGTTTTTCCCGCGCGAAAATTTCTTGAAGATATTCCTTGGTCAGAGGCTCAATGTAGGTTCTATGAGCCAGCTCCGGATCGGTCATGATCGTCGCTGGATTGGAATTAACCAGAACGACCTCGTAGCCCTCGGCCCGCAAAGCCTTGCAGGCCTGTGCCCCGGAATAGTCAAATTCGCAAGCCTGGCCGATGACGATGGGCCCCGAGCCGATAATCAGAATTTTCTTGATGTCCGTGCGTTTTGGCATTAGGAGTTAGAGTACCGTCGTTTGCCCCAAACTAAAAGCCGGTGAGGCTAATCCTTTTTGACTGACCGTAACCGTCACGGCTTTTCGGAGTTGAAGCTTTCCGTTTTCGAGCGTGTACTGGAGCTCCGAGCAGTTCTTCTCAGACTTCTTGACCGGTTCATACCGAACCAGCACTTTATATTCGGTGTCGGCGATTGTCGCGACCAGGAGATAATCCCCGGGCGTCATTTTCTTGAATTGAAAAGTCCCGTCGCGCCCAGTGAAAACTTCCGCCATCGGGGTCATCAGGGTGCAGCAATCGCCGCTCGCTGTCGGCGAAAAAAGCCGAACGCGCGCGTGAGAAATCGGCTTAGCCTCTTGTCTAGAAGAATTTCCTTTCCCTTGTTCCTGAACGCCTTCGATGGAAACTAGCTGCCCGCACATCCTGTCTATCGAGACTGGTTCGGCGTTTTCCGCTGGAATCGCCGGAAAAGCCAATCCCAGCACCAGAGACGCAAGCAACAACTGCCATATCACGCTGCGTGCTCCTTCATCATGTCGGTGAATTTGGTAAAGAGGTAGTGTGAGTCGTGCGGGCCTGGCGAAGCTTCCGGATGATACTGAACGCTGAAGAGCGGAAGATTTTTGTGGCGCATGCCTTCGTTGGTGTGGTCGTTGAGATTGACGTGCGTGATTTCGACGTCGCTGGAAGGGAGAGATTCTGGATCGACGCAGAAGCCGTGATTTTGGGCGGTGATTTCCACTTTCTCGTTCAGCAGATTCTTCACCGGGTGATTGGAGCCGTGGTGGCCGAATTTTAATTTAAAGGTTTTGCCGCCGAGTGCGAGGCCGCAGAGTTGATGGCCGAGGCAGATGCCGAAGACCGGGACTCGGCCCAGTAGCTTTTGAATATTTTCGACGGCGTACCCAATTGGCTCCGGATCCCCAGGCCCATTAGAAAGAAAGACGCCATCGGGTTTGAGATCAAGAACGTCCTGGGCAGATGTCTGCGACGGAACAACCCAGACGTCACAGTGGTGATCGACGAGCAGGCGGAGAATATTTTGCTTGATGCCGAAGTCGTAGGCCGCGACGCGAAACTTGCGAGTGTCTGAAACTCTTCCGGACTCTCCCATTGATTCCGACCAGGGAGGTATCGTGAGCTCGATGGAGCTTTTTTCCCATCCGTAGGCTTTTTTGCAAGTTACGCGGCTGGCCAGTTCCTGACCCGCCATCGAAGGCAATTGCTTAGCTTCGAAGATCAATTGCTCGGTCGGAGTACCGTCCGTGGCAACCATGCCGCGAAGGGCGCCGACGTTGCGAATGTGGCGGACGAGGGCTCGGGTATCGATATCCCAGATGGCTGGAATTTTGTGGCGATTCAAATAGAGCTGGGCCGTTTCCACCGAACGCCAGTTCGAGGAGATTTGCGAAAACTCGCGCACGATGAGCGCTTCAATGTAAGGGCGCGATGATTCTTCGTCGTCGAGATTGGCGCCGACATTGCCGATGTGTGGATAAGTCAGGCAGACAATTTGCCCGGCGTAGCTGGGGTCCGTGAAAACTTCTTGATAACCGGTGAGGCTGGTGTTGAATACGACTTCGCCGCCGCGACGCGTGATGGCGCCGGCGGCGCGGCCGTTAAATATGCGCCCATCTTCCAGAGCGAGTGTGGCGGGTCGGTGCTGAACTTCGGTCAGGTTGGCCTCCGTGCGTGGTCATGAAGTATGCCAGTCACTTCGAGTTTGTGGAACTGGCTTCTGTCGTGGAAAGAGAACCAAAATGGTCAACCGGCCAGTACGCAAAAACCGCGCGGCCGTAAATAAACTGGCTGGCTACGGGACCGAAAACGCGTGAGTCATTCGAGCTGATGCGGTGATCACCCATCACGAAGTAACTGTCCTTGGGGACTGGGACCGGGCCGTAATCGCTCATATCCTCGTACTGAGGCGGAACATATGGCTCCTGAATCGCGTGTCCGTTCACATAAACAATGCCTTGGCGAATCTCGACAATTTCTCCGGGTAAACCGATGACGCGCTTGATGAAAGATTTCGAATGGTCAAGTGGGTACCAGAAAACAACGACGTCGCGGCGCTGTATCGGCTCGAAGCGGTACACAAATTTATTGATGAAAATACGCTCCTGGTCGGAGAGCAGCGGAGCCATGCTGGTGCCTTCCACTTTTACCGGCTGGTAGAGAAAGACGATGATGACAAGAGCGAGCCCGATAGCGATGAGAAGATCGCGCGTCCAAACACGGATTTCATTTCGCAGGGAATGGGCCGTCGAGGGTGCCGGCGCTGAGGTTTCCGGAACCGATGGGGCGAGAGGTTGGTTCTGGTCCGTGCTTTGCATTTTTTGTTGCCTTCTATTTATAACACGGCGATTGCTCAGCGCGCCAGATTCGATTTGCGCGCTGCATTGATGGACTGTCTATTTGCCGCGGCCCCTATTTATGATTCGGGTGCAGTAGGCGGGCGTTGCCCGTGGGCCGAGGAGTTTGCGTATGCTATGTCTAAAACTCATCTCATAAATGCTTTTTAGGAGGGCACGGCTTCAGCCGTGCCGAAAACGACTCGGAAAAGGTGGGGCTTTAGCCCCTGAAGAATTGTGGTATTTCCGGGGCTCTGATTTATGAGATGAGTTCTAATTAATCGGGCGAAAGAGCGAAGTTCAGCGCGGCCAGCGCGGCGATGACGGCCGTTTCCGTCCGGAGAATAAGTTGCCCGAGAGAGGCCTCTAGAAAGCCAGCGGTTCGGGCCGCTGCGATCTCGTCGTCCGTCCATCCGCCCTCCGGGCCAATGCCCAGAGCGGCGGTAGCCAGCGCGGCCGTATCGGGCTTTTCGCGGTTCGAGCGCGCAAGAGAATTTCGAATCGATCTCGCATCGCTCCGTTCGGAGAGGATGAGGCGAAAGTCGCCACTTTGCGCCGCGAAAGCTTGGGCGGGTTTGGCGAGGGCATCTAGTTGTGGAATGCGAAGGCGGCGGGATTGTTGAGAAGATTCGAGAAGGATTTTCTGCCAGCGCTGCGAGCGCTTTGCGGCCGCGGCCAGAAGACCCTTTTCACTGCGTGCCGCGGCTAACGGAATTATTTTCGTGACGCCGAGCTCGGTCGCTTTCTCTATGGCCCATTCGAACGCGTCGAATTTTACGATCGAAAGCAGAAGAGTGACTTCCGAAGTTTGCAGCGGCGCGGGAAGTTGCTCAAGCAGGGCAAACTCGACACGATTGCGGGCGACGGATTCAATGCGGGCGAGCCAGGCGCTGGATCCGTCGCTCAATTCATAGAGCTGGCCTGTTTGAGCGCGAAGTACGTGGCCGAGGTGATGCGCCGCGTCACCTTCCATGACGGCGCTTGTTCCGCTGAACTGTTCGACGAAGAATCTGCGGCGCACGCGAGAATTCTATCGCACTTCTACGAGGTTAAGAGCGAGGGCTGCCAGGGAAATTCGGAATGCTCGAAACTTTAGGAACTCGCGACCGTCAATTTCGCCTTCGCGATAAGAGGTGTCACAACTTCCTGCCAAGCGCTCCAGGCGTGGAACCAGCTTCCCTCCACTCCTCGAATGATCGTGCCCACGTTGGTGCCATACCAATTCTCCGTCCTGCCCGGCACGTACACGTAGCCTTGCCCAGTGAAAGGATCGTACTTGTAAGACACTACATAAGCGAGCTTCTCCTGATGATTCCCGGCGTCTTCATAAAAGAAGATTTCGTATTGTGGAAGTCTGCGTGGCGGAGCGGAAATCTTGCCTTGAGACCAATCGACAATAAGCCCTTGGGGTTCGTTAGAGCTTGCCCCAGGCCCGGCCCAAATATTGAAATGTGCGAGGATGCCCGGGTCTGTAATTTCGATTTGACCATTCAAGTCCTCGCCAATAATGATTATCTTGGCCGTGACAGCCTTGGCGGATAGAGAGGGCGCCGCGCCGACGACGAGTATGCACATCAGGATGAATGCAAGTGTTGGCTTCATGGTCTGGCCCCCTTTGGGCCATGCTAGCAGGGTCGCCTGAGGCTTTCCAGGTTGATAGCACGCACGGATCCCCACTATCTAGACGCAGGGCCAGATCAACCTGTTAGCCGAAAATATCTTTCACTTTATCGAAGATTGTGGAATTGCGGTCGGCAGGTTTGTTCTCTACCTTCAGAGACGCGCCGAGCTGTTCGAGGAGCTTGCGCTGTTCGCGCGTCAGTTTCGTAGGCGTCAGGACACGAACGTGATAGTAGAGGTCACCCTTGCCGCCACCGCGCGGATCTGCGAGACCCTTCCCTTTGATGCGGAAGACCGCGCCGCTCTGCGTGGCCTCCGGAATTTTTAGCCTTTCTTCGCCGTTCAGTCCAGGCACTTGCAGTTCGGTGCCGAGAGCGGCTTGCGTGATACTGAGAGGGATCGTGCAATAGAGGTCGGCTCCGCGGCGCTCGAAAAAAGGATGTTCCTTAACGTCGAGAACCACATACAGATCGCCGGGCGCGCCGCCATTGGGCGCCGGCTCTCCTTCGCCGGTGACGCGGAGCCGCGTGCCCGAATCCACTCCGGGAGGAATGCGGAGGTCGATCGTTTTTTCGCGCTCGATGCGGCCTTGACCGTGACAGTCAGGGCAGCGCTCGCGGACGATTTGTCCCGCGCCTTGGCAAGAGGGGCATGTGCGTGTGATGGTGAAGAATCCTTGCTGGTAGGCGAGTTGGCCTCGGCCGCCGCAGGTCTGGCAGGCGACGATGCCTGTGCCCTTCTTTGCCCCGGTGCCATTACAAACCTCGCAGTATTCCTGGCGCGGGAGCTTAATTTTTGTGGTGACGCCTGCGGAGGCCTCCTCAAAGGTGAGCGTCATGTCATAGCGAAGATCGGCGCCACGCTGCTGGCGACGGCGGCCCCGTCCACCCCCGCCGCCGAAGAGATCCTCGAAGCCGAAGAAATCGCCCAGGATGTCGTGAAAATCCCGGAAGACGGTGCTGTTGAAATCCACGCCGCCGCCCGCACCGGAAAGCCCCGCGTGCCCATAAGTGTCATAGACTTCACGCTTCTGCTGATCGCTTAAGACGCTATACGCTTCCGTGCACTCCCGGAATTTTATTTCGGCTTCTTCTTTATTCTCCGGGTTACGATCTGGGTGCCACTTTAGCGCGGATTTGCGGTAGGAGGTTTTGATCTCCTCGATCGAAGCGGTACGCGAAACGCCCAGTACTTCGTAAAAATCCCTTTGGTTCCCCTTTGGCATGCAATCCCTTTCGTCCGTATTAGTTTGCAGCTTCTTTCGATGCGCCGCCTGGGTGAACGGCTACGCGCACCATGGCGGGGCGCAGAACGCGGCCATGGAAGACATAGCCAGGCTGGAAGACCTGCAGAATCGTGCCGTCCTTGTGCTGAAGGGTTTCGGTACGGTCCATCGCCTGATGGACATGCGGATCAAACTGCTCGCCCAGCGGATCGGTGCGCTCCACGCCGAGGCGCGCGACGTTTTCCACGAGCTGCTTGTAAATGAGCTCGAAGCCTTTGCGATAATTTTCGTATTCGGCTTCGCGATGCGCCGCGAGAGCGTGCTCGAAGCCGTCAATGATGGGTATGAGGCCCTCGATGACCCGGGCGGTGTGCCGCTTGGCATCGTCGGCGCGTTCTTTCTCGATGCGCTTGCGATAATTGTCGAAATCCGCCTGGCGGCGCATGAGCGTTTGGCGCAATTCGTTCAGATCGCTGGCGAGTTTCGCGACTTCGGCATCCGCCGCTGCGGAATCCGCGCTGAGTTTGGCTTCTTCCGATTGGTCCGCTGAGGCGTTTTGCGCGCTACCTTCTGCGTTAAAAGGTGAATCCTTGTCTGGCACCTTGCTGGGTCTCCTCTGGAAAAAGTGTTTCAAATCTTGCTCAGGGCTTCGCTGAATAGCTGCGCAACGTACGCGACAGCGGTCATAGCGCGCTCGTAATGCATGCGCGTCGGCCCAAGGACGCCGAGCGAACCTTGCACAAGGTCGTTTCGCGTGTAGGGCGCGCTGATAATGGTCAGATTTTCACCGGCCGGCGAAATCTCCTTCACGCCGATCTGCACGTGCACCGGCTCCGGCGTCTCGATGCACGCGTTGAGCACCGTGACGAGGCGGTGCTTTTCTTCGATGGCCGCGAGCAGCTCACGGAGCTGCGCCTGGTTTGTAAACTCGGGAGTCCCCACGATTTGCGCTGTG
The DNA here is from genome assembly GCA_035272765.1 of Candidatus Acidiferrum sp. Lineage (GTDB taxonomy): Bacteria > Acidobacteriota > Terriglobia > Acidiferrales > UBA7541 > Acidiferrum. Next base: position 10,077 of record DATEQG010000032.1, read on the forward strand.
CCTTCCACGTGAACCTGACTGGTTTGATTCTCCCCGAGCATCGCCGGATCCCACAATGTTAGGGCGTTGCCAATAATTCCCTCATACTGCTCGCGATCCGTGGCAAGTTTTTGGAGTAAGTCGCCTCGAATCGCTTCGAGAGTCCAGCCGGAATAGTGGCGATTCAAGAACTCCGCGGTCGCGTCCAGTTCGGGCTGGGCAAATGGCCGGTTCGGCCGGACAATCTTGTCGCGCGTGTTGCCGCCCGGCGAAATCAGGACTACGACGACGCGCCCGTCCGGAAGCAGCCACATGCGCGCATGTTCGAGGACGGTTCTGCCGAGCGGCGGCGAAACGATGATGCCAAGCCCATTTGAGACTTCCGCCAAGACGTGTCCGGCGCGTTCGGTGATCTCGGAAGCGGTTTTCGCGCCGCCCATTTCACGCTGGATCCAGTCGCGGTCGCCGACGGTAAGCGTCGCCTGGGAAGCAATCTCTTGCGCGAAGAAGCGGTAGGCGGAGGAAGTCGGCACGCGCCCAGCTGACGTATGCGGCTGGTAGAGGAAACCGCCGTCCTCGAGATCGGCCATGACGTTGCGAATCGTAGCAGTGCTCAGTGTTTCTTCGTACCGTTTAGAAATCGCGCGCGAGGACACCGGCTCCCCAGTCTCGATGTACGTGCGCACGAGATCGGCGAGAATCTGCCTGTTGCGCCGCTCTTGTAAGGCCGGATTCCTCATAGCAGCACTCTACGCTAAGCGCTGGAGAGTGCTACCTACCATTGTAGAAAGCGTGTCAAGCAGCGTCAACGAGGCTTGCTGCTTTTTGTGCCTCGGCTAAGTATCTGCGCGAGCAGAAGGTGTTTGCTCAATTGTTATCGATTTGGGCGCGCTGGAGCTTATCGGAATAATCGATGTAGATGGTTTTCCATTCGGAAAAGAAATCGATCGCGGCAATCGCGGCTTCGCGGTGGCCATTGCCGGTTTGCTTGGTGCCGCCAAAGGGCAAATGCGTCTCGGCCCCAATGGTTGGGGCATTTACGTAGACGATTCCGGTGTGGAGATCGCGAGTGGCCTGGAATGCTTGATTTACGTTACGCGTATAAATCGATGCGGAGAGGCCGTAAGGCACGCCGTTCGCGACTTCAATTCCCTGTTCGAAGCTGTCGATAGGAATCACGGAGACGACGGGCCCAAAGATCTCTTCCTGGGCGATGCGCATTTGCGGCGAGCAATCGCCAAATACCGTTGGAGCGTGGAACCAGCCTTTTGCGTAGATGCCACTGTCCAGGCGATTCCCGCCCGTCAGAAGCTTTGCGCCTTCGTTCTTTCCGATTTCGACATAGCTCATTACCGTCTGCAACTGCTGCTCGTTGATGCAGGGACCCATGTCCACGCCGGAATCGAGACCGTTGCCCACTCGAAGGGCTTTCACACGGTCCACGAAGCGCGTAACGAATTCATGATAGATGCTCTTGTGTACGGCAACGCGGCTGGCTGCTGTGCAACGCTGACCGGTTGTACCAAATCCGCCCCAGACCGCGCCATCTACGGCGAGGTCCAGATTTGCATCATCCATGACGATGATGATGTTCTTGCCGCCCATCTCAAGGCTGCAGTGCTTGAACGTCGGTGCACACGCCTGCGCGATAAGCCGGCCTACTGCGGTTGAACCGGTGAAGCTGACCACAGGCACATCTTCGCTTGCCGCCAGAGGCGCACCAGCACCGGGCCCATCGCCGCTGACAATGTTCACAACGCCTGGCGGGATTCCAGCCTCGGTGAGAACCTGCACAAGATGATAGGAGGAAAGCGGCGTGTCTTCGGCGGGCTTCAACACAACGGTGTTGCCGCTGATAAGGGCCGGCGTCATTTTCCACGATGGAATCGCCATCGGGAAATTCCATGGCGTGATCATTCCGCATACACCAATCGATTGTCTGACGCTCATCGCGAACTTATTCGGCAACTCCGACGGAGTAGTTTGGCCGAACAGCCGCCTCCCTTCGCCCGCCATGTAGTACGTCATATCAATGGCTTCTTGCACGTCGCCGCGTGTCTCCGCCAGGACTTTGCCCATCTCGCGGGTCATGTCCTTGGAGTATTCTTCTTTGCGCTGAACAAGAATCTCGGCCGCGCGAAAGAGAATTTCGGCGCGCTTCGGCGCAGGAACCAGACGCCACTTTTTGTAAGCCTGTTTGGCGGCATCCACGGCCGCGTCGACGTCTTCCGAGGTCGAGGAAACAAACATGCCCACCAACTCATCGGTGTTCGCAGGATTGCGGTTCTCATACGCCTTGCCGCTACGCGATTCGACCCACTCGCCGTTAATGAAGTTCTTGAAAACTCGAGGTGCTACTGACGTAGCCATGCTCTCTCCTTCGTTGCCTTGAAGCTCCGGTCTGAAAGTCTCGTTGTGCCTGCGGGATTCAACACGGGGCACCACCGCGCGGAATCTAAATTCTACAGTCCGTCACAGACACCGTCAAATCGGGGCTCCTGAAGTTTTGATCATTGTCCTATTTCGTACAGATTCGTGGCCCCTCTTTTGGTCGAATTAACAGGGAATTCGAAAACACCTCAAGACTCATTCGAAGCACGCAAGGCACATAGGGACCATTGGGGACTGGACATGAGCGCGAAAAACCTACGAGCCGTATCGACAGACCAACGCACCAATGCCGAGGGAAAACAAGTACTCAACAAAGTTTTGCTGGCGATGCCTAACAATGAATATGAGCTAATGCGTGCTGACTTGACATATATCGACTTGCCGAGTCATCTCAGCCTTCACGAGCCGACCCAAAATATCGAGTTCGTTTATTTTCCCAACCGAGGAATGGTTTCTCAAGTTGTGGTGACCAAAGACGGCCGAACTGTGGAAGTGGGCGTAGTGGGTAAGGAGGGCTACGTCGGGGCGGGATTGGCGACTGGCCTAAGCAGAAGCTCCGTGCGTGAAGTAATCCAAATCGCCGGCGACGGCTTCCGAATGATGGGAAACGCTATTGAACGCATTCTCCGCTCGGCGCCGCAATTACAAGTGCTATTGAACAGACACACCGGGCTTCAAGGAATGCAAGTCGCGCAGACCGCAGCGTGCAATCGGCTCCACGATATACAGCAGCGTCTTTCGCGATGGCTGCTGATGACTCAGGACAGAGTAGGTACCGGACTACTTCCCATCACACACGACTTCATCGCCACCATGATGGGCACGGATCGATCCACGGTGAGCGTGGCTGCCTCACTGATGCAAAAAGACGGAATCTTGGAATACGTGCGAGGCGCGGTGAAGGTTGTAAACCGCAGGAAACTCGAAAAATCCGCTTGTGAATGCTACGACGTCATACAACAGCTCGAGGACGAGCTAGGTTTGAGGTAGCGGTTTCTGCGAGCGTTGGATATCCCACAGACAGCAGCGCCTTTCTCCCGCTAGTGTTTCGCCTTTACAAGATCATTCCTGTTTCGATGTGTGGGCAAAAGACGATCAATCGAGCGAAAATTCGCTCAGGGCTGCGAAAAGGCCGGCATTAATCGGCGCTATGTTCTGTAAGACAGGTTCCAGGCTGCTTTTCGAAAAATGTAACCACAACAGCTTTTGGGGTGTCTAACGTGGCCATTCGTCGCAAACTGGTATGGGTCGAAACCGAGGACTTTCAGGGCTGGGCTTGCTCCGATTGCGCATGGGCGTTCAAGCCCATGGGGCCGCTCGTTGGCGAATCCATTGACGAGATGAAAATGCATTACGAGCGCCAACGCGACAATGAGTTCACTTCTCACGTTTGTGCCCAGCACCCAAGAGCCACAAAACATCCACGTTAGCCAAACCACCTCCGGCACGAATCCTTGGGCGACTGGTGATCGCACGATCCCAGCTGCTCGCCCTATTCGGGATCAAAAGAATTGCTCGGCGAAGTGAAGTTGCGCAGGTACACTTTCGCAAGCTTCTATCAATCTGCTAACCAGGACTCATTGTTTGTATCCGCCGAGTCTCGATAGGCGGGGATCCTTCTACCGTGAGGAGAGAGCATGAAAAGATTCATCATTGTTATTCTCTTGGCGATTGTAACGAGCACGACGCTTTGGCAAGCGCGTGCAGCCTCCAAAGCCAACCCGATACGTCTGCTCCTTCTTGACGGACAGAGTGGCGGTCCCTATCACGACTGGCAATTAACGACCGCCGTCATGAAAAAAGAACTCCAGGACGCAGGCATATTCAGCGTGACGGTCGCAACGTCTCCGAAGTTTGGAGAGGATTTCAGCAACTTCAAGCCTGAGTTCAGCAAGTATCAGGCGATCGTTCTCAACTATGACGCTCCCGATTGGCCCGCGGACCTGCGCGAGCAGCTTGAGAACTACGTGAAGAACGGCGGCGGCCTTGTCATCGTCCATGCCTCAGACAATTCCTTCCCCGATTGGGTCGCCTACAATCAGATGATCGGCATAGGCGGTTGGCGCAATCGCACCGAGAAAGCCGGCCCGATGTGGTATTTCAAAGATGGCAAGCTCGTCTCGGATAATGTGCCTGGCCCCGCTGGCGAGCACGGGAATCGCCTTCCCTTTCAAGTAGAGACTCGAGCTCCCGAGCATCCGATCATGAAAGGCTTACCGCACGTCTGGATGCATGGCGCGGACGAACTTTACGGAACACTGCGCGGTCCGGGTCAGAACATGACGGTGCTTGCCACCGCTCATTCCGATCCGGCGAATCACGGCACTGGGCATGACGAGCCGATGTTGATGGTGCTGAGCTACGGCAAAGGCAGAATCTTTCACACCACGATGGGACATGACGTTGCCGCTCTGAGCTGCGCTGGCTTTATCACCACATTCCAACGCGGAGCAGAATGGGTCGCTACGGGACGCGTCACGCAAAAGGTCCCAGCTGATTTTCCGACAGCAGGCTCCGAGAGCCTTCGCGTCGACATTGCAAAGATGGATCCGGATTTTGTGAAAGGCCCGCCTCCCCGACCCGATCCATTCGAAACTTTGGCTTACCCAGCTCTCTTCGCAATGAAGAAACGCGCCGACGAACTTGGAATTGGCGGCGTCGCCGTGGTGGCCTACTTCCAAGGGGACAAAATTCAAGCGTGGAGTTCGAAAATGCTCGTGATCGGCCGCATGCGAGACGAACCCTCCGACACAAACAAAGGCGCCAACCTCATCGGCATCGCCTACGCCAAAGCAGTAGAGATGGCGGACACGCTCAAAGATAGCGGCAGCCAGGTGCGTCCCGCGATGACCGGCGAATTCGGATGGCAAGGGGGCGTCATCGTTCGCGGAAAGACCGGATACTTGATCGCAGCCTTCAGCGGCGGCAAATCCGAAGACGATGTGAAGGTCTCCCGCGCCGGCGTTGAGCAACTTGCCACCGGCCTCTAGTGGCCTAAGATCGAGTGAAAGTCTCTTGGTCAGTTATGCCAGCGGAATTTAACGCGGCGTTCCAGTCTGGGCTTCACGAAACTCACCCCCCGACGAGCCACTTCGCGACGTGATGCCAAGCAGGTGTGGCGGCCACCGCAATTCGGACGGGCACGAACGTAGCCAATGAAAAAAGGCAGCCCCAGAGATATGCCGGGTGAATGCGGTGCCTGGTAATGAGATCGTAGATCGGGCCTGCGAAAAGAAATGCCAAGCCCGTGATTCCCATGGCTGGCGGATGTCCCCCGATCAACGGCAAGCGAGGTATTGCCGCCGAGAGCAGTCCGGCCACCACAGCCAGCAGCATCAGCCGTTGATGGGCTTCGGGATTGCGGCGCCACAAGAAGCCGGCGCCCAGAAAGACGACAAACGTGAGAATATCGCCCAGCGAAATCAGAAATACAGTTTCTGCGTCCACCAATGAATTCCCGTGACCGAGCCGTTCCGCGCTGAAAGCCACAAGCAAACCCAAAACGACCATTGCGCAGGCAAAAACCCCCGCTGCATAGCCGAGCCGGCGATGCAGCGCGCGGCGGTTCGACGCAATGAGAGCAGTTTGCGTAACAAAAATGAGCATCCACACCGTAAAGACCACTCCATGCAAATGCAAGAGCGGCCTCAAAGACGGCGTGCCGAAAAAAGGTTTGAGATAGTACGTGCGAGCGAAGCCCAGAAAAACAAGGCAGGTCGAGGCCAGCGCCATCACGAGATAGAACGCAGCGTCTGTGCGCTTCCGAGCGTTCGCGCGAGGAGGTGCGATCGCGCTGTTAGCCGACGTTTCCGAACCTGTTCCCTCTAGCATGTTTTCTCCAAGACTTCGCACCCAGCACCGGGCAGCAACCTAGGGAGAACCTGCTTTGCCGAACGTGCTGAACCTGAGGGGCAAGCAGCGTTTACTTTCAGAAATGTCAGGAGCATATCACTCTGAAAGAGATTCTTGGAAGAACAGGAGGAACCGTCATAGTCATAACAGTCCAGCTCGGAAACTGCTAGAAACAAATAAAATATAGAATTCGCTTGAGGCCCAAGGCGTGCTATACTGTGTTTGCGCTTAATACCTCGGTTGTGTTGTGCGGTCCCTCTGGTGAGTTGTTGATCTGAGATTACCCGCCTGCAGTTTTCTCCGTACGTCTTCAGCGTAATCTAAAACAAGACTGGCAATGCGAATTGCCGCGCTTGCACCGAACTCGTGTGCGCGCTGGGACCGCTCCCGCCAGCAAGAAAGTAATACGAATGCAAAGTTTCACAGAATTACCAATCTCCGCCTATATGAAGGAGAGATTGGCGCACGCGCGATTTTCGACGCCGACCCCCGTGCAAGCTGCGGCCATCCCGCAAGCGCTCGAGGGCAAGGACGTGCTCGCAACCGCGCAAACCGGAACCGGCAAGACGCTCGCGTTCCTGATCCCCGTGATCGAGCAACTCCTCAAGCACAAGACGCCCGGAATCGCGGCGCTGGTGCTGGTGCCGACGCGCGAATTGGCCATGCAGGTCGTGGCCCAGTTCAACGCTTTGCGAGGCACGCAGCTTGTGCCCGCGGCGCTGGTCGTTGGCGGTTTGTCCGAAGGCGCGCAGCTCAATGCCATCCGCAAGGGAGCACGACTGGTAGTGGCCACTCCTGGCCGCCTGGAAGACTACCTGGATCGCCGGCTCTTCAACTTCAACTCGTTGCGTATTTTGATCCTGGACGAAGCAGACCGCATGCTGGACATGGGATTTCTTCCCGCTATCAAGCGAATTGTGGCCATTCTTCCCAAAGAGCGCCAAACCATGTGTTTCTCAGCCACGATGGAAGCATCCGTCGCTCATCTTGTGAAGGACTACTTGCGAAATCCAACACGTCTCGCGTTTGGTTCGATTCTTAAGCCTTCCGAGAATGTGCGCATGCAAGCGTTCGAGGTTTCCGTTGATCGCAAGCAAGAGATGCTGCAGCGTTTGCTAGCCAAGGAGACCGGGCGCTGTCTGGTCTTTTCTCGCACCAAGCGCGGCACCGAGCGCATCACCAAGAGCCTAAACCGCGACGGATTTTCCGCGGCCATGATTCATGGAGACCGCTCTCAATCGCAACGCACCGCGGCACTTGCCGGTTTTCAGCAGGGACGCTATCGCGTTCTGGTCGCCACCGACCTCGCTTCGCGCGGAATTCATGTACAGGACATCGTGCACGTCATCAATTACGATTTGCCAGATGTGGCGGAAAATTTCATCCATCGCGTTGGGCGAACCGGACGAGCTGGCGGCCATGGTGTTGCTACCACCCTTTTCTCGCGAGAGCAGCGTTCCGAACTGTTTCAGCTTGAGCGGACTCTCGGCATTCGCATCGAACGGCTGGGAGCTGATGCGGGCGCGGCGAAACCAAAGAATGGTGTACATATCCGGACGGAATCTGCACCACTGTCAGCCGACGTCCCGGCAAGATCTGCCATTCGACCGACGATGATTGCGCTGCCGGGGGAAATCCTGCAGGCACAAATCGAAAATTAGGTCGTATTTAACCGAGCGGTTAAATATATCAGCGCGTCATGGAGCGGAACGCAATGTTCCGCTCTTCGTCTTTTAACCCCTTCTTTTTGAGCATCTTGCATTATGCGGGAATATTTTCCGGGGTTCGCCAGTCTTTGAGGTAACGGATGTTTCTCCTTGAGCGTGCGAGCCGGCTCGCTACACCCTGGCGACCCGGTTCGTGCGCCTGTTGCTGCAATCTTCTGGAGAGCACGCCTCGGCTTTGGTCCAACCGGATGGTTCCTTGACCTGGCCCCCACAGTTGAGTTCGGGTTGATATTCCTTTATTTATCAATGACTTACACGCTGGCCTGCAGCTTGCCGCAGCCGCTTCTCATGGTTCGAGGCGATCTTAAGAGGCAGGAATACGGCTCGACTGCAGCCTCCTCGGCCAAGTCTGCACCCATAAGGCGAACGGAGTTTACTGCTGACGATGAACGGGTGACGTTGGGCTAGTGGCGAGCGAGGACGACGAACTAACTGGCGGCATAGGCGGCGCGAGGCCAGCGGTCTGCGAACCCAAGCCTAGCTTTTGCAGAGTCTTTGCATCGAGCTTTCCCGAAGGATTCAGACCGTGCGATTCCTGAAATTTTTTCATGGCGTCGACCGTGGATGGGTCCCATTTGCCGCTGGGCTGGCCGCTAAACGATCCATCTTTAGCAAGCGCAGTTTGAATCTCGGAAATGCGCTCGGGAGCGGGTTCTTTTTGTCCGCGCTCACGCCGGCTCGTTTTTTGGGAAGATTTCGAGTGGCGCGTCTTAGAGCCAGGTTTTGACGATGGCGATTTTGGCGGGGGAGTGCCCTGCCCCTTTGCTACAGCTCCAGTTACACCCATACCTGCTGCAACGAGCAGCGTCAGGGCCAGGTGGGTCGCTTTTCGAACTCGCATTGGTTTCGGTTGCTGTGCTGCGGGAGACGCAAGCGTCTCCCCGAGTCTATTGCTGCTGGCTCTCCGCCGGAACGACGCCGGAAAGGAAGACGGTAAGAACGCGGTCGTCCTGGCGGCGCAAAACCTTGAATACGACGTTCTCACCCGGCTTCAGCTTTGTAACGGCTGCCCGATAATCTTCCAGAGAGGCGATGGGTGTGTGGTTGATTTCAGAGATGACGTCGCCGCGGCCGAAGTTCAGATCATCCGAGGCAAAGCTGGCAGGATCTACGTCAGTTACGATGACGCCCTGTTTGCCTTCCACGCCGAAGCGCTGAGCGCGATCTTTGGACAGACTGTCCACATGGAGACCGAACTCAATCGGCGCGGACTCACCGGGCTGCTCACCCAGACGACCTGCGGTGGTCGGGAAAACGTGGGTACGGTCCTCAACAACTACGGTCGTCTCTTTCTGAGTGCGGTCACGTACATACGTGAGCTTTACTTTGGTGCCGATAGGCGCTTGCGCGATGGGATTGACCAGGTCATTGCCGGTTTTGATGGTCTGGCCGTTGACGCTGGTGATGACGTCACCGCCCTTTAGTCCCGCCTTTTCCGCCGGACTGCCCGGTTCGATGTCTTCAATCACCACGCCATTCGGAGCGCCGAGGGATTTGAGCGTGATTGGGTTCGTGCCGAGATCTTCCTCGAATTTTACACCGATAGAGCCGCGCGTCACGCGACCGTTGGCGATGAGTTGGTTGTAGACGCTGATCGCTGTGTTCGATGGAAGCGCGAAGCCGACACCTTCATAGCCGCGGCTTCCGGTAATAATGGCGGTGTTGATGCCGATGACTTGCCCCGCCAGATCAACTAAAGGGCCGCCTGAATTTCCCGGATTGATGGCTGCGTCGGTTTGCAGGAAGCGCTGGAATTGCTTGGCGAGGCCAAAGCCACCACGGTCCTTCGCGCTGATGATGCCTGCAGTGACCGTAGCTTGCAGTCCGAACGGGCTGCCGATCGCTAGAACCCAGTCGCCAACTTGAACGCCGTCCGAATTGCCGAGCTTGGCGATGGGGAGTTCCTTATTTACTTCAATTTTGATCACGGCCAAATCCGTGTCGTCATCCGCGCCGACAACCTTGGCGGTATAGCGCGCAGTGTCGTTATTAAGCTGGACTTGAATTTTGGTGGCGTTTTCGATGACGTGGTTGTTGGTGAGAATGTAGCCGCGCTTGTCGACGATTACGCCAGAGCCGAGGCTGCGCTCCGCTTGAGGAGGACCATCCTGACGGCCGTCAAAGAACCGGTCGAAAAAATCCTGCATGGGGTCGTTGTCCTCGTCGGGGCTCTGGTCGGACTTGGGTTTGTTGGGTTGTATATTGTAGCGCTTTCTACTGTTGGGCTTTTTTTCGAGAACTTGCGTGGTAGCGATATTAACCACGGCCGGCTCGACGCGATTCACGATGCCAGAAAACGAGCTTGCAGAAGGAATGGGATCTGGCACGGAGAGATGAGCCGCATCGGTGCCGCTGAAGGTCTTCATGGCGGAAACGCGGACCGAGATCACCGTGCCGATCAGGATTCCGACGACGAGCGTGAATGCCACAAAAAACGACGCCATGATCTTGCGGCGCCGCGCCCAATTGAAAAGCTCTTTTACTTGCTCACCCATGTCGCTGCTCCTATCTTTCTAGGCCGCACTTACCCACGATCCCAAGTCAGCGGCTCCGCGGGCACCTACAAATGAAGCGCCCAGCGATCCCCACAATAAGTATAACACCGCAGATAAAGGACAGTTGTCCCGGAAATTCAATGCGCCGGGGTCGTCACTGTCCTGGAGGACGGGGCTCCAAAGGACAAGTCGTGTCGGCTTTACGTCATAGTCTCAGAACATTAGACGCAGGAACACCGGATTGTGTTGTCAAGAGATATGGCGGCATGAGACGGGACGCCATTCTTTTGTTTGTGGCGGTAGTGGGAACGTCTCCGATGATCTATTTATTAAGCGTATGGATTATTTCCGGTTAGCCCGTCAACCGGAAGCAGTCGCGATCACTTCCTACAAGCCGCCTTATCGGGACCTAACTCTGCCCAGCGCAGTGCCAATTTTATGAGCTAGTCGCCTTTGTCCTACAGGATGATCGGTTAGTGGAAGTAATTCGCGATCATGATGTTGGCGTTACTTTGGTCGATTTGCGAGTAGAGAATGTAGCGGCCATCGGGAGAGACGGACATGCCATCGCCCAGGTCTTTACCGGCTTTGAAGATTTCGCGGGTGTGCCTGGTAGCGAAATCGAAAAAGGAAATGCTCCGCGGGCTGTCTTGAGGGGCGAAGTAGATTCCATCGTGCACGAGCGTCCACTGAGTTGCGAAAAATGCTTTCGGTATGCCGGAAACTTCCTGGGGCGTCGCACCGGAGTGGTCCAGCGCAAGCATCATCATATTCGAGTTGGCAATTCTCGATGGAAAGTAGAGTGCCTTGCCGTCGGAAGACTCGATCAAAGTGAGTAGGTCCAGGGATCCCGCAAGAAGTGTGGAGTCACCTCCTCCCGCAGGGCAACGGTAGAGCTGATGACCAACGCCTTCGGAGCCGCGAAAATAGATCCATTTTCCGTCGTGCGACCAGTATGGATGGTCTGCCTTGCGCACATTGGTTTTCAGTTTGTGCGCGACACGATCCGATATATCCGCCGTGTACACGCCCCCGAGACCGCTGGGTTCTGCCATGTCGAACGTAATTTTCTGCGAATCAGGCGACCAGCGGGGGGAACCGGCCGGTCCTTCGTGCGAAATCTGAACGAGATTGCCGCCATCGGCGTCGGCCACCCAGACGTTCCAGGTTCCCGAGCGAGCCGAATCGAAGGCCACATGTTTGCCGTCCGGAGAATATTGGCTGTTGTTTTGTTGCCGAGTCGACGCCAACATCTGCAACGCCGGAGCTTCGGGATGTTCCAGGTCTTTTCTCCAGATGTTCACAAGGTCGTCCGCTTGGCTGAAGGCCAATTTGTGCCCATCGCGAGAAGTCGTTGGCCATTCTCCTGCTACGACCGGCAATTTGTGCACTTCGCCATCGCTCACGCGGATTACATAGAAATCTTCCGCTCCCACAATCAGCGACCTATCATCGCCGCTCCAAGCTAGTCCGTGGGGAAATTCGTGCCGCGTGGCCAGCGATCGTTTGGATTTTCCCTGAAGATCGGTAATAAAGTACTCGAAGGAACTCGTGTTATGGAGACAGAGCATAGCCAGTTCCTGCCCGCTATGCGAGAACGTTAAGTTTCCCTCGTGATTGCAGGACGGATCATGAGGGAACTCGTGAGATTCGAGAGTCTCCATGTTGAGCAGGTAGGCGCGGCCGTCGGGTCGGCCGTTTTCGGTATCGGCGAAGGCGAGCCATTTCCCGTCGTGGGACCAACTGATGGGGGCGGCAACAGAGTAGGGTATATGGGTGGCGAGGAGTTTGCGTTCCGGTCCGCCCAATGCGGGCACAACGTAGATGCCAGTGTCGTCAGCAGCCAGACGATGGAAGGCAATCTGCGTGCCGTCGGCGGACCACGTCGAACTAATCCATTCGGAAGGATGGTTGGTTAACCGCAGCACCGTTTCACTGCCAATCGCCTTAACGTACAGGTCGTACTGCGGTCTACCCGTGCGATTGCCTGAACCGCTATCCCAAGAAAAAGTGACCCTAGAGCCGTCTGGCGAAAACGAAGGAGCTGTTTCCCACCCCGGGTAGGAAGTGAAGGGGACAACTGTCATCGGCTGGGAATCGCCAGGTTTGCGAGATGGCCAGCCGAATAGAACCGCGGCTGCTACCAGGACGGCTGCGGCTACCAAGCCGAGGGTCCATTTCCGACTCGTCCATGCTTTTGCCGCAGGGAGAGGCACAAGTTCCACAGATTGCAGCGGCTTCGCAACCGCCATTACCACCGGCGCTTCAGGCTTGATCTTTCCGATGAATCGATAGCCCCGCTTCGGCAGCGTCTCTACGAACCGCGGCTTTTCCACCGAATCACCCAGCGCCTCGCGAATCTTGTTCACTGCCGCGGACACACTGTGATCGAAGTCGACAAAGGTGTCTGCCTGCCACAGGGCGCGACACACTTCCTCCCGCGTCACTACCTCTCCGGCATTTTCGATTAGCATCGCCAACAGCTGAAAAGGCTGGGCCTGCAATCGGATTTTTCGTCCGTCCTTGCGCAATTCCCCTGAGCGCAGATCCAGTTCAAAACGGTCAAAGGCCACTCGGTGGGAGTTGCCACCCGATGCTCGTTCTGATTTGTCGACCGAAGAGGACATTTGGTCACTCTCACAGGAATCCGAGGAGATGGCGTGATGCCAGCAGACCGCCGAAGCTAGCGTCGATCCCTAATCATACTAGGTTCTAAATGATAAGTCCTTACACACGATGGTGTTAGCTGATGCTCAAGAATTGAACAGAAAGTGATGGGCAGCGCATTGTACAGCTGCCCGTGTTTCCGCATTCTGCCCCAGCATTTCCACTTGGGGGTCGTTCCGGACGCCAAGCATGGAGCACAATGAGATTGAGGCAAAACTCAAAGGAGAGAAACAATGAATCGAAAGAATGTATCCCGGGCTCTTTGGAGCCGGCGGTTTTTCGCTCTTGGGGCATTGATCGCTTTAGGGCTGTTATTTACTGCTGCCGGCGCCAAGGCCGGTGGTTGTGCCTTTACTTACAAAGCGGGAGCTGGAGCCGCCCCCGCAATTCCGTTCGTCAGCCCTCACGTGGACGGAGAATGGAACGAGCATGCCACCATCGTAGGTTTGTGGCATGTGAATTTCACCGCAAATTACGATGATAATTTCCCTCCGGGAGGTCCTTTCCCCCCGACACCTTTCCCGTTCGTGGAATCCTTCAAGACCTGGCACGCGGATGGAACTGAATTTGAAAATGCCTTCCTTCCACCCACCGGTGGGAATATCTGCTACGGCGTCTGGAAGGACTTGGGCAAGGGCACCGTCAAGCTGCATCACATTGGCTTGATGTTCAACTCGGACGACAGCCTCTCAGCCATCTTCACCGACGACGAAACGGATACGGTCTCGTCCGACGGAAAAACCTACAAAGGAATGTTCGATTTCAAACTCTGGCCTCCCAGCTACGATGCCGTCGGCGTCGGAAAGCCAATAGCTGAGGTCAAGGGAACATTAGCCGCTACTCGCATCACCGTCGATTGAAGAATCAACTTCCCATTTCCGCCGGATGACCACCGGGCGGCACGGCCCACGCCTTTGCACCCCGAGAGCGTGGGCCGAATCTTTGGATATCTGCTCGAGCGGATTCGGTGTGCTTGCCCAAGGATTTCGTTGGGAATCCGCTTCAGGTGTGAGTCAGGTCCTCGTTAACGCGCTTGTGTCTATTACATGGAATAGTTCCCGGATTGTCGGCGACACGAAAGCAATTGCCGGATGCGATTGGCCCTGCGGTAAGTTGGTAGTTCTTGGTTAGTCGTCTGACCGAAAACTAACCCCGTACCTTGTGACGGCGGCACTTGACAAATGCTTGCGTATCTGGGATAAATGACGGAGCTGCGGTTGCGGCGACACGTGGCGATTTAGGGCAACTTGCTCCACGTAAAAAACTGCTAAAGAGCTGTAGAGTATCCCAGAAGATTTTCTGAGACCCTCCGAGCACTTTGGCGCGGAGGGTTTTTCGTTTCTCCTCCCTGCTGCCCTGATCGAATCCCATGTGATTTATGGATGGCGAGGTTTGTGTGCCCGCAACGGTGGGGCGCCTCGCACGATGAAAGGTAAAGCAATGTCCGATCTATACGAACTACGCTGTCGGGAGTGTGGCAAAACCTGGGGCAATGTTCCGAAGTCCTTCTGCGAAGACTGCTTCTCTCCTCTGGAAGTGTCCTACGACTACGATGCTTTGAAGAAAAAAGTCCGGCGCGAGAACCTGGCTGGGCGGACGTTTAATATGTGGCGCTATGCGGATCTTTTGCCGCTGCCCGAAGATTTCACCCCTGCCAGCGCGGTCGGTGGGACGCCTTTAGTTGCGTCGCGAAAGCTCGCGTCGCACTGGGGAATCAGTGAGCTCTATTTTAAGAACGATGCCGTGTGCTTCCCTTCTCTGTCGTTTAAGGACCGTGTGGTTGGCACGGCGCTGGTGGCAGCCCGACGATTCGGGTTCGAGACAGTCGGGTGCTCATCGACCGGGAATTTGGCAAATGCGGTTGCAGCTCAGTCGGCACAGCAGGGGTTTGACGCGTGTGTGTTCATTCCTGCGGACCTTGAGCCCGCAAAGGTGCTCAACACGGCGGTGTACGGCGCGCGGATCGTTCGCATCAACGGGAACTATGACCATGTGAACCGTCTCTGCGCGCAAATTGCCGACCGATTCAAATGGGGCCTGGTCAACGTTAACTTGCGTCCTTACTATTCGGAAGGTTCGAAGACGCACGGCTACGAAATCGCAGAGCAACTCGGCTGGCGTTTGCCGGACAATGTCGTGGTTCCGATGGCGGGCGGCTCGCTGATCACGAAAATCGCCAAAGCGTTTAAGGAGTTGGTGACTCTGGGCTGGGTGGAAGCGAAGGCTGTGAAGTTTTTTGGCGCTCAGGCTACCGGATGCTCACCGATTTCCGATGGCGTGAAACGAAATCTCGCACGATTCGAACCGCAGAAACCGAACACGATCGCTCGCTCCTTGGCCATAGGCAATCCGGCCGACGGCCCGTTTGCGATGAAGCTGATCCGCGAGAGCGGCGGGTGGGCGGAAGACATCTCTGATCCTGAAATTGTCGCAGCCATTAAGCTGCTCGCGGAAACCGAAGGCATTTTTACGGAAACCGCAGGCGGCGTAACCGCGGGCGTGACGCAAAAACTCATTCAGCAAGGCCGCATCGGCCCCGGCGAGACGACCGTCGTTTGCATTACTGGAAACGGCCTAAAGACCCTGGACGCTATTTCCGCGGAATTTCCAGTCGCCGAGGCCATCGCCCCACGCCTCGACGCTTTTGAGGCTTACCTTGATAACCAATTTAATGCCACTCCGGCTGCTGCCGGGGTGAAGTAAGGAGATTCACTCGATATGCCAGTCACCATTGAAATCCCCACCGCGTTCCGCCGCTTTACGGATGGAACGCCAAAGATCGATTGTAGTGCGGCAACTATCGCCGAGGCACTGAATGACTTGACTACGCGCTTTCCCGAACTGTCGCGTCATGTGCGCGACGAGCAGGGACAGATTCGCCAGTTCCTCAACGTCTATCTCAATGAAGAAGACATTCGCTTTCTTGGTGGCGAAGGCTGTTCGTTGAAGGAAGGCGACCGCGTATTGCTGGTCCCATCCATCGCCGGAGGCTAGGCGCTCACTCTTTCCCTCTACTTACGTCCTCTAATATGAATGAATTCGCGGATCGCATGCTGCCCCCCGTGCTTCAAACGGCTTCGATCTCAGCTATCATAGATAGGGAGACGCACATGGGTTACTATGCACTTTTCTATCGCGAAGTGGTGCCGGACTTTATCACGCAGCGTGGGATTTACCGGGAAGAGCATCTGGGACTTGCGCGCGAAGCTCACTCTCGAGGGGAATTAGTTCTGGCGGGTGCGCTAGCGGACCCGCCGGACGGAGCGCTACTTGTTTTCCGGGGCGGCGACGATACGCCAGCACAAGAATTTGTCCGCAAAGATCCGTACGTCCGCAACGGCCTTGTGAAGCGATGGGAAATTCGGCCGTGGAACGTGGTGGTTGGTAACCAATAGGAGCCTCCCGGGATGATCGCTCGTCTGTGGTCCGCTCGAACTACAAGTGTTCAATCCACCCGGTACCTGGAACACTTTTGGCAAAGCGTCGTGCCGTCCCTCCAGACATTCAATGGGTACATCTGCTCCAGCGTCCTGGTCCGGTCACAGGGAGACTCGGTCGAAATTCTCGTAAGCACAGTCTGGCAATCTCTGCAGGCTATCGAGGCCTTCGCGGGCTCAGATCGGGAGACAGCCGTCGTGGCTAGCGAAGCTGCGGCGCTTTTGACGGACTACGACCGGCGCGTGCGGCATTATGAAGTGGCTCAGCTGGATGGCCTCACTTTTCGTCAATCGTAATGGACCGGCCATCCTAATCAGAAGAAATCATCAAGGCCCATCCGTTCCAAGCTAGTGTTTGCCGGGAGCCGAGTGGAAGGGGTCGGCCTCATCCGAATTGAGAGGGTCTTCCGGACTGAGGATATCCAGATTAACCACGACTGGTTCCTGGCCGCTTCGGACGATAACGGCCTCCACGGGTTCGTCTTTTCGTGCATTAAGTTCTTGATGCGGGACGTAGGGCGGAACGTAAACGAAATCCCCAGGGCCTGCTTCATCGACGAATTCAAGACTATTTCCCCATCTAAAACGGGCGCGGCCGCGAACCACGTAGATGACGGTTTCCAATTCGCCGTGGTGATGAGGGCCGGTCTTGGCATTGGGATGCACGATGACCGTTCCGGCCCAAAGTTTTTGCGCGCCTACTTTGGCGCGGGAGATGGCTTCCGCACGAGTCATGCCAGGGGTTTGAGCCGTGTTTGTGTCCAGTTCCCCGCTCCTGACGATGCGCAAGCCATGAACTTTCCAGTCGGGCTTTTCGGCGGGGACAGAGTCGCCCATGGTCTGTGCCTCCTGATGCTCGCAGCACATCTTCGCACGAGCGGAGCGCATTTATCCACCGAAGCCGCTGCCGCCGCAAATCGTTGGGAGCGGCCCAAAAGCTAAGTTGATGCTTTATCTCGTACAGCTGGAACATTTCCGCAGGGAACTTCGTTACTCAGTCCATAAGGTTCGGAGGTGTGTTCATGCGTATTCCTTTCTTGCTGGCTTCTGCCCTGGCGCTATCTGTCGCGTGTGGCGCTGCACAGACCAAAATCGACGTGAGAGATATTGAAAATCATCCCTTTACGGCGGATTTCAATTCGGGCGGCAGGCTCAAGATGTATCTGCAATCTGGCAGCTTTCACATCGTTGGCACTGCGGAGAATAAGATTACCGTGCGGGTTTCGGGACGAAATGCTTACAACGCCGGGGACATGCGGGTGCAGTTGGATGGCTCGAAGGATTATGCAAGTTTGATCGTCAGCGACGGGCCTAAGAACGATCTGGAGGTCACCATCGAGGTGCCGAAGAAGACTGGGCTGTTCGTCCGCATGCCTGCGGGCAATCTGGAGCTCCATCACGTCACTGGCGATAAGGACGCGGAGCTGCACGCCGGAGAGTTGGTCATCGATGTTGGCGACGCCGGCGATTATTCACGCGTGGACGCTTCGGTTTACTCCGGAGGGCTCGAAGCCAGCCCCTTTGGCGAGTCTCACGGTGGGCTGTTCCGCTCTTTTCACAAAGAAGGTAATGGAAGGTATCACCTCCACGCGCACGTGGGGGCAGGCGATCTAACGCTGCAATAGCAAAACCTAGCTACCTCATGCCAGCCGGATTGCCGCAACATTTAGCGGTATTTCGTGTTTTATAGACATGAGGATTCGGCTGACAGTCTATGGTGCGGCTTCCCTTCTGCTTCTGGCCTTTTACGCTCCCGCCAAAGCATTGGCTTCACTCATCGCTGGCCTTCGAGATCGGTAGATCAGTTCGCATTCCTTCCCCCATCTATCCACCAACAGATTGCTTCCTTTCGTAAATCAAGGCAGACTTGCGCCTGAATTTTTCGTCATTGCATTTGCCGCATGCGTCCCAGTTGCGCTCACCAGGAGAGCGAAAACGATGGCGATTTCGCCAGATCTGACGAAGTCGGCGAATGAGTTCCGAGTTGGTAAAGCGTTCTCCGTCGCAGTCGCGCTACTGGCGATATCCGTCATCATTAACTACATTGACCGTGGCAGCCTTTCCATTGCCGCGCCGTCGCTGAAAGATGAACTCCAGCTTTCTCCTTCGCAACTCGGAATCTTGCTGTCCTCCTTTTTCTGGACCTACGCCGGTTTTCAAATTCTTTCGGGGTGGCTGGTCGACCGTTTGAACGTCAATTGGGTTCTGGTTGCTGGTTTTTTAGTGTGGTCTTCCGCCACAGCCGCCACGAGCGCTGCTCACAGCTTCACGATGCTCTTGACCCTGCGGCTCTTGCTGGGCGCGGGCGAATCAGTAGCATACCCGTCCTACTGCAAAATCCTCGCAAAGTATTGCCCGGAGATTCTGCGAGGGCGCGTCAATGCGCTTCTCTCTTCTGGCAGCGCCTCTGGGCCCGCCTTCGGCATATTTTTTGGCGCGATGCTCATGGCGCGTTATGGCTGGCGGCCGTTTTTTGTTGGGCTGGGGCTGCTCAGCCTTATATGGCTGATTCCGTGGATAAAGTGGATGCCCACTGGCCCGGGCTTGGCTGTTTCGTCCACTCCGCGCGCGCCGAGTATTGTCAAGATTCTCGAGCAGCGTTCCGCGTGGGGCACGTTCTTCGGACTCTTTGCGTACAACTACCTTTCTTATTTTTTGCTGACCTGGATGCCAAGCTATCTCGTTCACGAACGCCATTTTTCGATGCAGAAAATGGGCGGCATCGGCGGCGCGGCTTACCTGATTCTTGCGGTTTCCTCAGTGATCTCAGGAAGCATTTCCGATTTCTGGATTGAACGTGGAGGCACTCCGACACGAGTGCGCAAGACTTTCACCTCACTCGGCTTGGCGCTGAGCTCTATTTTCTGTTTTGCGGTGGTCGCTCTCGCGTATGACCAGAGGCTAGCCACGCTTTTTCTCTTTCTGACATGCGCTGCAGCGGGACTGTGCAATGCCAATCTTTGGGCCATCACACAAACATTGGCGGGCCCTTCGGCGGCCGGTAAGTGGACTGGGCTTCAGAATTTCGTGGGTAATTGTGCGGGCATAATTTCGCCGTGGCTGACCGGATTTGTAGTTCAACGCACCGGACATTACTTTTGGGCATTTGCTGTCACTGCGGGAGTATTGCTAGGGGGGGCCCTGTCCTGGGCATTCGTGGTGGGACAAGTTAAGCCCGTGCAGTGGGAACCACGGAGCGTCTTAGCAGCCGATTCTTCCGAAGCCTAGCGTTTCTGAAATACCGCTATGGCCTCTCCCACCGGCCCGTTTCGGCGGAACGGAAGATCGCCTCTATCACGGCCATATTGCAGATAGCGTCCTCGACCGAAACTGGAACCTCGCCGTCTCCACGCACGGCGCGGGAAAAAACATCTCCCTGAATCGTATATTGATCGCAGACCGGAAAGGTTTCCGTGGTCACACCGCCACCAAAGATGTCACGCCCGTCATCTACGAAGATTCGGCTGGGGCGGTCGTTCGGCGCGTTGAAAGGAATTTCGATTTCGATGCGTCCTTTCGTGCCGAGGAATTGCATGCGCTGGTAGGGGACGAGTTGCGTGCTGCATGTGAAAATGGATTGACCCGAGGGGAAGTCGAGAATCACAGATGCCAGGCGGTCTGTACCGAACTCGGGGTCGCGTTCGACTAAGCCAATCACCCGCGACGGCTCTTCGCCAAAAATAAACCGCGACGTGGTGAGGGGATAGCAGCCGATGTCGTATAAGCCGCCTCCGCCCCAATCCAGCACGTTTCGAATGTTCGCAGCGTCACGATTGAAATAGCTGAAGGAGCCAATGATCGAGCGCAACTCGCCGATTCGTCCGGAGCGGATCAGTTCGCGCGTGCGCAGCCATTGCGGATGAGTGCGCACCATGAACGCTTCCCCGATTTTCACGCCGGTGCGGTCGCGCGCAGCGAGAAGCGCCTTTGCCTCGGCAACGTTGAGGGCGATCGGTTTCTCGCAAAGCACGTGCTTCCCTGCTTCGGCGGCTTTGATTGACCACGGAACATGCAAGTGATTCGGTAGGGGATTGTAGACGGCTTCAATCTCAGGGTCCGCGAGCAGTTCTTCGTAAGACCAATAAGCTTTGGGGATGCGGAGCTTGCGCGCAACGGTCTCGGCCTTTTGGCCATCGCGGGACGCAATAGCGACGATTTCACTCCATTGGCCGAGCTGCATCCCGGGAAGCACTTTTCGAACGCCGATCGACGCCGTGCTCAGTACTCCCCACTTGACCTTTTTGTTGGCCACTACTTCCCTCCCCGATTCGCCATCCCGTTCTATCACGCCTCACGATGTCCGCCAAATGCGAGGTGCAAGCTGCATTTGTCTTACTGACGCCGCCGTCGTATAACCATGCTCATGCTTCCGTGCTCGCTACGCTCTGCGCTTGTAATTCCGGTCTTCTCCTTGGCGGACTTGCGATCACAAATGCCTGCGATCGTCGTCGGCTTCATCCTCTTAATCGCAGGTCTTGGCGGAGTGGCGCTCTTTTTTTTCCGGCGAAAGAGCCGCGATTTGACGCTGATCTACTTCGGTCTTTTTTCAACTCTCTATGCGTCACGGCTTCTTTTCAGTACGCCCGTCGTTCGTTCTCTCTTCGGTGTTTCCGACTCACTCCGGGAACGTATCGATCTTTGGATCACCGTCGTCCTTCTTATCCCTTTTCTGCTGTTTCTCCTCCAGACCCTCGGCCCTCACGTCAAGACTCTCGTGAGAGTGTTTCTCGTTGTCCAGACAA
Source organism: Candidatus Acidiferrum sp. (assembly GCA_035272765.1). GTDB lineage: Bacteria > Acidobacteriota > Terriglobia > Acidiferrales > UBA7541 > Acidiferrum. The sequence goes on from DATEQG010000032.1 coordinate 31,367, forward strand.
CTTTCGCAGCGTTCGCAATAACGGCGGACGCGTTCGGCGTGGCCGCGAAACTCAGGTATACCCTCAACAACTATCTTGTGCTTGCTATCGTTGGCGGTTTAATGGCGAACTTTCTCGTTCTCCGGTTTCGCGGTTTGGGACAGCCTTGGACCCCGGAACTCCGCGTCCTCACCACTGGCCTTCTCGTCTTTGGCGCATTTGTACTCTACGGCAACCTCCGCGGCCTCGGTTTTTTCGGGGGACCTGACTTCGAAGCGCTCGGCTTCTTATTTTTCGTCGGCTGCCTCGGCTACGTGGCCGCCCACCATGCCTTCGCCAATGAGCATCGCCTGCTTGCAATCAACAAAGAGCTTGAAATCGCACGCCAGATCCAGTCCTCGATTCTCCCTCGCGTAGTGCCCGGCATCGCTGGCATCGAGATCGCTGCTCGCTATTTGCCGATGAGTGCGGTTGCCGGCGATTTCTACGACTTCCTTGCGCCCGAGAAGAATCAGCTCGGCGTTCTGATCGCCGACGTTACCGGCCACGGTGTGCCGGCGGCGATCATTGCCTCCATGCTCAAGGTAGCATTCGCAGGTCAGGCGGGGCACGCTGCCGATCCGGCTCGCGTGCTCGCTGGACTAAACCACGCCCTCTGCGGAAAATTCGAGGATCACTTTGTAACAGCTGCCTACGTATTCATCGACCTAGACCGTCATGTCCTCCGCTACGCCGGCGCCGGACACCCGCCGCTCCTCCACAGCAATCGGTCGAACGGCGCGGCAAGCACCATCGAACAGAATGGCTTGTTCCTGGGAATGTTTCCCGAGGCGGCCTACGAATCCGTGGAGCTTCCGCTGCAACTTGGCGACCGCTACGTGCTCTACACCGACGGACTGCCGGAATCCAAAAGCGCCGTCGCCGAAGAGTTCGGCCTTCAGCGTTGCAAACAGTTTCTAGAATCGCATCCGCGTCTCCTGACAGGAGCGTTCGCGGATGAACTTCTCGCCGAAATCTCGCGTTGGTCCGGACGCGCTACTGGTTCATCTCAAGACGATGATATGACGCTGGTGGTCCTAGACTTTCCTGCCACTACCTAGAGGAGTCCCGTAAAATCTTCTGTCTTTCGCCCCTTCAAGAAGCTATTCTCTTGCGCGCATCCCACACCACAGAGGCACACGAATGAAACTTTTTATCGGTCGCAGGCTCTATCTCGCTTTGGCGCTCCTCGCGAGCTTCGTCGTTGTATCCCGCCTGCTCGCGAATCCGGCGCCGGCGGATGGGCCACAATTCTCCGTATCATTTTCCAAAGACCGCAGCGCTCAGCCGCTTGACGGACGTATTTTTGTCCTGCTCTCCACTGACCCATCGCAAGAGCCGCGAATGCAGATCGATCTTTCTGTCAAAACACAGATTATTTTTGGCGTAGACGTTGACGCTCTCGGCCCTGGGCAGCCGGTCGTCGTCACGAACGACAACGCTTTCGGCTATCCCGCTCGCTACCTTCGAGATGTTCCTGCGGGCGAATACTATGTTCAGGCTGTCCTTCATCGTTACGAAACATTCCACCGCTCCGACGGCCATATCGTCAAGCTCCCGATGGACCGCGGCGAAGGCCAGCATTGGAACATCGCTCCCGGAAATTTCTACAGCAAGCCACAGAAGATAACTTTGGGCGCCGGCGGAGCCCCCATCTCGATTCTTCTCGACCAGGAAATTGCTCCGATCGAAGCTCCAAAAGACACCAAGTTCATCCGGCACATCAAAATTCAGTCGGCGCTACTCACCAAATTCTGGGGCCGGCCGATGTATATCGGCGCCGCAATTCTTGTCCCCGATGGCTTCGACGAGCATCCCCAGGCGCATTTTCCGGTGATGGTATTCGAAGACCACTTTGTCCATGACTTCGACGGCTTTCGCACCGAGCCGCCAGACCCAAATCTCAAGCCGGATTACAGCGAGCGCTTCCATATCGCCGGCTACAACCGCATTCAGGAGGAAGAGGCCTACAAGTTTTACAAGCAGTGGACGGCGCCCAATTTCCCGCGCTACCTGGTGGTAAAGCTGCAGCACGCAAATCCCTATTACGACGACTCGTATGCCGTGAACTCCGCCAATCTGGGACCTTACGGCGACGCTATCGAGACCGAACTGATTCCCGCGATTGAAAAGCAGTTCCGCGGCATCGGCCAGGGCTGGGCACGCTTTTTGTACGGGGGTTCGACTGGCGGATGGGAATCGATCGCGGTGCAAATGTTCTATCCTGATCACTACAATGGCGCGTTTATCGCTTGCCCAGATCCGGTCGATTTTCGCGCATACACACACGTCAACATCTACGACGAAAAGAACGCTTTCTACCACGAAGGGCCACACACACGCGTCGCGCAGCCCGGCATGCGCAACTACCTCGGCCAGACTCTCGTCTCCATCGAGGCCATCAATCAATACGAGCTAGCCCTCGGGTCGCATTCCCGCTCAGGCGAGCAGTTCGACATCTGGCAAGCGGTCTATTCCCCAGCTGGAGCGGACGGCTACCCCGCTCCCATCTTTAACAAGGAGACAGGCGAGATCGATCACCAGGTCGCAGCTTATTGGAAGGAGCACTACGATCTTAGCGCCATTCTTCGCCGCGATTGGCCCGCGCTCGGGCCAAAGCTGCAAGGTAAGCTGCACATTTATTGCGGCAGCGCCGACAACTACTTTCTAAACGACGCCGTGTATCTTGTAGAGGATTTTCTGAAAACCGCTGCCAACCCGCCTTACGACGGCGAGGTGAAATATGGGGACCGCGCTGAGCATTGCTGGAACGGAGATCCCACTTTGCCCAACTATCTTTCGCGCCTGCATTACAACACGCAATATCTGCCGAAGATTCTGGAGCGCATCGAGAAAACGGCACCGGCAGGAGCAGATCTGAAAAGCTGGCGTTACTGACTGATCGTTGTTTTAACGAAGGGGATTTAAACGAACCGTTTTTGCAAGGAAATGAAACGGTTCGAACTACCCTCACAAAAAACTCAGTTGCCTACTCTCCAGAGCGAGCAACTTTTTCTTGACCGGAAGGCCGCCGCCGAATCCCGTCAAGTCGCCGTTGCTCCCGATCACGCGATGGCACGGAATGATGATGGGTATAGGGTTGGAACCATTTGCCAGCCCCACCGCGCGGGCCGCCTCAGGACTGCCGATACGCCGAGCCAGCTGACCGTAGCTGACAGTTTCCCCGTAAGGAATCTTCTGCAAGCTGCGCCACACAAGGAGTTGAAACTCGGTGCCCTCGAGGACAAGATGCAAATCGAAGTCCTTTAGCTTCCCTTCGAAATATGAATCCAGCTGGCGTATCACGTCCTTGAATGGCGCCCTGTCTTCCAGCCAATCGCGCTCCGGAGACTTGGGCCGCCGCCCAGTGGCGAAATGGACCAGGCGCAGACCGCGCTCATCCCCGGCGAGCATCAAGGGCCCGATGGGGCTCTTCATCATGGTGTACGACATTGAACTCATTCGAAGTTCCTTATTGTCCTGCGCTGCTCTCGCGAGCGGCTGCCGCGTATGGACTTTGGGCGCGGTATCTTTTCTCAAATTCTTCGCGCGTGCACATCGTCTGAATGTCCGTAATACGGTCAACGGCCAAGATACCATCGAGATGATCAATCTCGTGCTGCAACAGCTCGGACAGATTACGCTCTTCTCCAGCGTGGACTTCATGCCAGTTCCCACGCAAATCCTGGTAACGCACGGTGATCTCCCTGTACCGTTCCACTTGCATAAAAATGGAGAGAAAGCTCAGGCAGGCATCCCAGACCACGATTTTTTCTTGGCTGCGTTTAGTAATTTCAGGGTTCACGAACGGCCATGGCTCGGCGCCAGGCAATTGCAGAAAAATAACGCGCAGGCCAGCGCCAATTTGTGGCGCGGCAATCGCGCGGCCGTATCCGGTCGTTTGCTTCCAATAGGCCACAGTATCCGCAAGATCTTCGACCAGAAGGAGGATTTCCGGAGCGCTCGGGTCATCCACACGACTCGCAATCTCCCGCAACCGTGGATCGCCAAGCTGCAACACGGTTCGAATCGCCATGGCCTATGTCACCCCCGCCGAGAGGTGACTATCATATCGCGACACGCCCGAATCTCATCCCGCACGACCCGATCCGCGGCTAATTTACTTGAAAGCAAACCATCTATAGTGATAGAGTTCCGGCGACTGGGGGGTGCAGGCGCCATCTCTATCCGATGCGCTGCCGCACTGGGCCATAACTTTAGGGGTATTCATGAAGAACCAGAGGGGTTTCTCGCTGATTGAGTTGCTCATCGTCGTCGCAATCATTCTCATCATCTCGGCAATAGCGATCCCAAGTTATATGCGATCGCGGATCCAGGCCAACGAGGCCTCAGCGGTCAGCTCTGTGCGCATGATCGGCACGGCTGCCATCACCTATTCGTCTACCTATGTCAATGTCGGATATCCGACGAATCTGGCGGACATGGGTGGCGTGAATCCTTGCACCGCAAGCTCGACCACCGCCTGCTTGCTGGACGAAAACATAGCCGCGGGAACAAAGAGCGGTTATACGATCGTCTGGACGGGTGACGGAGCGACTCCATCGGTCGCTTACACGGTTACAGCCGCGCCAGTTATCGTTGGCGGGTCGGGCCAGCGCATGTTTTGTAGCGATCAAACGGGCGTGATCCGCTTTGATCCCTCTGGTGCGGGATGCAATGAGACGAGCGCCGCTGTCCAGTAAGGTCTAAGCGGAACATATGGCTACCGGGCCGGAAGTCCTCAAGAACGCGGAGGTCATCCCCATCGAGCTGAAGCAGGAACCACGCTCGAAAGGGATCACCACCCCACGTAAGAAAAAACCAAAAGAGCTTGCTGTGATTACAGAGTGCTGCACCGGCTGCGCAGGATCACCTGCCTGCGTGGAGTACTGCCCTGTCGAGGATTGCATGTTCTGGGTGCCGGATGAGGATCATCCGCCGTTTGGCCGCATCCAGGTGGACTCGGTTTTGTGCATTGGGTGCAAGAAGTGCACAAGCAAGGGACCCGATGGTGCGTTCCTCGATGGATGTCCGTGGGACGCAATCGTAATGCTGGACATTGCCGAAGTGGAAAAAGTGGTAGGAGTGATGTCCTTCTAGTGTTCTGTCCCTCCAAAAACTCTGTGTGACGTTCCCGGCCTTTGAATGCTTGTAGGGGCGGTGCTTGCTTGGCCCGGGGAGGGAAGGCCCGCCGGGAATTTACGGCTGACGCGCTGCCCTTTCCAGAATGGCTTTCTCTGTAAGAACCGCCTGCTCCTTAACCCGGTTGGGAATCTCTGGCAGATCACGTTCGTAAGTGCGGATCGCCGGCAAATCCTCGGGCTGACCCACCAAATAAAGCGCTCGCAACGCTTCCCAAACTTGTTCCGCCCCAGGATCGACAGAAGCCAACTCCGCACCTGAGAGAACCTCCGCGCCCGTGGCCACGGAGAGCGTCCTGATGCGTCCATTGATGGGAGAGCGCACTTCCGTAACCTGCTGGCCATTTTGTAATTTCGCTATCAAACCGCCCTGACGAATGGACGTGCCGGCGTGGTCCGTGTCGATCACGCGACCGGCGACAGGGGCGGAAATTCTCGCGGGCCGCAATAACGCAGCGATCTGCAAACGTCCGGACGGATCGCCAAAGCGCACCAAAGAAAGAGCAGCGTTTCCTCTCACCATCGGCGAGGGATCTTCAAGCATTTTGAGAAGCGCCTCGTGAAAACCGGCCTGCGTATTATCCTGCCCCATAACCCAAGCATCTGTGTTCCGGACTTCCTCAACGGGATACGAGGCCAGGCGCTCCAAGTCGGGATACCAACGAACTGCGCTTGCGTCATGCGCCGTCAGGCGCTCTCCCAACTGCACGAGCGCGTGCTGGATATGCCTCGGATGCTTATCATCGTTGAGAAACTCGCTGAGCTGCTTGTCAGACAGGTGGCGGCCAAACCACGTGCTCCACCAAAACAGGAAGGGCATCAAGACGATCAACCAAGCGGTGGCAAAAAACAAGAGGCGATTCCGTGTGGACATGCGGTGACGCACGGGAACTGGCTGCCCCTGTAAGTCGTTTGCTACGCCCGCTGATGAATGACCCGGTAGCACGGAAGGAAATTGGCTGGCCGCCATGTTTTGCCGGGAGCCCTAGCCGGCCTTGGCTGCAGGCGGCTCCTTGGGTGGCACCGCCTTGTCCTTGTGCAAAAAAGCGAGCCATCCACGAGCATCCACCTCAATCAAAGCATTCAAGAGGAAAACTCCTGACAGCGTGAGAAGAATAAGGCTCATGAACAGCCCGTCGACGGAGGTGAGCGACCTCGTGATGACAATCCACACAATCCCCGCGAGAGGGATGAGAGCAAGCAGAATGGAGAGCAATAGCATCACGGGGAACAAGACACCTCCTTGGATTTTTCGAAAGCGCGCGGGTCTTCATGAAGCCTTAGGCCCACGCACCGTCTGCTTTCTTGCTGCGCTAAGGCTGAGCCTTGAAAGTCATATCCACAGTCTTGCTGTCTTTTGCGGCCAGCGTGACCTTCTGGTCCTGCTCACCCAGTTTTTCCTGAACGAAGGCAATCGTGTAATCTCCGGGAGGGAGACCGGTAATCACAAACTTGCCGTCCGGCCCGCTGACTGCGTAGAACGGATTTTTCACGACGTTGACGAACATCCTCATCCACGGGTGCTGATTACACTTAACCGGCAGCAACAATTCTTCCCGCGCGAACGTCTTTTCCAGCGCCGCCGCCTGCGGAGCCTGAGACTCGTTCCATTCGCGATTGTCCTTGGGCGTGGGGTGAATGTTGTGGGTGGTCGGGTCGCCGTTGACGATCTTGATCGTTTGCCCAGCCATCACGCCGAGCACGTGCGGCTTGTACTTGCAGCCCACTTGCGTGAGCGTCACTGCGTCCGTGGGCACGTCAAACGTCCGGCTGCCCAAACCATCCTTTACGTAAACAAAAACATTAGCCACCTTCCCGTCTGCTACTACAACATTCTCGGCGGTGTTCGTGCCAGCGCAATTTGGATCTTGGCTCATGTCAATCTTGGCGGCTTTCGGCGCCACTCCGTCTAAAGTCACCGTGCCGCTGATCGATGCCGCGGTTGCGGGGTCGATGGGCGTAGCCGCCGGGGCGGCCGTTGACGCCGCCGGAGCCGCTGGCTGTTCTTCCGCTTCTTTCTTGCCGCATCCCGCCCACAGGGCAAGAATCGGTAAAGCACAAATCGCAAGCCATCTTTTGGTTTTCATGTTGTGACTCCACCTCGCTAGAAATTTGGAAACTCGTTCTCAATCCTACTCGCGACCGCTTCCGCTGCCCACATTCCCGCGGGCCGGGCCGCCCTCGCTAGCCGCCTTCGCGTGGCCCATCGATGCGCTGACTCGCCGCTGCTCTTCCGCGGTGAGCTGGAAGATGTAATCCACCAATAGCTTCGTTTGATCCTTATCGTAGCCCTGGAAAGAAGGAGGCGTCGGGCCCGAGAAAACCCAGTGATTCTTCTCCCGCTTGAAAAGTCCGGAAGGCATGGACGTGCCAGGACTGATCGCTTGCGGATCGATAATCCAGCGCTCTACCCAATCCGCTTTCAGACGGCCCTTGGCTTGGAGAAAGTTCGGCGCAGTCGCGGTGCGATCATGCGCGGGGTCGCCGGTCGCGTGGCACTTCAGGCAAGGCGCCGCGGGACTGCTGAAAAGGCTTCGCGCCATCTCCGTTTCTTTGGCTGTAAGCACCGGCGCTCGGTCCGGAATATACGGGAACGGCTGGCGAGCAAGGGCCTGGAAAAATCGCACCAGCTTGCCCAGCTCATTTTCCGAAAAAGAAAAGGTTGGCATGCGAACCTGGAGGTAGGACCGCACGCCGTTGCGGTTCATGTCGCCATCGTTCAACGCCGGGTTCGATAAAAAGTGCAGCAACCATTCCGGTTCGACGCGAGCACCCTCCGTCAGAAGCTTGGGAGGGAGCTGCTCCTGCGCATCCTGATAGCGCGCCATGGTCATGAGCGATGACTTCTGCCCAGAAATAAACTGGTGGCAGCCCATGCAGTTGTATTTTTTGACCACCCACCAGCCTTCCTGAATGTCGCGGCGGTAGTCCAGCGGGCGGTACTGATAACTGGCGGGCAGTGCGCTCTCTTCGCTGCCCATCAAGAAAGTCGTGAGCGACTGAACCTGGTCCTTGGTCAAATGCAAATTCGGCATGCGCAGTTGTTCGAGTTCCGGCTTGATTTTGCCTTTGTCCCAAATATTTGGCTCGGCCAGTTTGTGCTCAAAGAAGCCTTTGTGGTCATACCACGGCCCCTTCGCGGGCCCTTCCGGCAATCGCGCCAAATCGTCGGCATCGACAATGGGTTCGCCGCTGCCGCGCTGCGCCACTTCCGTCAGCAGCGCGAAATCGAGACGCTCGATCGGCTTGCTGCCTTCAAATGTAAGCTCCGTGCCGATGCGGCCTTCCTCTTCCATGCCGGATATTTCGTGGCAGCCGGCACAGCCGTAGTGACGAATCCACTTCTTGCCTTCTTCCTTGAGACTCGGGTCGTCCATAAAGGAAGCGTCTGGATAAGCGGAAGGCTCCTGCTTCTTTAGCGTAACTAGATAGCTCGCTACGTCTTCCGCATCTTGCGGGGAAAGCCGCAGGCTGGGCATGACCGTCATGTTCTGCACTTGCAACTCGTGACCATCGTTCGGGCACTGCGAGTGTTCCAAGTCAAAGACGTATGGCATACCTTTCTTGGCGTAATCCTCCGGACCGATGTCTTTCTTCTCGTACATGCAGTAAGGGCGAGTGCGTTCGCGTGCGTTGTGTACCCAGCGCACGAGGTAGTCGTAATTGTCTTTTTCGCCGACGCGCGTGAGATTGGCGGCGAAGCTGCCACCTTCCATCTCTCCGCCTTCACGAATGGAATGGCACGCCAGGCAACCGCGCGTTTCGAACAGTTCTCTTCCGTGAGCGGCGCTGCCCGGCTTGTGTTTCGGCAACGGATCAGTAAGCGCGGATTGCCACAAATATGCGGAGATGGCCTTGATCTGCTCATCTCTCAAACGGAAATTCGGCATCTTGGTGGTCGCGCGGAAGTCGCTAGGCTTCTTCAGCCATACCGGAATCCAATTCTTGTTTAGCTTGAGTCGCACGTCCTTGAGGTTCGGGCCGACCTTCTTCATGTCCTGGAGCAAGCTTTTGGTGGTGCGATCGAGTTGGACGAGGCGCAGATCGAGCTTGCTGTTGGTGACCTTCAACGCAACAGCCTGATCGTTCAGGTGATTGGCTTCGTCGTTGCTGGCGGCGGCGTCGGCTTCCTTCATAAAATTGGCCGCCTGCTTCAGGTTTTCCTTTTTCTCCTGGTCCAGCTGCTTGACCTGCTGAGCGATCGAGAGCAAATCCTCGGGTTCCTTGTCGTAGCCTTCATAGCGATGGCAGCCCATGCAGCCCTTCTGGCGGAACAGATCTTTGCCGTCGTTGATGGTTTGCCACTGCACATCTCCGCTGACCAGCACCATGTCCGCGGCATGGCAAGTCTGGCAGCCGGCCTGAGCATTCTGTTTCGGATAGAGCGGCCACAGCCAGTGCTCATAATTTCCATGCGCCTTCTCGACGCTCGTTGTGGCGCGGCCATTGCCCTGGTGGCAGGGCGAGCAGCCGAACTTTTCAGGATCGTGAATGCCGAGCAATTCCGGCTCAGGATGGCTCACGAACGCCTGCGCGTACTGGTCGGGCTTCTTCTCGCCCCGGGGCGTCATGGCAGCCTCGGTGATCTTCGCCGGTTCGCGCGCATTCAGGTGGCATGATTCGCAGCGGTCGACAATATTGGCCTCGGCCACGTTGATTTGGACGATCTGGGCATCCCAGTCCGAAACTTTCTTCTTCAACCCGTCAATTTGCTGCGGAGTCAGGTCGACCATGTGGTCCGCCACGTACTCATCCATCTTGGCTCGGGCAGCAGTGGCCGGCTTCAGCAGCGTGCCTAGTTCCAGGCTCAACTTGGTTTTCTCGTCGCGGATTTCGTTGTAGGTTTCTTCCAATTGCTGGAAGTTAAACTTCTTTCTGCTGCCATCGGGGAACTCGACGGTCGCAAGCTCTGCTTTGTAATCGTCGATCTCTTTCTGCTTGCTGGCCTTTCCCGAGGCGCTGTTCGTCGTTTCCCATTCATAAGTCAGGGCGTTCACGTAGGCGCGGCGGTCGGTAAACACACTCTGCACCGC
>DATEQG010000033.1:0-11612 GCA_035272765.1 Candidatus Acidiferrum sp.
CACGTAGCCAATCCGAACCGGATTGGGGGTGAATGTAAAAGTGGCTGAAGTCATTATCCAGGAAAGTGAGTCTCTGGAAAATGCACTGCGCCGTTTCAAGCGCAAGGTGCAACAGGAAGATATCATCAAGGAAATCAAGAAACACAGCTTCTACATGAAGCCAGGCGAGAAACGCCGGGCCAAAGAAGCCCTTTCGCGGAAGCGACTGCGCAAGAAGCAGCGGCGAGAAGCGGACTAAACTCCGCCTCGCTGCAATTCAGCGCCGCACTTCCGTGATTTAGACCCCGGTTAGGCAGAGATGTTGGGTTTCTGTTGCAGCTTCGCGTTCGCAGGCCCAAGGGACCCCAGCCCGGTACCCCCGGACTACAGGTTTAGCCACATCACTTGGTCCTCAGCGCGAAATGTGCCCATCTCCCTCCCTGACTCGGGCAAGGGGAGAGCGGCTCATGGAATACCACGACAGGGTGCTGAAGTGTGCGGAGTGCGGCGCTGAGTTTGTTTTTACTGCCGGCGAACAAATGTTTTTCGCCGACAAAGGTTTCAAGAACGAACCGAAACGATGCAAAGGCTGCAAAGCCAAGCGCGCTGAAGGCGGCGGGGGCGGAGGTGGCGGCGCCTCCCAAATGCGCTCGGAAACAAAGACGACGTGCTCCCAGTGTGGAAAGGAAACTACAGTCCCCTTCCGGCCCACGCAAGGGCGTCCAGTTTTTTGCCGCGAATGCTTCCAGCAACGCCGCGCGCTGGGCGCGGCTTAGATCAGCGGCTCCAAATCGAAGACTAGCAGTCGAAACAAAGGGCCAATCAATGACGATATCCGGTGGGACAGACATTCGTGTCTGTCCCGTTTTTTTGTTTGCGTTCACGAGCGAATCGAGGTGATAAACGTTTAAGGAAACTATATTTCCGTGCACCGCTTCGCAATTTCATTCGCGCAAGCTTTCGTACTTGTACCAAAACTGTACCTTTGGTCAGGTGACTTGCTTCTCGCAACGCCGTAACTTCCCGCCCACAGCACCCCGGCCTTACGCTTGGGCTCCCCACTCAGCCCTTCTCGATCCAGGTTCTTTCCGAGCGTCCTGATCACTGGCACGGCCAGGCATCCAGGCGTTCATCCTCCGCAAGCCCTTAGGGCTTTGGCCAAGGAAAACGCCGCTTTACTGGTGTGCCTAAAGGAGAAGTTATGGCCTCAGGTGCATTCGCACGTCTTGTCGAGAACTGGAAGTTCGTTCCCGTCCGCAAGCCTGTCATTGCTCTTGCATTTCTGCTTGCGGTCTTTTTCGCCACCGTAACACTCGGCCAGCATTCCCCCCAAGATCCAGGTGTTCGCGGGGGAAGCGTCAATTCTGGTCAACCGTTGTCTTCCCTTTCACAAACTCCAGGCGCGCCCGACTTTTTTGCCAACGGCCTGCTGCGTTTCCAGGAAATCGAATCCGTTCAAGGCGGCACAAACAACGGGCTCGGCCCCCGCTTCAATAGCAACCAATGTTCGAGTTGCCATTCGCAACCAGCCGTCGGCGGCACAAGCCCCAGCGCAACCGTGTACCCTTTTGTCGGCCCCAATCCCGAGACCTTGGTTTACAGTCTGAATGGAGCCGACAACACTCTTCCGTCCTTCATCACGCCCAACGGTCCCGTCCGCGAAGCTCGCTTCCCATTCTTTCTGAATGGAAGCGGTACGAGCCTTAGCAGCACGCCCGATGGAGGTGTTCATGACCTCTTCGTCATTTCCGGCCGCAGCGACGCCGGAACTTGCGCCATCACACAACCGAATTTCGCTCAAAATCTAGCCTTGGACAACGTCATCTTCCGCATTCCGACGCCCACCTTTGGCGCCGGCTTGATCGAAAACATTTCCGAAGAAACCATCTACGCCAACATGCAGGCAAACGCTCGACAAAAGCAGTCTCTGGGGATTTCCGGCGTTCCCAACCGCGACGGAAATGACGGCATGATCACACGCTTCGGCTGGAAGGCGCAGAACAAGTCTCTCGAGATATTTGCTGGCGAAGCCTACAACGTCGAAATGGGCGTCACCAACGAACTGTTCCAGAATGAGCGCGCAAGTCCCGACGAAGCCCTGGCCGGCGGCCTTCCCGCAAACTGCAAAATAAATCCCACACCCGAGGATACAACCAACTTTATCTCGACACAGTACCCCGCCGTTCCCAGCGACGTCGTGCAATTTGCCATGTTTATGCGCCTCCTCGCGCCCCCGACGCCTTCCACTACCAGTCCAGGCGGCGCGCAATCAATCGCCAATGGCAACCGCCTGTTCAACACGACCGGGTGCGCGATGTGTCACACTCCAACTCTCCAGACCGCGTCTTCTTCCTTCACTCCAGGCCTGAGCCAAGTGAACGCTAACCTCTTCTCCGACCTGCTCGTCCATCATATGGGCTCGAATCTCGCCGACGGCGTCTCCCAAGGCGGAGCCGGCCCCGACCAGTTTCGCTCCGCGCCGCTTTGGGGACTCGGTCAGCGCATCTTCTTGCTGCACGATGGCCGCACCACGGATCTTCTAGATGCCATCAAGGAACATGCAAGCTCCGGCTCGGAGGCTAATGCTGTCATAAGCAATTTCAAACAGCTGACCCCACAACAACAGCAGGATCTCCTAAACTTCCTGCGTTCGCTCTAGCTTCGGTCTACAACTCACGGTGGGACGGACAATCTTGCCCGTCCCACTTTTTTCATCCGCTCTGGCCGCGTTTGAGCAACTGATCAGATAGAAAACTCAATAATCTCCCGAAACGCAAACTCCGCCGAGACCCAACAGAACCGACAAAACCCCAAGGGTCATTTTTGCCTCGTACCGCCGTCACGCCCCATAAAATCTGAACAAGAAAGATTGTTGCACCTACGGTGATGCGAAGCGCATCCCAAGACTGAGCCTTGAGATGAGGGGTGATCGAAAAACTTGCTCCGCATACCACCGGAGCTTTTGGAAGATAAATTCACAGCAGCTTTGAACACTCACCTTCACGATGAGGAATCTATATGGCAGCCACAAAGATAGCGAACATCATTGTCGAGACGCTCGCATCGATCGGCGTGAAACGCGTATATGGCGTCCCCGGTGACTCATTGAATGGGATTACGGATGCGATTCGGACACACAACTCGGTCGCTTGGATACATACACGCAATGAAGAAGCGGCCGCGTTTGCGGCCGGGGCTGAGGCGCACCTGACCGGTAATCTCGCGGTGTGTGCCGGCAGCTGCGGACCAGGGAACACACACCTCATCAACGGCTTGTACGATTGTCATCGCAATCGCGTGCCAGTGCTCGCGATTGCCGCACAGATTCCCACTAAAGAAATCGGCAGCGACTATTTCCAGGAGACAAAGCCCGATCACATCTTCAAGGATTGCAGTCACTACTGTGAGTTCATTTCGCATCCGAGCCAAATGCCCAGGGTACTCGAGATAGCCATCAGAACTGCGATTGCAAAGCGGGGCGTGAGCGTCATCATCATCTCGGGTGACACGGCTCTCCAGGAAGCCGGGTTCCGACGCATCAAGCTGACGCTTGATTCCATGCAATCGGTGAGCACTCCGGAGCCTGGCTTACTGAAACGTGCAGCCGAGATGCTAAACGCCGCGACGAAAGTCACCATCTTCGGCGGCGCAGGATGTGCTGGTTCTCATCCAGAACTGCTCCAGGTCGCGGAAAAACTGAAGGCTCCCATTGTCCACGCTCTCCGTGGCAAAGAATTCATCGAGTACGACAATCCTTATGACATCGGTATGACCGGACTGTTGGGATTCACTTCCGGTCACTATGGGATGGAGCGCTGCGATCTGCTGCTGATACTAGGCACTGACTTTCCTTATCAACAGTTTTATCCGGCGCATGCGAAAGTGATTCAGGTCGATTCGCGCGGAGAGCAGATCGGGCGCAGGACGGCCGTAGATCTGGGCCTTGTTGGGACAGCGCAGGATACTTTGCGAGCGCTTTTGCCACTCCTGCGACAGAAAACAGACCAAACTCATCTCGAGGATGCGCAAGCGCATTACAAGAAGGCTCGTAGAGGACTCGACGATCTAGCAAAGGGCGAACCCGGTAAAAAGCCGATTCATCCGCAGCACCTCAGTGCAGTGTTGGACCGGCTTGCCGCAGAGGACGCGATCTTTACATGCGATGTTGGAACCCCAACCGTGTGGGCAGCCAGGTATCTCACCATGAATGGCAAGCGCCGGCTCTTGGGCTCTTTTAACCACGGCTCGATGGCGAATGCTTTGCCACAGGCAATAGGAGCGCAGGTAACTTTCCCAAATCGGCAGATCATCTCTCTTTCAGGCGATGGAGGAGTTGCGATGCTGATGGGGGAGTTGCTGACCTTGCAGCAGCTCAAAACGCCGGTGAAAATCGTCGTCTATCAAAACGACGCGCTCAGTTTTGTCGAGCTGGAAATGAAAGCGGCGGGCGTCATCAGTTTCGGCACGGACCTAATCAATCCGGACTTTGCCAAGCTCGCCGATGCTTGCGGAATCTTCGGCCGGAATGTGGAAGACCCGGGAGAGCTTGAAGAAACACTCGGCGCCGCCTTCGACCATCCTGGCCCCGCATTGGTGAGCGTCAAAGTTGCAAGACAGGAACTTTCCTTGCCACCTACAATCGACTTCGAGCAGGTCAAAGGTTTCGGAATCTATTTGGTCAAAGCGATGCTTAACGGCAGAGGCAGTGAAATTCTGGATCTTACAAAGACAAATCTGAGGGAAGTTTTCTAGGAAGATTCCCTTCAGAACAGAGACGTTGTGAACCATGTTTGAAGTTGAGCTTCTGTAATAAGGATGCCGAATACCCCGACAAAGAGTCCATCGACATCCGAGTTCGGAAGTGGGCCCTAAGAAGTAAGGCTTCGTCTCACCGGCCGCAGATTAAACCACTCACGAGTCTTGAGGGTGCGTGTGTTTTTCCCGCCTGCGGGGTATGATACCGCTTGAGAAGTCCCCAATAAGACCACGGCCACCCGGAGGGCCACCCCATGGCTCACCGCTTCACTATCGGTGTTGAAGAAGAGTTTCAGATCATCGACCCCGCGACCTGCGCGTTGCGTTCTCATGTCATGCAACTTGTTTCCGCCGCTTCTCCTGACATCGTTGAGCAAGTCAAACACGAGATGCACCAATCCATCGTGGAGACCGGCACGAAGATCTGCGAAAACGTCGGCGAACTGCGCATCGAAATGCACCGCACGCGCGGCGAACTTGTTGCCGCGGCGGAGCGCGTTGGATTGCAGGTCGCCGCCGCCGGCACGCACCCATTCTCCAGTTGGATTGACCAGGTCATCTCCCCAGGCGAACGCTATGAACACATCGTTGAGGAGCTTCAGCAACTCGCCCGATCGCTTCTAATCTTCGGCATGCACGTCCACGTCGCCATGCCCGATAAGCAGACCACCATCGACATGATGAACATGGTCCGCTATTTTCTGCCGCACCTGCTTGCCCTCTCGACCAGCTCTCCCTTCTGGATGGGACGCAACACCGGCCTAAAATCCTTCCGCACCACCGTATTTCGCCGTTTCCCTCGCACTGGGATTCCCGAGCAGTTTGAATCGTGGAGCGCCTACGAAAATTTCGTAAACCTTTTGATGAAACTAAATTGCATCGACAACGGCAAAAAGATCTGGTGGGACGTACGGCCTCATCCCATGTTCGGCACTCTCGAGTTCCGCATGTTTGATGTCACCACCAAGGTTGAAGAAGCCGTTTCCATCGCAGCTCTCACCCAAGCTATCGTCGTAAAGCTCCATCGCCTCTACGAACGCAATCAGAGCTACCGACTTTACCGTCGCGCTCTGATCGAAGAAAATAAATGGCGTGCCGCTCGCTACGGCATCGAAGGCAAACTGATCGATTTTGGCAAAGAGGCCGAAGTTCCGATGCGCGAGCTTGCTCTCGAACTCCTCGAATTTGTCGATGACGTGGTGGACGATCTCGGCAGCCGCAGCGCCGTCGAATACATTCACACCATTCTCAAGGACGGCACCAGCGCCGAGCGCCAATTGCGCGTCTTTCAACAAACTGGCGACTTGAAGGCGGTCGTAAAACACTTGGTCTCGGAAACGCGCGGCGTCGCCGAGCCTAGGGCTTCATCGGCACACGCCATCAATTAGAGGCATCTGCAAAGCACCAGGTCTTAGGTGCACCTGTCGGGAGAGAAATTATGAAAAAGGTTGGCCTTCTCTGCGGGCGTGAATACAGCTTTCCTCCGGCCTTCATCGTTCGCGTCAACGAGCTCGGAAAAAAAGATGGCGTAGCCGCAGAATTCGCGAAGCTCGGCGGCACGCGCATGGGCGAGCCTTCCGGATACAGTGTAATCGTCGACCGCATCTCGCATGAAGTCGAATACTACCGTGGCTACCTCAAACACGCTGTCCTGCAGGGAGCCTACGTCATCAACAATCCGTTTTGGTGGACCGCCGACGACAAGTTCTTCAATTATGCCGTTGCCTCCAAGCTCGGCATCGCTATCCCAAAAACAGTTCTGTTGCCTCAAAAGGAATATCCCAGCGACGTCGACATCACCGCCGAATCTCTCCACAACCTCACTTATCCCGTCGACTGGGATGGTCTTCTCGACTACGTAGGCCGGCCCGCGATTCTGAAACCTTTTTCCGGCGGTGGCTGGAAGCACGTCTACAAAGTCCATAACAAGGCAGAACTCCTTGCCGCTTACGACAAAACTTCGCCCTACTGCATGACGCTCCAGGAGTTCATCGACTTCACGCAATACGTCCGCTGCTTCACGTTTGGAAAATCCGACATTCTTCCCGTTCACTACGACCCCAAAGAACGCAAATACCTCGTCGAGCACAACTATTTGTCATCCGAACTCGGCTCCCGCGTTGTGAAGGATGCCCAGACCATCAACCAGGCTCTCGGCTACGAAATGAACACCATCGAATTCGCGATCCAGAACGGCATCCCCTACGCCATTGATTTCCTGAATCCTGCGCCCGATTTCGAGCGCGACCGCATCACCGAATTTTATTTCGATCACGTCGTCGACAAAATGGCCCACCTGGTCATCAACCGCGCGCTCAGCGGTGATGCTGCAAATCCCTGGCCACGTTGGGAGGAAATGCTGGGCGTCGGCGCGGCAAGTGGTTTCGCGGGTGCACCTAGGAGCGCTGCGGCAACTCAATCATCGGCACCCAGTCCATCCGCCGGCTTTTCTGTCGGAACTGCGGACTTCAAAACAAAATGACCACTGCACCGACCCCTTCGATTGCCCCTCACGATCCCGCCAGGGAGTGGAACGAGATTCTAAAAGTCACGCTTCTGCGGGTTCCAGGTCTACCAGACGATTTGTTCAAACGACTACGCCGCGCAAAACTCACCTTCGGCGACCGCGTCCACTGCCCTTTTCTTCGCCCGTTTTTTCTGTCGCCCGAGGACGAAGAGCGCGTTCGCACCGTAGCCGAGACTATCGCCGATCTCGGCGAACGTGTCGTGACCGCAGCCCTCGAAGACAAGCATCTTTTTGCCCAGCTTCATTTGCGCCCCGAGGAAGAACGATTGGCGCGCCTCCCCGTTGCCTACGGCCGCGCCAGTACAGCCTCCCGTCTCGACGCTTTTCTCTTGCCCGAATCCCTGAAGTTCGCGGAATACAACGGTGAATCCCCGGCGGGCGCGGGCTACGCGGAAACGCTCGCCGAGATTTTTCGCGAGCTTCCTGTGATGGGAAAATTCGCCCAGAATTATTCAATCCACAGTTACCCGCTCAGCGCCAGGCTCCTCGATGCCCTGGTGATGAGCTATGTGGACTGGGGAGGCTCTGCCAGTCCCCCGCAAATTGCCATCGTCGATTGGGAAGACGTGCCCACTTTCAGCGAGTTTGAAATTCTCCAGGCACGCTTCGAAAAAATGGGTGTTCCCACGGTAATCGCGGATCCCCGCGAACTCGAGTTCGACGGCCAGAAGCTGGTCGCCCATGACAAGAAGATAGATCTCGTCTACCGCCGCGTCTTGATCAACGATATCTTAGCCAAGCCCGCCGAGTGCGCCGCCCTCGTAAAGGCCTACACTGCCAACGTCGTATGCGTGGCCAACACGTTTCGCTGCAAGATTCCCCACGTAAAGGCTTTTTTCGCCGTCCTCACCGACGAGCAAAACGGCGCGCTCTTCTCGCACGATGAACGCGAAATTATCCGCCGCCACATCCCCTGGACCCGCGTGGTGGCGGACGTGAAGACGGCCCACTACGGCCAAACCGTGGAACTTCTTGCTTTCATCGGCAAGGAGCGCGAAAACCTGGTCCTCAAGCCAAGCGACGAGTATGGCGGCTCTGGCGTAACGCTCGGATGGGAAACCGACGAAGCCGCATGGGATGCCGCAATCGGCCGCGCCCTTTCCGCAAAAAACGGCGCCTGGATCGTTCAGGAGCGCATCCCCATCCGCCGCGAAATTTTCCCTTACATCGCCAATGTCGGCAAAGTCGACTACCGCGACATGCTGGTCGATTTCGCCCCCTATCTCTTCCACGGAAAACTGTGCGGCTTTCTCACCCGCCTGAGCGCCACGGGCCTGGCCAACGTCACCAGCGGCGGCGGCCAAGTCCCCGCATTTCGCGTCAGCCCGCGCGCGGCCCACTCCACATCGGCGAACTCTTGAATAGAGATCGCGCGATTTCCATAACGGTGGCACATTTCATGAACGGGTCTTCAAATTTCCGCCGATTCTTGTAAAATTAAGGGATGTACTTTGGCCACCCAGACCCAGAGTTGATGCCCGGCGCCAAGAACGCCGTAGAAACTTGTCTTAGCGTCCGCCCCGGCGAGCACGTCGCCCTTATCGCCGACGAAACCAGCCGGGCCGTTGCCGCCAGCATCGCCGCCGCTATCGAAGACGGCGGCGCACAATATACCGGTTTGCTCCTCGAAGATTTTGGCTCGCGCCCCATGACCGTGGCCCCCGCTGCAGTCCTGGAAGCTCTCGAGACTGCCGACGTAGGGGCGATGTGCATGACTCCGCAACCCGGCGAACTCGGCGCACGCATGGCCATCGTCCGAGTCGTCGAGCGCCGCCAAATCCGCTATGCCCACATGGTCGGCGTAACTCCCGAAATTATGCAGCAAGGCATGCGCGCCGATTACCGTATGGTGGATCGCCTAAGCGACAAACTCCGCGAGCGCATGCTGCACGCGCAAACGCTCACGGTTAAGACGGAAGCGGGCACTTCTTTCGCCGCGCATTTCGATCGCGGCCTCGACTGGGTAAAAACCAGCGGCCTGATCAGCCCGCGGTACTGGTCCAACTTACCTGCCGGTGAAGTCTTCACAACTCCCGCAACGGTCGACGGCACCTTCGTCTGCGACGCCACAGCCGGCGATCATTTCAATGGGAAATATGGCGACCTGCAAACCACGCCGTTAGTATTGAAAATCGAAGGCGCCCGCCTTACCGGCGTTGATTGCGCTCGCAAAGACCTAGAAGAAGAATTCTGGCAGTACTGCCACACGGACGAAAACAGCGATCGCGTCGGTGAACTTGCGTTCGGCACCAACCTTGGCCTATCCGCTATGATCGGCGTCCTTCTGCAGGATGAAAAATTCCCAGGAGTACACATCGCCTTCGGCGACCCCTACGGCAGCCAAACCCACGCCGACTGGAAATCCAAAACGCATGTCGACGTCCTCACCCGCAACTGCGACGTGTGGATCGACGACGATCAAGTCATCTCCAAAGGCCACTACAAGCTGGACCACCTCGGCCTGGGCTGACCTGGCAATCCTTCCCTCCTCCGATTGCTAGGAATTGCTTTAGAATTGTCAGGAATTTCTTTAGAAGAGACGGGCTACGTATTCGCGCATCTGATGCTTCCAATACGGCCAATCGTGCCCACCTTCTGGACCCCAGTTGTCCAGCGAATGACGGATCCCTTTGCCGGAGAGAACCTCGGACAACCGATATGTGGGGCCGCTGTTCTCCCATTGACCTGTGCCGGTACTGATGTGGATGTCGCACGAGGCGAGCTGGCCCAGGACCCAGGGATCGCTCAGGTTCGTGAGATAATCCACAGGATTGTTGAAATAAAAATTGTCATCGTACACGCCGTCCATGAAATTGCGTACATCATAGACACCGGACATTGCAAAACAGCGCTTGATCACATCCGGATGCTTGAAGAGCGAGTTGGCCGCGTGATACGCGCCGAACGAAGCCCCCATCGTGGAAATGGCGATGCCCGGGCTTTGGCAATTGTCCCAGATGAAAGGCACGACTTCTTCTCGAAGGTAGGAATCGAAGACGGACTGCACGTAGCTGCGGTGAAAGGGATGCGCCCCTTTGTTGTAAAAGCTGAGGCCGTTTATTGAATTGATGCTGAAGACCTTTATCTTTCCGCCTTCGATGAAGTCGGCCAGCGCGCCGATCATGCTCTGGCCTTCGAGCTCTGTCTCATCGCCCGCGCTGGTCGGGAAACCGAGAATCGGCTGTCCCCAGTGGCCGTGGACAATGACTCCCATGTCGATGCCCAACCTTGGAGAATACCAGCGGTGATACTCGCGTTTCATAATGTGATCCTCGCCCACCGTGCGGGGAAAGAGAGTATGCCAGCCCAGCCCGGATGGGGGCAACGGAATTGCAGTGGAAACCGGACGCTAAGCTAGGTGTATATTTGAACTAACAAAAATCGTCAAACGGAGCCCAACAGAATGGCCACACCTTCCACCACGAACCGCCCGACCCCGGAACGCATCTTCGGCCTTATGAATGCGTTCCAGCAGACCGCCGCTCTGAAATCGGGAATCGAGTTAGACGTCTTCACGGCCATTGGAGCGGGCGCGAATACTCCGGCGTTACTCGCCGCGAAAATCAGCGCTTCCGAGCGTGGTTTGCGCATCCTCTGCGATTACTTGACAATTATGGGCCTCATCACAAAAGAAAATGGGCGTTACGCGCTTACGGAGGAGTCTGCGCTTTTTCTCGATCGGCGCTCACCTGCGTCTCTCACCGCCGTGACCGGCTTTCTTGGCAGCAGCTGGCACAAGAAAAATGTCGAGGGCTTGACCGATGCCGTGCGCAAAGGGGGAACGACGGGAGTACAGGGAGACAACTCCAAACCGCAGGATGAAGTTTGGGTCGCGTTCGCGAGATCAATGACGCCCTTGACGATACCCGCGGCTAATTTCATTGCGGAGCTCATCGGCGCCGCGGAAGGCCGGCCCTGCAATGTGTTGGATATCGCTGCGGGACACGGGAATTACGGCATCACCATCGCCAGGAGAAATCGCAATGCGAAGATTGTTGCGGTGGATTGGCCGTCCGTGCTGGCTGTCGCACAAGAGAACGCACAAACCGCGGGCGTTTCAGATCGTTACACAACCCGCCCTGGAAGCGCTTTTGAAACAGATCTTGGCAACGGATACGACATTGTTCTGCTGACGAATATTTTCCACCATTTCGACACCCCCACATGCGAGACGCTGATGCGCCGCGTCTATGCCGCGCTCAAGCCGGGTGGAAAGGCCGTCACCCTTGAGTTTGTGCCCAATGAAGACCGCGTAACTCCGCCCGCGGCAGCGGCCTTTAGCCTCAACATGCTTGTCGGGACGGACGCCGGGGATGCTTATACGCTCGCAGAGTATGAAAAAATGTTTGCA
>DATEQG010000034.1:0-31696 GCA_035272765.1 Candidatus Acidiferrum sp.
ATCCACAGCCACGCGGGCAAAGGGCAGGAGTCCGATCTCTGGCATCCCACCTCCTGCTCCAGTAGAAAACATCATTGCACTTCGCCTGTCTTCCTCGAAAACCAACTCCCGTGCCGAGCATGTAAACAGAGCCACTTAAAGTGCCGTGTTTTGGAACTGCGGATTCTAAAAGAGTTACGGGTGGATTTTGCGGAAGTGCGGATTCTAAAGGGGTTACGTCGTTTTGGTCTTGACGGAACAGCCGACCCGAGGTGGAGGTTGGATTTTAGCTCAGAGGGCCCAGAGTTCACGGAGAGGAGGTCGAGGAGGGGGAAATGGGCACGCTGAATGGATGACTGGAATTTTGTTGGCGTGGGTCGCGAGCGAAACCCTTCAAGGCTCCCTTCGTTCCTCGGGGTAAACAGAGCAAGCATGGAACATGGTAGCAGGAGGAGCGGGTTGTTGTCAATACATTTATTATAATTATTAGTACTCATTCGAACGGCATACGTGGATTCGAATGAGGCTAACGCAAGCTGAAGGATTGGAAGGAGTTGGCGGGACATCAATATGGTTTGATACGTTTGTGGAAATCGATGGAAAAATCAAAAACCCCGCGCTCATAAAACCGAGGGCGGCACATCCGCCACCTACGCTCGCGTTCTTGTATTGACAAGTGTTAAGTGACAGGCTACAGTCTGCCAAGTGAAGATACGAAACTTCGCTCACAAGGGCTTGAAGAGGCTCTACGCGCAAGACAGTGCGAAGGGTGTTCCGCCTGATTCGGCGGACAAGCTCCGCAAGATGCTGGCATTCCTTGATGACATGGAGGACCCCGAGGAGGTACGCGCGCTGCCAACCTGGAAGGCGCACACGCTGACCGGTGATCGCAAAGGGACATGGAGCCTTAGTGTCACTCGCAACCGCCGTCTGACGTTTCGCATCGACGTGGCAGAGCTAGAAATTTGCGATTTGAATTTGGAAGACTACCATTAGGTGGAAGGAGCAAAACAGTATGACCATGAAGAACCCTCCCCATCCCGGGAATTTCATTCGGACGGAGATTATCGATGCGGCGGGCCTGTCTGTGACGGCGGCAGCGGCGGCGCTGCAGGTTTCGCGGCCGGCGCTATCGAGTTTGCTTAACTGCAAGGCCGACCTTTCCGGGATTATGGCGCTCCGGATTGAAAAGGCGTTTGGCGTGAAGATGGATACGCTTATGCGGATGCAGGCTTCCTACGACATTGCTCAGACGCGGAAGCGAGAGAGGCAAATCCGGGTGCGACGGATCCATCACCTCGTTCCTGCATGAAGCTGCTTAGTCTGCGGAGGAGTTGCTGACGGAGTTGCGGGAGCGGGAGAAGAGGCGGCGGGTGGTGGTGGCCCAGGGCACGGTCTCGAACTCGGCGAGATACGAATAGGCTACCGGCACGACAAGCAGAGTTAGCAGCAGGCAGAGGGTTTGGCCGCCGATGATGGTTACGGCGATGGAGGCGCGCTGTTCGGAGCCGGCGCCAATGCCAATGGCGACGGGAATCAGGCCAGCGACGATGGAGAGCGTGGTCATCAGAATGGGGCGGAGGCGGACGCGGTTAGCTTCGAGGATGGCTTCTCGGGCGGGCATGCCGCTGGCGCGGAGGCGGTTAGTGTAGTCCACCTGCAAGATTCCATTTTTCTTTACGATTCCCAACAACAGAAACATACCGAGGGCGCTCCAGAGACTTAACGCGCGGCCTGTGATCCACAGAGAGAAAAGAGCGAAGGGGATGCTCAGCGGAAGCGTGAGCATGATGATGAAAGGGTGGGAGAAGCTTTCGAATTGGGCGGCGAGCACCATGTACATAAAGACCGAGGCCAGCAACATCGCGAGCAGAAGGTTCCACGTGGTTTCTTCGAGGACTTTCACCTGGCCGGTGAACCGGTAGGAATAGCCAGCGGGCAGGCCGATTTCCTTAATGGACTGCACGGTGTGCGCGGCGGCCAGGTCAAGGGGATAGCCGCTGGCAACGTTGGCATAAACGGTGACTTCGAATTCGCGGTTGTAACGCCAGAGCGTGGCGGGGCCTGCGCCGCGAACAATGGTGGCGACATTCTCGAGGCGAACCTGGCCAAGTTTGGTCGAAGGGACCATCATTTGCGCCAGGACGTCGGGATTGTCGCGCTGCTGCTGAAGCAACTGCATGATGACGGGATACTGCTCGGAGCCTTCCTTGAAGCGAGTGATTTCGTCTTCGCCAGAATAGAAGAGGCGGACGGCGTCGCTGACGTCGGTCATGCGGACGCCAATGTCGGCAGCGCGCTGGCGATCGACTTTGACCTGGAGCTCGGGAGTATTGAGGTTGAGGCTGGGGTTGACGTCAACCAGGTCAGGGTACTGATGCATCAGGTCGGCGACTTGCTTGCTTATGTCGGCGAGCTTGCTGAGCTCGGGGCCGCGGATGACCGCACCAATGGGAAAGTAAGTCTCTCCGCCAAAAACGGAGGGGAGACGAACATTCGAGACCATGTTGCGATAGCCGGCGAGGTAGCCGCGAATTTCGGTGGCGAGTTGTTCGTGGGTGCGTTTTCTTTCGCTGCGGGGGACGAGGCCGATGAAAAGGTGCGCGTGGTTTGTCGGACCGTGGGTGAATGATTGCACGAAGGCCACTTCCGGGAGGGCGACGACGCGCTGCGCTATCTCCGAGGCGCGATCCGTGGTCTTGGAAAGAGCGGTGCCTTCGGGAAGCGTGAAAGAACTGATCAGTTCGGATTGATCGTCCGAGGGAATCCAGTCGCGGCCAACGAGATGATAGAGGCCGAAGGTCGAAAGAAAAGTTCCGATGCAGATCAGAATGATGACCCAGCGATGAGCCAGCGACCATTGCAGAAGCTTTAAATAGGATTGCTCGACCCAGTGCAGGATTCCGGCGGCGTGAGCCTTTTTCTCTTTTTCGCTGACTCTCAGGAGGCGCGAGGACATCATCGGCGTGAGCGTGAAGGCCACGAGCAGGGAGACGAGAATGGCCATGGCCATGGTCCAGCCGAAGGAATTGACGTATTTGCGCGCGTAGCCGTTCATGAAGGCGATGGGCAGAAAGATGATGACTAACGAGAGAGTCGTGGCCATCACGGCGAGGCCGATTTCTTGCGTGGCTTTGATGGCGGCGTTTTTGCGGTCTTCGCCTTTTTCTTCCATGAAGCGAAAAATGTTTTCGAGGACGATGATAGCGTCATCGATGACGATGCCAACGGCCAGGGTGAGCGCGAGAAGCGTCATGTTGTTGAGGGAGAAATCCATGGCGCGCATGAGCGTAAAGGTGGCAATGATAGACGCAGGGATGGCGACGGCGGCGATCAGGACTGCGCGCAGGTTGCGCATGAAAAGAAAAACGATAGCGCTCGCGAGAATGCTGCCGAGGATCAGGTGTTCGAGAAGCGAGTGCACGGAAGCTTTGATGAAGTCGGAGATGTCATGGATGACGAGGAGTTGCACGCCGGGAGGGAGCTGCGCGCGGAGTTCATCGAGCTTGGCCTTTACGTTGTCGGCGACTTGGACGGTATTGGTGCCGGACTGGCGCAGGACTTGAATGCTGACGACATCCTGCGCGGGAGTGCCCTTGCGAAAAAGGGCGGACCAGGTGCGCAGCTCTTGCGCGCCGTCTTCCACTTGAGCGACGTCGCGGACGCGGACTTGCGCGCCGCCACGCGTGCCTATAACGATTTCGCCGAATTGTTCCGCGGAGGTGACACGCCCGAGCGTGCGGAGGCCGAGTTCCTGCGGACCGGTGATCATGCGGCCGCCGGGGGCCTCGATATTTTCGCGCTGGAGGGCGTCGCGGACGTCGAGGACTGTGAAATTGTGCGCGGTGAGTTTTTGCGCGTCGAGGAGAACGCGGATTTGACGGGCCTGGCCGCCGTTGAGCTCGACGCTGCCGACTCCATCGACTGTCTGGATGGCGCGGCGGATTTGCTTGTCGGCGATTTCGGTCAATTCACGGCGGCTAACCGGGCCGCTGACGAGCAGCGTAAGGATTGGATCGGACTGCGGATCTTGCTTGGTGATAACAGGAGGCAGCGTTTCGCGGGGCAACCGGTAAATGGCTGCGGCTACTTTTTCGCGGATGTCTTGGGCAGCGCCGTCGATGTCGCGTTCCAGGACGAAGGTACAGGTGATGTCGGCATAGCCCTCGCTGGAATAGACAGAGATTTCGTCAATGCCGCTGACGCTTGAGATGGCATCTTCAAGGGGCAAGACGACGCCGGTGACAACTTCTTCGGGCGTGGCACCGGGCAGCTGAACGTCGACGTTCACGGTGGCAGGATCGGCTTTCGGAAAAAGGTCTACGGCGAGGCCGCGGTAGGAGAACGCGCCGAGCGTCACGAGAAAAGCGATGAGCATCACGGTGAAGACGGGATACTTTACGCAGGTTTCGGCTAGCTTCATCGGCGTGTGTGTGAGTCAGCTTCTGGCGGCGATTATTTCAGCGCCGGAGTGTTCCCTTCGGTTTGTTCCTGCACGGTCGCACCGTCGTGCAAATCTCCGGAAATGGCTACGGCGACGCGGTCGCCCGGCTTTAGGCCTTCGGCTACTTCGAAACGTTTGCCCCGCTGGTCTTCGGTTTGCCCCGCGGGACGGATCTGGTGCTCGGAGACACGATTGCCACTTAGAAGAAAAACTTTGTAGACGCCATAGCGGTAGTTCACGGCCCCTTCCGGAAGAAAAATGGTCTTCTCTTCTTTCTCGCTGGGAATGGAAGCTTGCACGAAGAAACCGGGCTTTAGGCGGCCGTCAGCGTTGGCGAGTAGGGCTTCTGCTTCGAACGTGCGCGAATCCTGCGCGACGGCGGGATTGATGCGCGACACGCGGCCGTGAAACGTTTCGCCGGGGAATGCTTCCACCTGCAAATCTACGGCGGCGCCGTCTTTCACGGAACCGGCCCACCGTTCGGGAACGGCGAGGCGGGCGCGCAGAGTGTCGGTTCGAACGAGAACCATTACGGGGCCTTGCACGCGAAGGTATTCGCCGGGATGAACGTCGCGCGTTTTAATCGAGCCGGGGAAGGGAGCGCGGATGGTGGCATCTCTCAACTTTTTCTCTGCCAGGTTCTCGCTGGCTTCGCTGGAGACGAGGAGCGCTTTCAGCCGGTCGACTTCCTGCAACGCGACCGTATAACCAGCTTGCGTGCTTTGAAAGCGGCTGGCGGCCTCGTCCAACTGCTGCTGCGAAATCAGCTTGCCTTGGAACATTTCTTGCGCGCGGCCATATTTGCGCTCGGCGTCGAAGAGGTCCGCGGCGGCGCGCTGGACGGAGGCAAGTTTTTTGGAGTCGGAGGGCGGCGGGTCAGTCGGGCCGATGCCAAGCTGCGCCCGCACTTGGGTGACGAGACCGCGCTGGCGGTCAACTTCAAATTGCAGCTCTTGCGGATCGATCAGAATGAGAGGCTGGCCCTCTTTGACATTGTCGCCGACATCAGCGAGGACTTGCGAGACCCGGCCCTCAACCTGCGCGCTCAAGATGCTTTCCTCGAGCGCGAAAAGCGAACCAGCAGCCTGGACGCGGCGCTGGGCGGTTTCCTCCGCTACGATATAAACGTGGACCGGGGTGGGATGGCCGGCGTCGCCAAGCATACTGCTGGAAACAGACTTCGAGCACCCGCCAGCGAGGATTGCGGCAGAGGCAGTCACGACCGCCGAATATTGCAACATTTTCATAAGCTTGCGAATGGACTAGCGCGTCCGCGTTCGTTTGAAGTTTGGGCCCCGAACGCTTTTAGAACACACTATGACCGTCATCTCCTGCTTGCCCTTTGGACGAACGAAGTTACCACAACGTTTCGCACTAAAAACTCTATTCCTGAAAGAAACATTCGTTGCAATTATGACGCGGAGTTGCGCACGAATCCAGCGCAACTCCGCGTCGCCAAGGATTGGCGCCGGCTCAGCGATCGACTCGCGGCTGCCTCCCCTTCCGCAGTATTGCTCCAATTTAAGGTTTATCAAATTACTTATTTTGGGAGTACACTGGCGCCACTCTCTCCTGCAGGAGGGGCTATGGCCAAGCTTTTCCGCCTGTTGGGAATTCTCGCGGCTTTCTTGCTCACTTGCGGCACTCGCGCCAATGCGCAGGATATCGCCGTGCGCGTGGAAGCGATCCGGTTGATGGAACGCGCGCATTCCGTCAGCCATCCGTCCCACCGCATGCCCAACCATAAGCAGGATTTGACTTTCCGCGCTTATGGCCTCGACGGAACCACCAAGGACGGCCAGTCCAGCACAATCATCTCGGGAGATATCGAACGCTACGAAACTCATTTCGGCGATTACAACGGCACAAGCATTCACTACCCCGATAAAATCGTACAAGACAAATACCAGCCACCGCCGCCCGAAATTCTGGAAATGGGTAAATTGACGCCGCTGCTGCTCGCGTGGTTCGACAAGTCAGACATCATAAATTCCATCACGCCCGCTACGCTCTTCGGCCGTGCGGCCAAATGCGTTCAGTTCGAGACGGTGAATGGAAGAACGCATGAGTCCAACGAACTCTGCGTGGACGAGGAACTCGGGGTGTTGGTGCGCTATAACGTGGGAGACGATCTGATTGAAAACACCGATTTCGTTTCATTTGAAAACATTATGCTGCCACAGCATATCCGCCACTACATCAACGGCAGACTGCGCATGGAGATCGAGCAAAAATTCAGCGTCATCGAAGGGCCGATCGATTGGGCGGCGTTGACGCCTCCAAACCCGACCACGCTTCGAACGTGCCGTCCGTATGTGCGGCCGGTCATTCAATCCGCGCCTCAGCCAGCTAATGCAGGAGCGGGGCCGTGGTATGACGTGCAGATTCATGGCGTGATTGGCTCGGACGGGCATGTGCATGAAGCCGCGGTGCTTCCCGCGGGAAGACCGGACCTTGAAAAGCAGGCGATTGACCTAGTTTCGACGTGGGTTTTCTCTCCGCCCACGTGCAGCGGAAAGCCCACGGTCGTGAACGCGGACCTCGTCGTTCATTTCCCTCCACAGTAGCAGTAAGAGGTGATATTTTCGGGCCAAAAAAAGTGGTGCGCCGCGTAGGAATCGAACCTACAACCTATGGATTAAGAGTCCATTGCTCTACCAATTGAGCTAGCGGCGCGCAGAGGATCAAAGAATTTTACACGGGACGCGCAATTTTGTCGAACAGACTGGATGCGGTGCCGGGTCAATTTCCGATCATCGCTGCGGGCTCTTCAAAGGATGTAAGTTGAGCTCGTGCTTTTCTCCGCAGGAGGAATGATCAGGGGGAATGCTCTTGTCGCTTTTTGGGCGCAGGTCGTGACTTGCAGCGGGTCTCGGGCCGGCGTAATGTGCAGGGCGGAAGCATTATGAGTGGCTGGAATGAAGCTTCGCGATGGATTGGGCGTTTCGTCGCTGCGAGCGTGGTGTTGGTGGGACTCGCGTGGGCGCAGGGCATTGGTCCTGACGAAGTGAAGATCAGTAGCCGGCCGTATCCGCAGAATCAGACGGTGTTCCGGGTGACTACGGAACTGGTCGAAATTGGAGTGGTGCCCCGGGATACGCACGGCAGAGCCGTCCCCGGTTTCAAACAAGAAGATTTCGAGATTTACGATGAGGGCAAGCTGCGCCCGATCAAGGCGTTTTCCATTGCTTCGGCTCAACCTGCTTCTGCTCCGTCTCCCTCACCAGGCACGCTCCCGGCAGCTAGCTCAGCGGATAAGCCGGCTTCTTCGCAGCAGAAAGGGGCTGCCGCTGACATTGTTCCGTCGCGGTCGATCGCGCTGTTCTTCGACGACATCCACTCGAACGTGGGAGACCTCGGGCGCGCGAAAATCGCCGCAAAACGTTTTCTAGAGCACGGCTTGGCTCCCGGCGACCGAATCGCATTGTTTACATCTACCGGAACCGTCTTCGTGGACTATACCCAAGACTCTACAAAGCTCTTGGCTGCTATGAGCCAGTTGCAAGCGCATCCGCGCGTGCCCGAAAACGGTATCGTGCAGTGCCCACGGATTACGCCCTATCAAGCCTATTTGATTGCGAACGACCTCGACCCCACCGCTCTGCAGGCTGCGGAAACGGAAGCCGCTAGTTGCGAAACCACGGGCATCGCTCGCAGTCCCTTCACTGGCAAAGCCCCCTCCCCCGACTCCCCGGGAGGGGGAGGGGTGGGAGGGCAGAGTCCAGGTCTGCAGATCAACGGCCCAGAAATGGCGGCTGCCTCGGTGATTCGAGCCCAGGCCGAGCAAACCTGGAACATGACTAAGGTGGCCACGCATGCAACTCTGGACGCCGTCGAGAGAACCTTGGACTCTCTCGCAAAGCAGCCGGAGCAACGCCTGCTGCTACTGGTTTCCTCAGGTTTTCTGCTCGAAGTAGATAACGCCGAGCAGGATCTGGTGATCGCTCAAGCACTGCGCTCGAAAACGGTGATTAGCTCGCTGGATGCCAAAGGTGTATACGCCGAGGCGCCATTTCTCCCCTTCGATGCCACGCCAAACAGCTTTAATATGAACTCCATGAAGGCGTTGATCTTTGGCTCCGTCACCTTAGGAGCCAAGCTGGACGATCTCGGTCGGACCATGGCCAACTTCTCGCGCAGCACCGGCGGACTCATTTTTCGCAACAACAACGATTTGGATTTGGGATTCCGCGAAATCGGCATGACACCGGAAATCACGTATTTGCTCTCGATCGAACCAGCGCATGACGGAAAGTATCACCATCTGCGGCTCAAAGTGCGAGGCGCCGACAACGATTTGGTCCAGGCTCGTCCAGGATATTTCGCGCCAGCGCAGAACACAGCACAAGCGGCCAGTCCCCAAAATGCCATCGACAAAGGGGTGGCTTCCACTGAGCAGGCGGCGGGACTGCCGGTCACGATCTCTGCTCAGCAAGGCCCGTTGCAGGATGGATCGCCGGCGGTGTGGGTAACGGTACACTTCGATGTGTCGACAATGAAGTTTGCCTCGGATCCCGGGCGCCATTCGCAGAACCTGCGGTTAGTGGCCGCGTTGCTGGATGGGAAGGGACATATTGTCGCGGGAAAAGAGAGCGCGATGCAGCTGGCACTGAAAGATGGTTCATTTGCGCAACTCTTGAAGAGCGGCATCACCGCGAAGACTTTTTTGCAGGCTCCGCCGGGGCAGTATCGTCTGCGCGAAGTGATCCAGGACGCTGAGGGTAGACTTTTCGCTTCGACCGTTCCTGTCGAGGTTCGCTAGGCGTAGCGCACGTCGTAGAGTCATCGGCGAGAGATCAGGGAAGTTTTCATTATTACGCGGTTACTGTGCTGGACTTGGTTCAACCTTACCAATGATTCTCGAGAGACCCCTGTCGGCTGGTAAAACAATCTAATAGCACACGTGTGGTCGAAAAATGACGATGTATTGGCTGAGTCCCGATAAGTCTTTGCCAGGCACTGAACAAAATCTGCGGCGAGAATCAACTTGCAAAACGGGCGGATTCGTTGACTTATTTCGGAGTCGCAACCTAAGATAACCGCAACATGGCTGAACCTCAGTCTCTCCTTGGCCAAACCATCTCTCACTACCGTATTGTCGAGAAGCTTGGCGGAGGCGGGATGGGCGTTGTCTATAAAGCCGAAGACACTCGCCTGGACCGATTCGTCGCTCTCAAATTCCTGCCAGAAGACGTAGCGCAAGACCGGCAAGCCTTGGAGCGATTTCGCCGTGAAGCCAAGGCCGCGTCGGCATTGAATCATCCCAATATCTGCACGATTCACGACGTTGGCGAGGAAAATGGCAGAGCCTTCATCGCCATGGAATATCTGGAAGGCAAGACCTTAAAGCACGCCATCGCTGACCGGCGCATGGATCTAGAAATGCTGCTGGATGTGGCGATTGGAGTGGCCGATGGGCTGAACGCTGCCCACTCGAAAGGCATTATTCACCGAGACATAAAGCCAGCCAACATTTTCGTTACCGAAGGCTACCACCCCAAGATTCTCGATTTCGGACTGGCAAAGGTAAGTTCCACGAGAAATGCGGCAAGTGAAACGGGCAACCTGCCCACAATAGAAACAATCGAAGAGGATCCAGAGCACCTGACAAGTCCGGGAACAACCCTCGGCACTATTGCATACATGTCGCCGGAACAGGCTCTGGGAAAAGCTCTCGACGCTCGTACTGACCTTTTTTCCTTCGGCGCGGTTCTCTACGAGATGGCAACCGGTGCGCTCCCGTTTTCCGGAGGCACCTCAGCAGCCTCTTTTAATTCCTTGCTCAACAAAGAACCTATTTCGGCGCTTCACCTCAATCCCAATCTGCCTCCCGATATGGAGCGCATCATTCAAAAGGCCCTTGAGAAGGATTGTGAGGTTCGTTACCAAAGCGCAGCAGAGTTACGGGCCGATCTAAAACGGTTAAAGCGCGACACAAGTTCGGGAAAGATTACAGCCGCGGCGCCGCCTCGACGCGCGGCCCCCACGCAATCCCGCTGGGTGTGGATCGCTGCATCCATCGTTTTGCTCGTTGTTTTTTCAGTACTGTTTTCCTTGCTCCGCCCCCGGCCGACAGACCAGAATCCGCTTCTCAATGCCCAGTTCACACGGCTCACCGACTTTGAAGGTGCTGAAACGGTCCCTGCCATTTCACCGGACGGGAAAATCGTCGCCTTTATTAGCAACCGCAGCGGCATGTTCGACATCTGGTTGATTCAATCTAATGGTAGCAGTCTCGCCAATCTCACCAGGGGTCGGATCGGAGATGCGCGCGCGCCTCTTCGTGCTATCGGATTCTCAGCCGACGGCTCGGAGGTCTGGAGCGCAGGGACGGAAGCCAGGAGGCTCATGCTGTGGCCGCTGATTGGCGGAGCGCAGCACAATTTCTTGAACGAACGAGTTGCCGAGGTGGCCTGGTCGCCCGATGGCACCCGTCTGGTCTATCACACGTGGGAACCAGGCGACCCCACCTTCGTGGCGGATCACAACGGCAACAATCAACGCCAGATCGTGCAAAACGAGCCCGGGTTGCACAACCATTTTCCGGTCTGGTCTAAAGATGGCCGTTGGATCTTCCTTGTGCGCGGTCGTCCTGCCACGCACGAGATGGACCTGTGGCGCATTTCGCCAGACGGTGGACAGCCACAGCAGCTCACACATCTCAACACCGATATCGCGTTCCCCACACCGATCGACGAACAGACGATTCTGTTCGTCGCGCACAATGAAAACGGCGCCGGACCGTGGTTGTGGGCGTTCGATGCCAAGTCCCAAACGTCTCGCCGCGTGAGTTTGGGCTTGGAACAATACACCGCTCTGGCAGCCACTGCTGACGGACAGCGCATTGCCGCGAGCGTTGTAAACCCTCGGGTCAACTTGTGGACCGTTCCGATTGTCACTCGCACTGTGGAAGAAAAGGACGTAGCGGCCTTTCCATTGCCTAACGTGCGCGTCCAGGCGCCACGTTTCGGAGGCGGATCGTTGTTCTTCTTGTCCTCGCGAGACGGGGCTGACGGCCTGTGGAGCTATCGCGATGGGCAAGCGCAGGAGATTTGGAAGGGTTCGGAAGGCGCACTCCAGTCGCCCCCAGCTGTCTCGGCGCAGGGGAGCACTGTTGCGTTTGCGCTAACTCGAAATGGGAAGCAGCAGATGCATGTAATCGCCGCGGACGGAACGGGACTCCGCCCCCTATCGAGCGACGTGGATGTTCGAGGCACAACTTCATGGTCTCCCGACGGCGAATGGATTGTCGCGGCCGGAAGCGACCGCAATGGCGCCGGCTTATTCAAACTACCCGCCAGCGGCGGCTCGCCGGTTCGGATAGCAACAGGACGGTTCCTGGATCCTGTGTGGTCTCCGCGCGGAGATTTGATCGTGTATTGCGGCACGCAGGTGTTCACGCTCACGTCGCTGCTGGCATTGCGCCCCGACGGTACACCCGTGAACCTGCCGGAAATCAAAGTGCAGCGCGATGGTGAGCGTGCGCGGTTCTTGCCTGATGGCACGGGGCTGGTTTACATGCTCGGAAGTACGCTGGCCGGCCAGGATTTCTGGCTGCTCGACCTAAGCACGATGCGCTCACGGCGTTTGACCGAGCTTAATAATCCCGCCACGATGCGAACCTTTGATATTTCTCCCGACGGCACCCGGATTGTTTTCGACCGTTTCATGGAAAATTCAGACATCCGGCTCATCGACCTTGCGACGAAGCAGGCTCGACAGTAGCAAGTCCGTAGAATCCTCGTTATTCGCCCGGCCGCGCAAACGCCAAGACAATATGAACGCGAGAGGGATGGCCGCAAAATTCGCACGGGCAGGAGTGGCTGTGCTACTTGGCGCGGAGTTGGGCGGCTAGGTCGCGGGCGACTTGGCGGGCGCGCGGGAGGTCGGCAGGGTCGAAGGAGATGGCGGAGACGCGAGGGTGGCCTCCGCCGCCGAATTTTTCCGCGAGAGAGGCGAGATTCTTGTCGGCGGTGGCTTGATTCCACGGGTTGGTGCCGAGGGAAACTTTGGCGCGGACGGGGGAGGAGCTGACGCTGACGGAATAGACGCATTCGGGATGAAGAAGATACGGGATGAACTTGTTGTAGCCCTCGAGGTCGAGGTCGCTGACGTCGAAGAAAATCACACCGTCAATGGCTTCAGCGCGCTGGCGAAGAATTTCGATGGATTTGCGGTGGCGTTCGAGCAAAGGGGCAAGGTATTTGGCGACGAGAGGAAGCTTCACCATTTCGGCGAGTGGACGATAGGCAAGCTCTGGGATGATGCGCGCGGGCAAGCCATCCTCCGGAGCGGCTTCGATGACAAGCCCGAGTTGCGTGGCGGGCTCGGTGAGTTCAACGGCCGATTCCGGCGTCGGATATTGCGCGCCATCGATGATGTCACCCCAGTGAATCAATTCTTCGAGCGGCTTGGTGTCAAAGCCGAATTTTTCCTTGGCAACTGTGGCGATGAGTTTTGTGCAGGATTTATAATCCGGCTCGTAGTACATGTGCGGGCCGGGATGATTGCGGAACTGCTCGGCGTCCGCGGGCGTGAGAAACGCGCTCTGATGGTGGTCGAACCACCAGGTAACTTTGGGCGAGTTTGAATATTTAAAATCGACGATGGCGTTTTCATCGCCATCGAAGAGGCCGGGAGTCCATGGCTGCGAAGCACGATGGGTCATGCCCGTGAAGCCGAACTCCGCGGCGGGATCGAATGTTTCCTTGTAAAAGCGATAAAAAAGAGCGGCCGAGGCGGTGCCATCAAAACAGCGATCGTGGAAGCACAGCCGGACACGGGTCATGTCTTAGCGATGGCGCCTTTCAGTTTTTTTCTGCCTTGCACAGCAGAAACAAAGCCTTTTAGGTTGGCGGGACATGAAAAAGAAGTCAAGTGGAAAGCGTGAATGAAAAACATCAAAAAAAGAACCGCCCGGCAAGACTGGACGGCTCTTTGAACAGAAATCGAAAAGGCGCTACTGGCCGACCATCTTCTCGACCATGTCTCCAATGATGGGGAGCTTAAATTTCTCGTGGTTGTACGCTTTGTACATCAGGAAGATCCAAATCCCCAAAAATGCAAGGGCGACGACCGGCCACAGAAAAGCCACCAGGAAGCCGATCGGAAAGTGCAATAGCGCGGTGACAAACGTAAGAAACGCCACCACAATCCAGAATACAATCCCCACGGCGGCCATCGCGATATTGAAGGCGATGTCTTGAGCCGCATGAAATCTCACAAAGGGCCGCTTGTCGAGTAAAAGAAAAATCAAACCCGAAATCCACCAGAATATGTAACAGAGCAGTCCGGCAATATTTTCGTCTATTCCAGCTGTGGGGGAAACCGCAGCAGGAGCGGCAACCGCCGAGGTCGCTCCGCCGCTCGGCGCGGCGCCCTGAGCTGCCCCGCACTTCGGACAAAAAGACGCTTCGCCTGCATCCTGACCACACGCTTTGCAAAACGCCATCAGTGCACCTCCAGAGCTTCCGGCTGTGCGCGGAGAGTAGCAAATGCCGGTTTGCGGAGCAATGGAATTTGTGGATGCAGTTTGAGTGAGATGCTTGATGCCGAAGAGGAAGCCGCCGGAGCTGTTTCCTCTTCGGCCGTTCAACGAGATCTGCCAGTGCTTACTTCTCCCCTTTTTACGGCTTCTCCGCCGCGGGCGCGATTGCGGGAATGCTGGCTTTCTGAATGGCAGCGTTGAGCGCGGCGAGGTCCTTGGATTGAATTTCGTGCCAGGCGGCTAACTGCACTTCAAGGCGCGAATTGAGTTCGTCGAAGACGAGGAAGGACGCGGCGGTCGGCGCGGTGTCCGCGCTTTCCACAGTCTCCTGCAAAGCAGCGAGCTGGTCGGCCACCTGAATGGGATAATTCAGCGGGTCCTCGCCGCTCTTGGACTTGGGCTGGATGATTTTCTCTTCGACGGCATTCATTTTCTTGATGAGCGCGTCCGCCGCGTCGAGTATCGGCTTTGCGCTCGCGTCCGCCGAGAGACGTTTCTTGAGAGCCTCGAGCTGGCCGCGCACGCTGCGAATCTGGTTCACGGCTTCGTCCCCTGCGCCCACGCGATCGCGTATGCGCAACGCGAGCTCTTGTTGTTTCTCGAGGTCGCCCTGCGATGCCGATACGCGCGGATCTTTCGTGAGCTCCAGGCTGGCGGTCAAAGTTTTGCCGGCAACGGTCAATTTGACTTGATACGTGCCAGGGACCACCAACGGGCCTTCTGGACGGCCTCCCCAGCCAACCGCGCCGGGAACCTTGATTGGAGATTCGAACTTGAGATCCCAGACGAAGCGATTCAATCCCACTTCGGTGGGAAGTGCTTCTCCAGGCCTGCTGATGCCGAATTCCTCTTCGTCGGGAGAAGCGCCTTCGGCGGATTTTTTGCTCGAATATTTGCGAACAAGCTTGCCGCTCGGGTCGAGAATCTCCAGCGTGATCTGCTCCTTGGGCGCAGTCTTCAACGAGTAATCGATGACGGCGCCGGCAGGCGGGTTGGCGCCGACGGGAATGCCAGCAGGCAAGGTGAAGCCTGGGCTTCGGAAGCGGACGGTGGAAGCCGGCTGATAGAGATGTGCCTCGTCCGTTGCGGGAGCCGCGGTCATCTGGCGGATGGGACTGATGTTGTCGAGCACCCAAAAGGCACGGCCGTGGGTGGCCACGATCAGGTCGTTGTCTTTTATGGTGAGGTCGTGAATAGGCGTCGTCGGCAGATTAAGCTTCAGGGATTGCCAGTGTGAACCGTCGTCGAAAGAGATATAGACGCCGTTTTCCGTGCCGGCATAAAGCAAGCCTTTGCGTTTCGGATCTTCGCGGACAGAGTGCGCGTAGCTATTGTCGGGCAAACCGGTGGTGATTTTCGTCCAGGTCTTGCCGTAATCGGCAGTTTTGAAAAGGTACGGGCGGAAGTCATCGAGCTTGTGGCGATCGATGGCGACGTACGCGGTGCCCGCGGAGTGCGGCGAAGGTTCGATGATGCTGACGAGGCTCCACTCGCCGAATTCTTTGGAGGTCACGTCGGCCCAGTTTTTGCCGCCGTCGCGCGTGACGTGCAGGAGCCCGTCGTCGCTGCCGGCCCAGATGAGGCCTTTCTCGACAGGCGATTCGGCGATAGCGAACACGGTGCCGTAATACTCGACGCTGGTGTTGTCTTGCGTGAGCGGACCGCCGGAGGATTGCTCTTTGGTCTTATCGTTGCGCGTCAAGTCGCCGCTGATCGCAGCCCAATTCATTCCACCGTCGCTGGTCTTAAACACCGCTTCCCCGCCGTGATAAATGACTTTGGGATCGTTCGGCGAGCTCGCAATCGGAGCTGTCCACTGAAAGCGGTGCTTCAAATCGGCGTCGCCCGCACCCATCGGATTGAGCGGCCAGGAAGAGATGTCCTGCACCTGATGAGTTTTTTTGTCGAAGCGTGTGATGAGCCCGTCGTAGGATCCTGCGTAGACGATGTCGGCATTCGTGGGATCTGGAACGACAAAACCTGATTCGCCGCCGCCGACGTCGTACCAATCGGGGCGGTCGATCACGCCGCCATCGCTGCGGCTGGCGATTGCCACGGTTGAGTTGTCTTGCTGAGCGCCGTAGATGCGATAGGGAAAGGCGTTGTCCGTAGCGACGTGGTAGAACTGCGCGGTCGGCTGATTCAACTGCGTGGTCCAGGTCTTCCCGTTGTCGTGAGAAACCGTAGCGCCGCCATCGTTGGCATTGATCAACCATTCCGGATGAGTGGGATCGATCCAAAGGCCGTGGTTATCTCCATGAGGCGAGCGAACGAAATTGTAAGTGTGGCCGCCATCGGTGGAACGGTAGACGGCGGTGTTCAGCACATAGACCGTATCAACATTTTTGGGATCGGCGAAAATGTGATGAAAGTACCAGGCGCGCTGCGTGAAGCGATGATCCGGATTCAGGAGCTGCCAGGAATCGCCGGCGTCGTCGCTGCGGTAGATGCCGCCTTTTTCGGCTTCGACGATGGCGTAAACGCGATTCCCGTCGGCGCCGGACACCGACACGCCGATGCGGCCGAGCACGCCGGAGGGAAGGCCGTGCCCCTCAAGCCGCTTCCAAGTCGCCCCATCGTCGATGGACTTATAGAGACCGCTGCCGGGCCCGCCGCTCACGGCGGTCCAGGGATAGCGCTGCGCTTCATAGAGCGCGGCGAACAAAATATGCGGATTTGAGGGATCGAAAGTGAGATCGATGGCTCCGGTTTTGTTGTCCTTGAAGAGAACTTTTTGCCAGGTCTTGCCGCCATCGCTGGAACGAAACACGCCGCGCGTTTCGTTGGGGCCATACGCGTGGCCCATCGCGGCCACGAAGACGATGTCCGGATTCGTGGGGTGGACGATAACCCTGGAGATGTGCCGCGTATCCTCCAGCCCGATGTGCGTCCACGTCTTGCCGCCATCCACGGACTTATACATTCCATCGGCATACGAGATATTTCCCCTCCAGCAGGATTCTCCCGTCCCGACATAAACAACGTTCGGATCAGAGGGAGCCACGGCAATCGCGCCGACCGACATGATTCCGGTCTTGTCCGTCATCGGTGACCACGTCATGCCGCCATTGGCAGTTTTCCAAACGCCGCCGGCCACGGCGCCGAAATAGTAAGTCTGTGGATCGCCCGCGACTCCGGTTACCGCAAGAGCGCGCCCGCCACGGAACGGACCGACCTGGCGCCACTTCATTCCCTTCAGCGCGTTCTCATCGAGAGTTTGCGCACGAACTGCCGTGCCGGTGAGCCCAAGCAGAAGCATCGCCAGCAGAACAGAAGAAATACTCGTCAATCGTTTCAGACCACTCATCGTTTTCTCCCCCGAGAAACAAATGTTGCACCAATACTATGGCAGATAGTAATGCGCGGAGCAGAATAGTACATCCAGTGTCGTGATCCGCGTTAGAAACTTTGGATGGATTGTGCTTCCCCAGTTCTTGACGCGCCATGGAGTGGTTTTGGGTACAATCCCGGCGTGACAAACCCGCCTGCACCGCACCTCTCTGCTTCAAACGCACGCCCGGAGGCTGCGCCAGTCAATTCTCGGCGATTGTTCAGTTTGGACTGGCTTCGTCTCGCGACTCCACCCGAACGAAAGTCACTGGTAGCTGGCGGACTCGGCTGGATGCTCGACGCCATGGACGTGATGCTCTATTCCCTCGTCCTGGCGTTCTTGATCCGCGAATTTGCCATGGATACGCGAACCGCGGGCCTGCTGAACTCGCTGACACTGGTAGCTTCTGCCATCGGCGGTTTGCTTTTTGGTGTTCTTGCGGATCGCATTGGACGCATCCGGGCCCTGATGGCGGCCATTCTGGTCTACGCGCTGGCAAGCGCGGCGTGCGGCTTCTCGCATACGATTCCGCAACTCGCAACATTCCGCTTTGTGCTGGGGCTTGGCATGGGAGGCGAATGGACAACCGGCGCGGCGCTGATTGCCGAGACCTGGCGCGCGGAGCATCGCGGAAAAGCGCTGGGATTCATGCAGTCGGCGTATGCGATCGGAGAAGCGATTGCCGCGCTCGTCGTAGCGCTAGTGCTGCCGCACTTTGGGTGGCGGCCAGTGTTTTTTGTAGGCGTGTTGCCGGCGTTTCTCGTCTTCTGGATTCAGCGAAGTGTCCCGGAACCGGAGCTGTGGAAACAACGCGCGGCGCGCAAAGAGAAAGTGTCCCTGACTAGGCTCCTGGAGAAAGGCACACTCCGGAATGGAATTTTGGCTACCACGATGAATGCCTGCAGCATGTTCGGTTACTGGGGATTGTTCACTTGGGTTCCGGCGTATCTGTCCTTGCCACCGTCGCAGGGTGGGCGAGGTCTTAGTCTCGTCAAAACCACCACGTTTATCCTGGTGCTTTGCTTTGGAAAATGGCTCGGCTACGCGCTGTTTGGATTTTTTTCAGATGCATTCGGACGCCGCAAACCTTACTTCCTCTATTTGATCATCGCCGCAGCCCTGGTTCCCATTTACGGGATGTCGCGAAGCGCCTTCTGGCTGCTGGCTCTCGGGCCGCTCGTCGCATTTTTCGGGACGGGCTATTTCTCGGGGTACGCGGCAATTGCAAGCGAACTTTTCCCGGGCGAAATTCGCGCTGCGGCCATGGGATTGAGTTACAACATCGGCCGGGGGCTTTCCGCTGTGGCGCCGTTTGCCGTGGGGGCGCTGGCGCTGCGGTTTGGGATCGGGCCGGCGTTTTTCCTGCAAGCGGGCGCGTTTTTGATGGCGGCGCTGCTTGCTCTGGCTTTGCCGGAAACGCGCGGGCAGGCGTTGGATTGATCAGCGGACGGGTTAGGCGACGGCGGAGCGGGAGTTAATGCGGACTCCATCGGCGCTCAGTGTGAAGTTCATCGCAAAATAAGGCGCTTGCGCCAGGATTTTGTGGAATTCATTTTCGTCCGCGTAAGGCCTTTTGGGAACGCGCCGCGCAAGAATGCTGATATCCAGAGGATCCTTCTGGAACGGATAAGGCTTCAATGTGACGAAGGTCTCTCCCGCAGGTTGAAGGTCCCAGTCTGCTTCACTGCCGTTGCCATTCACGGGGACGGCATCGATTGTAGAGCCATCCAGAGGCGCGAGACAGAAGTAGAGCGAGAGCCGATCGAGCGCCTCCAGTCGCTGTAAATTCGCCTGAAGGGTATGCTCGTCTGCGTAGTCTTTCATGAGCGGGTCCGCGCGAAGATCGACCTTAAGGCGCAACTGCTGAAGTCTCAGCCGCTGCAGGAAGTCAGTGACAAGATGAGATTCGTTGGACCTGACGTACTTGGCTGAGAAGCCCGGCATCGTCGCGCGAGTTCGATCATAAAGACCGGCGCAGTGCATGCTGACGAGGAGTCCCGCGTAATGGTCGACTCGGACGACACGTTCAATGCCCCGTTGATAGAGCGCGATGTGCTCCTCAGTGGGAATCGACATAAAGTTGTACGGTGTGAAGGTCTTGGAGTCGATCTGGGGCAGGAGCTCCCATTCGTTCCAGCCATTATCATGCTCCGCTGCGGCCAAACAGAAAGATTCAAACGGCTCGGGCCGGCTGAACAGCTTGTTGCCCAGCGCCCGCGCGAAAAACCCCGACAACATGGCGTGGTCCGTCTGCCGGATCAGTACGAGCTGATCGCCCTGCTCTTGAATGATCATGGCGCTGCCCTCTTTCGCAGCGGGGCTTCGCAATGGCGCCTGCTGGGGCGGGGCGCCGGTTTTCGGCCACGGGGCTGGCCAAACGCAACTCTAAATTACAATCTATTATGCTCCCGAGGCAGGGGCACAATCCAGTGCCATCGTGGATGTGGCGGCCAAGGGGCGATTCCCGGTATCATTATTGGCATCGCGTGCGGGAGTGGCGGAACTGGCAGACGCGCAAGACTTAGGATCTTGTGGCCGAAAGGCCGTGAAGGTTCAAATCCTTTCTTCCGCACCAAGTTTCATGAAACGTACCTGAGAACGGGGGCCTGCCGGTCTTTTGGGGGGCCTTTGGCGGAGTTAAGCCAGGCTGGCGGGGGACCATCTGGGACAACTTTATGAGAATGCAGGCAGCACCTCTGTGGCTGCTCTTTTCCACGGTAGAGGCTTTCCCCATCTAGCAGTTGTTATCTGTGTCGTTGCGTTCCTCGCGGTGCTTCCATCAGCCAACTCTCTCCCCGCGACTTCCTGGCATGGTGTGCTGCGCGATTCGGCGGGGAATCCTCTCAGCAATGCGACGGTAAGGCTGCACGCAACGTCGGGAAGCCTTGAATTTACCGCCACGACTTCGGCAAGCGGAGAATTTTCGTTCGCCGAAATCGCGGTCGGGACCTACGAAATCTCCGTAAGCGTCGCCAGCCAGACCTGGAATGCGGCCAGTCCCATCGTCTTTCGAGATGGAACCACGCTGACCGCCGGGCTCGAACTTTCCAAACAAGGCCAGACCGTCCAACTGTTGACGACGGGAGCAGAAGCTTCTCAACAAGCCACTGGTGGCGGGCATCTCTCCAGCGGAGAAGTTTCCGGTCTCCCATTGAACGAGCGCGACTTCAGCAAGCTGTTGCTCTTGGCTGCAGGAACCATGACGGATACAAACGGCGCTGCGAATTTCACACAACAGTTTGCCGTGAATGGCCAACGCGGCTCCGCTTCCGTCTTTGCCATGGATGGCGCCGATACGACCGACCCCGAACTCGGCGGAGCCACATTCTCCAATTTCAACGTGGACGCCATTCAGGAATTGCAGTCGAGCTCTGGAGTGATGCCGGCGGAGATCGGCCACGGCGCCGCAGGTTTCAACAATGTGATCACCAAGTCCGGCACGAACGACGTGCACGGCAGCGCTTTTGAATTTGTACGCAACGCGGCATTCGACGCGCGCAATTTTTTTGATCACGCGACCGCTGTGGACCCGGGGCGGATCCCGCCATTTGTTCGCAACGAATTTGGTGTAACCAACGGCGGGCCCTTGGTTCTTCCGAAACTTTATGACGGCCGGGGTAAGACGTTTTATTTCGCCGAGTATCAAGGATTCCGGCAAGTGCTCGGCACAACGCAGGTGTTCCCCGTCCCCACAGCGGCGGAGCGACAAGGGATTGATACCACGACTTTCCCCGGCGATACATTGATAGTCCCCGTTAATCCGGGCATCGCGTCGGTCCTGGCGGCCTATCCCTTGCCCAACGAGCCCCAGGGAGCCTACGGGGCTCGCACATATGCAACTTCTTCCAAAGTAGCGACCGATACGGATCAGTTTTCCGTGCGAATCGATCATCAGATCTCAGACAAATCCGCGCTGTTCGGCCGGTTCAGCTTGAACCAGGTGACCGGCCCAACCACCAACCCCGATCAGACAGCCATCGATCCCAGCTTTGGAGTCAATTTTTTTGATCATCAGCGAAGCGCAGCGCTGAGGTATACCAGAACAATCTCTCCACATCTGGCGTTCGTGACCTCGCTCGGCTACATCCGGAGCACGCCCTTTTTCCCGACCATTAATCAGACGCAGCCCGCGATCACTTTCGCCGACGGTCTCTACGAAAACTTCAATTCCGCAGACGGCTCCATTTTCGGCTCCTACGGCAACCTCTATCAGTTGAAGCAGGACATGACGTACACGCATGGATCTCACAGTTTCAAATGGGGAGCTGAACTGCGCTTTAATAGGGATTCCACCATTTTCGGCACCAATCCCAACGGCATCTACGTTTTTGGAGGAGGGCCCGCTTATTCGCCCGTGTTTATTCCTTCTGCGAGCGGCCAGCACGACATTCAGCCTGGCCAGCTTTTGCCCGATTCGCTGACCGGGTTGTTGACGGCAACACCTTTTTCTTACTCGATCACCGCGGCCGCTAGCGTGACTCCCGTCGGAGACAAATTTGACGAAGCCGGCGTCCGGCGCGAGGCCTACAACTTCTATTTTCAAGACACATGGAAAGTGAGCTCCCGGCTGAGCGTGAATTATGGCTTGCGGTATGACCTGAACAGCCGCATCAAAGAAGCCAAGCATCGCACGTCGATCGCCTACCCCGTTGACGCGGCCGGCAATCCTACTTCTTTCTATGCGCCCGGCGCCCAACAAGTCTTCGAATACAACCCACAGCCTGCCTATCCGCTCGATCTAAATGGCTGGGGCCCGCGCGTTTCGCTGGATTTCGCGGCGACCAAACACACGACTCTTCACGCCGGGGGAGCGATCACGACGATTCTCCCGAATTTGTGGCTGGAGAACTATGTCACCGGAAGCTTTCCGCTCGTTTTCCAGCCGCTGATCACCGCGTTGCCGGATGTTCCTGTGCCATTTCAGAATGCCGTCGTGCCAGAGACTCTTCCCCCCGTGTATACGACACAGGGGCAACCTCTCTTCGCATCGGGAAGCGCTAACCTCCCCGCGAACATTCCCATCGATCTGCAAAGATTTCAGGACGACCTTGCAGCAACTACGCCGGGCCATGAAGTGCAATTGTTTACTGTCCCTGTGATCAGCAGGCATTTTCGCAATGGATACATTGGGACGTTTACGGCTGGAGTCGATCACGATTTTGGAAGCGTGAAAGTTACCGCCGCCTACGTGGGGACAGCGGGGGTTCATCTTGCCAGCGTGGAATCGCCCAACGGTTACGGCGGCGCGGACCCCGCGTTTGCGCCATTCACGCAGTTCAACGCAGCCGGCCACGCGATTGGCGGATTCGGTCCGGAAGTGGTGATGAACCCCACCGCTCATTCCAGCTACAATTCTTTGCAAACCAGCGCCACGGAAAACTATTCGCGGATTGGCTTGAGCTTCCAGGCCAGCTACACATTTTCGAAGTCCCTCGATAA
Organism: Candidatus Acidiferrum sp.; assembly: GCA_035272765.1. Taxonomy (GTDB): domain Bacteria; phylum Acidobacteriota; class Terriglobia; order Acidiferrales; family UBA7541; genus Acidiferrum. The sequence goes on from DATEQG010000034.1 coordinate 22,681, forward strand.
TACCAGCGCCGTGCCTGGTGGAATTTCAGGCTTGCCAGGCGTGACGTTGCAAACTTTGCCGCAAAATCCGCTGGATCCCAGCGCCGAAAAAGGGCCATCTACTTTCGACGTGACGCATGTTTTCACGATCAGTTTGTTCCAATCGCTGCCGTTTGATCGCGTTAGTTTCCTTCAGCCACTGGGCACCCGCCTTACAAAAGGTTGGCAGTTTCTGAATATCACCACGCTGACGACCGGGCCGCCCTTTACGGTTTATTCTGGAATACAGCAGACAGGATTTGGAGCCGGCGGGACGGATCGCCCGGATTTGGTTGCGATGCCGGATCTCTCGACGAGCCGCCCTATCCGGGAAGATTATTTCGGGCGTGGCGCAAACAACAGCTCCTTCTTTTTTATTCCCATCAACATCCCCGGCGGAACGGGCCCGAATCAAGGGGTTTTTGGCACACTGGGCCGCGACACGTTCCGTGGTCCCGGCTTTCACAATTTCGACATGGCTCTGATCAAGGACACACCGTTTGGAAAAAGAGGCAGCCGTGAACTGGGCATGCTCGAGTTTCGCGCAGAATTTTTCAACATATTTAACATTGTGAATTTCGGCTTGCCTTCGAACACCGTGCTCGGCAGCGGATTTGGCGTCATCAGCCGCACCTCCGGATCGTCGCGGCAAATCCAGTTTTCGCTGAAATTGGTCTACTGAAGCAAAGCGGAGTGTCAGTGGTCCTATCACCGGCGCCTGCTTTCGAAGCAGGTTCACTCTTTTTTTTCGCTTCCACCTTTGGCCGTTTCGCGCTATCAAGTGTTTGGCGGTTGACCGGTTTCTCCAATGATTGTTCCTCTTAGGAGCACGCATGGAACGCAGTGTCCGCGATGTAGTGAACCTCTATAACCCGCACGATCCGTTGGAAGAAGCCTGGACGATTCCCGCGCCATGGTATTTCGATGAACGTGTCGCGGAGCTTGAGCGCGCAAGCGTCTTCAGCACTACCTGGCAGGTCGTGGGCCGCGCGAATCAAGTGCGCGACAATGGACAATTTTTTACAGCGGAGCTGGCGGGCGAACCTCTCGTCGTGGCTCGCGGCGAGGATGGCCTGTTGCGCGCCTTCTACAATGTGTGCCGCCACCACGCCGCTGCCGTCGTCACCGAAGCACAAGGTTGCGCGAAGCAATTTCGCTGCCCCTACCACGGCTGGACTTACGGCATCGATGGCGCGCTGAAAGGCATGGTCGAGTTTGACGGCGTCTACAATTTCGACCGCGCAAAAAATGGCTTGGTCCCAATCCGCGTGGATACTTGGGAGAATTTTGTCTTTGTAAATTTGGACGGACGCGCCGCGCCTCTGCGCGATTTTCTGGGAATAGTACCGGAGCTTGTCGCGCCGCTCGAGCTCGCAAAAAAGCTCCACTTCTTCGACCGGCGCGTTTACACCCTCAACTGTAATTGGAAAGTCTACGTTGACAACTATCTCGACGGCGGCTATCACGTGCCGCATGCGCACAAAGGCCTGAGCAGCGTCATCGAATATACGAAATACACGATCGAGAACTTTGAGCGCGCTTGCCTGCAATCCAGCCCGCTCTCTTCGGATTCGTCCTCGGAGGCTGGCGTTGCGGCAACCAGGCAGGGACGCGCGTTTTATCTTTGGCAGTATCCCAACTTCATGATCAACGCCTATGAAGGTGTGATGGATACCAATCTGGTGCTGCCTCTCGCTGTGGACCGCTGCGCCGTGGTCTTCGATTATTATTTTGCCGATACCAGCGCGGCCGCCGAGGCCCGCCACAAAGAAAGCATCGCCGTCAGCGAAAAAGTGCAAGACGAAGACATGGCCATTTGCGATGCCGTACAGCGAGGGCTCAGCTCGCGCGCTTACGTCGCCGGCCGGCTGTCCGTTCGCCGCGAAGCCGGCGAACATCTCTTCCACCGTTTGCTGCACGCCGATTTCACAACAGCGCTCAGCCACGCTGCCGCGGCGGATTGACGCTCCCTAAAGCGTCACCTATACTCTTACTTTGCGTTGCAGGCTAAGTTCTTACCTGTCTGGCCTCATCCGAGTTCACGTGCGGCCGCAAAACCGCCGGCAAGTCTGGGCTTTCCGCAAGACACTAGGGCGCATGCCGTCGAGACCAGCGAGTATTTTCACGAAGACCTGATCATTGCCGAATCGTTCACCGAGGAGAGGATTGTTCCATGGCTGAAGCAACTTGCCGCCGCGAGCTGGATCTGGAGATTCCCGCGGAAGAAGTGACGAAAAAAATCGAAAGCGTAGCCAAAGAATTTGCGCGTGTCGCGCGCGTGCCGGGATTCCGGCCAGGCAAAGCGCCCGTTTCGCTGATTCGCAGGCGATTCGCCGAAGACATCAAGGGCGAGGTGCTGCAGTCGCTCGTCCCTGAGCGCGTCGAAAAAGCCGTGTCCGAACAAAAGCTCACACCCGTTTCGCAGCCGCAAGTCGAGAAGCTAGATTTTGCCGAAGGCCAGCCGCTGAAGTTCCGCGCCGTATTCGAGGTTCTGCCGGAGTTTGATCTCGGGAATTACAAGGGCCTCGCGATCGAAATGCCCGCGATGGACATCACCGACGCCGACGTCGCGAAAGCTCTCGAAGAAATGCGCGAGCGGGCCGCGGCCTTTGCCCCCGTTGAAGGGCGCGCCGTCGAGAACGGCGACTATGTGCAACTAAAGTTGATGGGAACCCCAGCGGGCGGCGGCGAGCCGCTGCAAGCGGATAGCGTTCTCTGCCACATCGGCGCCGAAGAGACGATGGAGCCGTTCAACGAAAATCTGCGCGGCGCCAATGTCGGCGACCACAAGAAGTTTGACGTGGCTTATCCCGCCGACTATCCCGACCAAAAGCTGTCCGGGAAAACCTACAACTATGCCGTCGAAGTCCTCGGTATCAAGAACAAAAAGCTTCCGGAATTGAATGACGAATTTGCGAAAGATGTGAGCGATGCCGCAACACTGGATGAGCTGAAAAAGAAGGTCTCGGAAAGCCTGGAACATCAGCGCGATCATCGCCAGAAGGAATTGCAGAGAGAGAAAGTCATTACGGAGCTCGTGAAATCGCATGAGTTTCCTGTACCCGAAGCGCTCGTCGAGCATCAAATGGATGTGCGGCTGGAGCGGGTTGTGCGCTCGCTCGCCGCTCAGGGCGTGGATCCCCGCGCTGTGAACGTCGACTGGGTGACGCTGCGGAAGCGCCAGCAGGAACGCGCCACCGATGACGTGAAGGCCGAACTCATCATCGACCGCATCGCCACCGAGGAAAACATCGACGTGACCGAAGAAGAAGTCGAACACGAGTTGGAGCACATGGCCAGCCATGGTGGCGAATCCGCGGAAGCGGCGCGCGCGCGTTTGACAAAGCAAGGTGCGCTCGATAGGATGAAAGCTAAGTTGAGAAGTGACAAAACTCTCGACTGGCTCGCACAGAACGCTCAAGTCAAAACCGTTGCGGCAGCAAGCGCCGCGGCAGCAGATTCAAAGTGAAACTTTCCAGCGGCTCAACCACTTAAATGAAAAATTTCGAAGACCCAGAGTATCGCGGCACAACGCTCGTTCCGATGGTGGTCGAACAGACCAGCCGCGGCGAGCGCGCTTACGACATTTATTCCCGGCTGCTCAAGGAACACATCATTTTTATCGGCACGCCGATTGACGATCACGTCGCCAATCTGGCCACCGCGCAGATGCTCTTTCTGCAAGCCGAAGATCCGGAAAAAGACATTCAGCTTTATATCAATTCACCGGGCGGTTCGATCACCGCGGGCTTTGCGATTTATGACACCATGCAATTCGTGAAGCCGGACGTTGTGACGACTTGCGTTGGACAGGCCGCATCGATTGCAGCGGTTCTTCTCGCTGGCGGAACACCGAAAAAGCGCTTCGCGCTGCCGCACGCGCGCATCCTGATCCACCAGCCGTGGATGTCCGGCCTCGGCGGCCAGGCTACGGACATCGATCTGCACGCGAAAGAGATCCTGCGCATGCGCACGGTCATCAATCAGCTGCTTTCGCAGCATAGCGGCCAGAGCGTCGATAAAATTGAGAAAGACGTCGAACGGGACTTCATTATGAATCCCGAACAAGCCAAAGAATATGGCATGATCGACGAGATTATTTACAAGCATCGCTAGCAAGCGTGCGCCGCGGGGGCGGTGTGCGGTTGCAGCTGGTTCTTAAAAGTTAGTAGCGTTTCGAGTTTCTCTTTTGCTCCAGGGATAAATCGGCCTAGAATAAGGGGTAGAGACTCCGTCGAAGCCCAGCGGAGACGAGGCCTTCACACCAGTGAAAAAATTCAACCCAGACGAGCCGCTGCGCTGTTCCTTTTGCCACAAGACTCAGGAACAGGTCGAAAAGTTGATCAGCTCTCCCTCGGACTATCCGCGCGCGTACATCTGCAACGAATGCGTCGGCGTTTGCCAGACCATTCTTGAAGATGAAAAGCGTGAACAAGCCGCCGCGCCCGCGCGCAGGCTTCCCCGTCCGCCGGAGATCAAACAATTTCTCGATGGCTACGTCATTGGGCAGGACCGCACGAAAAAGAAGCTCGCCGTGGCCGTCTACAATCATTACAAGCGCATCTTCTTGAACAAGCAGCCGGGTGACGTCGAACTGAGCAAGTCCAATATTCTTTTGATTGGCCCCACGGGCACGGGCAAGACGCTTCTGGCGCAGACGCTCTCGCGCATGCTCGACGTGCCGTTCGCCATCGTGGACGCCACGACACTGACAGAAGCAGGCTACGTCGGCGAAGACGTCGAAAATATTATTTTGAAGCTGCTGCAAGCAGCCGATGGCGATGTGCAGAAGGCTCAGCAAGGCATCATCTATATCGATGAGATCGACAAGATCGCCAAAAAGGACGAGAACCCCTCGATCACGCGCGACGTTTCTGGCGAGGGTGTCCAGCAAGCATTGCTGAAAATTTTGGAAGGCACCATCGCCAACGTGCCGCCGCAAGGCGGCCGCAAGCACCCGCACCAGGAATTTACTCCTGTGGATACCACGAACATCCTGTTCGTGTGCGGCGGCGCTTTCGTTGGCCTCGAAAAAATTATCGAGAAGCGCGCTGGCCGCCATTCGCTCGGTTTTCACACCGACGCCGCGCCTTCGACGCCGAGCCGCCGCAACACCGAATTGCTCGAGCAGGTGCAGCCTGGGGATCTGATTCGCTATGGGCTGATTCCGGAATTTGTAGGCCGCTTGCCCGTTGCCGGCGTGATGAACGACTTAGACAAGAATGTTCTCGTGCGTATCCTGACGGAACCGAAGAACGCACTGCTCAAGCAATACCAGCGCCTGTTCGAATTCGAAAACGTCCGCCTGCGTTTCACGGATGACGCGCTCGATACCGTCGCGGAGCTGGCTATGCAGCGCAAAGTCGGAGCTCGCGGCTTGCGTATGATTCTCGAAGACCTCATGCTCGAACTGATGTATCACCTCCCGATGCAGCGCAAGGTGCGCGACTTTGTCGTCACCGCGGAAATGGTTCGCAGCCGGGAAATTAACTGGAGTTTGCTCGAAAAGGCCGGATAGGCCGCTTTTGGGATTTCGAACGATTTTCAGGGGCCCTAATGTTCAACCGCGAAAAACAGGAATTGAAGCGCGTACCCATGATGCCGGTGCGCGACATGGTCATCTTTCCGCAGCAGATGACGCCGTTCATCGTCGGCCGTGAAGCCAGCGTGCGTGCTCTCGAAGAAGCGCTGGCCGGCGACAAAAAGATATTTCTGTCCACGCAACACGACGCTTCGGTGGACGACCCCAAGCCCGAGGAAATCTACGCCGTCGGCACGCTCGCGAACATCGTGCAGAGCGTCAAACTCCCCGATGGCAACATCAAAGTTTTGGTCGAGGGCGTCGAGCGGGCTCGCGCTCTTTCGATCGCCTCAGAAGAGGGTTTCTTCCGCGCAACAGTTCGCCTGCTTAATGCACGGGTCGAGCCGTCTCCGCAGGTCGAGCAGACCGTGCAAAAGATTACTGGCCTCTACGAACAATTCATCAAGCTGTCGCAGAGCCTCAATTACGACACGATGATAGCCGCCGCCCGTGGCGATGACCCGGCGCGGCTTTCGGACACGATCGCCGCTAACTTGCAGCTTCCCGTCGACGAAAAGCAGGATCTTCTCGAAACCGTCGATCCGGTCGAGCGCCTCAACCGCATCGGCGACATCCTCGAGATTGAGCTGGAAAAGCTCAACGTCGACCGCAACATCAACACCCGCGTAAAGCGCCAGATGGAGCGCGCTCAAAAAGAGTATTACCTCAACGAAAAGCTCAAGGCCATTCAAAAAGAACTGGGCCGCGGCGAGAAGAGCGAAATCGATGAGCTGAAAAAGAAAATCGATGCCGCTGGAATGAGCAAGGAAGTTCACGAAAAAGCGATCCAGGAGCTGAAGCGGCTGGAGTTGATGCCGCCCATGTCGGCGGAGTCGACCGTCAGCCGGAATTACCTTGATTGGCTTCTCGCTGTGCCCTGGAAAAAGAAATCCAAGGAAATCCGCGACATTCTTGCCGCGGAAAAAATCCTCAACGAAGAGCATTACGGCCTCGAAAAAATCAAAGAGCGCATCCTGGAATTTCTAGCCGTCCGCCAACTGGTGAAGAATCCCAAAGGGTCGATCCTTTGTTTCGTTGGGCCTCCAGGCGTCGGCAAGACTTCCCTGGCCATGTCTATCGGCCACGCCACAGGCCGCAAATTCGTCCGCGTTTCTCTCGGCGGCGTGCGCGATGAAGCCGAAATTCGCGGCCATCGCCGCAACTATATCGGCGCCCTGCCCGGCCAGATCATCCAAATGATGAAAAAAGCTGGCACGGTGAACCCGATTTTCGTCCTCGACGAAGTAGACAAAATGTCCACGGACTTCCGCGGCGACCCGTCAGCCGCGTTGATGGAAGTGCTTGATCCTGAACTGAACCACAGTTTCACGGACCACTATCTCGATGTCGAATACGATCTTTCGAAAGTGATGTTCGTCTGCACCGCCAATGTGCTGCACACGATTCCTCAGCCGCTGCAAGACCGCATGGAAATCCTGCGGCTTCCCGGTTACACCGAGCAGGAAAAGCGGGAGATCGCCAAGCGCTTCCTGGTGAAGCGCGCACGCGAAGCCACGGGGCTCAACGAGCAAAATCTCAAGTTCACCGACGAAGGCTTGCTGCACATCATCCGCCACTATACGCACGAAGCCGGAGTGCGCAGCCTCGAGCGCGAAATCCAGAACATCGCCCGCAAAATGGCTCGCAAAGTTGTTACCGAAGGCGCTGCCGTCGGTGTCGAAATCAGCCCGGCCAATGCCAACGACTTCCTCGGCATCCTGAAGTACCGCGAATACTGGCTCGAGAAGCACAACGAAATCGGCTTGACCACGGGCCTCGCCTGGACGGAAGTCGGCGGCTCCGTGCTCGCCACCGAAGCGACTCTGATGGAAGGCAAAGGCCGCCTCACGCTCACCGGGAAACTCGGCGACGTGATGCAGGAATCCGCGCAAGCTGCCATGAGCTACGTACGTTCGCGATCCGCGCAACTCGGCCTGGCCAGAGACTTCTACCGCACACTCGACATCCACGTGCACGTGCCCGAAGGAGCCATCCCCAAGGACGGCCCTTCTGCCGGAATCACCATCTGCACCTCGATCGTCAGCGCGCTGACCCGAATCCCCGTGCGCCGCGACGTGACGATGACGGGCGAAATCACCTTGCGCGGCAAGGTTCTCCCCATCGGTGGCGTCAAAGAAAAGCTCCTGGCCGCCCACCGAATGGGCTTGCATACGGTACTGCTTCCGAAGGACAATGAGAAGGACCTGGCGGATATCCCGCAGGAGATCCTCTCCTGTCTCAAAGTTCATTTTGTAGAAACCATGGATGAAGTGCTGCAGGTTGCGCTCGAACGGCTGATCGTGCCGCTCGAACATCCCGAGGTTGCGCCCGTTGCGGAACCTTTCGTTGCCAGCGCCGAGAAAGACAAGAGTTTGACCAACTAAGCAGCGTGGTTTTGGGCCCGCCCTGCGAGCTTTTCCCTGCATGTCGTGGCTCCGCGCTGCCGCCGGTTACAGAAAGTCTGGTTTGCCCATCCTGGCATGTTTTCGTTTGTCCGCCAGTGCGGTGCGCCACCTCACTAACAATCCGGGTATTTGTTGACCGCAGCGCGGCCACGCAAAAAAGAAGGTCAATTTACACAATCAAAGTTAAGGACATATGAAAGAAACAAGCGTTGAAGGAAGCAATCAGATGAGCATTAGCCTCGCCGAGTTAAAAGAAAAAAACATCACTGACCTCGCCAAGATCGCCAAGGAATTGAACATTCCTGGCGCCAGCGGCATGCGCAAACAGGAATTGATCTTCCAGATTCTCCGCGCTCAAACGGAGAAAAATGGTTTGATCTTTTCCGAAGGCGTCCTCGAATGTCTCCCCGACGGATTCGGTTTTCTCCGCGCGCCGGAATACAACTATCTTCCCGGCCCAGACGACATTTACGTTTCGCCGTCGCAAATCCGCAAATTCGATCTTCGCACCGGAGACACCGTCTCCGGCCAGGTTCGCCCGCCAAAAGATGGTGAGCGTTATTTCGCGTTGATCAAAGTCGAAGCCGTCAATTTCGAAGATCCAGAAGTCGCGCGCAACAAAATTTTCTTCGATAGCCTGACGCCGCTCTATCCCCAGGGCCGGCTCAAAATGGAAACCACCAAAGAGAACATGACGGGCCGCGTGCTCGATCTTCTCTGCCCCGTCGGCAAAGGCCAGCGCGGTCTGGTTAATGCCCCTCCGCGCACCGGCAAAACCATGATCCTGCAGTCCATGGCCAACTCCATCACCCTGAATCATCCGGAAGTCGCGCTCATCGTTCTTCTCATCGACGAGCGCCCGGAAGAAGTCACGGACATGCAGCGCACTGTGAAGGGAGAAGTCATCAGCTCGACATTTGACGAACCGCCGCAGCGCCACATTCAGGTTGCGGAAATGGTTCTCGAAAAAGCCAAGCGTCTCGTCGAGCACAAGCGCGATGTCGTTGTGTTG
>DATEQG010000035.1:0-59308 GCA_035272765.1 Candidatus Acidiferrum sp.
GGAGTGTCTCAGGCGGCATCCCGAGGGATGAAGACGCCGCTTTTAAATCCGGAAGGCCTTCTTACCAGCGGTTCCCGCGATCTCCACGATCTCCGCCACCACCACCGCGTCCACCGCCGCCGCCTCGTCCACCGCCACCACCACCACGACCCCCGCCACCGCCGCCGCGCCCGCCATAACCGCCACCGCCGCCACCTGGGCGCCCGCCACCACCACCGCTGCGCTCGGCTTGCGGCCGCGCTTCGTTGACTACCAGGTTCCGCCCGCCGAAGTTTTGCCCATTCAACGAGTTCACCGCACGATCTGCATCTTCGTCGCCCTGCACTTCCACGAAGGCAAAACCGCGTGATTGTCCCGTGAAGCGGTCACGAATGAGATTGACACCTGAGGGAGTAACGCCTACTTGCGCGAACCATTCCTGAAGCTGCTCTTCCGTCGCGGAAAACGGAAGATTGCCAATATAGAGCTTCTTCACCAGCCCACTCCTTCTGCCCGGAACCCAAGTGAGAGTCGCGGAGCGCGCTGAAGGACAGCGATCGTTCACGGGCAGTCGGGGAAGCCGAGCCACCGCGGGGCGAGACCGGCACTTCAGCGGTCAGAGGCATCCTCTCGAAAATTAACCCCTTTTGCAATGGGAAAGAGTCTAGCTGCCTGCCCTTACTTCGGGTGGTTTTGCGATTCCTGTGGAGCGGTTACTTCTAGCGCTCTTCCTCCTGGGGTTGAGCCTCCCGCGCTCGTTGAATAGTGATAGGATGCCGCCGGCTCAGTCCCCAGCAGGACAACTCTATGCGCGGCACTATGATGGATTTTCCGCTGACGCTCCCTGCGATTCTGGAGCGCTCCGGTAAGCTTTTCCATCGTGTCGAAATCGTTTCCCGCAAGCCGGACCGCACCGTCGTTCGCACAACCTACGGCGAGTTCTACCATCGCGCCCGGCGCCTCGCTGACGCGCTTGCCAAGCTGGGGTTGCGCCCTGGCGACCGTGTCGCGTCCATGATGTGGAATCACTCGGGCCACCTCGAAGCGTTCTTCGGCGTACCGTGCGCGGGCGGAATTCTGCACACATTAAATTTGCGGCTGCATCCCCACGAAATCGCCACCATCGTCAACCACGCCGCCGACCGCTTTCTTCTTGTTGATGACGTCCTCCTCCCCACACTCGAAAAATTTCTCTCTCACGTACCGTTCGAACGCATCATCGTCGTTCCTTATGGCGGCTGCACGGTCCCGGTCCCAGATGGCTCCTTGGACTATGAAGAGCTGCTCGCCAACGCGGGCGACGATTTTCGCTACCCGGTAATTGATGAAAATGACGGCGCCGCCATGTGTTACACCTCCGGTACCACCGGCAACTCCAAAGGCGTCGTCTATTCCCATCGCGCCCTGGTCCTCCATTCCTTCGCCGAGCTGGGCGTGGATTCTTTCGCCATCGGCCACCACGACACCGTTCTCTCCGTCGCCCCTATGTTTCACGCCAATGCCTGGGGCCTGCCGTATTCCTGCACAATGGCTGGGGCGCGGCTGATTCTGCCGGGGCCCAATGTCGATCCCGAAAGCGTTCTCGATCTCATAGGACAGGAGCATGTCACCATTGCGTGCGGGGTTCCCACCGTCTGGCTCAGCGTCCTCGCAGCGCTCGAGAAAAATCCTGGCCGCTGGAAATTCGGCTGGCCCATTCGCTTGGTTTGCGGCGGTTCCGCTCCGCCGGAACGTCTGATGCGCGCCCTCGACAAGTACAGCCTCCACATTCTCCACCTCTGGGGGATGACGGAAACCACGCCACTCGCCACTGTCGGCAAACTCAAACGCCACATGGGAGACTGGACCGCGGACCAGCAATACGAAGTCCGCGCAAAACAAGGCTGGCCCGCCCCCTTCATTGAACTCCGCGTCATGCGGCCGGAAGGCCTCGAAGGCAAATCTGTCGAAGCTCCGCGCGATGGCAACACCCCCGGCGAACTGGAAGTTCGCGGTCCCTGGGTAGCGGCCAGCTACTACAATTCGGCGGACCAGGCTCATCGCTGGACCGAAGATGGGTGGTTCAAAACCGGCGACGTGGCCACCATCGATGACGAAGGCTTCGTGAAAATCGTCGACCGCGCCAAAGATCTCGTCAAATCCGGCGGTGAATGGATCAGTTCGGTGGACATAGAAAACACGCTGATGGGGCATCCTGCCGTCAAAGAAGCCGCGGTGGTCGGCGTCCCGCATCCCAAATGGCAGGAGCGCCCACTCGCTGCTGTTGTTCTGAAAGACGGGGCACACGCTACGCCGGAAGAACTTCGCGCCTTTCTGGCTCAATCGTTCGCCAAATGGCAGCTTCCCGATGCGTTCGTTTTCCTCGAAGCTCTGCCCCGCACCTCCGTCGGCAAATTCAAAAAGACCACGCTCCGCGAACAATTCGCCAACTGGGCCTGGGATCCATAATCGCGTCGCGAATTTCTCGAGCATCCCGGGACGAACTTCAAGCACCACCATTTCTCTGCAAAACCTCGCGGTGCGGAGCCAAGCTCAAAGCCGCGCCTCCACTTCCTGCGTCAAAATGATAGGATTCTGCGGAACGCTATGCGACGAATTGCCTCACGTGTCTCTCAACTGAATGGCGAAGGCGCGCTCGCCGTCTATTCCCGCGCGAAGGAACTCGAACGCGCGGGGCGGTCGATCATCCACTTGGAGCTAGGCGAGCCGGACTTCCATCCGGCGGCGCCGGTGGTGGATGCGGTGCGCGACGCGGTTGCGGCAGGGAGGGATCGATACGTATCTACCCGCGGTATTCCTGCGCTTCGCGAAGCGATCGGGGAATATTTGCAGCGGACGCGGCATTTGCAAGTGGCGCCGGAACAGGTCCTTGTGGCTCCAGGATGCAAGATGGCGCTCTCCCTGGCGATGATGGCGCTGATCGAGCCGGGCGATGAGGTGCTTTACCCCGATCCCGGTTTTCCAATTTATCCGTCGTTCACGCGCGGGCTAGGCGCCGCTGCGGTGCCATTCGGGCTGGAAGAAAAAAACGGCTTTCAGCCTGATCTTAACGAGATCGCCAGAAAAATCACGCCGCGTACGTCCGCTTTGATATTCAATTCTCCCAACAATCCGACCGGAACTGTTTTTACCACGGAGGCGCTGGGGAGAATTGCGGAGTTAGCCGAGAAGCATGACTTGTGGATTCTCGCGGACGAAATCTATGCGCGAATTTTGTTCAGCGGAGAATATGAGTCGATTTGGTCATTACCGCGCATGGCGGAGCGCACCGTCATCATCGATGGATTTTCGAAAAGTTTCGCGATGACCGGCTGGCGCCTAGGCTACGCGGTGGCGGCAAAGCACGTGGTGGATGCGATGGACTTGCTGGTGCTGAATACCTTCACGTGTGTGGCGGAATTCACGCAAGTGGCGGCGATCGAAGCGCTGCTCGATTCCACTGGTGCCGTAGAGGCAATGGTCGCGGAGTACCGCAAACGCCGCGACCTGTTCGTGGGCGGGCTAAACGGCATTCCGGGATTTCGTTGCCAGCCGCCCGGCGGCGCGTTTTATGCGTGGGTGAATATCGAAGAGACCGGCCTGGCCGCGGAAGAAGTGGCGAGACTTCTTCTGGAGGAAGCCGGAGTCGCGGGGATCGCCGGAGCTGCGTTTGGCCCGGGCGGGAAGAACTATTTGCGATTTTCCCTGGTCAGCGCGCGCCACCTGCTCCAGGAAGCGCTGGAGCGCATGCAGCGGGTATCTTCCCGGTGGCGGGCGGCGGTCGCGCATTAGGACAGGCATTCCTGCCTGTCGGGTCTTGCAACTGAAAATAGAGTTTGAAAAAAAAGCAACAGAAAGAAGACAGACAAGAATGTCTGTCCGACAAAAGTCTCAGGGGGGAGAGCAGTGACGATGAGAAGTCATGTTGAACCGGGAAAGGCACTGCTGCTTGGCGCTCTCGTTGTGTTCTTCGGTGCAGCAAATGCGGCTGCCCAGGCGAAGCCGCTCGCGGGCGCCGACGTGCCAAAGATCTATGAACGGCTTTTGAAGCAAATCGACCAGATCCCCATCTACGACAATCATTCACACGCCACTTTCCCCGACGATTCCGACATGGACGCACAGGCCGCGCCTCCGGATGAAACTTCCGTTCTGCGGCTACGCGATACCAATCCGGAGTTCGTGGCCGCGGCCAAATCGCTGTTTGGTTATCCCTACGATGATTTCAGCCCCGAGCACGCGAAGTGGCTGATCGACAAGAAGAAGGCGGCGGAAGCGGCAGGCGGCACGGCGTACTGGGACAGCATCCTCGACAAACTAAATATCGAAACGTGCCTTGCAAATCGCGTGGCGCTGGCGCCTTACCTCGATCCCAAACGCTTTCATTGGGTTTTTTTCGTGGATTCGTTCCTCTTCCCGCTGGACAACCGCGACCAGACGGGGAAAAACCCAGACATGGGCGTTTTCATCCCCCTGCAGGAGAAAGTCCTGCAGCGATACATGAAGCAGGAGAATGTGAACGCGCTACCGGCCGACCTCACTGAATATGAGGCTTTCGTCCGGCAAACTGTAAGCGATAACAAGAAAAAGGGCGGAGTGGCCATGAAGTTCGAGGCCGCTTATTTCCGCTCGCTCTATTTCCAGGATCCCCCGCGCGAAAGAGCCGCAGCTATTTACTCGAGATTTCATTCCGGCGGCGTTCCGACGGAAGAGGAATACCGGACGTTTCAGGATTACATCTTTCATGTGCTGATTGATGAAGCCGGCAAATTAAATCTTTCCGTGCATTTTCACAGCGCCGTGGGTATCGGCGACTATTTTAGTTTGCGCAATGGCAATCCGCTGAATCTGGAAAATGTCCTTCGTGATCCGCGGAACAACAAGATAAATTTCGTGCTGATCCATGGCGGGTACCCGTATACGCTCGACATGATTTGGATGACGGCGGCCAAAAACGTCTACACCGATTCGTCGTTGATGGGTTATTACGTCTATCCCTCGGAGCTGAAGAATATTCTGAAACAGTGGATTTCGCTCTTTCCTGACAGAATTATGTTCGGCTCCGATGCCTTTCCTTTCAACGACGCCGTGGGTGCGGAGGAGACTTTCTGGCTAGCGTCGCGCTCGGCGCGGACTGCGATCGCTGCGGCGCTGGCCGAACTGGTTTCGGAAGGCGCGTTCAGCGAAGAAAAAGCCCTTGAACTGGCACACATGTACCTGCACGATAACGCCGCAAAGCTGTATGGAGGCAAATCATGAGCACTGCTTCTGGGATGAAGTACATTCCCTGGAAAGACGTCGAGCGCGAGCAGCTAAATCCGCAGATTGACCGGGAAATGGTGGTCGGCGACAAAATTATGCTAGCGCGAGTGCTCATGAAGAAGGGCGCTCATGTGCCTCTTCATCATCATCATAACGAGCAGGTGACGTACATACTGGAAGGCGCATTGAAATTCGCCATCGATGGCAAAGAGATCGTCGTGCGAGCGGGTGAGGTGCTTTGCATTCCACCGCACATGCCCCACGAAGCCTGGGCAATGGAGGACACCGTCGATCTGGATGTCTTCAATCCGCCGCGGGAAGATTGGCTGAACAAAACCGACGATTACCTGAGGCATGGCCGCTAAGAGTGGGCGCTGGCTCAAGGAGAACTCGCGGGTCAAACCTCCCTACCCCGTTTTTCTTTGTACCGGACTCGCGAAAGAACGTAGACAAAGGCCTATGGTCTTGTTTACCGTAGCAGAGTGGGCTGATTCCAGGCGTGGGGTCAAACCTCTGAGGGGAGAATCATGAAGAGGCAACTCGTTGTAGTTTTGATGATGCTTGGGGCTGGGTGTGCCGCTCGCGCGCAGGAAGCTGTCCAGGACAGCCAGGCAGTCGATCGAAACGTGGCTGCGGATTTTTCCGCGGCGCCCGTTACAAATACAGCCGTGTCTCCGCTGGCCCCTGCTCTTGCCCTCTCGCCGGCCTCGAGCTTTGGGCCGGCTACGTCTGCTGCCTCACCGTTCGAAACGGCCGCGCCCGACCCGTCGCCGGCCCCAGACCCAAAGTTCATCTATGGGGGTCGAGACGATTTCCGCTGGCAGCTTGGGATTGGCGCAGACTGGCTGAGGTTTAGAAACTCGGTCTTCAACGCCAGTGCCGTCGGCGTCAAGAGTTCGGTCACGTACTTTACGAACGAGTGGTTCGGAATTGAAGGAAACGTCTCGGCCACCTTCGCTCCGGAAATCTTCGATCGGGAACACGTAAAAGTCCTGGTCTATGGCGCTGGGCCAAAGATCGCCTGGCGAGAAAAGAAATGGGAACCCTGGGCCCACGCCATCATTGGCGGAAGCCATGAGCAGCCACAGACCGCCGGCAACAGCAAGAACGCGTTCGCCGTCCAGGTTGGAGGCGGCGCGGACTATCGCTTCAATCCGCGCTTTTCCGGAAGGCTGGAAGCCGATTGGGTGCACACCAACTATTTCAGCCAATCTCAGAACAATTTTGAGCTGATGGGCGGCGTCGTTTTCCACTTCTAACGAAACGCGGACCGGCGGCTAATAAATTCCGTGATTTGAACCGGCAGCATTCACCACTCCGTTTACAACGGAGAGTTGATAGTCGTCTCCGCCGGTTCCCTTCCAATCTTTCACATTGAAAGAAGTGCCCGTTGGCGAGCGGTGAACTTTTATTCCGCTGAAGCCGAGCGCCGTCTGCCTTTGGCAGACCGACGGCAAATTTTTCGCTTCGAGAAAATAGGCCGGTCCGGAGCCAATGACCTTCGCTTGGCCGTCCGGTTCGAGAAGAACCGCAGCGCCTTCCTCGATCGCAATCGCGCGCACCTGCTTGGCCCACCCATCCTGCAGAATACGAGCCAGGAAGACGAGCAGCCGGCCCATGCGATCGCGCTTGGCGAAATGTGTGTCGGTGATGATTCCGGTGAGTAAAGGAATGCGCAGGAAGTCGCGCGAGATCGTCACTTTATTGTCGTAAGGATCGGCAAGTGCGGCCGGGGAATGAATCGTGTCAATCATGGAGGAAAATGAGAATTCACCGAGCACCGCCAACCCGGCGCTGGAGCCGCCAAGCGGTTTCCCGGCGGCGATGTGCCGGTTTAGCGCCTCCTCGACGGGCGTGTCCTGCCAAAACCGCACGTAGTTCGCTTGGTCGCCCCCTGCGATAAAGATTGCTTCCGCCTGGCCGATACGTTCGAGCAGCTTGGGATTGTCCGAGTCCTCGCGTTCGGAAAAGACGATGGTTGCCGCGGAGTTCAGCGGGCAGAGAGCGCGCATCTCTTCGTTTACTTTTTGGGCGTAGTCGTCCTCGGTGTTGGCGCGCAGAATCAGAAAGTCGCCGCCGTTTGCGCGTTCACACAGATTCTTGAGGGCGGGATCCTGCTCGCCGCCACCCATGAGCGCAAATCCGGCTCGCGGCGTGGCCGTGCTGTCAGCGGCGTTTCCCGCGCGAAAGTATTTCCACTTTGCGGAGGCTCCCGGTGCCAGCAGGAACAGGGCGAGCGAAAGAAGCGCGCTGCCCAACAGCGGAGAAACTTCTTTGCGGTTTGATGTCAATTTGAGCCGACCGAGCTTACCAGATTTTGCAGACTTGCTCGCGTACCATGGCATCGCCCTTTTTGCAGCCGAAAGCTTTGGCAAACTCCGCCATGTTCGAGAGCGGCCCTTTCCCCCGGAAACGAGGCAGGGGATGGCCATCGGTATTTGCCAACAAGCGAGCGTACTCCGGCCGGTCGTTTGCACCCCAAACCTGCGCCCAGCCGAGGAAGAAACGCTCTTCCGGCGTGAAACCATCAATGTCTTTCGGACGTTTGCCTTCGATGGATTTTTCGTAAGCGGCATAGGCAATAGCGATGCCGCCCAGATCGCCAATGCTCTCGCCGAGTACTAGCTTGCCGTTCTGATGCAGGCCCGGTTCCACTTCGTAGCCATCAAACTGTTTCACAACGCAATCGGCATGTTCATTGAAATTCTTCCGGTCTTCCGGCGTCCACCATTCGCGGAGATTGCCCGCGCCGTCGAATTTGGAGCCCGAATCATCGAACCCATGGCTGATTTCGTGTCCGATGACGGCGCCCATGCCGCCGTAGTTCACGGCATCGTCAGCTTTGGGGTCATAGAAAGGAGGCTGCAGAATACCGGCCGGGAAGACAATCTCGTTGAAAGTTGGACTGTAATAGGCATTTACTGTGGGCGGTGACATGCCCCACTCGGAGCGGTCCACTGGCTTGCCGATTTTGGAAAGGTCCCGGGCTTGCTCGAACGCGGCGCCCCGCTGCACGTTCGCGAGGTAGGAATGTCGATCGACGGCGAAGGCCGTATAATCGCGCCACTTGTCCGGATAACCGATTTTCACGGTGAACGCTTCCAATTTTGCGAGAGCCTGTTTCTTTGTTTCCGGTCCCATCCAAGTAAGCGTTGGAATATCCGCGCGCAGCGCGGCGATCAGGTTGTTTACCATCTCCTTGGCGTGCGCTTTCGCTTCGGGAGTGAAATAGGTTCTTACGTAGACCTCTCCTAGGGCCTCTCCGAGAGAACGGTCAGTTTGCCGCACACACCGCTTCCAGCGCGGAGTGATTTCCTTGCTGCCGGCCAGTTGCTTATCGTAGAAATTGAAATTCTCCTGCACAAAATCCTCAGAGAGCGCCGGAGCTGCGGAGTGCAGCAGATGCCACCGCAGGTAAACCTTCCAATCCGGAATCGAGGTGGCGGTGAGTTGGTGATTGAGCTCCTTGAAAAAGTCGGGCTGGCCAATATTGGCTTCGGTTACGGCCGGAGCGCCGACGTTCTTGAAATATTCCGGCCAGGACCAATCCGGAGTCAGCGCCGACATCTGTGCCAGAGTCATCTTGTTGTAGTTCTTCTCGGGATCGCGACGTTCCACTCTCGTGCGCGACTCCTTGGCCAGGGCTGTTTCGAGCGTCATCACCGTCTTCGCTTCGGCCGCGGCTTTGTCGGGAGCATCCCCCGAGAGTTCGAAGATTTTCGCCATGTGTTGCACGTAGCCTTCGCGCAGCGTCTTGGAGCGATCATCGTCGCGCAAATAGTAATCGCGGTCCGGAAGTCCGAGGCCACCCTGATCCGCTTCGGCAAGCATGCTGCTGCTGTTCTTGAAATCCGGCCGGGAGCCGAATTCGAACGCGGAGTTGATGTCCATTCGATGAGCGCGAGCGATGGCTACCTGCAGGTCCTTGGCATTCTGGATGGCATCAATTTGTGCGAGTTCAGGAAGCAAGGGTTTCAACTGAGCTGCGTCGATCGCAGAGGTGTCCATGCAGCTGGTATAGAAGTCGCCGATTTTTTGTTCGTTGGAACCCGGCGCAGGACTGGCCTTCGTGGAGGTGTCGAGAATGGAGCGCATGGCCGCGAGATTCTTATCGCGCAGAACGGTAAAGGATCCCCAGCTGGGATACTCCGGCGGAATGGGATTGTTCTTCATCCAGCCGCCCATGGCGAACTGGTAGAAGTCATCGCAAGGCTTGCAGGTTTTGTCGAGATTCGCCGTGTCGAATCCCCAGTAGGCCGCGTTGTCGGCGAGCGTCGCCGAGTCCCGCAGTCCGACGCCCGCCATCGCGATCGCGGCAACCAACAATACCGTCACGATTATCCCAACCGGAGATTTACGACTCCGCATGGTTTCCCCCAATTTGCCTTGAATTGTCCACCTTCTGAAGCCCGCAGCATTCCGGCACCACCCCTACCGGCACGCTCTCTAAGAAACAGACGAAAGGCCGAGCGCGGGGGTTTCAGGATTGTTGAATATCGCTGAAGTTAACGCAAGAAGCCTTCCGCCGGGGGCAAGGACAACACAACTAGACAACACGACTAAGTGGACGCGAGGATTACTTCGCAGGCAAAAGAGTCTGGTATTTCGTGATATCGACACCTTGCCAGTCGCCGCGCTCGATTCCTTCGCGAATTTGCGCGCCGCTCTTGCCTTTGCGCGATTGCTCGTAGGCGTAAAAATCTTCGCGTTCGCAAATCCCGCAAACTGCGGCGTGTTTCCCTGTATAACAATCGAGCAAGCTGCCGTGGCCTTGGCTGCGGTCACAGTGGCAATAGCATGGCTCCTGATAAAGAATCTTCTTGATGCGGGCGGCGATGCTGTATGCATTCTGAGCAACAGGATCGGTGAAGAGCGAAGGGCTCAAGGTTGCCGGCAGAGGTCCCACGGGCACCGTATTGTGAAACGCGGGAACCGGCTCAGGATTTATGTCTTGCGCCGAATTTGCCACGGACCCCGATGAAGCCTGCTGCGGAATCAGCGCTAGACCGAGCGCCACCGCCACGAGAATGATCCCGCCGAAGACTTTTTGTGTTCCTCGCATCTTTGGCCCCCTGATTCAAGCGACGCATTCCAGCGTCAAATTCCGCGCCGCCCAAGCTGGCCACTACTCTACGGCGCTATCGCGTTAAATTCCACTCTCGGTTCTTGGCGGGTCCTCCCCACTCCCATATCACGGCAGATGCAGGACGCCAATGCGGATCACTTCCAGCCGCGTCACATCCATCACTTTGTCGTTGTTCATGTTGTCGATCTGACTGTTCGCAATAAAGAAGAAGTCGGATCCGCGGATGGCTCCTGTCGTTGGCAGGGCACATAAATTGCTGCGATTTTCGAGGACAATCGTGCGTGTCACGCGAAGGCCATCGCTAGAGAGGTGGAATGCCGCGACACGAGGCGACCCGATGCCATTCTGAATGCCAATCAAGCTGCCATTGTGCCAATAGAGGCCGTCGATGCCGGCGAGCGTGCTTCGAGGTCCCGGATCAACGTCGCGGCTTTCTCCGTTTGCGAGATCCACTCTCACGACACCCAAGCTATCCGCGAGGTACAAGGTCTGATCGTCCTCGCTGAGTGCGATCCCGTTGGGATAAAAGAGCGGGCGATGAACCGGCAGAGCCTTGAAAGTTTGCGCGGAAGGATCGAAGCGCAGCACCGTGTTCGTCAGGCTATCCGTTGTAATCACTTCGCCGTTCTTCCGGATCACCAGATCGTTGAAACCGTGCTTGGCCGAACCCTCCGGCTTGAAGCGTCCCAGCAGTTTTCCGAGAGCATCAAAATGCAGGAGCTCCGTCCGCCCGCTGTCGGCGAAGGAATCGGCCCACACTGTGCCGTCCTTGGGGCTGGTTCGGATGCCTAAGATCGGCAAGAGTCCATAGCGGTCTGCTGGGACGAAATCGGAAATTCTGCCGTCTCCGCCAATTTCCACAATCTTCCGGCGATTGAGGCTGCCCAGATAAAAAACATTCCGCTGTGCATCGTAGGCCAGGCCTTCAGGAACCAGGTCTTTCTCCGTTGTGCGAATCGCTTCGCGCGCTTGCGCCACAACGGGAAAATCCCGGTGCACATTTTCTATTTGCGTCGTGAATTCCCTCGTTTGTTTCAACTCAAGGAAAGCGGGATCCCCGGAAGGATCGAATCCTTCCTGCAAGGCGAGACATTCCTTCAGAAGCGCCAACGCCTGGCGGCCCTCTCTCAAATGTTCTTTCGCTGTGGCAAGGAAATAAAGCGCCGCGCCGCGGTCAGGAAACGTGGGCTGCAGTTTCTGGACGGCTGCAATTTGCTCCCGGATCTCTTGGGCGTCCGCGGGCTCGGCGGGCGCGCCCTTGATCTCTTCCGGGTCTTGCCCAAGAGCGACAGCAGGCGCACCTAGAATTGCCTGGAGGCAGAATGCGGTGAGAAACAGTAGCAAAGGCCAATACCGAGTATTCCTGACGGTGTCCCGCGCATGGTGTTCCCTTCCGCAGCGGAGATTCGAAGGACTAGAGTGGCCTTCCATGGAAGAACCGGTTCCGTCTCGACCGAAACGGCCGCGAAGTCTAGACGAGCAGGGCTCGCGCGGGCGCGTATGCCGGAGCAGAAGGAGATGGGGACGCGGCAGTGGGCCGGCCGGAAACATGGCGCAAACGCAAGTTGCGCTGCACACGTCGGCCCCAGGCGCGCACAAAAGTGAAATTCAGTGCACCGCCGATCACTGAGCTGGCAAGGGGAATCAACCGGCCGACCCATTTTTCCGCCGTTTCCTGCCCTAGCTTGACGGCCAGCCGTTCCGCGATGCGCGGAGCAAGTCTTTCGAGGATCTGCTTTTCCGCAAGGTCTTTGCCATAGTCAACGCCGGTAGCCGCGGCCGCAGCCATCCACAACTCCAGCCGTTCACTTTGCCCGCGCTCCTCGAATCCGTAGAGCAGACAAAGTCTCTGTATCAGCCGCAGCGTTAGAATCGTGAGGAGCCCTGCGTCTGGAATGATCGTGATCATTCCGCCAAGCCCAAAGCCCGCCCCCTCGAGCAGTGCGAGCCGCTCCGTGTCCTGAATTAGAGTCTTAGCAATAGCATCCAGGCGCGCTACTGGCACGCGGTGCATATTGCGGAAGTCCGCCACTTCCAGCCCGTGCTTCCTCTTGAGCTGTCTGCGGAATTCTTCCCTGTCGATTTCGATCGAGCGCAACCCACGTAGGAGCCCAAATCGAGCAAACCGCCCTAAGACTCCTCCCGATACCGAGTTGTGTAACTTTGCCATGTCTTTAAGCATCCTACGGCGGTTAGATGGCCCTGGCAACCCCCTTCATCTGCCAGTTGCTGTGCCTGGTGCTGTACCGGGGGCTTCATCCCTTCGGAAAGGGAGTTGCATAAGTGGCGGCATTAAAACCCGCGTACTACTTGACGGGGAAAATCTTTTCGGTAAACTGCATTTTTCTCTATGGCGACTCTGCCACAAATCGTTCCCTCGGAAGTCGTGCACGATTTCGACTTTCCACAGCGAGAAGCTGCTTTCTTCTACGGCCTCTTCTTGCGCGGCCATTCCGCGGAGAATTTGCGTCGGGACATCGAAGTGCCCGCTATGGTCCTGGCCAAGTGGCACCGCGAGGCGGAACGCGAGCCAGAGCTGCGCGATATCTTCACGCGAATGGTGGAATACCGCAGGCACGTCCTGGCGATCTTCGATACCTTGGTTGGTTCGGACGTTCACAATCACCGCGTCCAGTAGGTACCTCGCGAAAATCACCCCCGGGTTCGGTCCGTGTAGATCTCCTGGGTGCACTCCTTGCCAACCAAAGGTCCTTCCACAAAACCCTGTCCGTAAGTTCAGGCCAAAAATTGTCAGGCAACCCTTCGATAATTTCACGAGTCTAACCGAAATCGGGGGACAAGTCCCACAAAATGCAGGAGATTCCTCGATTGACGGGCCGCTTGTCCAGGGGTAGAATTCAGTCGTCCTAGAAGTTGAGGTGTGCTAATGCCACGGGTAATTCGTGCCCTGATTGCTACTGCATTCTCGTTTGCCATCCTTATTTCAAACGTCCCAGCGCAACAGATTCCGCAGGAGCAAGATCCCGCGAATCCTCCGCCCCCTCAGACACTCACCAAGGAGCAGAGGAAGGCGCAGAAAGACAAAGCACGAAAGACGCTCAAAGAGCTCGACATCCAGTACAAGCAATGGCTGAACGAGGACGTCGTTTACATCATTTCGCCTGAAGAGCGAAATGCCTTCCTCCAGCTAGATACCAATGAAGAGCGCGAGCAGTTCATTGAGCAGTTCTGGCTCCGTCGCAGCAGCAATCCTGATCTTCCGGAGAACGATTTTAAGGAAGAGCATTATCGCCGCATCGCTTACTCCAACGAGCACTTCGCCTCCGGTATTCCTGGCTGGAAGACTGATCGCGGCCGCATGTACATCATGTGGGGTCCGGCGGACGAAGTCGATTCCCACCCGTCCGGCGGCACTTGGGACCGGCCGATGGAAGATGGTGGGGGCTCGACAACCACGTATCCCTGGGAAACATGGCGCTGGCGCTATCTGGAAGGAATCGGCGAGAACATCGAACTCGAGTTCGTCGATCCGAGCGGTTCTGGTGAATATCACTTGACCATGGATCCTTCGGAAAAGGACGCGCTGCTTCACGTCCCCGGTGCCGGCTTGAGCTTGTTGGAATCCATGGGCTTGGCCTCAAAGACGGATCGCTTCACGCGCTCTGACGGAACGAACCTCCCGACGGCCATGGGTGGTACACCCGCCAGCATGGATGAATTCAACCGCCTGGACCTCTACGCCAAGGTGAATAAACCACCTGAGGTCAAGTTTAAGGACCTTGAAGCGATAGTGACCGCGCGTATCGTCCGCGATCAGCTCAAGTTCACTTACCGTACCGATTTCATGAAGGTAACCAATGACACCGTGTTGGTTCCCGTCACCATCCAGGTGTCCAACGGCCAACTGAACTTCCAAGCGAAAGATGGCATCCATTCAGCCACCATGAACGTTTTTATGCGCGTCACCACGTTGACTGGACGCGTAGTTCAGACTTTCGAAGTTCCTGTGTCAAAGGATTTTCCCGATTCGCTATTCCAGCAATCGCTGAAGCTGCAGTCCATCTATCAACAAGCCGTGCCGCTTCGCCCCGGCCTCTATCGCCTGGATATCGTAATCAAGGATGTTCAGAGCGGAAACGTAGGGGTTGTTAACACCAGGCTGGCCGTGCCCCGCTTCGCGGACGAGAAACTGGATTCGAGCACACTCATTCTCGCGGACCAGCTTGAGCATGTCCCCGCCAAGCAGATTGGCACGGGGCAGTTCGTTTTGGGCTCAACTAAAGTGCGCCCGCGCCTCGACAACGACTTCACCACCGCCGACCGTCTTGGAATCTACCTGCAAGTTTACAACCTGAAGCCAGACGACAAGACACACAAGTCCAGCGCCACCTTCCAATACATCGTGAAGAAGGGCACCGAGCAGGTGATGCAATTCAAGGAAACGTCGGAACAGATGAAGCAGACTGGCGACCAGGTCACCATCGAACGATGGTTGCCGCTTTCAACTTTTGTACCCGGCAAGTACACCATCGAAATTAATGCCACCGACGGCATTTCCAATCAGTCTATTTCCAAGACCGCAGACTTTACGGTCCGAGGGCCACAGGAACCGACTAAGGCGGCAGCCAACACGGTTCCAGGGAGGTAGTCAGCAGTGATTAAAGGACAGGTCCGAGTCATGGGGGCACTCGTCCTGGCCGCAACGTTCTCGTTACTGGGAGCGAATCCGGCGGTGGCGCAGTTGAAGTCCGTTCAAGGCATGCTCTCGGGAGTGGTTCGAGACACTGCTGGTACGCCTCAACTGGGCGCGAGTGTTCAGGTAATCCCGGAATCTGGCGCGTCTGCGGCGGCTCTTGCTTATTTGACGAACACACAGGGAGTCTTTCGCGACGAAAAGCTCGCTCCCGGTTTTTATACCGTGCGCGTAACGCTTGCCGGATTCCTCCCCACTCTCGAAAAACACGTCCGCGTCAGCGCCAATCTTACGACCGTCATCCGCATACAGTTGGAATCCATGTTTGCTTCCCTGGAGCAGTTGCGCCGCGCTCCTTCTTCTGCACCTGGCGAAGCCGATGATTGGAAGTGGGTGCTTCGTTCGGCGAGCTCGGTGCGCCCGGTTCTTCAGTGGGTTGAAGAAGACCCGCTTAGCGCCGCCGCCGTGAGCTCCGAGTCTGTTGCCTTGGAGCCAGTGCGCGGGCGCCTGGAATTTGTCGACGGGGCACGCAGGCCCGGCTCGGTCTCCAATCTTCCTGCTAGCCCTGCAACCGCATTTGCTTACGATCAGGAGCTCGGTCCCACGAGCCGGCTTCTCCTTGCTGGCCTGATGAGCTACGACACCGATTCCCCTGCTGGTGGAATCGCCACGGTCTGGCTCCCCACCGGATCGCTTGGGGCTGGCCCGCACACGGCACTGGTTCTGCGGGAATCGAAGCTCGGAGAAGTGGGTCCAACGTTCCGTGGCGTTCGCATCGACCAAGGCGGCTCGATGGTTTTTGGGACCCGCGCAGTCCTTGAATACGGCGGCGAGTATGTCTTGGTCGGTCTTGGCCGACCTGCATCGTCCCTGCGTCCGAGGATGCAGCTCGACGCCCGGCTCAATGATGATTGGCACGCCTCCCTGATTTTTGCCTCCATGCCGACGGGCCCGGAACCATTCGAGGGCACCGACGGGGAGCCTGTAAACAACTTGGCGGCTGCATTGAGCGAAATGGACGCATTTCCGGTCCTTATGTGGCGTAGTGGACGTCCCGTGCTTGAGAGCGGTTTCCACGAGGAACTTGCTGCGGAACGCAAGCTGGGTACGCGCAGCAAGTTGCAGATCGCAGCTTTTCATGAAGACAATAGCCACGTGGCGGTGTTTGGCCGTGGCAGCAATCTTCCAGCCGGCGACTTTTTCCAAGACGTCTATTCCAATGGGTTCGCTTACGACGGTGGTTCTTCCAGCAGTTGGGGCACGCGCGCAGTGTATCGAGAAAAGTTGACGGATGACGTCGAACTCACCGCGCTTTATGCCTTTGCCGGCGCCTTGACTCCTTCGAGCGCGGCCGCTGGACCACTCCGCGAGCTGTTCCGGACCGCTGGACACCATACCGCTGGGGCTAAAGTCACCGGAAAGGTGCCTCGTCTCGGCACCAGGTTTACCGCTGGCTACCAGTGGATCAGTGGGACGGCGCTCACTCGCGTGGACAGCTTTGGCGAGTCCGTCTTTGACATGGACCCCTATTTCCACGTCGGAGTGCACCAACGTCTGCCAAAATTTGGCCCTGGCCGCTGGGAGGCCAACGCAGAATGTGACAACCTCTTTGCGCAAGGCTACGTGACTCTCTATTCCCAGGACGGCCGGGTGACCCTGATGCCCGCTTTCCGCACGTTCCGCGGTGGTCTAAGCCTCCAGTTTTGAGAGCAAATCGGGCTTTGGAAAGCTGTATGCCTCCTTCCAGAAAGCGGATTATCTATAAGTCTCCAGCCTTAGGAATCTGTAAGTTATTGAAATATAAAGAGGTTCCTGAAGAGCAACTCTTCCAAAGAATGGACTTTCGTTTGCACCTAATGTCTCCCGGTGGGGTGTCACCCCGCCTGGGCCGGTTATGAAGCAGAACCTGCGAGTCAGCCTCGGGGCCGTTGTGCTAGCGCTTGCCACGCTGGCCGCCATGATTTTTGCCTGGCTGAATTTCGTCCAGAGGAGTGAGTACGAGACTCCCGATGACGGCGTGGTCTGGCTGGACACCAGCCAGGGCATTCAAGCCCAGCAAGTGGCTCAGAACTCTCCTGCCGCCCGAGCTGGCGTGCGTCCTGGAGACCATCTCCTGGCCATCAACGGTAGCCCCGTCACTCGGCAAGTCCAGGTAACCAAGCGGTTGTGGCGGGCGGGGTTGTGGACGCAAGTGCGCTACAAACTGGCGCGGAACAGCGAGGAATTTGAGACTCCCCTCGTCACCGCTCCTGCCGAGAAACCGACTTCGATCGAGAATTATGCGCGTGTCGTAGGTCTCATCTATCTTTTCATCGGCCTTTTCATTTTTGCGCGCCGCTGGAATGCACCTCGCGCCGTGCACTTCTACATTTTCTGCCTCGTATCGTTCATTTTCTTCTCCTTCCACTACAGCGGGAAGCTGGACACTTTCGACTACGAGGTTTATTGGATCAAAATCCTGGCGCAAGTGCTCATGCCGGCTTTGTTGCTGCATTTCGCGCTGGTCTTCCCGGAACGCAGCGAAGGAACCAGCCGTTCGCTTTCCAAGCTCAGCTTCGTCTATCTCCCGCCGCTCGCGATACTTTTCGTTCATATCAGCACGGCACTGGGAGCGCTCGGTTTTGTACCTTGGCTGGGCTCCCGCGTCCTCCTCGATAAAATCGCCTACAGCTATCTGGGTGCTTGCCTTTTGGCCGCCGGGTTGGTTTTCTATCGCAATTACCGCGCAGCACCTGCCGGCGTCCTGCGCCAGCAACTGAAATGGCTCACGGCCGGGACCTTCATCGGAACGTTTCCTTTTGTAGTCCTGTATATCATCCCGTTCGCATTCGACGCGGCTTCCAAACCGTGGATGAAATTCTCCACCGTCAGTCTGGTGCTAATCCCGCTGTGCTTCGGCTACGCCATCATTCGTTATCGCTTGATGGATGTGGACATCATCTTCAAGCGCGGCCTCGCTTACACGGCGGCAACGGCTGCCATCGCCACGATTTACTTCTTCTTCGTGGCTCTGATCCCCCAGATCTTTCATGCGCAGACGAACGGCCCCGTTGGCGGTGTCATTGCCATCGTTATTGCCGCTCTCCTTTTCCAGCCATTCCGCGAATGGATTCAGGCCCGGCTGGATCGTTTCTTCTACCGCGACCGGCTGGACTATCGCCGCACGCTGATCGAATTCGGCCGCACGCTCACGAACGAAGTGCGGCTTGAGCCCATGCTCGGTTCCGTGATGGACCGCGTATCACAGACGCTTCTCGTCGATCGCCTAGCGATTTTTGTCGAGGACGTGTCGAATCCCGGCAATCTCCGTCTGGCTCGCTCTATGGGCGTGCGCCTCGCAGAGCCTCTCGATCTTAGTTTCCTCGGCCCAGCCCGGCCCGAGTTTGCGCGAGGGGCGCTCTTTTTTGAGTCGCCCCGCGCCGCGCGCGACGTCAGTGACTCCGTCCGGCACACCCTCGAACAGCTCGATCTCAATTACTTTGTGCCCTGCCGCATACGCGAGCACACCGTTGCCGTCCTGGGGCTTGGCAAGACCGTCGACGGCGACTATCTCTCCAGCGATGACGTCGAACTGGTGGAAACAATTGCAGGCTATGTCGCTGTGGCCCTCGACAACGCCCAGCTTTATACCTCGCTCGAACAAAAAGCCCTCGAGATCGCGCGCCTCAAAGACTTCAGCGAAAACATCGTGGAATCCCTCAATGTCGGCGTCCTGGCTGTGGACCTGGAAGGCATTGTCGAATCCTGGAACACGCGCATGGAGCAACTTTTTGGCGTGGCCCGGCAAGACGCCGTCGGACGCCAGCTTCGCTCCCTGCTCCCTGAAGAGCTCGCCGCGGAGATTGCCGCGCGCGGCGATGCCGAGCAGATCACTGGAATTTACAAACAGCGCCTGCAACATCAGGGCAAAGCGCTCACTTTGAACGTTTCCATCACTCCGTTGGTCAGCAAGTCCGCTGAGCGCATCGGGCGCCTCTTGCTGTTCGACGACGTTACCCAGCGTGAGCGCATGGAAGAGCAGATGTCGCAAACCGAGAAGCTGACTTCGCTCGGACTCCTCGCCGCCGGCGTCGCGCATGAAGTGAATACCCCGCTGGCGGTGATCTCCAACTACATTCAGATGCTCGCGAAGCAGATGCCGGATGGCGATCCGCGGCAATCCATCATCGAGAAAATCGTCAAGCAAACATTTCGCGCCAGCGAAATCGTCAACAACCTTCTAAATTTTTCGCGAACCGGCGCCGGCGAGGCCGTGGACATCGACGTGAACCGTGTCGTGGAAGAAACCCTTTCTCTCGTCTCCCATCCTCTAAGAACCTCGCAGATCCAGGTGGTGAAACATCTGGGCGAAACTCTTCCAGCCGTCCGCGGCTCAGCGAACAAGCTGCAGCAGGTCTTTCTCAATCTTTTCCTGAATGCTCGCGACGCCATGCCCGGCGGCGGCTTGTTGGAAGTGCGCACGGGCGCCCACAATGGCAGCGTCGAGATCGAAGTCGTGGATACGGGTGCCGGCATCCCGCGCGAACATATTCACCGCATCTTCGACCCCTTCTTCACCACGAAAGCCAGCGGCCGCGGCACCGGCCTCGGTCTCTCCGTCAGCTACGGCATCATCAAGGAACACTCCGGGAAAATCGATGTCCGCTCGACTCCCGGCAAAGGCACCTCATTCCACGTAGAGTTCCCTGCGGTCAGAAAGTCGGTTCATGTCTAAGGGTTCCATCCTGGTTGTTGACGACGAATCGGAAATCCGCGAAGGCCTCGAACTCCTGCTCACGAGCGAAGGCTATGGCGTCTCCAGCGCGGAGACGGGAGAATCCGGCCTTGCCAAGCTTGGAGAGCACCCCTTTGATTTGCTTCTACTGGACGTTAGTCTGCCCGATCGCAATGGCCTGGAACTTCTCCGGGAAATTCGCAAGCGTGATCCGCAACTTTCCGTCGTTTTAATCACCGCGTACGGCTCGATTGAAATGGCGCGTGCCGCATTTAAGGGCGGCGCCCTCGATTACATCACTAAGCCGTG
Organism: Candidatus Acidiferrum sp.; assembly: GCA_035272765.1. Lineage (GTDB taxonomy): Bacteria > Acidobacteriota > Terriglobia > Acidiferrales > UBA7541 > Acidiferrum. Next base: position 19,984 of record DATEQG010000035.1, read on the forward strand.
GTCCAACGACGAACTGCTGGCGCAGGTCGCCCAGGCTGTGGAATCTCGCCGGCTTCGCGAAGAAAATGTCCACCTCAAGCGCGCGCTCAAACAGCGCTTTAATTTTCCGAACATTATTGGCAAGAGCGAAAAGATGCTGACGCTTTTCGATCTAATCGCCCAGGTGGCTCCTTCGCGCTCCACCGTGCTGATCAGCGGAGAAAGCGGGACCGGCAAGGAGCTCATCGCTAAAGCCATCCACTCCGCTTCGACGCGTGCAGACAAAGCTTTCGTCCCTGTCAACACAGGTTCTATCCCCGTGGATTTGCTCGAATCGCAGCTTTTCGGCCACGTGAAGGGCGCTTTCACCAGCGCCGTCGCTTCCAAAAAAGGGCTTTTTGAAGTTGCCGATCAAGGCACCATCTTCTTCGACGAGATCGCCACCATCAGCCCGGAAACACAGGCCAAACTGCTCCGCGTCATTCAAGAGCGCGAATTCATGCGGCTCGGCGGCACGGAGCAGATCAAAGTCGATGTCCGCATCGTCGCCGCTTCCAACGTAGAACTCCTGACTCTTGTCCGCGAAGGCCGCTTTCGCGAGGATCTCTACCACCGCCTGAACGTTATTCATCTCCAGCTTCCGCCGCTGCGCGATCGCCGCGAAGATGTGCCAGCGCTGCTTGCCCATTTCCTCACGCGCTATTGCCTGGAAAACGTCAAGCCCATGCGCCAGTTTACGGCAGGCGCGCTGAAACTCTTGATGGATTACGATTGGCCCGGCAACGTTCGCGAACTGGAAAATGTCGTCGAGCGAGCCGTCGTGCTTTCCACGCAGGAACGCGTCGACGTGGATTTGCTTCCGGAAAGCATTCGCAGCAAGGAAATTGTTCGAGGGGTCCGGCTGCAGCTGTCGGAATTTCTTCCCCCTTTGCCTGGCGAGCCGGGTTCCCGTTCTGCCGCCGACCACCCCCAGCCTTCGCTTTTTCAAATCATGGACGAGATCGAGCGCCGCATCATTATGGACATGCTTGAACGTACCGGCTGGAATCAAACAGAAGCCGCCGAGCGTTTTATGATTCCCCTCTCCACGCTAAATCAAAAGATCAAACGGTTGGGGATTGATGTCCGCCGCCGTGGCCGCGCCGATGAAACACTCTCGGCCTCCATGGGCAAGTAGCCGGCCGGGCGGAAATTGCTGGCTGTTCTCTCCCTTTGTTTTCTCAGACTTTCATCTTGCATCTGAGAGTTTGTCTATGCACAGTATCGCGGGATGATTCTTCGCCTCTCAAGTCCAGCGGTGCGCGGCCTTTTTGTCTTCCTTGCGTTGGTTTTCGTCGCCGGCCTTTCCTATTCCGGCATCCGCAATGCTCTTGCTGTTCACGAGGCGGGACTGAACACGCCTGAAGGTTACAAACGGGCGACTCAGATCGAGCCCGATGACGCCCGCAATTGGTATCTCCTCGGCCGCTACTGGCAATACAACCTGGAACATCCCGTTGCCCCTGCAGCCATCAGCGCCTATCAAAAAGCTTTGTCTTATGATCCACATTCCGCTGACACGTGGTTGGATCTGGGCACGGCGTACGAATCGGAAGGTTACATCGACGACGCCAGAAATGCATTTCTTCAGGCCAAGCGAGCGTATCCGGTTTCGCCGGAAGTCGCGTGGCGCTACGGAAATTTTCTGCTCCGCCGCGGCCCGAGCGAGTTAAAGGCCGCATTTGCGGAGATCAGGCACGCGGTGGAAGCCGACCCGATCCGCGCAGCAGCGGCTCTCGCTCTTTGCGTGCGCTTCGAACCGGATTTCAACGCAGCCTTGGACCGCGTGTTGCCAGTCTCACAAGCCGCTTACTTGAACTTGATTTCCGCCTTGGCTGGACAGGAACAAACCGATCAGGCTTTGGCTGTCTGGTCCAGGCTGGCCGCTCTTCACCCAAAACTTCAGCTGAGCGAATCCTATCCGTTGCTGGAAGCACTCATCCACAAGCGACAAATGGAAGAGGCCCAGCGCGTCTGGGGTCAGGCTCTCCTCTTTGCGGGCGTCTCGCGTCCTCCAGATCCACCAGGCTCTTTGGTGTGGGACGGAGGTTTTGAATCGAATGTGGTCGGAGGCGGGTTCACTTGGCGCTACCCCGCATTTGTCGGCGGCGTGGTGATAACCCTCGATACAAAGGAAAAGCATTCTGGAAATCGTTCCATCCGGCTGACGTTTAACGGCCTTCGCAACGTGGGCTTCAGCGATGTCTGCCAATACGTCCCTGTTCAGCCTTCCACTTCCTACCATTTTTCCGCATGGGTCCTGACGCGCTCGTTATCTACAGATCAAGGCGTGCGCTTCGGCCTCCAGTCCATCGGTGATTCTGGCAATTCCACCGCCTGGACGGATGATGTTGAAGGCACGCAGCCGTGGACCAAAGTCGAGTTTCCTTGGACCTCGGAAAAAGATGTCCGTGAGCTGCATCTCTGTGTGAGCCGTCTCCCAAGCGCGAAATTTGATAGCAAGATTCGCGGGTCAGCGTGGATCGATGATGTTGCCTTGGTCCCGGAGTCCGCGGAGAACACGAGGCAATGAAGCTTCTACGGATCGGCATCTGTGCCCTCGTGGTCTTCGCTGTGGCGTCGCACGGCGCCGTTGAAGATTGGGCACGCGCTGTCCTCGAGATCGGCGCAGCCTTGCTCTTTCTCGCATGGGCGGTCCGCGCCTATTTCTCGCGGGAACATCAGCTGGTCATTTCGCCTTTGCTCTTGCCGCTTGTCGCTCTATTCCTGATCACCCTCGGCCAGTTGTTCTCTCATCGCACCGCCTCGTCCTATGACACCCGTATGGAGCTCCAGCTTCTCCTCGCCTATATCCTTCTTTTCTTTCTAGCCGGGCAATCGTTTCGGACGCTCGAGGACTGGCGCGGGTTTGTTTGGTTCGTGATGAGCTTCGGATTTCTCGTCGCGATCTTCGGCATTCTGCAACACCTCACCTTCAACGGGAAGCTCTATTGGTTTCGCGAAATGAAGTACGGCGGCATTCCCTTTGGGCCGTATGTCAATCGCAACCATTTTGCTGGTTTTGCAGAGCTAGTCATTCCCATGTCTCTGATTCCTTTGGTCCTTGGCAATGTGCGCCGGGAAAGGTGGTTTCTCGTCAGTCTGTTTGCTGTGGTGCCCATCGGCGCCCTGTTTCTCGCCGCATCTCGCGGAGGCATCGTCAGTTTCGCCGTGGAAGTCGGGGTGGTGATCCTCTGGCTGATTATTCGTCGCACGGTCGGAAAACATTTGCTTTCCGGGGGTGCCGTCCTTTTGCTGGCGTTTCTCATGGTGTCATGGCTGGGTGTCCAGCAGCTCGTAGAGCGATTCTCTACCCTGCAATCCCTTGAGGTCACCACTGGGAAACGCGCCTCCATGAGAGCCGACACTTGGCGGATATTCCTCGACCATCCTTGGGTCGGCACTGGCCTAGGTACCCTCCAAACGGTTTTCCCTCCTTATGAGACGCTTTATGACGGAAAAATCGTCAATCACACCCACAACGATTACCTTGAAGGCCTCGCGGAGACGGGAATTGCCGGCGGATTGTGTTGCGTGTGGTTCTTGGGCGTTCTGTTTTTCGATTCGCTGCGCCGACTGTCTCAGCCCAACGGCGCCTTTGCTTCAACCGTTCAGCTCTCGGGCCTCGTCGCGTGTCTCGGCTTTCTTACACACGCTCTTTTCGATTTCAATCTGCACATTCCGGCTAACGCTCTCCTCTTTTTTCTCTTGGCAAATCTTTCGACAAGCGAGATTCGTCAATCCAGTCCGCAGATTCCCAAATCGGGAAACATACGTCGCAGGCATCGAAATCACTGATGGACTTGGTCCTTCTAACTGTATAATCAATTCTGGGGGTCATCTATTCGTATGCAACCAGCGAGACTGGGTGCGGGGGCGTTGTGTCTCGTCTCCACAACTTTGCTCGGATTTCTGGTTCTGGCGCCACCCAGCCGCGCGCAGGCCGTTCTCGAGACGCCACAACAAACGAACGACCGCATTCGGGAGCTTTCTGCCTCCGCCCGCAACGCGCCACATGAGTACGTCATTGGCAATGGAGACACGCTCTCCATCGAAGTCTTTGACGTGAAAGATCTAAGCCGCGACGTGCGTGTAAGCCAAACCGGTACGATCGGGATCCCGCTTGTACCCGTGCGCTTGCATGTTGCCGGGCTCACCGAGATCCAAGCGGAACAAAAAATTGCCGAAGTGCTGGAAGCAAATGGTTTAGTGTCGCACGCAGACGTGAGCGTCATTGTCCGAGAAAGAAAAAGCAAGCCTATCACGGTTGTCGGGGCGGTCATCCACCCATTGGTTTACCAGGCCGACCGCCAGGTTACGCTACTTGAGGTTCTCGCCGAAGCCGGCGGAGTTGCCAATGATGCCGGTGACCAAGTCATCGTGACGCGGCCCCTTCCGCAGATGACGTTCGATGAAGTGGAACCGCCTGCCATCAGCCCGTCGGAGGCCGCTCCCGCGAATTCTCAGCCCATCAAACCAGAAGCAAAACCCGCAGTCCCATCCGCCGGTCCATCTTCTTCGTCACCTAGTACGGCTGTGGCGGTTCCTCCCGAATTGCCGGCGCCTGACGCATCACCGGAGAAACCCGCCAATGGCACGAACGCTGCGTCGAGTAATGTCCCTGCCAACACTATCACCGTTAATCTGTATCAGTTGATGGAATCCGGGAATACTTCGAATAACATCCTTCTGCAGTCAGGCGACGTCGTAACCGTGCCTCATGCCGGAATTGTGTACGTTTTGGGAGCGGTTTCCAGGCCCGGCGGATATGTGCTCACCAATGACCGCGAGGTTATGAGCACCTTGAAGATTCTCGCCTTAGCCGGCGGCTACACCAACGTAGCCAAGACGGATCATGCCGTCATCCTTCGTAAAGATGCCCAGGGACAGCAACACCAGGTGCCCCTCGATCTGAAGAAGATTCAGAATAGCAAAGCCGAGGATTTGGCGATGCAGCCTAGCGATATTTTGTACGTGCCGCAGAGCGGAGCCAAGCAGGCCCTTATACGATCGGTCGAGCTCGGCATCGCCCTCGGTACAGCCGTCGCGCTTTATCGGGTTGCGTACCACTAGAAAATGTCAGAAGACAACAAACTCGTTCCTCGCGAAAACGGCTCCAACGGCGCCGTCGACCTGATTCCCCCATCCTCGCGTCTCCCTGCTTGGGATCTCTCGCCGCGCGAGCCGCATCTTTACGACTACCTGCTGATCCTTCGCAAGCATCAATGGCTGATCTTGTCGTTCCTGCTTGCCGTGGTCACCATCGTCACCATCGCCACTTTCCGTATGCAAGCCGTCTATGTGGCCACTGCTCGCGTCGAAATCGACCCCGCGAATGCCAACATCCTGCCGTTCCAGGGCGTGGATCCTTACGGCTACGAGATGGACGTCGAGAACTATATCGAGACGCAGTCGAAAATCTTGACGAGTGAAACTCTGGCCCTGCAAACGATCCGTAGCAGCGGGCTCGGCGCGCGGCCCGAGTTCGCTTCGCCCAATGGGCCCTCCGAAGCGCTGGCCGTCGGCAGCCTGGAAAACCAGAAGCGTCCCCCGGAACTCGGCGCATTCCTTGGCAGCCTCAGCGTAAAGCGCGTTGCCAACAGCCGGCTTATGGATGTGAGCTTCGAGTCGACGGACGCCCAGTTCGCCGCGCGCATCGTCAACGAACACATCAAGAATTACCAGGATCAGAACATTCGCAGCCGTTACGATGAATCCACGAGGGCCACCGCCTGGCTGCGCGATGAGTTGGACGAGCTAAGGATTAAAGTTCAAGAATCCGAAGACAAGCGCATCGCCTACGAACGAAAAGAGCAGATCTGGACGCTCGACGACAAGTCCAACATCACCACCCAGCGTCTTGCCGATGTTAACCGGGCCTTGACGGATGCCCAGGAAGAGCGCATGAAGAAAGAAGCGCTCTTTCAGTTTGCTAAGGCAGGTGACATCGCTGATGTGCCCCAACTTCGCGACGACCCCGTTTTTCAGAACCTTATTCAAAAACGGCAGGCCGCGTCGGAGGAGTACAACGACGCTTTGAGCCAATACGGCCCTAATTTCCCCAAGGTGCAGCGCCTTCAGGCCCAAGTGAAAGACTTGGACCAGCTCATCCAAAAAGAAGACGTTAACACCCTCAACCATATCGAGATCGATTACCGCGAAGCGGTACAGCGCGAAGCAATGCTCACGCAAGCTCTCGATCAACAGAAAGTGGAAGCAAATGCGATGGCCGAGCGCATGGTCGAATACAACATCCTTAAGCGCGAGGCCGAAGCCAATAAGGCTCTCTATGACGGTCTGATGACCAAGCTTAAGGAAGTGGGTATCTCTTCTGCTCTACAATCTTCCAATATCCACGTCGTCGATCCGGCCATGATCCCCGCTTATCCCTCGCGTCCTGCCAAGGCGAGGAATATCGCGCTCGCTTTTCTTGTCGGCCTTGTCGGCGGCATCGGCCTGGCCCTCATGCGCGAGTACCTGGACAACACCGTCAAAACACCCGACGACATCGAGACTCTCGCCCGCCTGCCTTCCTTGGCCGTTGTGCCTCAGTTTGGCGGCTCCAATGGCAACGGCTCCCGCAAACGCCTTTTGCAAGGTATAGCAGCGAATGGGCACGAGAAACGCATTGAGCTCGTTGCCCAGCACCTGCCCAAATCCCAAATGTCCGAGGCGTTCCGCGCGCTGCGCACCTCGCTGCTGCTTTCGCAGCCCGGCCACCCCCCGCAAGTCATCCTAGTAACCAGCGCGCTCCCCCGCGAAGGCAAGACCACCGCTGCGGCCAACTTGGCCGTCACCCTTGCCCAGCTTGGAGACAGCACCGTCCTCGTCGATGCGGACTTGCGCAAACCGGGAGTCGGCCGCCTGCTGAATATGGCAAGCGGCAAGTATGCGGGATTGAGTTCCTATCTGGCGGGTGTTTCAAGTCTTGATCTTGTCACCGTGCCCCACCCCGACATTCCCAATCTCGCTGCCATTCCCACGGGCCCGCTTCCCCCCAATCCAGCTGACTTGTTGTCCTCTCACAAATTGGCGGACGCCATCGCCGAATTGCGCACCAAATTTAAATTTGTCGTTATCGACTCGCCTCCCATCATGGCCGCCACCGACGCTGTCATCCTCTCTGTCCAGACCGATGGCGTTTTGCTGGTCGTGCGCAGCGGCGAGACTCCCAAGGAAGCTTTCACGCGCACTCGTGATTTGCTCATCAGCGTGAAGTGCCACATCCTTGGCGTCGTCCTGAACGCGGTGGATTCCGGCGCTCCGGACTACTACTATTCTTATCGGTACTATCCTTATTCTTATGGATACGGCCCTCAGGAAACCCCCGATTCTCCTCAGGACCATGAAGATCTTGCTGAATCCGTCTCCGAAAGCTCCCCGCGCCATCGCGACGACGATCAGTCATTGTAAGGAGGCACTTTGCGTTACTTGATCACCGGCGGCGCCGGTTTCATCGGTTCTCATTTGGCGGAGCGGCTTCTCGCCCGCGGCGATCGTGTCGTGCTGCTCGACAACCTTTCCACGGGAAGCATGGATAATATCCGCCATCTGAAGACCTCCGGCCAAATGGAATATCACCTGGACAATATCGAAAACCTTCAGTTGCTTGCGGAGCTCGTCGACGATGCCGACGTCGTCGTTCACCTCGCCGCCGCCGTCGGCGTCAAGCTCATCGTCGAAAGCCCCGTGCGCACCATCGAAACCAACGTCAACGGCACGCAGCGCATCCTGGAAGCCGCCTGCAAAAAACGTAAGCTCGTCCTCACCGCCTCCACTTCCGAAGTCTACGGTAAGAACACCAACGTGCCATTTCACGAGGATGCCGACCTGGTCCTCGGTCCTACCACCAAAGGCCGCTGGAGTTACGCCGCCTCCAAAGCTCTCGATGAATTTCTCGCTCTCTCTTACTGGAAAGAAAAGAAGCTTCCCGTAATCGTGGTCCGCTTGTTCAACACGGTAGGTCCGCGGCAGACCGGCCGCTACGGCATGGTCCTGCCCAATTTCGTCAAGCAAGCGCTGGACAACGAACCCATCCGCGTCTATGGCAACGGTCAGCAGTCCCGCTGCTTCTGCGACGTCCGCGACACCGTCGAAGGGCTTATCCGCTTGATGGACACGGACCGCTCCATCGGCGAGGTCGTCAACGTCGGTAACACCGAAGAAATCACCATCGAGGGCCTCGCTCAATTGGTCAAGAAGCGCACCGGCAGTTCTTCACCCATCGAATTCGTGCCCTACGATCAAGCCTACGAACCCGGCTTCGAGGACATGATGCGCCGCGTACCCTGCGTCGATAAACTTCACGCCCTCACCGGCTTTCGCCCTCAAACCTCGCTCAACGAAATTATCGACCGTGTGACAACCTTCTTCCGCCAAAAGGAAGAAACCACCACTCCTCGCGCCGCCACCAGTGCGGTCTAACTCGTAGGGGCACGGCACGCCGTGCCCTTCTTTCTCTTCCTCTTTCTTTTTCCCAGTTCTGTCATCCCTCCCGCTCGGTCTTATTTACAACGCCCGCGGAACCCCAACTACCGCTCACTCCCTATTTCCTCACATCCACCTGACAAGACGTTTTGCCGCTGCCTTCGTCTCTAGCCTTAGCAAACTCAGCGAGGGGCCTGGCAGCTCCCGGCACTTGTTCCGCGGGAACAATTCCCGCCACAAAGCGTATTCACCTTTGCTAAGCAGTTCTCTTTGAAAGGATAAGGCCCGCGAAATGAACACTATCGCCACACTCGACACCGCATTTCGCGACTTCAAATACGCCCTTCGCACCCTTGCTCGCACTCCCGGTTTCACGGTGATTGCCATCTTGACTCTCGCCCTCGGAATCGGCGCAAATACCGCCATTTTCACCCTTCTCGATCAAGTCCTGCTCCGCCTTCTGCCCGTCAAGAATCCCCAGGAGCTCGTCCTCCTCACCATGCGCGGCCACCACTACGGCAGCAATTGGGGCGGCAACGCCATTTCCCATCCCATGTTCCGCGATTTCGCCGCTCACAATGAAGTCTTCTCCGATATGTTCGCCCGTTTCCCCTTCGACGCCAGTGTCTCCTTCAATGGCCAAGCGGAGCACATTCAGTTGGAAATGGTCTCCGGCACTTACTTTTCCAATCTCGGCCTCAATCCCTATCTCGGCCGCGTCTTCACCATCGAAGATGACCGCCTCCCGGACGCCTATCCCTACGTCATCCTCAACTATGCTTATTGGAAATCGCGTTTCTCCGCCGACCCCAACATCATCGGCAAGACTCTCATCCTTAACAACCAAAGCATGACCATTGTCGGTGTCCTTCAGCCCGGCTTTGACGGCGTCGAGCTCGGCCGTACTCCCAAACTCTTCGTGCCCCTCATGATGCAAAAGGAAATCATGGTTGGCAATCCTACCGACATGCTCAAGGAACGCCGCAACCGCTGGGTCAACGCCTTTGGCCGCCTCAAGCCCGGCGTCACTCGCGAACAGGCCAAGGCTTCCCTCCAGCCTTTCATGCACTCGATGCTTGAAATGGAAGTAAAGGAAAAAGCCTTCGCTCACGCTTCACCCTATGCTCGCGAACAATTCTTGAAATGCTTCATCGACCTGCTCCCCGGCTCTCAAGGCCGCTCCAACACCCGCGAGACCCTCTCCACTCCCCTCTGGGTTCTCATGGCTACCACGGGCCTCGTTCTTCTCATCGCCTGCGCCAACCTCGCGAATCTTCTCCTCGTTCGAGGATCAGCGCGAAAGAAGGAAATAGCGATTCGCCTGGCTATGGGTGCCACACGCCCTCGCATCGTCTCGCAACTATTAATCGAAAGTCTTTCTCTCGCGACTCTCGGAGCCCTCGCCGGACTCGCTCTCGCCTACTGGGCCGACAAAGCTCTCATGGCCGCCTACCTGCCCTCTGACTCGGGAGGCTTGCGCATCTCCACGACTCCCGACCTGCGCATTCTTCTCTTCACGCTCGCCGTCACTGTCGCAACGGGCGTCTTCTTCGGACTGGTTCCCGCTTTGCAGACCACCAAGCCCAACGTCGCCTCGACTCTCAAAGACGAAGCCGCTGCCGTCGTTGGCGGTGGTCACGGCGCCCTCAGAAAATCTCTCGTCATCGCTCAGGTCACTCTTTCTCTCCTGCTCCTGATCGGCGCCGGCCTTTTCACCAGAAGCCTCGGCAATCTTCGCAATCTCGGTCCTGGTTTTCCTGCGCAAAATCTCGTCGGGTTTGAGATCGATCCCTCTTACAGCGGCTATAACGTTGCTCGCTTGAAGGTTTTCTATCCTCAGTTGCTGGATTCGCTCTCTTCCATTCCCGGCGTTCAGTCCACCGGCCTCGCTTCCATGCGCATCCTTGAAGACAACGAATGGGATAGCAGCATGACTGTCGAAGGTTTCAATCCTCCCACTCCCGACGCTCATCCCGAACCTTACATGAACGAAATCAGCCCCAACTACTTCGCCACCATGGGCGTTCCCATCGTCAACGGCCGCGACTTTCGCCCCTCCGATACTCGCGAGGTGAATCACCATCCCGACGACCCGTTCGGATGGAATCCGGCCGTCGTCATGATCAATGAAACTTTCGCGAAGAAATACTTTGCTGGCCGCAACCCCGTTGGTATGCATTTGGGTTTCGGCTCCGACCCCGGCACTCCCACCGACATGGAAGTCATCGGTGTTGTCAAAGACATCAAATACCAGAATCTCCGCGAAGAGATTCCTCCTCAGGCCTATCTCCCCTATATCGCCGACCGTTTCATCGGCGGCATGGTCATCTACGTCCGCACGGTTGCCGACCCCACCCTGCTCATGTCCTCTATCCGTTCTAAGGTCCGCGATCTCGACCCTAACATTCCCATCTCCAGCATGCGCACCACCGAAGTGCAGATCGACAATTCCCTCGCGACTGAGCGCATGATCGCCAGCCTCTCCGCCGTCTTCGGTTTTCTTGCCACTCTGCTCGCCGTCATCGGACTCTACGGCGTCATGGCCTACACCGTCGCGCAGCGCACCCGCGAAGTCGGCATCCGCATGGCTCTCGGCGCCGCTCAAGGCAGTGTCATCTGGATGGTGATGCGTGAAGTGCTGGTGCTTGTGGCTATCGGAGTCGCTGCCGGTGTCCCCGCTTCATTGGCGCTCACCAAACTCGTGCGGAGCCAGCTCTTTGGTCTATCTCCGCATGACCCGGCAACGCTCGCTCTGGCAACGATCGCGCTGGCATCCGTCGCCTGTGCCGCGGGCTACATCCCCGCGTGGCGCGCCAGCCGCCTGGACCCCATGAAGGCTCTACGTTACGAATAGGTCGCGCTTCTTCGGTTCACCGGCCGCCAGCAAAAGAAGCTATAGACGGCTGCTTCACAAAGTCATTCAATCAACGAGTGGCAGCGCGATCTCAAATCGGTAGCTGCCCGCGGGAATCTCGTACTCTGCCTCGTTGTTGACTTTGGCCGCGGCGTGAACTCTGCTGCTTTTCGATAAGAGTTGCCCATCCAGCTTGTAGGATTGCGCCCCTGCTTCCGTGAGCGGCAACCGCCCGGTCGAATTTGCGGGAATCGTCAAATCCCAAATGACTTTGTTTCCAGCAATCGACCACGCGGAGTGAATCGTTCCGTAGGAAGACTCATACGAAAAGTCCAGACTCCCCAGACGTTTATCGAAATTCGGATGAAGGCGAATGACGTGGAACCCTGGATCACTCGCGACCGTATCGATTCCAGCCGCGTAGCGGTAAATCCAGTCGGCGACGGCCCCATACGCATAATGATTGTAAGAATTCATGCTCGGGTCGCCACGCATTTGGTCGCCGTTCCACCGCTCCCACATCGTGGTGGCGCCGTGCTCGACCAAATATCCCCACGACGGATACTCCGTGCTGAGTAGCAGACGATACGCGACATCGGCGTGCCCGGTATCCGTCAGCGCGCCCAGCAGATAGGGAGTGCCCAGGAATCCCGTCCCAAGACGCCATTGATTGGCTTCCAGTCGATCCACCAAACGCTTCGCCGCAACGCCGCGCAGCGATTCAGGCAGCAAATTCATGTGCAACGCGAGTACGTACCCGGTCTGCGTTTCAACGGGTTTGTCGCTCAGCGGCCTTGCGGTCCCTGAAGCGAATACTGGCGGCGGCGGAACACCGCCGACGAACCCATCAGGCCGAACGTAGGCTTGGTTGAAGGCTGCTTTGATCTTTTCAAACAGTTCACTGTACTTCCGTTCGTCATCCGTTTTTCCCGCCTCGTGAGCCATTTGGCTCATCAGCGTGGCATCGTAGGCCCAATACGCTGTAGCAATCAGATCCACGGGAGTCACTCCTTCGGGGGCCAGCCAGTCCGCGAAAGGAATGCCGTAGTTCTTCTTCCAAAGATAGTCGGGATTCGCTGCTTGTATCGCGGCAAGATACTTTTCCATCCCCTCCCAATTTTCTTCGACCACCTTCTTGTCACCCGTTTGGATCCACGAAGTCCAGGGAATGATGACGCCGGCATCGCTCCAGCCCGTTCCGTAAGCTGGGCTGGGAGTGTTTGTTCCGGGTGCGAAGATTCCATACATGTCCGTGCCAACCTGCGTCCCGCGTAAATCCGCTCCGAACTTCCTGGAAAAAGTCGTCAAATCCATGTTGTATGTCGCGGTCCGCCAGAACACCTGTGCATCGGCCGACCATCCCAGCCGTTCGTCCCGTTGCGGGCAGTCCGTCGGGACTCCTACGAAGTTCGACCGCTGGCCCCACAGAATATTGCTCCACAGCTTGTTGAGCATCGCGCTGCTGGTCTTCAGCGTCGCCGTAAACGGAGCATCCGTATGAAAAACAACTGCTTTCACATCCTCGAGCTTCAGCGGTGCCTTCAACCCCGATACTTCCGCATAGCGGAAGCCATGAAACGTAAACGTCGGCTCAAATTCTTCGATCCCTTTGCCTGCCAGGACGAAATGGTCCGTCGCCTTCGCGGTTCGCAGGTTGTCCGTATAAAGCGTGCCGTCCGGATTCAATACTTCCGCGAATCTCAGTTTCACGTCCGTTCCCGCTGCTCCTTGCGCTCGAATGCGCGCAACTCCGGAAAGGTTCTGCTCGAAATCGAAGATGTATACGCCCGGAGAAGGGTTCGTCAATTTCTTTGCTTCGATCGCTTTTTTTTCCGCGCGAATCGGCTGGAAATATTGCCAGAGGATTTGTGGTTCCTTTGGCTGGACCACCTCCACGGATTTCCACCCGCTGTCGTCGAATGCCGCGGTGTTCCAGTTTGCTTGCACCTTCCGCGCGTCGTACGTTTCTCCGTCGTAGATTTCAGCGAAGAGGATGGGCGAAATGTCGGCTTTCCACTTTTCATCCGTCATGACCCAATCCACGGATCCATCTTTGTATTCGATCCTGAGCTGGGCCCGCAGCGCCGGCGGTGTTTTTCCGTAGTTGTAGCCCTGGCGAAACCACTGCAACGGAGTCGAATACCAGCCTGGACCCAGCAGTGCGCCTATCGCGTTTTTTCCGGATTTTATTTCGGCTGTTACGTCATACGCCTGGTAAATCACACGCTCACGGAAATCCGTCCAGCCCGGCGCCAGAATCTCGTCGCCCACGCTTTGTCCGTTGATCGACAATTCGTACGCGCCAAGAGCCGTTGCGTAGACGCGCGCGGAGACGACCGGCTTTGTCACTTCAAAGGTCCGGCGGAGAGATTTTACGGCTCCCGTCGGCCACGGATTTCCCAGCTCGCCGTTTTCGAATCCGGAAGTTGGCGCAACGTAGCGAATCGCCGCGCTCCACGAGGAATCGCCGAATTCGGAAGCCTGCCAATTTCCACCGGCATTCAACGCAGCTCGCCAGCCATCCGCAGTGCTCTTGAACAATTCAAACGTGCCGTCCGCCGCTTCCACATACAACACTGCGTTCATCGGCGTTTGGGGGCCCTGGCGTTGCCCACTGTTTCCACCGGTCGAATAATGCACCACCTCAATCGCCAGGACGTTTTGCCCGGCGCGTACCTCGCCCGAGACATCCCGAATCGCGTATGTTTTCCAAGGCATTTGCCGCCACGGAGGCAGTGGCGCTTCTTCCATCACTTGTTTTCCGTTGAGCCACGCGCCCGCCGAATCTTGTCCAGTCGCGTAGAGCGTGGCGCGCCGTACGGGTTTCGTTAGAGCAAAATGGAATCGAAATTCATGCTTTGTGTTCGGCGCGTCTTTGGGCACTTCCCCGCTGTCGTTTGTGATCCACTCCGCGCCGGATTCCCGCACACGCCGTAGTTCGGGTTCTTCATAGCCGATCCACTGCGCCTTCCAGTTTTCCTGCTGCACTAGCCCTGTTTCCCACCAACTCGATTCGCTGGGAGCGGATGCCTTGCCGTCTTGATCCCATACCAAAACTCGCCAGAAATATCGCTTGCTCGGTTCAAGCACAGGGCCTCCGTAGGTCACTCCGAGAGAGTTGTCCGATTCCACGCGCCCGCTGTCCCAAATGTCGCCCTTGCCGCCGACTAGCAATTCCGCCTTCGAGGCGACTTGAATCTGATACGCGGTTTGTCGCTCACCTGAACGCGCATCCTGAATCTTCCAGGACAGCCGTGGTTTGGCGGCATCCATGCCAAGCGGCGTGATCAGCGATTCGCATTCGAGTTTCACGGGCTTTGCCGATTGCGCGGCCGCGCTCCATGCGAACAGCAGAAAACACACTCCCGCAATCTTCGTAATCCTCAGCACGCTTCTAACGTCGCTCTCTAGTTTTCTCATCGCAGGTTCTCCCGGTCTTACTCGGCTCGAGCAAAACTATCTGTGGGCTGGGTCGTTCGCACTCAGGTGGTCAGCGTCGCGCACTGTAGCGGCAACCCCTCCTGCCTGTCAACAAATTGCGGGTCAGCAATTGGAGCGGACATGATTTTGGCGTCTCTTCGAAGGAATTCTAGGCAGCGGCGAGATACACGTAGCGCAGAATAAACAGTGCGGTGAGAATCCAAACGAGGGCGTTGATTTCCTTAAATTTGCCCGACGCCAGTTTCACCACGGTATAAGAAATCAGCCCGAGGCTGAGACCGGTCGCGATGCTAAATGTCAGCGGCGTCGCCAGCATGGTGATAAACGCGGGCAAAGCCTCGCTAAAGTCGTTCCAGTTCACCTGGGCCAAGGATTGAGACATCAAGACGCCGACCAGAATCAATGCCGGAGCTGTCGCGTAAGCCGGAATGGCTGTCGCCAGCGGCGAGCAAAACATTGCCAGGAGAAAGAGTGCCGCAACGGCAATATTGCTGAAACCGGTGCGAGCTCCGGCCGCGACGCCTGCGGCGCTTTCGATATAGCTCGTGACCGTGGAAGTTCCCGTCAGCGACCCGAAAATCGTTCCTACGGAATCCGCCAACAGCACGCGGCCGACGCGCGGAATCTTGCCATCCTTGATAAATCCCCCTTGCTCGCAAACGCCTACAAGTGTCCCTACGTTGTCGAAGAG
This sequence comes from Candidatus Acidiferrum sp., assembly GCA_035272765.1. Taxonomy (GTDB): domain Bacteria; phylum Acidobacteriota; class Terriglobia; order Acidiferrales; family UBA7541; genus Acidiferrum. The sequence goes on from DATEQG010000035.1 coordinate 35,415, forward strand.
GTCGACGAACAAGAACGCGAAAAGTATCTCCAAAAATCCGAGATGCAGCGCTCCCCGAAAATCCAGCTGAAGAAAAGTCGAGGATGGATGCGGCATCGAAAAAAACGTGGTAGGCCAGCTCGAAATGCCGCGCAACATCCCGACTACGGTCGTTCCAATGATGCCTATCAGGATCGCACCGTGGATTTTTCGCGCCATCAAAATCAGCGTCAGGGCAAGCCCAAAGCACGCTGTCTGCACTTCTTTGTCGGCGAAGCTGCCCAAACCCACAAAGGTCGCGGAGTTGGCCACCACCAGCTTGGCATTCCTCAACCCGACAAATGCGATGAACATCCCGATTCCGGCTGCCGTCGAATGCTTCAAGCAATCCGGCATGCCATTCACAATCTGTTCGCGAACTTTCGTTACCGTAAGGACCAGAAATAGCACACCCGAAAAAAACACGACCGCCAGCGCCGTTCTCCACGGAACATGCATGGACAAACATACGGAGTACGTGAAGTACGCGTTCAGCGACATCCCGGGCGCGAGGGCGATCGGATAGTTTGCATACAACCCCATCACCAAGGTCGCGGCCGCCGCCGACAGACACGTCGCAAAAACCACACCATCGGCCGGCATTCCCGCCTGCGCAAGAATCTGCGGGTTGACTACGACGATATAGGCCATGGTCACGAACGTCGTAAGCCCGCCCAGCAACTCTTGCTTCACCGACGTCTGATTTTCGGCAAATTTGAAGTAGCGATCGATCAATCGTCCCTCCGCGCTCTCATCCCGCCCGCAAAGTCTTCTTCGCTTGCAAACAGCTCCCTCAGGGATAAATCTTCAGGTGAAGCTGATCTAGGAACTCACAGACAAGTTCGTCCCGCCGCCGAGCCTATTCATCCCCCGGGTTCAGCAAAAACGCATCCAACGTTGCGCTGAAATCTCAATACGGAATCTTGTTCGGCCGATCGCGCCAGGCCCGAAATCCAGCGAGCGCTTCTTCTCGCATCATCTGCACTGTGGGAATTCGCCGCCCTGCATACGGCAATTTCAGCTCGCTGTAGATGAACGAATCGTCAAATCCGGCCTTGGCCGCATCTTCCGCGGTACTGGCGAAATAAATGCGCGAAAGCCTCGCCCAATAAATCGCTCCCAGACACATCGGGCACGGTTCGCACGAAGTGTACAGCTCGCAATCCTTCAATTCGAACGCGCCAAGTTTTTCGCAAGCCCGCCGAATCGCCAGCACTTCCGCATGCGCTGTGGGATCGTTCGTCGAGGTCACCTCATTCGAACCCTCGGCGATAATCTTTCCCTCCTGCACAATCACTGCGCCGAAGGGTCCCCCGCGTCCCGATTGAACCCCTTCAATCGACAGTTGAATCGCCCGCGTCATGAATGGATTGCTCAAGTCTTATCGCCACCGGTCCATTCGTTCGCTATCACTGCCGCGTTCTCCAAGCATTCCGAAATCCACAAAAAAAGCCGACGGAATGCCCGCGTCAACGGGCAAGTATATGCCCAGCAAACGGCCACCTAGCACTTTTTTCGTCTTGAATTATCGATTTTGCAGACTTGAAAACCTGCAGATATCAGTCTACGCTCGGTTCTCATTCATACGAGTTTTTCTCCGGATCCGCCTTTCACTATGAATTTGCGCGCCTTCGTTTCCCGCCGGGTTGTAACCCCGGACGCCGTGCGTCCCGCAGCCCTGCTCGTCGCAGAAGGCCGCATTCAAGCTGTCGTCGCTTCCGATCGAATCCCGCCCCAAACAGAACTCCTCGATTTTGGCGATGCTGCGATTCTCCCCGGCCTAGTCGATTCCCATGTCCACATCAACGACCCCGGACGCGCCGATTGGGAAGGATTTGAGACCGCTACGCGAGCCGCCGCCGCGGGAGGATATACGCTCCTGGTGGACATGCCGTTGAACTGCCTGCCGGCCACCACCAATGTCGCCGCTCTCGAGGCGAAGCGCGCAGCCGCGCAAGGCCGATGTCGCATCGACTGGATGGCCTGGGGAGGAGTCGTCGCAGACAATCCCCTCGACATTGAGCCGCTGGCCAACGCAGGAGTTCCCGGCTTCAAATGTTTTCTCGTTCATCCCGGCGTCGACGGCTTCACCATGGTCACGGAACAGCAATTGCGCGCCGCCCTGCCTCACGTCGCTCGGACAGGTTTACCCCTCCTCGTCCACGCAGAACTTCCGGCTCCCATTGATGCGGCCACCGCAAAATTGGCGAACGCGGATTGGTCCCTCTATGAAACATATCTGCAATCGCGCCCCGAAGAAGCAGAATGCTCAGCGATTCGAATGCTCCTGTCCCTTTGCCGCGAATTCAAATTCCGCCTGCACATCGTCCATCTCTCCGCCAGTAAAGCCATTCCCGAGCTGCGCGCCGCACGTTTCGAAGGTCTTCCGGTGAGTGTGGAAACCTGTCCGCACTATCTCCATTTCACCGCCGAAACAATCCCCAAAGGAGCAACGCTCTTCAAATGTGCCCCGCCAATTCGCGGCCGTGAAAACCGCGAGCAACTCTGGCAGGGCCTTCGCGATGGAACGATCGATCTCGTCGCGACAGATCATTCTCCGTGTCCCCCGGAAATGAAGCGCCTCGCGGAAGGAAATTTCCGCACCGCCTGGGGCGGCATTGCAAGCCTCTCCGTTGCACTTCCGTTGATGCATACCGAAGCCACCCGGCGCGGATTCTCTCTCATCGATATCGCGCGCTGGATGTCGGAAGCTCCCGCAAAATTAGCCGGCAGCCACACGCGCAAAGGCCGCCTCGCAGCGGGATTCGATGCCGACTTCGTCATTTTCGATCCCGAGGGCGAGTTCGTAGTGAGCGAAAACCATTTGCATTACCGTCACCCGGTTTCGCCCTACCTCGGCGAAAAGCTGCGCGGCGTAGTAAAAGCCACCTATCTTCGAGGCACGCTGGTATTCAACGACGGCGAATTCGCCGGCAAGCCCATCGGCATGGAGCACCGCCGCTAATGTCGTGCCTCCAAAAAAGCCCACGCACCCAAGTTTCGATTTGTCTGTCATACACTAGTACAAGCAGCTTGGCCCCTGCAAAAGACTGGATGATTCCACGATTCGCATGAAAAACGCTCCCATCGTCGGCACCTCGGTCCCGCGCATGGAAGGCCGCGCCAAAATCACCGGAGAGGCGCGCTATGTGGACGACATGGTTTTACCGGGCATGCTCTATGGCGCCACCGTTCGCAGCCGCATCCCTCGCGGCAAAATCAAAAAGTTCTTCTTCGGTCCCGGAATCGATTGGAACGAATTCGTAATCGTCTCGCATCAGGACATTCCCGGGAAAAACTGCATCGCCCTCATCGAAGACGATCAGCCGTGTCTCGCCAATGGCATAGTCAATCATCCCGAGGAACCGCTTCTCTTGCTCGCGCATCCGGACCGCCATCTACTGCCAAAAGCCGTCGAAGCCGTATCTGTCGAATACGATCCGCTCCCAGCGATCTTCAGCATGGAAGAAAGCGAGGCCTTGGAACAGATCATCTGGGGCACCGACAACGTCTTCAAAACCTATCTAATCGAAAAAGGCGACGTCGACGCCGTGTGGCAAAACGCGGACCATATCATCGAAGCCGAATACACGACTGGCGCGCAAGAGCAGCTCTACATCGAAAATAACGGAATGATCGCCACTTTCGATCCCCAGCAAGGCATCACCGTCTGGGGCTCGCTTCAATGCCCCTATTACATCCACAAAGCTTTGATGAAGCTTTTCGCTCTTCCCGCGGATCGCGTCCGCGTAGTACAAATGGAAACTGGCGGCGCTTTTGGCGGCAAGGAAGAGTATCCCTCAATGATTGCCGCGCATGCCGCGCTCCTCGCCATGAAGTCCGGCAAGCCGGTGAAAATTATCTACGACCGCATGGAAGACATGGCGGCGACCACCAAGCGTCATCCTTCGCGCACCCGGCACCGCACCGCCGTCGACAAAGACGGCAGAATACTCACTGGAGAAATCGACTTCACCATCGATGGCGGCGCCTACAAAACATTATCTCCGGTAGTCCTTTCCCGTGGCGCCATTCACGCCGGCGGTCCTTACTATTGGCCCAGCATTCGCATTCGTGCAAAGGCCGTCGCCACCAATGTCCCGCCGCACGGCGCGTTTCGGGGATTCGGTGCGCCGCAGTCTCTCTTCGCGCTCGAGCGCCACATGGACCGCATCGCTGAGGTCGTCGGTCTCTCGCCAGCCGAAATCCGGCGGCGCAATTTTCTCAAGCCCGGCCAGACCACTACTACGGGACAAACAGTGAACGAAGAGGTCGATCTCAGCAAACTTCTCGATCGCGCGCTCGAACTCTCCAACTATCACGCAAAGAAGGAACAATTCGCGCAGGAAAATCAGCAGAGCAAACACAAGAGAGGAATGGGCATCGCTGCATTTCTGCACGGCGCGGGATTCACCGGTTCGGGCGAGCGCTTCTTGGGATCGGTGGTTGGAGTGGAAGCCTGCCCCGACGGCAGCCTGCGCATTCTCGTCTCCAGCACGGAATTCGGCCAAGGCACAAACACTGTGCTATGCCAGATTGTCGCCGAAGCTCTCGGTCTGAAATATGAAGACGTCAGTATCGCCCAACCCGACACGCATGCAGTACCAAACAGTGGCCCAACGGTCGCCTCACGCACAGTCATGGTAGTCGGAAAACTCGTGCAATCGGCTGCCGTCGGCATCAAGGAAACGCTGACAGCGAGCGGCATGCTCGCGGATTCCTACTCGCCGGAAGAGTTTCGCGCCGCCTGTCGCGACTACGTTGCGAAACACGGCAAATTCCGCAGCCTGGCTCACTACGAACAACCTGACGGCATATTCTGGGACGACGAAAAATATCGCGGCTCCGCGTACGCCGCGTTCGCCTGGGCCGTTTATGTCGCGGAAGTCGCCGTTGATCTGCCCACCTACAGCGTTACCGTCGACGACTTCGTTGCGCTTCAAGAAATAGGCAAGGTCCTCCATCCCATTCTCGCGAAAGGACAGATCATTGGTGGCGTCGCCCAAGGCATCGGCTTTGCCTTATACGAAAAAGTGATTTGGGAAAATGGCCGCATGCAGAACGGCCAGATGACCAACTACATCATGCCCACCTCCTCTGATCTTCCTCCCATCCGCGTCTATTTCGAAGAGCTGGGCAATGTTCACGGTGCGTACGGCGCAAAAGGAATCGGCGAACTACCGATGGACGGCCCGGCCCCGGCAATTGTCAACGCCGTCGAGGACGCGGTGCACTTTCCTTTCAATTCGATACCTCTGCTTCCGGAGGACATCTTCGCCGCGCTTTCTGAAAGAGCAGCGCCCGAGACCGTGGCCACAACTGCGAGAGTGCAAGAATGAGCCAGTCCTCGCAGGCTCGTGCAAAGTGCGAAATCTCATTCACCGTGAACGAAAAACTGGAAACCGTTCAGGTGTACGCCATGGAGCGCCTCCTGGATGTTCTTCGGCACGAGCTTGGATTAACAGGAGCGAAGGAAGGCTGTGGCGAAGGCGAGTGCGGCTCTTGCTCTATTTTGCTGGACGGAGTGCTTGTGAATAGCTGCCTCATTCCGGCGCTTCAAGCGAATGGCGCACAAATCATCACGATCGAAGGCCTTGGCTCGGACGGCCGCTTGGAGCTCCTGCAGCAAGCTTTTCTCGATTGCGGCGGCGCACAGTGCGGCATCTGCACTCCCGGAATGATCATTGCGTCCCTTCATCTATTGAAGAAAAAGCCGCATCCCACGCTCCAAGAAATTCGCGAAGGTCTCTCCGGCAATCTATGCCGCTGCACGGGCTACATGCAAATCTTTGAAGCTGTGGCGGAAGCCGCGCGGCGCGGAGCCTCAACGTGAGGGCCCAACCCGCCGAATTTGAACTTGTCTCCCCGCGCACATTGCCAGGCGTGTTATCGCTACTCGCTCAGGAGCCCGGCGCATGGCTTCCCATCGCCGGCGGCACGGATGTCATGGTGCAGTATTCCGCCGGAAAACTTCTTTCCCGCAAGCTGGTAAGCATCTGGAATCTTCCTGAGCTGCGCCGGATCGACATTGTCCAGAACGAAATCCAAATCGGCGCCGGTTGCACCTACACGGATCTGCGCGAACACGAAGTGATCAATCGCGAGTTCTCAATGTTATCCAGCTCCGCGAGCTGGACCGGCGGAATCGCCAACCAAAATCGCGGGACGCTCGGCGGCAATATCGTCAATGCTTCTCCCGCGGCGGACTCCCTTCCCGCGCTTCTGGTTTATGAGGCAGAGCTCCTTCTCGTTTCTGCGCGAGGAGAACGACGGGTGCCCTACGCGAACTTTCACGTTGGTTACAGAAAGACGCAGCTCGCCCGTGACGAACTGATTCGCGCTGTATGCCTCCAGAAACAGTTTTCAGGTTACTATGCCCATGCGCGCAAAGTCGGGGCGCGCAACGCACAAGCGATTGCCAAGGTCTGTCTCGCGGCATTGGGCCGGATGGCGGATGGCGTTGTCGGCGACATCCGTCTCGCCATGGGAAGCGTAGCTCCTGTTCCTCTTCGTTTAACGGAAACAGAGCGAATCGTGAAGGGAAATCGGATCGATCCAATGCTCGTCCAGTTGGTCAGAAAAACGGCCGCCTCCGAGACCAAGACTATCGACGATATTCGCTCGACATCGCGTTATCGAGCGGCCGTCGCGGGGAATCTGGTCGCGGAGTTTTTAGAGAAGTTAAGCGCCATTGGCGCGCAGAGCGAAACCACGAGTCCCGTGCTCGTGCGATGGAACCGTCTCCAGCCAGACAAAGCTGCTGAGGAAATATTGTCCTGTTGCGGTTCAAAAGCCTGGGCGCACGGGATGGCAGCTCGAAGACCTCTTCTCGAAGAATCAACTTTATTGGCCGCTTCTGACGAAGTCTGGAAAGGCCTCTCGGAATCCGATTGGACGGAAGCGTTTCGCAGTCACCCACGGATCGGCGATTCGCATTCGCCGGCCGCTGCCCCGCCGCAATCCGCTGCCTGGTCGGGCGAGGAGCAACGTAAAGTTGGAACCGCTGGCGAACACATCAAAATTGCTCTTACGGAAGGAAATCGCGCGTACGAACAAAAGTTCAACCGCATCTTCATTGTCTGTGCCACAGGCAAATCGGCGCCGGAAATTCTTGATATTCTCTGGCGGCGCTTGTCGAACGACGAAAAAACAGAGCTTCACGAAGCAGCCGAGCAACAGCGCCAGATCGCGCATCTTCGGCTCAAGAAATGGCTCACTTCATGAACGGCATTTCAACGCACGTGCTGGATACATCCCAGGGAAAGCCCGCGGACGAAGTTCCGGTGCGGCTTGAAAGAAGGGAACTCGCAGGTGAATGGCGCGTGCTTTCTTCTTCTCGCACCGATGACGAGGGCCGCTGCGCTCAATTGCTCCCGGATGGCGAAACTCTTCGTGCCGGGATTTACCGGCTGACCTTCGACACCGCCAGCTATCATCATGCGCAAAACCACGAAGGCCTTTATCCCGTCATTGAAATTACCTTTCAGGTCCGCGGCGGTGAATCGCATCTTCACATTCCGCTGCTTCTGAGTCCGCATGGCTACACGACGTACCGGGGAAGTTGATCCGATGATGGCGCTGGCAGAAAACAGTTACGGGAAATCGCGAGTCCGCCTTGCAAAGGTGAAGCGCCATCCTGACCATCACGATTTTCGCGAATGGACTATTGAGATTCTTCTCGAAGGAGATTTCGAGTCTTGTTTCGTCGCTGGCGACAACAGCAAGATTCTTCCGACAGACACGATGAAGAACACGGTGTACTCGCTGGCACGAACTTCTTCGGCGGACTGCATGGAAGAGTTCGGCAAGGAACTCATAACTTTCTTCTTGGACCGCAACCCGCAGGTCGCCTCCGCACGGGTCGCGCTCTCGGAAAAGCCCTGGCAGCATCTCCACACAAGCGGAAAGCCCCATCCCACAACGTTTGTGGAATCGAGCGGCGAGCGCCAGACGGCAGAGATTGCGGCGATGCGAAACGCCGCACCGTCAGTCCGGGCAGGGCTTGAAAACTTGGTTGTGCTGAAAACTGCGAATTCGGAATTTGCGGGGTTCATTAGGGATTCGCTGACCACTCTTCCGGAAACAACGGACCGCTTGTTCGGCACGTCTATCCGCGCGTGTTGGCGCTATTCCTCGCTCAGCGCCAATTTTCTTGCTTTGAGGTCCGCAATCCGCGACATTTTGCTGAGCGTGTTTGCCGACCACGCCAGCAAATCCGTGCAACACACCTTGTACGCCATGGGCGAAACTGCACTCGCAAGGGTCCCGGTAATCGAAGATATCGAATTGGCGATGCCCAACAACCACTATCTTCTGGCAGATCTTTCGCGCTTTGGGCAGGACAACCCGAATGAGATTTTTGTGCCCATCGATGAGCCGCACGGCTATATCGAGGCGCGCCTTCGTCGGCAAGGTTAAGACTCCGTGTCAACGCTTGGTAACGCAAAAATCCGCGCGGAAGAAATTGTTGCTCGTTGCAAGAAACTCGCGTCTTTTTCCGAAGACCTAGGCAGCATTCGCCGAACCTTTCTTTCTCCGCCGATGCGTGATTGTCACCAGGCAATCACCAAGTGGCTAGTCGCGGCAGGGGCCGATGTGACAATCGATGCGGCAGGAAATTTACGCGGCTTCTATGCCGCCGTTCAATCCGGTGCGCCGCGAATACTGCTGGGATCGCATCTCGACACGGTCCCAAACGCCGGAGCATATGACGGTGCTCTCGGAGTTGTCCTCGCTGTCGCTCTCGTCGAATCGTTGGAACACCGCCGCCTTCCTTTCGCCATCGAGGTCGCAGGTTTCTCCGAAGAAGAAGGAGTCCGCTTCGGTTTACCCTTCATTGGCAGCCGTGCGTTGGTTGGCAAGCTCGATGAGGAACTTCTCAATCGCCTGGACCTGAATGGAATCTCTGTTCGCGCTGCAATCGAAAACTTCGGACTGCATCCATCAGAAATTTCGCGCGCCGCGTTGAATGACGACACGCTCGCTTTTCTGGAATTCCACATCGAGCAAGGACCGGTCCTCGAATCACTCGGTCGCTCGCTCGGCGCAGTAGACGCCATCGCGGCTCAAACGCGCATGACGTTTGAATTCCTGGGCCGCGCCAACCACGCGGGCACGACGCCCATGCATCTCCGCCACGATGCCATCGCCGCTGCCGCGGAGTGGGTCGTTGCGGTCGAGCGCACGGCTCATAACCATCCGGGGCTTGTTGCGACCGTGGGCCAAGTCGAAGCAAAGCCTGGCGCGATCAATGTGATTGCCGCGGAAGCCCGCGTGACTCTCGATGTTCGCCACAAGTCCAGTGACACTCGCGACGGAGCGGTGGACGCACTCGTTCGACAGGCGCATGAAATAGCGGAGCGTCGCGGCCTGGCGCTGCGGCAAAGCGTGCTACTTAGCCAGCGCGCAGTAGCGATGGATCCGTTTCTCGTCGATCAGATTCAAGAAGCCATCCGTTGCACGGGCTGCCAGCCGCATCGCATGATAAGCGGGGCTGGGCATGATGCCATGATCCTCGCCGAAAAAGTTCCAGCCGCGTTGATTTTTCTCCGGTCCCCCGGCGGAATCAGCCACGATCCAGCAGAATCGGTCGAGCTAGAAGACGTCGCAAGGGCGCTCGAATGCGGGATGCATTTGCTCGATCAACTTGCCAATTCCACCGAACTTCAAAAAAGGATGTGCCGTGCATAATCTTGGCCAAACGCGCAGCTCCCAAAAACACAACCATCTCCTTCTGACGCGAGACACTTTCGTTCGAACCGCGTTGCCCGGCATGAAAGCCTGCGCCGCTGTTGTGCACGCAGGCCCTGCCATGGGAGCACGTTTCGCCGAGTACACCGCCGAATTCGAATCCGGCGGCGAACTTGGCCCCACCACCGCGCAGCGCTTCCTTTATATTCTCGAAGGCCAGCTCCAACTCGAAGTGGACGGTCGCCAGAGCGACCTGGGAATCCGCGGCTACGCATACCTACCCGAAGGCGCGTCCCATCGTGTCGTTGCCACAAAGCCAAGCCGCGCCACCGTCATCGAAAAGCACTACGAACCGCTCGCTTCATTCGAATCACCGCGCGCCATTATTTCGAACGAGGACGCTGTCTCTTCCGAGCCGCTGGACGGTGATGCAAGCTTGCAGGTGAAACACTTGCTTCCCGACACGATGCATTTCGATTTCGTCGTGAATTCCATGGTCTATCAGCCAGGCGCCGCTCTGAGCATGGTCGAAATGCACGTGATGGAACACGGCCTCCTGATGCTCGAAGGGGGCGGCATTTATCGCCTCGGCGATTCGTGGTATCCGGTCACCGCCGGCGATTTCATCTGGATGGGACCGTGGTGTCCGCAGTGGTTCGGCGCCATCGGCAAAGTTCCGGCAAAATATCTCATCTACAAAGACTGGAACCGGCATCCGCTGGCGAGCACACGGTTGGCAGGAACACCTTCCGCAGGCACGCCGCGATGAATCTAGAAGTCGATCGAGATCGCCTCGGTGCGGAGATCGAAGAGCTTGCCTCAATTTCCGATGCGGAGCCTCCTGCGGTCACGCGAATAGTCTTTTCGCCAACGGATCTTAGGGCGCGTGCCTGGCTAATCGCTCGCTGCGAAAAAGCTGGTCTGTCTGTTCGCCAGGATCCCATCGGGAATATTTTCGCGCGGTGGATCGGTTCCGAGCCGAACGCTGCTGCGGTCGGCACCGGATCTCACATCGATGCAATCCCCAACGCCGGAAAATACGATGGCGTTGTTGGCGTGCTTGGAGGACTTGAGGCGATTCGCTCGTTGCAGCGTGGCGGCTTCCGTCCGAGACATTCGGTCGAGTTGCTGATGTTCACTTCGGAAGAACCGACGCGTTTTGGAATTGGGTGTCTCGGCAGCCGTTTGCTATCCGAAACGATGACTCCGGATGCGGCGCGAAAACTCGCTGACAAAGAAGGTGCTTCGCTCGAAGAAGTTCGGCGGAACGCCGGATATAGCGCGCCACTCGAAGAAGTGAAATTGCGCGACGGCTACTACAAAGCGTTCGTTGAGCTACATATCGAGCAAGGCCCCTTGCTGGAGCAGCAAAACATTCCGCTCGGGATTGTTACCAGCATTGCGGCGCCCGCGAGCTACAAAATCATTGTGGAGGGCGCGGGTGGCCACGCGGGTGCGGTCCTCATGCCAGAGCGGCGAGACGCGCTGTGCGCCGCTTCGGAGTTGATTCTCGCGATCGAACATGCAGCGCGGACAAGCGGCGCGATCGATACGGTGGCGACTGTCGGCATTTGCGATGTTTTTCCGGGCGCAATCAACAGCATTCCGAGCCGCGTCAGTTTGACGCTCGACATTCGCGATACAAATCTTGTGCGGCGCGACGCTGTGATGCGTGCCATCCAAGCTGCGCGCGAAGCGATTGCGGCGAAGCGGCAAGTTTCGATCCGCGAAGAACTCATCAACGCGGATGCACCAGCGCAGTGTGCTCCGGACATTACCGATGCACTTTCGCAAGCGTGCGCAAAATATGGATTCGCTTCGATGACGATGGTCAGCCGGGCTTATCATGATTCGCTTTTTATGTCGCGCGTCGCGCCTGTCGCGATGCTTTTTATTCCTTGCCGCAATGGGTATAGCCACCGTCCCGACGAATATGCGTCGCCCGAAGATATTGCGCGCGGGGTGCTTGTGCTCGCGGAAACTTTGGCATCTACTGCGGGTTGACACAACTTTTTGAGCCTCACAAACATGGAGTCCTGCGAGTCGCTGGAAAAAGCGGCAGCAGGGCTGCCGCAGTCCACATTGCTTTTTCGCAATGTTATGCGGGACTTAGTAAGATGCGCGCTTAACAGCGCGAAAATGAATGGAAGGGATGAACAGAAAAAAGGATATTCATCCGCGCGCCACAGCAAGACGGGCACAGCATGCCGTGCCCCTACAATGGAATTGATCGCGAGGTGCGGCGTCATTGTTCTGCTTGGAAGCGGCGGATTTTCGCGTAGCCCGGCTTGAGCACGTTGTAAATGAAGTCGCAGCGCTGGTGATAGGGCAGAAACGCGCTCTTCATCGCGTTGATGGTGATGATTTCAAAGTCGTCGAGAGTCAGGCCGAAGGTGTCCGCGGCGGCCTGGAATTCCTTGGTCATGGTTGTGTCGCTCATCAAACGGTTGTCGGTGTTAAGCGTGACACGAAATTTTTCCTGATAAAGAGTTTTGAAGGGATGCTCGGCTAAACTGCGGGCTGCGCCTGTTTGCACGTTGCTTAGGAGGCAGATTTCTAGCGGAATTCTCTTATCGAGAACGTATTGGGCGAGGTCGCCCAATTTCACAACTTTGCCGTCCTCGGCGATGGCAATGTCGTCGATGAGGCGCGTACCGTGGCCGATGCGGTGCGCACCACAATACTGGATGGCTTGCCAAATCGATTCTTTTCCATAACCCTCGCCGGCGTGAATTGTGATGCTGAAATTCTGGCGCTGAATATAGTGAAAGGCGTCGACATGCTTTTTGGGTGGATAACCGCCTTCTTCACCCGCGAGATCGAATCCCACAACGCCGCGCGCGCGAAAGTCGACGGCGAGCTCGGCCATTTCGAGGGACACGTCCATATTGCGCATGGCGCAGATGATCAAGCCGGAAGAAATTCCAAAGTCGTGTTTACCGCGCTCCAATCCCTTTAGTACGGCGGAGACGACCTGCTGGTGACTCAATCCTTTTTGCGTATGAAAGACCGGGGCGAAGCGAGTCTCAAAATAGACGACGCCGTCGCCGGCGAGGTCTTCGGCTTGTTCGTAGGCGACGCGCTCGAGAGCTTCCTCGGTTTGCATGACGGCGATGGTGTGGACGAAGCCTTCCAGATATTTGGGGAGGCTGCCTTGGTTGGCGCCCTGGTGGAACCAGTGGGCGAGCTCTTCCGGATTTTTGGTGGGAAGCCCGTGGTAGGCGGCGGACTTGGCAAGGTCGATGACGGTTTCGGGTCGGAGGACGCCATCGAGGTGTTCATGGAGCAGAACTTTGGGGAGACTTTTTAATAGATCGCGATCAAGGTTCAATGGGGCCTCCGGCGTTGAGACAAAGAGGAGAAGCGAAGAGCGAAAAAGGATAACGCAGAGACGCAGAGTGCGGGGAGCCGCGCAGACGAAAAAGACGGGGCCCCCCACCCGGGGGTGTCCGCAAGTCATGAAGTAAAGGCATGAAAGAAATGGGTTTGCGACGTTTCCTGCGTGTTACGCACTTTGCAGCTGTGGAAAAAGATGGAACTGCTTGAGTTGGAGGGGTACGACGGGATACCCACCCCCTCCCCTGTTTTTTGTAAGAATATGATTCGATGGGTGTTAAAGGGTTGGGGCGTGCGAAGAACATGATTGTAAAGGGGATAGTGGCGAGTGACGAGTGCCCCCTCGAAACTCGGGACAAAGGAATGGAGTGTGAGGAGCGGAGAAAAACGGATCCCTCACTGCGTTCCCTTCTAGGGTCCCTTCGAAGCTCAGAGTAAACACGGCAAGCCGGACGACAAACCGTGGGGACGGAGAAGGAGAAGAGCGGGTCTGAAGACCCGCGCCTACACAGGCTAGACAAGGAGTGGCGGGCTGAAGCCGCGCCGCTACGGGGGCCGAACGAGGGATAGCCCGTGTGAACCATAGGGAATGGTAGCACGGAGTGGGGCGGGCTGTCTAGTAGTTTGATAGTTTACTGGATGTTCATTCGAACGGCGGGCGCGGACTCGAATGAGGTAAACGGGCGTGATGGGTTTGCTGGGGCTCGCGACATGAGGCACGCGGGACTGGGAAGAAGGACAGATGGGCACGGCGTGCCGTGCCCCTACGAAGAGCGCGAGGGGCTAGGAAGTGAATTTCAGGGACATTGTCTCCATTTGGACAGACGGCGCCAGGCTTTGAAGTCAAACTGCCACGTAAGGGGAATTGTGTATACCGCTTCTTTCTTCTTTGGATGAGTATGGTTGAGAGCATGAATTGCCTCTCATGGAAAAATCTCTAAAACTAACTTCGGGATCGACGGAAAATTCGCGGCTTTTGGGAATTGTTGCCGCAGTGGTGGTGATCGCGACTCTTTATTTTGCTCGAATCGTGTTCATACCCTTAGCTCTGGCTTTGCTTCTCTCGCTGGTGTTGTCGCCCCCCGTTGCGTTCCTTGAAAGAATCAAGCTGCCACGCGCGCTTGCTATTCTCCTGGTGGTCGTCTTCTTGGTTGGCTTGATGGGTCTGGTCGGCTGGAAGACTTCTCAGCAATTCGTCGACTTAACAGACCAACTGCCCTCCTACCGGCAAACGCTGGAAGATAAGATCCACTCGCTGAAGGGACCGGGCAGTCAAAGTCTCAACAAAGCTTCCGACACCGTTAAGGAATTGTCGAAGGAAATAAGCGCGGTAAGTCCTGGATCAATACCCTCCTCCAATGAAACGAAGAAGACAGCCGCGGCTCCGGGATCCTCAGCATCGCGACCGATGGCAGTAGAACTCGTTGCTCCGGGTAACCCGCTTGAATCCGTGGAGAACTTACTGGGCCCCCTGGGAAACGCGGGAGTGGTGATCCTATTCACAGTTTTTATTCTTGCGGGCAGAGAAGACCTGCGCAATCGGCTCATCCGGCTGGCGGGCGGGGGGCGATTGAATATGATGACCCAGGCGCTTGACGAGGCGACGCAACGAATCAACCGATATTTGTTCCTGCAACTGCTAGTCAACTCAGGTTACGGGCTGATCGTATTTACGGCATTGCATTTTATTGGTATTCCGAATTCCGCACTTTGGGGCGTGACCGCTGCTGTCCTTCGGTTCTTGCCATACATCGGGGCGCCGCTGGCGGCCGTGCTGCCCATTTTGCTGTCACTTGCGGTTTTCCCCGGATGGCAACACGCTCTGGCGACAGCAGGACTCTTTTTGGGGCTCGAGCTGGCCGTAGCGAATTTTATTGAGCCGCTCCTGTACGGCGCGCACCTCGGGCTCGGGCCGCTGGCGATTCTCGTGGCGGCTGTGTTTTGGACGCTGATTTGGGGATTTCCCGGTCTTGTGCTGGCCACTCCTTTGACGGTCTGCTTGGTGGTCATGGGGCGCTACGTTCCAAGCCTGAGTTTCCTAAACGTGCTCTTGGGGGATGAACCTGTGCTGCCGCCGCACGCGCAATATTATCAGCGGCTCTTGGCCACGGATCATGGCGAAGCCAGGCAAGTCTTAGAGCAACATCTCAAAAACAACAATCTTGAAGAACTTTATAGCGATGTACTGATTCCAGCATTAAGTCTTGCCGAACAAGACAGGCATCGAAATGAACTTGATGAGGAAAAGCAAAATTTCATTTATCAAAGCACGCGCGAGATTATCGAAGAGCTTGCTGACAGTACCCCTGGACAGAGCCCGGAGAGTGCGGGAGAAAATTCGTCCGAGCCGTTTCGAAGGGCGAGCGATGAAACAGATGGTTTGGACGTGCTCTGCATTCCCGCTCGAGATGATGCAGATGATGTTGTGGCGATGCTGCTTGCGCAACTTCTCGAGCGACAGGGTCACAGAGCGCAGGGCATAGCGATCGGCACAACAGCAGAGATGCTGGCGCAAGTGGAGGAGCTAAACCCAGCTGTAGTGTGTATTTCCGCGCTGCCGCCATTCGCGGTGAACCATGCGCGAGGGTTGTATGCAAGATTGAGGGCTCAGTCTCCGGATTTGTACATCGCGGTTTGTCTGTGGCATTTCGAGGGAGATCCAGAGAAGGCCGCAATCCGCCTGAAACTAACCAAGGGCCATGGAGTGTTCACCACGCTGCCGCAGATCCTGAAGCATATCGCTTTTCGAATGCCGGAAACCGTCGCCGAAACGACCCAGCCGTCGCTTCGCTAACAATTTCCTCGCCATTTCGGAATCGTTCGCTCGCAATTCCTTGATTCCGACTCGTACAAATTGCAGTCCGTGCCTTCTTAATCTGAAATCAAGCCTTGCCACAGCCTTCGCGCCGGGCGCCCGGCATAGTTCTGCCTTTACCGAGGATTGAGGTGTCCAAAACTGGACAGAACGAGAGACTCGAACAAGCCACTATCGGGGCCCCAACCCAAAAAGCTGACCGTCAAAAACAGATACCGAGTTTATTCAATGAAGCGGTGTGCGGCAGCGTTAGCGTATGAAGGCTACACGTTTCATTGTCAACTCCTACCCTTTTCTGCTTATGGCCGGTCGAGGCTGGAAGTTGTTTATGGAAGATGGATGGTGTGACGAACGTTCGCACTAGAGATTAGGGAAACCAGGTGAAGTTGGGTCTGACAGGAGTTGCACATGGAAACGAACCGATTGAAGCATCTTTACGTGGAGGAATTGAAGGATTTGTACAGCGCAGAAAACCAAATGGTCAAAGCCCTGCCCAAGATGATCAAGGCCGCGACTTCGGAGGATTTGCGCGCGGGTTTTGAGGGGCATCTGGAGCAGACGAAGGGGCACGTTTCACGGCTCGAAGAGATCTTCAAGGCGCTCGGAGAAAGCCCGAAAGGGAAAAAGTGCAAGGGTATGGAAGGCCTCATCAAGGAAGGCGGAGAAATGATTGCGGAGGATCCAGCTCCGGAAGAATTGGATGCTGGGCTGATCTCGGCTGCGCAGCGCGTGGAGCACTATGAAATCGCCGCATACGGCTGTGTGAGCACATACGCGAAGCTTCTGGGCGAAGACGAAGCAGAGTCGCTTTTGCGGGAAACCCTTGAGGAAGAAAAAAAGACAGACGCGAAGCTGACGCAACTGGCGGAGAGCATCAACCTGGAGGCCGCCGGCTCCGAGGATACGGACGAAGCGGAAAGCATGACGAGGAAAGCTAAGACCGCACGAGCCTGATAACGCTCTTGAGCTGCACCAGAAACACAATTCAAAAGGAGGAAGAGAAATGAATGGAAGTTTGATCAAAGTATCGCGATTGCTCTTGCCACTGGGTTCGCTGGTTTTTTGCGCATCCCTGATGGCAACGCCAATCCCGGGAAAGCAAGACCCGCAAACACCACCGGACAACACCAAACAAAACAAGGACCAGACCAACCCCACCGCGGATCAACAGAAGATGGACCCCGCGGACCGCGCCATCACGCAAAAGATTCGAAAAGCGATCCACGAGGACAACACGCTCTCGGTTTACGGACACAACATCAAGATCATCACGCGGGACGGCAAAGTCACGCTCCGCGGGCCGGTACGATCTCAAGAAGACAAGAGCAACATCGAAGCCAAGGCAATAGCCGTAGCTGGACAAGAGAACGTAACCGATCAGCTTGAAATTGCCCCGCCGAAATAATGGGGCAGTAGCAGCCGTTGAATTTAAGAGTTGAATCGAAAAGGAGAACTACAAATGTCAGGAAAAAAAGTAGGCGTATTTGGAATTTACTCCACTCGCGTGGGGGTTGAAAACGCCGTAGACGCGCTCGTGAGAGCGGGCTTCCCGTCTCCAGATATTTCGGTGCTATTGCCGGAGAATCTTGCAGGAACGAAGGAGATGGGCGCAGAGAAAGCCACGAAAGCGCCTGAGGGCGCGACAGCAGGCGTCACAGCAGGCGGAGTGATTGGCGGCACGCTTGGCGTGCTGGCCGGCGTCGGCTTGTTGGCGATCCCTGGCCTCGGGCCTTTCATCGCCGCGGGCCCAATCATGGCAGGCCTCGCGGGGCTGGGCGTTGGCGGAGCAGTGGGAGGGGTTACCGGCGCTCTCATCGGTTCGGGAATTCCCGAATTCGAAGCAAAGCGTTACGAAGGCCGCTTGCAGCATGGCGGAATTCTTCTCTCCGTGCATTGCGACACGTCGGACGAGATCAAGCGAGCCAAGGAAGTTCTGAAATCGACGGGCGCTGAAGATGTTACTTCGACCGGAGAAGCTTCGGTGGATCGCGACACCTCCGTCAAGGCCGCGCGTACTTCGTAGTCATCCAACCGGGAGGAAGCCGATCTTCGACTTCCTCCTTTTTTTCTAAAAACAACTTTCGGAGCGTGAAGAAAACGGCGTTGGAAAGGGATTGACGATGAACAGAAAACAGATTCCAGGAGCGATAGCGACATTTGCTGTGGGGGCTGGAATAGGAGCGGCGGTTGCTTTACTCCTTGCGCCAAAGTCTGGCGAGGATTTGCGAGGCGATATTGCTGACGGCGTGAATGACGGCGTAAACCAGGTCCGCAGCACAGGCAGAGATCTTAAGCGGCGAGCACAAAGACTTGTGGATGCGGCAAAGGACCAAGTGCAGGACGCGATTGATGCAGGCGACAACGCGTACAACCAAGCCAAGAAGGCATAGCTTTTACGAGAAACGAATCAAGATGCACAGGAGTGCCGCAGGACCCCTGTTCCACAAAACAGGGCATCCACAAACTGAACGGAGCCAATTTATGAAAGCACGCACACGAAGGCATGCAAAAGATGTGGCACTTTTGACCAGTTTGGCAGCGTCCATCGGAGCGGCCATGGGAACGATTGCAGCGAAGGCCAATGCAGCACAAAAGGCTCTTAGCCGAAGCAGTGCGGTTCACGTTGTGGAACGGGAAGGCAAGAGGCTTGCACGGGGAAGCAAAAGGGCCGTGCGCAAGACTAGAAAAGCCGCGACTGTAAGTCTGAAAAGAAGTAAGGTCGCGAATGCTACTCGGCGCGGGTTGCGTCGGGCGAATTCGTCCGTCAAGCGAGCCACTCGCCACAAATAAAAAAGAAAATCTTTCGAGTATAGAGGCAAAACCCCGTTCTACGATGGGTCCGCGGCGTGTGCTGCGCGATGCACGAGGGCGGTTTTCCGCATTGTTGTTGCTGGGAGGGCCGATTTTTGGCTCCAGCATCCTAATCACAGGACCATAGCGAGCGACGGGGCGCGAGCGCGCGAAAAATCCTAAAGTAGTGCAATCCATCGAAACATGGCGAGACACAGACGGCGTTAACTGCTCGCTTGTCAAGGACGAAGCTCGCAACTTCAGGCGCGCAGACGGACGGGCACGGCGTGCCGTGCCCCTGCAACGGAATAATGCTCCGAGGCTAGAAGGTGAATTTCAAGGACATTTGGATTTGGCGGGGGCTGCCGATGGTTTTGTTGACTATGCCGATGCCGCTTAGGGTGGGTGAGGAATAAAGCGGCGCGCCGTAGACGGGGAAATCGTCGAAGTTGAGATTTTGGGTGACGTTGTTGATGGGGATGTCAAAGCTGGGAGTGTTGGTTAGGTTGAAGACTTCGAAGGTGTACTTCATGGCGACGCGCTCGGTGAGCTGGGTCATTTTGATGACGGAGAGGTCGGTGCGGCGCTGCCAGGGCTGGCGGAAGATGTTGCGCTGGCCGGTAGTGTAGGTGGTTTCGAAGGTGTCGCCCGGGGGGATGGCGCCGCCGAGATCGCCGGGACTGAGAAGCGGCACGGTGAAGCAGTTGGGATTGAGGGCTGGGAAGCCGGGATTGGTGCCGCTGGCGCCGGTATAGGCGTTGGAAGGCGTGCAACCGGGAGCCAGGGGAACGATGGGATTGGTGATGCCGTCGCTGGTGCCGTAATAGAGGCTGCCGACGGCGCCAGAGTAGTCGATGACGCTGTAAGGCTGGCCGCTCTGAATGATGGCCAAGCCGGAGATGGCCCAGCCGTCGGCGAGGCGTCCGCGCCATGAGGTGAGCTCGTAGAATTTGGGGAGCTGATAGAGATAGGTGAAGTTGATGACGTGCTTGCGGTCGAAATCGGAGAGGCCGTAGCCGCTGCGAAGGTCGGTGGCGTTGTTGCCGTTGTAGAAAAGGCCCATGGCGCTTTGCTCGTCGGTGGCGTGGGAGAAAGTGTAGGAGAAGCCGACTTGGAGACCGTGACTGATGCGTTTTTCGACGTGGGCCTGGAGGGCGTTGTAGGCGGAGATGCCGGCGGCGGTGTAAGACTCGGATTCGGAAGAATAGCCGATGTAGGGAACGCGAAGATCAATGTTACCGCCTTCGTAGTTCTCCATCATGCTGGTGCCGTCGGGAAGTCCCATGGGTGCGCAGCCGGTGGTGACGCCGCTTGCGTTGCAACTGGAAGTGTAGGCGCAGGCGGCTGGGTCCAGAGTCGGGTTGCAGCCGGGGGGCGCGAGAACGGTGTAGCCGTAGGTGTAAGTCTGGCCGTGGATGGGATGGCTGGGAGTGGCGATGCCGGCCTGGTTGAAAGGGACGGGGATGATTTCATGGCGGCCGAGGTTGCCGACGTAGCCGATGGTGATGGCTAGATCATTGCGAGGCTGCCACTGGATGTCGAGAGTTTGGTTGAGAGTGTAGGGGAGCTTATTGGCGCGGTTGTAGTCGGCGAAGGAGAAGAGCTGGGCGCCAGCTTCGATGGCTGCGGCATTGGGGAGGACGATGTTCGCTGGGTTGCCGGTGGGAGGAGCTTGGAGAGTTGCCCCCCAAGGATTGGAGAAGGAGCCGCCGGTTGGCTGAGTGGGGTCGCAGGTGGGGATGAAGCCCTGGTAATAACTGCCAATGGCACTGCAAACCTGGGAGTTGACGAACGGGGGAGCCTGGTTGACGCCGAAGGGGCCACCGGCAATGACGCCAGCAGCAAAGCCGGGGGAGAGATAGGTGAAGAGTTCGCCACGGTCGTAGTACATGCCCCAACCGGCGCGGACAACGATTTTGTTGTTGAATTTTGTGGGACTCCAGGCCACACCGAGGCGCGGGCCGAGGCCCCACTGTCTGCCAGTGAGAGTGGAATCGCTGACGCCTTTGCTGGGGAACTGTTTGTTATTGCCAGCGATGAGAAAGCCGGTGTTGAGGATGGTGTCGGTGCCTTCGTCGTAGTCGTATAGAGAGGGATCGAAATTGTAGAGGCGACCGTATTTTTCGGTGAGGCCGCCGTGATCGTCGAAGCGGAGGCCGGCGGTGAGGCTGAGGTTGGGGCGAATCTGATATTTGTCCTGGAGAAAGAGGCCGGTTTCTTTGGAGCGATAGTAGCGGTTGGCATCGCCCTGGAGATAGGCCGTGGTGATGAAGCCGTCGGGGGTATAGGGGACAACCAAACCCTGTAGGAATTGGGAGAAATCGGCGAAACCGATGGTTCCTTTGTCGGTGCGTTGATCGCGGGTGTTGAGCTGGGTGTAGGCGAAATTGCCGCCGAAAGTTAGGGTGTGCTTTCCGAGAGTCCAAATAGCGTTGGCGCTCGGCATGAAGCGATTTTGGAAGACGCCGGTCCAGGCGCCTTGAGAAGCGGCGCCGCTGCCGATGTTGGTGGCGGCGTTATAGACATAGTTGACGTTGTAGGGAGCGGCGGGAAAACCGGCGTTGTTGTTGCCGTAGTCGTCCACGATGGAAATGCCGGGGAAGAAAGAAGAGCCAAAGGTGTTGATGGTGGAGTCGGAGAGGGAGGCGCCGGTAAGTTGCTGGACGTAGGCGCCGAATTGCTGTGGGGTGAAGGGCTGTTGGATAGTGCTGTAGACCTTTTCGCGAATGAAGCCGAAGACTTCGACGACGCTGAGATTGGGTTTGAGGACCTGGGTGTTAGTGATGGAGGCGACCTGGCTTCCAGCGTCGAGATTCTGGGTGAAGCCGGGGGAGCCGGAGTAGGCGTAGGGGGCGATGCTGGGATCGTGCTGATAGTAGTACTTGAGCGCGACGGTGTCCTTTGAAGTGGCAATCCAATCGAGATCAGAGACGGCTTGATCCGCTTTGAAATAGGCGGTGCCTTGCGTGAAGGTGTTTTCGGGGAAACTGAGGGTTGGAACGAAACTGTTGGCGGAGGGAAAGAGAAACTGGCCGTTGGGGAGCTTGTAATTGAGCAGACCGTAGGCGATGGGACTGATGTCGCCGGGGCCGGTACCGATTGTCGGATTAACGGGTACGGCGGAGGCGGAGAAATTGCAGGGAAGGGCTGGGCAATCCGTAGAGGTGACGCCGTTTACAAGCGCCGCCAAGGCTGCGGGGCTGCGGTCGTCTGTGAGCCCAGGAGGAACGGCGACTCGGGAGCTGCCAATCTCAGCGTCGGACTTCTCAACGTGTTGATAGGAGAGAAAGCCGAAGAGCTTGTTCTTGAGGATCGCGCCACCCACAGTACCGCCGGCGGTGTAATTATGCAGGCCGGGGACTTTGTCGCTGTCAGGAATATTGGGGTTGGCATTGTAGAAAAAAGGAGCGGCATTGAGAGCGTCGGAGGCGCGATAGACGTAAGCGCTGCCGTGGAGACTGTTGGTGCCGGACGCTGTGCTCATGTCAATGTGGGCGCCGCTGGTGGAACCTTGCTGGGCGTCGTACATGGAGGTATTGACGCGAAATTCTTCGATGGTTTCGGGCGCGGGAGTGGGAAGAGACTGGCCGATGGCGAGATAGGGAGAAGCTGTGCTTTGAAGCGGTTCGGCAGTCGTGCTGGAAATGCTGGCGGCGCCGCCGATACCGGTGTTGTTGACGATGCGAGCGGAAGCGACCTGGCTGGTGCTTTTGCCGTTGAAGAGATTGCTGGCGTCGACGCCGTTGAGAAGGAAAGTGTTGCTGGTGTCGCGTTGGCCGTTGGCCCAGATGGGGAGATTGCCGAGGCCAGCGTTGACGCCGGAGCCGCTGGAAAGTTCGGCGTTAACACCGGGAGAGAGAATGGCAATGCCGGTAAAGCTGCCGGTGGGCAACGGGATCGATTCGATCTGGGCTTTCTCGAGAATGTAGCCGTTGGTGGTGTCCACCGCATTCAACAGCGGGGTGGCTTCCACGGTGACAGTAGTGCCAACCTGGCCGACCTTAAGAGTGACATTGACCGTGGCGGTTCGATCGGCTTGCACGACGATGGCGGGGATCCTTTGCGTTTCGAAACCATCGTGCGAAAAGGTGAGGGTATAGGAGCCGATGGGGAGATTCACAAAATCGTAGCTTCCGACGCTGGTGGTTTTTTGGGTGCGGGTAAGTTGGGTGCCGTCGGCGACGACGGTGATTAGCGAATCGGCGAGGACACCGCCGGAGGCGTCGGTGACAGTGCCGGTAATACCGCCAAGAGTTTGTTGAGGAGAGGCATGAAGCGGGGGAAGAAGGGAGATACAACAACAAAGAAAAGCTGCGAAGAAGCAAAAAGCTCTGCCTGCTGGCTTGGTCATTCCGCGACGCCTCCCACTTTCTACGAGCACACCCACCGGCCGCCTTCCGGATTCAGACCAAGCAAGAATTTTACAAAGGAAGTCGGTTTCACCCCGCTTGGCCAGGCCGGTCTGACGATAAGTTTCGAGGAAAGTATTCCAAAACGTTGCAGAACCGAAACGCAAACTTTCGTTTTCCTCGATTCGTTTTTTAATTTCACCGATGGAGAGGACCGCCGCCGAGAGCTTATTGAGCCTCGCCAAATACCGAGCCGTGCGAGCCACTGAGGAGTGCGGCAGCAGAGCCGCCGCACTCCAAATCGCTACTTCGCAATAGTAGGCGGGACTCAGAAGCAAAAAGTTTGGCTAGCTTTGAGCCAAAGTTGGCTTTTGAATGCGAGAGCGCCAGAAAAACCACGAGAGGCCGACGATTAGATAGGCGAGGTAAATATAGGGGAGCTTGCCGTAGGGGCCTTCTGGAACGGGGTAGAGATTTCCAACGAGGGCAAGGAGCATAGCGGCGCACGCTAGCCAAGGGATAATTTGGGCGCCGGGGTAGTAGGCGTTGTGCGTACGCAAATAGCGCGGAAGAGCGACGCTGACCAGAGCGTAGGCAACGATGAAGCCGTAGGTGGCTAGAGAGCCCATCCAGCCGTAGACGTCGAGGCCGCTGGCGCCACGTGCGGCGAGAATGGCGACGGGGAGAACGGCGGCAGTTCCCGTGACGGCGATGGCAAAGCCTGGCGTTTCGTTGCGCGCGTGGGTCTTGCGGAGCGAGCCATGGGCCAGGCCGTTGTGCGACATGAGAAGAAGAACGCGCGCGGCGGCGGTGATGCAGGCCAGGGTTCCGGCAAACATGCTGACCAGGGCGCCAATGTCGATGAGCAGACCGAGCAGGGGAAGGCCGCCGAGTTT
>DATEQG010000036.1:0-66958 GCA_035272765.1 Candidatus Acidiferrum sp.
TCCAAGATAAATCGCAGCTTTTCCTCCATAACACTGCTCTCTTTCCACGGCATCGGCGCTCCTTCCTCCTAGCGCCCGCCATTTTCGCAGTGTCAGGGATCCTCCCGGTCTATTTTGTCAAGCATCCCCCCGGTCCGTACCGCGTCGGCGTACCCCCACCCCCCGGGGTGTCCGCGAGTTATGAAGTAAGCTACTGAATACATTAAAGTTGCGGCCATTCCTGCGTGTCCGCAGAGCCTGAGGAAGCGACTAGTTTTGTCAGGCGTCCCCCATGATTTCCATAAGTGTTGCATCTAAAGGAGTTAACGTTATTATGAGCTCTTTGGAATCAGCATTTGCGGGCCTCTCCGCAAGCATTGATTCCCGGGGGGCTTACACTTGGGGCCGCATGGGGCCAACTCGTGTGCCTTCTTATGGGCTATGGGGGCTTAGGATCGACGGAGCCGATAAAAAGCAAAAAACGCCAATCAAGAGATTGGCGTTCTCGGGCAGGAGGCAGACTGTCTCCTAATGGTTACTGTACGCTTGGAGTAAGAGTTTGTCAAGGGCGTCGCGGAAGAAAATGCGGGTATTTCGCGCGCCGTGGGCGACTATAGCGATCCGGGAGTAAAGCGATTCGAGAAGCTATTGCGGTTTCTTGATGTCGTCACCGGCTTGTTCGATGCTGCCTTTGACCAGTTCGGTTTTCACTTCGGATTTTTGTCCTGCCAGCACATCGACTTCGGTTTCGAAGGTTCGATAGCCGGGCAGCTCGATTTTGATCTTGTGCTTCCCCGGGCTGACCAGCAGGGAATGAAATTTTCCGCCTAGCTCGCTGGCATGGCCAACATAATTGCCATCGAGGAAAACGGCCGCGCGTTTCGGTTGAACGGTAACCTTCAGTTCAGCAGTGACGTCGGGGAGCTTTACGCCGGGGAGCGGCTGCATCTTGACTTGAATCGTCTGCACCTGGCCTGGCTCGACAACCAGCTCTTGTGTGAACTCGATATACCCGGCTTGCCGTACGGCGACCTGGTGTTTGCCCGGCAGCAGCAGGACCTTTTTGTCGCCCTTGAGTTCCTTCACGTAGCCAATGTATTCGCCGTCGATCCACACGCCCGAATCCCGATCGATCTGCGTATCGCCCTCAAAGTGCACTTCGCCCATAACTTTGCTGCTTTGGGCGGAGAGGTGCGCTGTGCCGATCAAGAGCAAAGACAGCGCGAGCAAACGCGCCGCAGTCTTGAAGTGCCACCTTTCAAGCATGATGCTCCCTCGCGTTCGGGCCGGGAATTTATCTTAACTCGGATGTGGAGGAGAAGTCCGTCAAAAACTACGCTTAACGAGCTGATGAGAGGACAGCACTATGCCGATGAAACGGAGACGTACGCGAGAACACTCCTTATCGATAGGGAGGAGCAAGGATAGTGCTGTTAATTGCGACTAACAATTTGCTAAGCATTTGTTCAATGCAGAGGCGGCTATTTGGCCTCTTCAAGATGAAGGCCAAATTCCTTGGGCTCTCCCAACACTTTTAGATAATACTTTTCGTCGGGGTATGGGTTGTAAATTCGACCGCCCTTGCAGGGTTTGCAGTACTTGGCCCAGCGCGGATTGCTTTCGTCTCCGGCACCCAGATCTGTAAGCGTAAATGTGAGCCAGGGCCATACGCGGATGTAGTCGACTACAACCTGAGGCAACTTCTCTTTTTCCTCGACGACAGTGCCATAGATTCGCACGAGCGAGAGCGCAGGGATGGACTCGGGATTGCCTTCCATCTTGGCTTGGAAGTCTCCTGATCCGCTCTGGGAAACCACCATGATGTGGCAGTCGGTCAGGCCGTCGAAGAACTTGTGCTCGAGCAAGAGCGTGAACTTATCCTCGCCTTGTTGAGGCTGCGAGATTCCTCGAACAATTCCATACCAACTCACAAATTTGCCCTGCTTACCATGAATCGTGTACGACTCCAGCATCGATCCGGTGGCACGCTCGGAAAGCGGAAGCTTCGCGAAATAGCTTTTTTCCTTTTCGATTGGCGCGTATCCGCAGGTGCCAAGGGTATTGCTGCGTTCGAGTTTCTTAACGGGCTGGATATCGATGGGTGTTTGAGCAGAGGAGAGCGCGCGGGAAAAAAGAATCGTTAATAGGATCAAAATGGACGCCCGCATGGAAGCCTCCTTGCAAGCTAAAAGATATAGACACTAGGAAGCGTGATTCTGTTCCCTGGAGCTTACCATCGTCCGCGCTGGGCGTAACGGGCGTCTGGCACCTGGCAAATTGTGAGCATCATCATCGAATTCTTTTCTTGGGCGCAGGTGGTAAAGTGGAGAGCGCGCTCGCGCGCCATGCTGACCGTTTTGGCGCTTTCCGCGCATTTTCTCCATGAGCAAAGACTATCTTGAAGCCGCGATGGAAATCGCCCAGGAAGCGGGCAAAATCCTGCGAGAAGAGTTCGACCGGCCGGCGCAGATCAGCTATAAAGGGGATGTCGATCTGGTGACGCAAGCGGACAAGCGCTCCGAGCAGGCAATTGTCTCGCGACTGACAAAATATTTTCCGGAGCACTCGATTGCGGCGGAAGAGGGAACCGGGCACGAAAGCGGCTCGGAATTTCGCTGGCACGTGGACCCGCTGGATGGGACGACGAATTTTGCCCACGGGTATCCTTGTTTTTCTGTTTCCATTGCACTGGAGCAGCGAGGCGCTTTGCTTGCCGGGGTGGTCTACAATCCATTTTATGACGAACTGTTTGCAGCGGCGCGCGGGGCAGGCGCCACGCTGAACGGCAAGAGAATTTTCGTTTCGAAAGTGGATGTACTGGCTACGAGTCTTCTCTGTACCGGTTTCCCGGTGCACAAACGCCTGGCGAATCCGAACATTCATTATTACTGGGATTTCACGCTGCGGTCGCACGGGGTCCGGCGGGACGGCTCCGCGGCGCTGGATCTGGCCAGCGTCGCTGCGGGGCGCTTCGATGGTTTTTGGGAGTTCGGGCTCAAGGCCTGGGACACTGCCGCTGGAGTTTTGCTGATTGAGGAAGCGGGCGGGAAAGTCAGCGACTTTGGGGGGCAACCTTACCATCTCGGCGGCCCGGTCATCCTCGCCACGAATGGCGTGATTCACGAGGAGGCGCGCGGAGTAGCGTTCGAGATTTCCCAGCGCGATCCGTCCGCTCCTCTTCGCCGCTAGCTCGTTCCTTACGCTGCAGTTTCCTATTACGAAAAGCTATCAGCGCTCTTACGAATTTCTAATGCCCTCGGCGCTAGCCTTTTTTGGCAACGATACGGCGTCGTGTGCCCATTGGGGTCACTCGACTTCCGACGCCGCCTTTTCCGTTGCCAAGCAGGGATTATTGGAGAGGGATATGCGCGCATTCGTTCAGAAAAAAATGCCTATCTTCGCGATATTTTCAGCATTGCTTTGCGCCAGCACAGCCCCGGGGCTGTTGCTGGCTGACGATGAGAAAGACAAAAACGCGCCGCCGGCAAAAGCAGCCGCCGCAAAGCCGGATGCCCCTGCTTCCGGATTGACGGAGCGCGAGCGCATGCTGCTGGATCGCGTGGAACAACTCGAAAAGCGCGTTGCGGAGCTCGAAGCCAAAGAACCTGCTGGAGCAGCACCATCTGCACCCGTGAGAGCCGCTGCAACTGATGCGGTACCGGCCGGCGCGCCAGCAGCGAGTACCGCTGCGGTGAATGCAGCTGCGCCGCCATCGGCCAGTGGGGTGAAGAGCGCAGGTACAATCGATCCAGGGACAGTACCGACTGTTGCCCCCAATCAGGAGCAGACCCCGCCAACAAATGTGGCGGCGGTCGCGACGACCGGAAAGCCGGGGTATATCGAGCCTTTTTCGGACGCGGACTGGACCTGGTTGAACGGCAGCCCGCGCACAAAGGAGATATTCTGGGACTCAAAATTTTTTACCCCAGAAATCAGAGTTGACACGAATTATGTCGCCGACTTTAACCATCCGACTGACCACTCCATCGGCGGTTCGAGCGAGCTGTTTCGGTCATACGAAGTCCAGTTGGAGCAACTCGGGGTCGGGGGCGACTTTCACTATGACAATGTCCGCGCCCGACTGATGACACAGTTCGGCATGTATTCTGTGACGACGCCACGAAATGACCCTAGCCCGGGGCACGGCCAATGGGATCTAGACGATGCGTACCGCTATTTGTCGGAAGCTTACGGTGGGTACCACTTTAATGTGCTGCATGGGATCAACGTTGACGCGGGTATCTTCATGTCCTACATCGGCCTCTTCAGCTACTACAACTTCGACAATTGGGCCTACCAGCCCTCTTATGTTTCCTCGAATACTCCCTGGTTCTTTAATGGCGTGCGGGTGCAGATTTTTCCGACCGCACATTTGAAGATTGAGCCGTGGTTCATCAATGGTTGGCAGTCGTATGCTTCGGCCAACCACACGCCTGGCGTAGGAGGACAAATTAAATGGACTCCTGCGAACTGGATCAACGTTATTTCCAATAACTACGGGGTGGGTGAAGATGATCTCTTTACCCCTGGCCGCAGGCGCATCCACACGGACAACAGTATCGAGGTGAAATACTTCGACAGACCCGAGAAAACCCTGGACAAGATGGCGTTCACTCTGACCGGCGACATGGGTTGCGAATATGGCGCGGGAGTGAGCTGCTACACAGATAAAAAGGGAGGACCCAAGCAGAGCTTTATCGGGTACATGCTTTACAACCGCTTGTGGTTCCACAGAGATCTGTTCGGGCTAACCGTCGGGGGTGGGCAGATCAATAATCCGGGGCGCTATTTGGTTCTCCTACCGCCTATCAATGGAGAGAGCGCCATTTCAGCAGCCACGAATTCACCGTACTTTACGGAGAATCCTGGGAACCCCTTCAAGGCTTGGGATTCTTCAATCACTTTTGACTATATGCCGAAGCAATACATCACCTTTCGCTGGGAGTATGATTATCGCCACGCCAGCGTTCCCTATTGGACTGGAGCGGGGGGCATCACACCACCAGGCGGAAATAACGGCTCTCCTCAATTCTACGTATGCAGCAATGGCAGCTCTTCCGGACAAACCGCCCTCGGGCCTGCGGAAACGGCGTGCGGAGGGGGAATCAACAGTGTGTGGTTCCCGGATCTTCGCAAGAATGAGTCCTTTATCGATTTGTCCATCCTGATTAAGTTTTAGGTGTTCGGAAGTTTGATCATTAGGCGAGTAAAGCGCTCACGAAAGCGGTCATTGGGAAAATGAAATACAAGTAGGGTAGAGGTGCTGTGACTCGACACACGTGAAAGCTCATGGGTGAGGCAGGATCCCTACCGGCGATGGACTCATGGCTGTCGGTTTATTTTCAATTTCCAGGGACGTGTTGGCGCCGCTACTTCCCGGCAAAGCGGCTTGCCGTCAAGTTTGATTGCGTTAGTTCCTTGACGTTGAGCTCACCTTTCTTTTCCTTGTCCAATCTTACGAATTCCGCTTCCATAAACTTCATGAATTCCTGTTTGGAGACCAAGCCGTTCTTGTCGCTATCCATAAGCGGCAACAATTGCTTGATCCCTTCCTCGCCAATCGCCAGTTTATTCTGCGGCTTGGGAACCGAAGCTTTTTGCGCGGCCGCATTCCCAAGCACGGTCCCGAGCACAACCGTGACTGCGATGACGACGAATATCCAGCGCCTATTTTCTCGCGTCAGCATGTTTAACTCCTTAAAACGATTACCCGATGCCGCGACAGCGCACGCCGTCTTTCCGGATCAGGCATGTGTTGGCCGGGATGGGCAGTTTTGACCTCCCGGATTCGATGAATGTACACCCGCGGGCCTTGAGCTCGTGTACGCAAAATACGCATGCGCGGAATTAATATTATTGAACGCTACTGGTTCCCAGGCTGCCGCCGTTTGTGCTCATGCTGCGACCATGCCGCTGCGTACGCCGTCACGTATACATCACATCTCCGACGAACTAACTCCCCAGTCCCGCATCGCGGAGATACCTTATAAAGGGCACCGCGGCGCAACTCCGCGGTGCTGCTGAGGAGGATTTCTGCATGTATAAGGCCGCCGCCGTGCTCACGTTTTTGCTTGCGCTATCTCCGTCGTGGAGTCCGCAAGGTGACTATTTGTCGCAATGCTACGAGCGTTGCCAAGCGCCCCCGACAGATTCGGAAACAGAGCGGCAGGAGATCGTCAACCTGGAAAAGGAAGCGGCACACGCGATCCAGTTGAGCGACGGCACGTTTTTCCGGCGCGTTTACAGCGACGATTTCGCGGGCACGCTTTCTCATGGTGAGGCGGTCAACAAGGCAGGCTTTATCAATGCCGTGCAGTCGGCGGCAGTCAAGTACGAAGCCTTTTTCGCAACGGATATCAAGATACATATTTTTCGGGAAACGGCCGTGGCAACCTGCCTATGGTCTTCCCGGGCCATCGTGAGGGGCCAAAGCGTGAACTACCAGATGCGCGTCATGCACATTTATGTAAACAGCGGGAGCGGTTGGAAAGTGGTCGCCAGCCAAGCAAGCCCCTTGCCGCCGTATACGCAACAGGCACTCTAGCTTTTCTTTCAAATGCCAAAACACCCGGCGCGAACGATTTTCTGAAGAGCGGGCTCCCTCACGAAGGAAGAGCCGAACGCTCCGCATTGACGGCTGCCCCAATAATCCCCAGCTCATCGTTCGAAGGAATGACTTCAAAGCGGCTGCCCTGAAGCGGGCTCATCTTCACCATTTCGTGGACGTTTCTCTCGAGCAATCCGGCGTCGATGAACTTCGCATTGGGTCCCGTAATGTAGAAGTGGCCGGGGCCCTCCATGTGGATGCTTGTCGCGGTGGCTGCGGCCAGCGCCCGGTGGCAGCGCGTCACAAACTCGGAACATCGCGTGTCGCCCGCTTTGGCATTTGCAAAAACCTCTTCTGGTTCCATATCCATGAACCGCAAGCGCATCGAGCGGTATCCGAGAATGCCCTCAAGATGTCCGCGCCCGCCGCAGCCGCAGAAGTTTTCCTTGGGGTCGAGAGTGACGACCGAGTGTCCGCCTTCCCAAACGCCTTCGCTCCACGGATAGCGACCGAACCCGATTCCATTGCCCAGAGTCCACACGCGATTCAGTTTGTGTAGTTTGCCGCGCGTCGCCGCGATTCCGGCGGCCATGGCGTCCGCGTCATTGAAAACGCGGACGGGAATTTCTTTGCCGTCCAAGCGCAGCGCGCCGGCCAGCGCTCCTTGCAAATTGAATCCCTTCACTTGTTGCAAGTTGGGAGAATCTTCCACAATTCCATCCCGTATCACACCCGGGAAACCCAATCCGATGGCGTGGATCTTTTCCCCCTTAGCAAGCGATTCGAGCTGCTCGCGGATGCACTCTGCGATTTTGTCTGCGGGCATGGCCAACAGGGCTTCCACCGAGACTTCTTTTTCTGGATATCGGCGGAGCGGCCCGACGACCTTATGGCCTTCCACGAGCCCCACTGCGATGTGTTCCATCACCAGTACACCGGCTGTCCTGCGCATTGTTTCCCTGCCTATCGTCCTTCTGCCTGAAGTCTTTCTTTCCAGGCTTGGCGTTCTCGCGTCCCGCCGTCCGAGATTGCGATTCGAAACGGCTAAGTCTTGGCTAATTTGTTCAGGCCGTTGAACGCCGCCGTTTTATAACACTCCGCGAGCGTCGGATAGTTGAATACGCTATCGACGAAATACTCGATGGTGCCTTTCAATGCAAATACCGCTTGCCCAATGTGGAGCAGCTCCGAAGCCCCTTCTCCGATGATGTGGACGCCGAGCAGCGCCTTGGAATCGGGGTCAAAGATGAGTTTCAGCCGCCCTGTGGTGTCGCCGCGAATCTGTCCTCGGGCGATTTCCCGGAAGTACGCAATGCCCACTTCGTAGGGCACGCCTTCGTCGGTGAGTTGCTCTTCCGTTTTACCGATGAAGGAGATTTCCGGAATTGTATAAATTCCGTAGGGGTAAAGCGCCTTATTCGATTTGATCGGCATGCCGAAGGCGTTCGCAGCCGCGATGCGTCCCTGCTCCATCGAAACGCTGCCAAGGCTCGGAAAACCAATGATGTCGCCCACGGCAAAAATGTGCGGTTGCTTGGTGCGGTAATCCGCATCCACCAGGATGCGTCCGCGCGAGTCGGCTTCCAGACCGGCTGCCGGGAGATTTAACTCGTCGACGTTTCCTTGTCTGCCAATGGCATAGAGCAATGCTTCGCCGCAAACTTTCTTTTTGCTCTTCAGATTTGCGACCACGCCAGCTTCTGGGGTGTCCTCGACACTTTCCACTTCTTCGTTCAACCGCAACGTGACACGCCTGTCTCGCAAGTGATAGCAAAGCGCTTCCACCATTTCCGAGTCCGCGAATTCTAGCAGGCGGGGACGTTTTTCGATGAGTGTTACGCGCACGCCCAGCGTAGCGAACATGCAGGTGTACTCGACACCGATCACTCCGCCGCCTACGACGATCATGGTTTTCGGTATCACCGGCATTTGCAAAATCTGGTCACTGTTGATGATCGTGCGGTTATTAAAGGGGACGAGCGAGGTCGAGGCTGGCTTGGTTCCCGTGGCGATGATGATGTTCGCGGCTTCGTAGTCGGCTTGCCCGCGTGAGCCGATCACCCGTATGCGATGTGGGTCGACGAAACTTCCCGTGCCGGTGAAGACTTCGATTCCGTTTCGCGAGAGTTGCGCGCGGATCACATCGATTTCGGTCTTGATCACATGCTGCGCGCGGAACGCCAGGTCCGCCATGGTGATCTGTTCCTTCACGCGGTAATTGACGCCGTAAATTCCCTGGTAATGAAAGCCGGAGAGATGCAGAACTGCTTCACGGATGGTTTTGCTGGGGATTGTACCGGTGTTTATCGCCGTTCCGCCGATGACTTCGAGCTTTTCGACAAGAGCCGCGCGTTTGCCGAACTTCACCGCTTGAATCGCCGCGCGTTGTCCCGCGGGACCGGAGCCGAGGACGATGAGGTCGTAACTTTCCATGGCCGCTAAGGCGCTAAGCCTGGGAAACTGCGGCGCAAGTATACCACCGACGATTTTTTTGTCTTCCGTTCGATATTTTTATTGGGGGATCAGTCCGAATCCTCATTCTGCGAGCTGCGGTAGAAGATGGCGTACAAGAAGGCCGACCAAACAATCATGCCAAAAACGACGAATAAGCGGCTACGTATGGTGCTGATCAGGAACCAGAAACCCGCTACCACGGCGGCCCAAAACAGCCCGTGCTTCAATAAACTCTTTTCATCTAAGGTCAAATCACTTCCTCCGCGGCTCATGGTCTCTTGGAATCGAGTGAACTGAATACTAAATCGCCTCGCGCCGCTCGAAAGGATCACTCGTAGCGGAGAGCGACCATGGGGTCTACGCGCATCGCGCGCCGCGCAGGAACATAGCAAGCCAGGAGCGCGACACTTACAAGCAGGAACGCCACGCCGCCGAAAGTGAGTGGATCGGTGGGCTTGACGCCATAGAGCAAACTCGAAATCAGCTTGGTCAAAGCAAACGCGCCAACGAGTCCGAACGCGACTCCGGCAAATGCCAATTGCGCTCCGCGGCCGATCACTAGACGCCAGATGTCGCGCGGCTGAGCGCCTAGCGCCATGCGGATGCCGATTTCGTTCGTGCGCAGGCTGACCACGTAGGTCATCACGCCGTAAATTCCCATTGCGGCCAGCAGAAGGGCCAGTGCAGCGAAAATTCCGAGAAGGAAGGTGGAGAATCGCCGCGGCGAAACCGAATCCGCAAGCAAATTGTCGAGCGTCATCACGTGGGTGACTGGCAGAGTTGGATCGAACTTGTGCACTTCGCCGATCGCGGTCTGAGCCATCGCCACCGGATCAGAAGCCGTTCTGATCACCACATACTGCGTCCACCCTCCCGCGAAGTAAATATCCAATGTTGGAGCGGCCTCGAGGCCATACTGATGCACATTTCCGACCACGCCAACGATTGTCGACCAGCAAGGCGTGGGATCGAGCGAACATAGATTGACGCGATGGCCAACCGCATCACCCCTTGCAAAAAACCTCTTTGCGATCGCTTCATTGATCACAACTCGCTGCTCGCCGTAGTCGTGCGCGTCCAGCGGCCGCCCCATAAGCAATGGAATCCCCATCGCCGCAAAATACCCCGGGCTGACCACACGTGTTTCCGCAATAGGCCGCGCTCCGTTTGCTGGAAGCGGTTGCCCATCGATAACAAACCTCGACGCGGAATGCATGATCGTGCCGAGTGGCAACACCGTGATTCCCCCGACAGCCTTCACTCCCGGCAATGCCTGGATTTTTTGCGTTAGCGTGTCGAATTGCGCTGACTGCTTTCTGCTTAACTCCCGCAGCCGCTCGGTCGTCAAATTCAGAGCTTCAGCGAAGCGCAATTGCGGCTGGTCCACTTCCATCGCGAGAATGTGATCCGGCTGAAAACCGGGGCGGACTTCCATCAGGCGGTGGAAGCTGCGAATCAGCAGGCCAGCGCCCACCAAAGGAATCAGGGCCAGGGCAATCTCCGACACTACAAGGAGGCTGCGGATTTTCTGCCCGCCCGCCGCGCCTGCAGTTCTTGTTCCTTCCTTTAGGACCGCGTGTAAATCCTGTTTCAGGCTCTGCATCGCTGGAATCAAACCGCAAACAATTCCCGCGAGCAAACTCACCGTAAGCGTAAAGCCCAGCACCCATCCGTTCAATCCCGACTCTTTCACACCGGCAAGATCCGGTGGCAGGAATCCGCCTAACAATCGGAATCCCGCACTCGCCAGAAAAACTCCCAGCGCGCCGCCGAGAAACGACAGCGCGATGCTCTCCGTCAGCAACTGTCTCAGCAATCTCGACTGGGTTGCACCCATCGCGATTCGCAACGCAATTTCCTTTTGGCGCACGGCATTCCGGGCCAGCAGCAAGTTCACAATGTTGGCGCACCCGACGAGCAGCACCAGCCCCACCGCCCCCAGCAAAACTAGCAAAGCCACGCGCATTTTCACCGCGGAAGGATCTTCCATCGGCGTGACCAGCACGCCCCAATTCTTATGAGTGTCCGGAAACGCCTGCTCTTCCTGAAGGTTCAAGCTCAGCAATTCCGCCTGCGCTTGCCCGATCGTGATGCCCGGCTTCAGCCGTCCAAGAACATTGAACTCATGATGCAGGTGGCTGGTCAGGTCGTCGCCGTATTGCCCGACTGGCATCCAAATGTCGGTCGTGGGCGCAATGCGGAAACTCGCGGGCAGTACGCCTATGAGAGTGTATCCCTGCCCATCCAGTATCACCGTGCGGCCGATGATACTGCGATCCATTCCAAACCGGCTTTGCCATAGTCGGTAACTTGCCAGAACGACCGGCGCTTCGCCGGGCTTGTCTTCCGCTGAAGTAAATGTCCGCCCTGCGACAGGCTGGATTCCAAGCATCGGAAACAATCCAGATGTCGCGTGCCGCACTTCCAGTCGTTGTGGTTCGCCGTCACCCGTCAAATTGATTCCGTCGGGCAAATCGACAAACGCGGCCATGTCAGAAAAGCTATGCGCTTCTCTTCGGAAATCCAAAAAATCACCCGGGGAATTTGGCACCTGCGGAAATTGTGGCAGGTAGGTATTCCAGATTTGAACGAGGGCTGCGGGATCGCGATAGGGCAACGGTTGAAGCAAGACATTTTCGACAACGCTGAAAATTGCGGTGTTTGCGCCAATACCGAGGCCAAGAGTCAGCACGGCGACGGCGGTAAATCCAGGATTTTTCCGAAGCGCTCGAAACGCGTACCGCAAATCTTGCCAAAGCGTTTCCATACCCTCTCCCGGTTCGATGCACCGTTAGACGCTTGCCCAACTCCCGCGTTTCAGCACTCCCAAAGTCCGGAGCGCGACGGTTTTGGAGCCTCCAATAAAATGGCATCTCTCAAGGGTACCGTGCATCCAAAAGCTTCGATGGCCCGTCCGAAATACTTCGTGCGTTGACTTGGCTTGCCGCGCACCCTAAGATGGCCGCCAAGGCAGGTCCCGCCTCATGA
This sequence comes from Candidatus Acidiferrum sp., assembly GCA_035272765.1. Lineage (GTDB taxonomy): Bacteria > Acidobacteriota > Terriglobia > Acidiferrales > UBA7541 > Acidiferrum. Next base: position 11,969 of record DATEQG010000036.1, read on the forward strand.
TAGGCCAAACTCTCGGCCACTACCGCATACTCGAAAAAGTCGGCGCCGGAGGGATGGGGGTCGTCTATCGTGCTCATGATGAGCAACTTGAGCGAGATGTTGCGCTTAAGGTCCTTCCGTCAGGCACCCTTACGGACCAGGCCTCCCGGCGCCAATTCCGCAAAGAGGCTTTAGCCCTCGGCAAATTAAGCCACCCCAACATTGAAACGATCTACGAGTTCGATACACAAGATGGTATCGACTTTCTCGTGATGGAATATGTTCCGGGAAACACGCTTGCAGAGCGCCTTGGCAGAGGCGCCCTTCCTGAGAAGGAAGTGGTTGCCTTGGGGATACAGATTTCGGCGGCATTGGAACAAGCCCACGAACGGGGCATTGTTCACCGCGATTTAAAACCTCGCAATATCGCCATAACGGCGAAAGGGCAAGCCAAGGTATTGGACTTCGGCCTAGCGAAACTTCTGCCCAAGGTGAACGAAGCGACTGCCGTCGATACTTTGACGGATACGCAAGCGGGCGCTGGCACACTACCCTATATGCCGCCGGAACAACTTCAGGGCGAGTCCGTGGATGCCCGCGCCGATATCTACACCATCGGTGCAGTCCTCTACGAAATGGCCACCGACCGCAGAGCCTTCCCGGAAGAATTGCCGTCGCGCGTTATCAATTCCATCCTTCACCACCCTCCGGTTCCTCCCCGAGCGCTCAATTCCCGGATTTCGCCGGAGCTGGAACGCATCATTCTCAAGTGCTTGGACAAGGATCCGGCACGGCGTTTCCAGTCAGCCAAGGAGCTGCTAGTCGATTTGCGGCGGCTGGGCACAACCTCAACGACAACCGCACATAGCACTGCACTCCCGCCTCCACCCAGCGTTTGGATCAGAATCGGGAGGTTCACCGCCTATGCCGTGACCGGGCTGCTCGCCTTTGCAGCCATGATGACCGTCCTGAACGTCGGCGGCTGGCGCGACCGCCTGCTAGGTCGTCCTCGGCCTGCGCAGATTCGGTCGCTCGCAGTGCTGCCATTCGTGAATTTTTCTGGCGACGCCGATCAAGACTATTTTGCTGATGGCATGACGGAAGCCCTAATTACCGACCTAGGCCAAATCCACGCTCTGCGAGTGATTTCCCGCACCTCTGTGATGCGATTTAAGGGGGCGCCGAAGCCGCTTGCCGAGATCGCGCGGGAGTTGCGAGTGGATGCAATTGTTGAAGGTTCGGTATCCCGCTCTGGAGATCTAGCTCAGGTCACAGCTCGACTGGTTTACGGGCCAACGGATACCCAACTTTGGTCTAAGAGCTATCAAGGTGACCTGCAAAACGTCCTCGTCCTGCAGGGAGACGTGGCAAGCGCGATCGTCCACGAAATTGACATTACACTTACTCCTCAGGAACAGGCCCGCCTGGCCGCCACTCGACAGGTGAACCCAGCGGCTCACGAGGCGTATCTCAAAGGCACCTACCTAAGAAGGGGAACACCAGACCAGCGGCGGCTCTCCAAAGAATACTTCGAAGAGGCTATTCGAATTGATCCCAACTACGCTCCGGCTTACGCTGGTCTGGCGGGCTACTATGGATCGAATACGGAGCTCCTTCCACAAGTCGCCATGTCAAAGGCCGAGAAATACGCACAAAAAGCTCTCGAACTCGACCCGACACTCACACAGGCGCATGTTGCGCTCGGCTCGGTGCGCTTTTTCGGCGATTGGGACTGGGAAAAAGCGGAAATCGAGTTCAAGCGTGCTCTGGAATTAAATCCCGGCGATTCGGAAGCTCACCGCACGTACGCAAACTATTTGTCAGCGATGGGTAGGGAGGCGGAAGCGCAAGCGGAGATCCGCCATGCACAGGATCTCGATCCGCTCTATATTGCTACACAGATCACAGCCGGTTGGGTTTTCCACTACGCGCGTCAATACGACAAGGCAATCGCACAATGCCAAAAAGCGCTGGAGTTGGATCCCAACTCAGCTGGTGCCTACGATTGCCTGGGCTCCAGCTACCTTGCTAAAGGAATGTCCGAGCAGGCCATCGCGGCAAGCCAGCGGGCGGTGGCACTTTCCGGAAACGCCCCCTCACGGGAGGTGGGGCTCGGGGAGGCATACGCGTCCGCCGGTAAGAAACTTGAAGCACGCGAGGTTTTCCGGAAGCTGAGCGAGCAGGCCTCAAATATGTATGTGTCACCCGTTTTTCTAGCCAGACTCAACCTCGTTTTCGGCGAGAACGAAAGAGCCCTCGAGCAGCTTGAAGACGCCTATGACAAGCGCGACGAAAATATGGTCTGGTTGAAGGCAGAAAGGGCCTTTGACCCGCTGAGGGCCGAGTCGCGCTTCAAAGACCTGATGCATCGCGTAGGTTTTTCAAACTGAAAACACGGTGGTGCTTACGAGAGGAGTTTATCCTGGCGAATGAACGAATTCCCGCCAGCCTCAGAATTTCACAATAGCCGAGGAAGTAATCCAGGTCGTGCAGTCGAAATCGTGGTCACCCACAACAAGGAATTCCGCGGGCAAACTGCCAGAAACCTTTTCGTCAATTCTCGCCAAGCGGATACGAACGACCTTGCGCGTAGGCTTGTCTCCAAATACCCCCAAGCTGTTGAGATACGCCTTGGAGTCTTTGAGAAACTTTTTGTATTCGTCTTTCGAGAGCCGCAAAATTACGATCTGGGGCCATTTGGGACCAATAGTGTCCCACAGGCTTAGAACGGCTACATCCTTCCCGAACCTCTTCCAGGTAGCGTCAGGCATTGTTCACCGCCTGCGGTGCCAACATTTGTTCACTTACTTGCAAAAATAAAAGACACAGAATCATCAAGGCCGGGGATATGATTCGCTTCATATTGTTTTCCCTTCAATAAACGGACGATTCGGCGGGACCTTCCAGCAACATCTATAACAGAGCCTGTTCGAAGTCAATCAGCTAATTATTGACCGGGCAGCTTACGGCTTGCCGCTGGTTGGGAGTTAGTGGGGTGAATTTGGATGGACCGGAGCGGCTTCAAACGCGTGAAATTCAAATTCCAACAAGGCAGGCAAGTGTTCAGCGAAATAGGTCCAGTCATGTCCGCCGGGGTAGAGGTGAAATTCGTGAGGAATATGCCGCGAAGTTAGCAATTTGTCGAGCGCTTCTGCGCCTGAATCAAAACCGTAGTCGTCCTCCGAGCCGCAATCAAAATATATCTTGAGACCAGCGAGATTCGCGGTGCGCGCGATCCGTAGTGGGTCGTTTAGATTCCAGAACGCCGAGTCGAAAGGGGAGCCAAATGCATCGCCGAGAACGCGCAGCTGGCTTATCTGCCCCGAGTTTTGCGCGCTGATGTTGGGCAGTTTTTCGATTAAGGCAGCACTGTGTGCGCCCACTGCCGCGAAAAGCTGCGGATGGCGGAACGCAATATGGAGAGCGCCATATCCGCCCATGGAAATTCCCGCAATGCCGCGCGAGCTGCGCGCCGCCTGCACGCGATACCGCTTTTCGACGCCAGGAATGAATTCCTGCAGAAAAAAATCCTCATACCGGCGTTTTCCATCGCGCGAGTTGATGTAAAAACTCATGCCGGCGGCCGGCGTCACGATCAAAAATTCACCCACCTGTTTTCGCTCCCACAGATCCTCGACAAGGTTCATCCCTCCGGAATGGATGAGGAATTGGTCGTTGTCGCCCAAGCCGTGCAGCAAATAAAGGATGGGATAGCGGCGCGCTTTGTCCGTGTCATAGCTGGGCGGAAGAAGCACGCAGTAGGGAACTGCGCGCGCCAGAATTTTGCTTGGCTGGGAAACGCATTCAGCGCGTCCAGCGGCCCGCGAAGCGGGAGCCAGGAAAATACAACTCACGCAGCCGATCAGCAGCGCTGCCAAGCCAGCGCGCCGGAGTTTATTCATACCGCAGGGCCTCGACAGGATTCAGCTTCGCGGCCCGCGAAGCCGGATAGAGGCCCGCTGCAAGACTCACCAGGACCGCAAGCACAATCGCCAGAAGCACCAACCACCACGGCACAGAAAAAACATCCGTCGAGGGCAAGCTCTGCCGCTTCAAATACACGTTGATTCCGAGCGTCACAGCTCTGCCTACGAGCCAGCCAAATCCCACGCCGAGAACACCGCCAAAGAAGCCCATGACGCTTGCTTCCACAAAAAAGAGGTGCTTTATGTCGCGATCTGCTGCGCCCAGCGCTTTCAAAATTCCAATTTCACGCCGGCGCTCCAGAATTGCCATAACCAAAGTGTTGATAATTCCCAGCGTTGCCACCGCCAGAGCCAAGCTGCCGAAAATGAAGAGCAACATGTCGAAAATGCTGAAGAAGACCTCCAAACTCTTCGTCGCATCCTGTAGAGAAAAGGTTCCGAAGCCCATATTTTTGATCGCGGTCTCAATCCCTTGGACCAGTGACGCGCTTTTTGCGCGCACCGTGAGGCTAGCGTATACGGGCTTTCCATTCGAAGCTCGGACCGCGTCGCGCAGGTCATTCACTTGCGCCGCGCGCAGCGAAGAGGCCACCTCGAGCGGAATCAGCAAGCGTCCGCTCCCGAATCCTCCAAATCCCGCGGCTGGTTCCGTTTCTATGATTCCTACGATGCGCAGCTTCATCTCGCGCGGCACGATTGAGAATCCGCCCGGGTCCGCGCCGGCATTGTTGTCCCTAGGCGAGCCGCCAACTTGGGGCGACAGGGCCTGTCTCTCCGCGTAGCGCACGACCAGGTCCTTGCCAATCAAGTTGGAGGGCTGTGTCGATAGGTCCTTTGCAAACTCAATCTGCAAGATCGCTTCGTCCGCGTTCGGCCCAGAAAAAAAGCCGCCTTGTATTCCATCAAACGACCCATTTCCCCGCGCCGACGCCGGTATCCCGGCGACGATTGTCGAGTAAGGATTTCCGTCGAAGCGAACCTCGGTTGGAAAGCGGACTTGAGAATAAACCTCCACGACATTCGGCAGGCGTTCCAATTCTTGCTTCGCATCCTCATCGAGCAGCCTTGCATTTTTTGCGGGAGAACTTTCACCGGGAGGACGCCGCATCGATTGAGGATTTCTGCGCTGCGTCACGATTACAGTGTCGAACAATCCCGAATTCGAAAGCCTCTTGGTGGCCAGCGCCTGCAGCCCGATACCGAGTGAAAGCCACGCCACCAAAGAGGCCACTCCCACTGCCACTCCAAGCGTGGTTAGCGAACTGCGCAGCAGGGCCTCTCGCAGATTCCGCAGCGCGAGCTCGCCGAGGTCACCCGCCTTCATGATTTCACTCCGCTTGTCAGCAATTTCCCGTCGGCGAGCGCGGCAATGCGGTCCGCGAAACGCTCCGCCAGGGGCCGCTCGTGCGTGACCATAACGATGGTCATGCCCAGCTTTTGCTGAATTTCCTTGAGCAGCAGCATGATGGATTCTCCGGTCGCACTGTCGAGATTTCCGGTCGGTTCATCGGCAAACAAGAGCGTTGGCCTATTCACGAGGGCCCGCGCCAGTGCCGCCCGCTGTTGCTCTCCGCCGGAAAGTTCGCTTGGCCGGTGCGTCAGCCGCTTTTCCAATCGCACGCGTTCCAGCGCCTCCTGCACTCGCCCTCCGCGCTCGGCGCGATCCACCTCCGCCAGACGCAGCGGCAATTCCACGTTTTCTTCGAGCGTCATGCGCGGCAGCAAATTGAATGACTGAAAAACCATCCCAACGGTGTGGCTTCGATAACGCGCCAGCTCGAGTGAACTCAACTCCGAGAGATTCCTTCCGTTGGCGAAAATTGCGCCGCCGGTCGGACGGTCTAGCCCGGCCATCAAATTCAGCAACGTGGATTTCCCCGACCCCGAACTCCCCAGCAGCGCGACAAACTCTCCCGCACCCACATCGAGCGTTACGTCATCCACCGCGCGAATCACGGCGGCGCCCATTTCGTAGTGCCGCGAAACCCGGTCCGCGCGCACAGCCATGCCATCGCCAGTCGTCATCATAACCTCTCGATGGTACAACGCATCGCGGGCTTCGTTTGTTACGAGCTATTTTTCGACGTGCCTGACACCAGTCCCCGATCCAGGCGGCGCGGCCCTTCAAAAGATTGAAGGAGCTGTTTGAAGAATTCTCTTGACACGAAAATGTCATCCTGCTATTTTTCTAGCATAAGTGCTGGAAAAATAGCACATGACCCGAAAGCCCAAGCCAAATGCTCTCTCCCGGCGCGAACGCCAGATTATGGACATTCTCTATAAGCTGGAGCGCGCCTCCGTCGGACAGGTCCTCGCCGAGATTGCCGGCAAGCCCAGCTATTCCACCGTTCGCGCCCAGTTGCGCGTTCTCGAAGAAAAAGGCCATGTTCGCCACGAAGAGCACGGGCTCCGCTATGTTTACGCTCCGGCAGTGCCGCGCGATGTCGCCCGCCGTTCCGCCCTTCGCCACCTCGTTGAGACATTTTTTGATGGCTCGACGGAAAAAGTCGTGGCGGCGCTCCTCGGCGGTGAAATCGACCGCATCTCTCCGGAAGAACTCGATCGCCTCGCCCGACTCATTTCAAAAGGCCGAAAAGAGAGCTGAACATGAACACGCTCGCTACCTCCGAACTCGGGCTCGCGTTTCTCGCCGTCTGCTGTGCCAAAGCCACAGTTCCTATGGCCATTGCATGGACGATCGTGATCGCGCTGCGCCAGCGTTCGTCCGCCGCGCAACGTCACCAAGTTTGGGCCGTCGCGATTCTCGCGTCGCTCGCGCTGCCATTCTTCGCGTTACTGCTACCCGCGTGGCATTCCGACACACTCGGCAGTGCTGCAGCTCTGTGGAGCCCCGGGCACGCGAGTGCGGCAAGCTCTATCTCTCACACAATTCCTTCGAGCATTATCAGTGTCACAGCCTCGTTTCCGCTGTTCAATAAACTTGCCAGCCTCGCGCTCCTGGCCTGGGGGCTCGGCTGCTCGTTTGTGCTGCTGAGGCTTTTGGTGGGTCTAGCTCGCCTCACGTGGGTCTCCGCGCATTCGAGGCCCCTCTTCGACCATGACTGGATGCAGTCGGTCTTAGATCTCTCGAGGTCCCACAAAATCGCTCGCCCGATCCGGCTTCTGCAATGCAACAACCCTGGCGCCATGCCCCTCACCTGGGGAATCTTCCATCCCGTCATCGTCCTTCCCTTCGGTGCCGCGCAGTGGCCCGAAGACCGCCGCCGGATCGTTCTCTCTCATGAAGTCGCGCACATCGCACGGCACGACTGGTGTCTGCAGATTTGCGCCGAGTTGGCTCGCGCTATCTATTGGTTCCATCCACTCGTCTGGCTGGCTGCGGAACGCCTGCGCCAGGAAAGCGAACGCGCCTCCGATGATGCCGTACTGCACGCCGGAATCGCGCCATCCCAGTACGCCAGCCAACTACTCGATCTCGCAAGGACCCTAGAAAACACCGGCCGCGCATGGTCGACCGCTCTCGCCATCGCGCGTCCCTCAAATCTTGAAAGGAGATTTGCCGCTATGTTGAATCCGTCCATCCATCGAACCCGTCTGTCGCTGAGAAGAAAAGTCCTTATTCCGATTGTCGCTCTGTGCTGTTTGTTTCCGCTTGCTACACTGCACCTGACCGCGCAAAATCTCGCCGGCAAAACCTCCGGCACCATCCACGATCCGAGCGGAGCCGGTGTCGCCAACGCAACCATCATCATGTCCAACTTGGAAGCTAAGACCATTGACATGACTACCACCGACCGCGAAGGCAATTTCACCTTTAAACCGTTGCCGGCTGGAAATTACGAGCTGCAGGTTTTGAAGCCCGGCTTCGAAACGTTTCGCGAACCGCAGGTCTCGCTCGAAGCCGGTCGCGACTTCTCGGTAGCGCGAGTTCTGCAAGTGGGAGCGATTACCGAACAAGTGACGGTTGTACCCGAAAACGCCGCTAAATCCGTTCCGTCTGAGACGACTTCGGACAAACCATCCCGCGTCAGCGTCGGCGGCACTGTCCAGGCTGCCAAAATCATCACGAGAGTACCGCCCATCTATCCTGAATCCGCCAAGTCGGCTGGCATCAGCGGCACGGTCGTTCTTCATGCTGTCATCGGTATGGACGGCAAGCCGCTTTCCCTGCGCGTTAAGAACAGCCAGATCGACCCCGATCTCGCCCGCTCCGCCGTCGAAGCCGTCAGCCAATGGCGTTACACTCCCACGCTCCTCAACGGCGAACCCATCGAAGTCGACACCGTCATCATGGTGAATTACTCGCTGGCCCCGTAGTCTTGTAGCGCTGCTGTCGTGAATTCACCAGTTCACAGGGCCCAGGACAGGTGGCCAACGCACGCACCCTGGGCCCACGGTATGCAGCCGTCACGCTCTCTCCCACGCAGCGTTGACGCTTCCATCGGCCAATGTTACGCTCGCGCCGCAGCCTCCAAAGACGCATGCGCGCCGTCGACCTGATCCGCAAAAAACGCGATTCCGGTGAACACTCCCGCGAGGAGATCGATTTCCTGATTTCCGGCTATACCAGCGGCGATATTCCCGACTATCAGATGGCCGCCTGGCTCATGGCTACGTGGATTCGCGGGCTCAATCGTTCCGAGACCGCCGCGCTTACGGAAGCCATGCTTTATTCCGGCGAAATCGTCAATCTCGACCGCATTCCCGGAAAAAAAGTCGACAAGCATTCCACCGGGGGCGTCGGCGACAAGACTTCTCTCATCCTCGCTCCCATTGTCGCTGCGGGCGGCCTTACCGTTCCTATGATCAGCGGACGCGGCCTCGGCCATACCGGCGGCACGCTCGATAAGCTCGAGTCCATCCCCGGCTTCAACGTGAATCTTTCTTTGGAAGAGTTTTTCAGCGTCCTTCGCGAATGTGGAATGGGTCTCATCGGCCAGACTGGAGAGATCGCGCCGGCCGATAAAAAAATCTATGCGCTGCGCGATGCTACATCCACGGTTGAAAACATAGGTTTAATCTGCGCCTCCATCATGAGCAAAAAGTTGGCGGAAGGCATCGATGCTTTGGTTCTCGACGTCAAAACCGGGTCGGGCGCCTTCATGAAGCGCGAAGAAGATGCCGTACGCCTCGCCGAACTCATGGTCGAAACAGGCCAGCGTATGGGCAAAAAAGTCGTGGCGCTCATCACCGATATGAGCCAGCCCCTCGGCCGCATGGCTGGCCACTCCAACGAGATCGCTGAGTGCATCGATGTTCTTAGCGGAGGCGGTCCTGCGGATCTCGTCGAATTGAGCACTGTGCTTTCCGCCTGGATGTTTTTTCTGGGCGAACGCACCAAAACTCTTGCAGAAGGCCGCCATCTCGCCGAAAAGATGATCGCTACAGGCCGGGCCAAAGAAAAGTTCAAACAAGGCATTTGCCTCCAGGGCGGCGATGAGCGGGTCATTGACGACCCGCGACTTCTTCCCCAAGCTCGCTCTCGCGTCGACGTGCCCAGCCCCTCAGCGGGCTTTATCACCGGGACGAATTGCGAACAGCTTGGCACTGCTCTTGCGACGCTTGGCGGCGGCCGCGAAAAAAAGGAAGACGCCATCGACCATGCCGTCGGGCTCGAATTCCATAAGCGCATCGGCGACCGTGTAGAAAAAGGCGAACCTCTTGTCACAATTCATTACAATAGCGACGCTAAGTTGGCCGAGGCGCAAAACCTGATCGCTGCCAGCTACGAAATCGGCGGAAGCGAGCCGCGCGAAAAGTTGCCGCTCATTCGACGCATTTTCGATGAGTGACGGCGAGGCTGGCGGTTTCATCGCAAGTCGTGGGACATAAACTCGTTCGGCGGAAAGAGGTCCACGCATGGGACGCTACACCGGAGTGCTCGGCCTGCTCGCGATGCTGGGCCTTGCGTATCTCTTTTCCACCGCTCGCAAAGCCATCAAGCTTAAAACGGTTCTTTGGGGCCTCGGCTTGCAGATCGTTCTCGGCATCTTCGTTTTGCGCGTACCAGCCGGCCGAATTATTTTTCAAACCCTGGGCAACGGCGCCAAGCATCTTCTCGATTTTTCCTACGTTGGTTCTACTTTCGTCTTCGGCGAACTCGGCAAGTCCGATTCCAATCTCGGCCTCATCTTCGCTTTTCAAGTCCTACCCACGATCATTTTCATCGCCGCCTTTTTCGCCGTCCTCTACCACCTCGGCGTCATGCAACTCGTCATCCGCCTCGCTGCTTGGATCATGACCAAAATCATGGGCGCCAGCGGTGCCGAGTCTCTCAATGTCGCCGCCAGTATTTTCATGGGCCAAACCGAAGCGCCTTTGACGATCCGTCCTTTTCTGGCGGTCCTCACCATGTCCGAACTCATGACCGTGATGACCAGCGGCATGGCGCACATCTCCGGCGGCATGATGGCCGCGTATATCCATGTCGGAGGCGCAAGTCCCACGAGTCTTCTCACCGCTGTCATCATGACGGCGCCCGGCACGCTGCTGATGGCCAAAATGCTTGTTCCCGAAACCGAGCAGCCGCTTACTGCAGGCCGCGTCGAAATGCCCGCTATGGAAAAAGAGTCCAACATTCTGGGCGCCATCGCCCGTGGCACCATTGACGGCCTCCATCTCGCCCTCAACGTCGGAGCCATGCTCATCGTCTTCCTCGCCCTACTTGCCCTGCTTAACGCAATGATGGGCTGGGTCCACATTCGCATCAGCTGGTTCCCCTACAATCTGCAAGAAGTCCTCGGCTGGATTTTTGGTCCCATCGCCTGGCTCATCGGCATTCCCTGGCACGACGCCACAAAAATCGGCGACCTTCTCGGCCTACGCATGGTCACCAACGAGTTCGTCGCGTTTAGCCAGCTCGGCACGATGAAAGACGCTCTTGACCCGCGCACCTTCACCATCGCTACGTTCGCGCTCTGCGGCTTTGCCAACTTCAGTTCCATCGGCATCCAGATCGGCGGCATCGGCGCTTTGGCACCCAACCGCCGCGGCGACCTGGCTCGCTTCGGCCTCCGCGCCATGCTTGCCGGCACTATGGCCAACCTGATGTCCGCCTCGATTGTTGGGATCCTCTCTTGATGCAGAGAGCGGGCACGGCGTGCCGTGCCCCTACGAGAGAGAATCTGTGCCACTCGTTGGCATGCTGGCGTCCCCGGGCCTGGCAGCGGCCGACAGATTCCACCGTGGCACTGGCGTGTATCGCAGTTAGTGCTACTGAACAAACTCAAGGTAAAATGCAAACGACCGCATGAGCCCAAAACCAAAAGCCGCGCCAAAATCAAAATCCAACTCCGAATTCGAACGCGCTGAATCCGCAGCAAATTTCATTTTTTCCAGGACTGAACTCCGCCCCAAAATCGCGCTGGTCCTCGGCTCCGGCCTGGGCGCGTTCGCCGACGAATTCGAAAACGCGACTAAGATCTCCTACGCCGAAATCCCACACTTTCCCCGCTCGACCGCGATCGGCCATGCAGGCCAACTCGTCGTCGGTATGGTAGGCGCTATTCCCGTGGCCGGAATGCAAGGCCGTGTGCATCTCTATGAAGGCTATTCCGCTAAAGAGGTCGCGTTTCCGATTCGTGCCTTAGCGTGTATGGGCGTCAAGGCGGTGATCCTTACGAACGCTGCTGGGGGCATCAAGCGCGAATTCGTGCAAGGCCAGCTCGTGGTGATCAAGGATCACATCAATCTTCAGGGGGTGAGCCCTCTCACCGGATCTAACGATGAGCGCTTCGGCCCGCGCTTTCCAGACATGACCCTTGCCTACGACCGAAGATTCCGTGAAATAGCTGTTGGCGAGGGAAACCGCAACCGCATCGGCCTCTACGAAGGCATCTACGCCGCGCTGCCAGGCCCAAGTTACGAAACTCCGGCTGAGATACGATACCTGCGCACTCTCGGCGCGGATCTTGTAGGCATGTCCACTGTTCCCGAAGTGATTGCCGCGCGCCACTCCGGCATGCGCGTGCTCGGAATCTCTTGCGTAACGAACGCGGCAGCGGGAGTCCTCGATAAGCCGCTTGACCACAAAGAAGTTCTCGAGACGGCGGAACGCGTCAAGGGGCAGTTCATCGCGCTTCTCAAAATTGTGATCCCGCGCATTGCAGCGGAGCTAAGTTAATGCAATTGTCTTTTGGAGGCCCGTAGCGTGACAGAACATGAAGGACTCGTAGAGGCCGCACAACAAGCGCGCGAAAATGCACACGCACCATTTTCGAATTTTCGCGTTGGAGCCGCGCTACGCTCCACTTCGGGAAGAGTATTCGGCGGATGCAACGTGGAAAACGCCACTTACGGCCTGACGGTCTGCGCCGAGCGCGTAGCGATCTTTAAAGCAATGAGCGAAGGCGAACGCAACTTTGACGCCATTGCCGTTGTCACGGATACGGACACGCTCACACCGCCATGCGGCGCCTGCCGCCAATTGATCTGGGAATTTTGCGGCGATATCCCGGTCGTTCTGTCAAATTTGAAAGGCAAAACAGAAACGCTCCAGATGCACGATCTTTTTCCAAAGCCATTCGATTCGTCCAACTTGTGACAGCCGGAGCAAGAAAATGAGTCCACGTCGGGTCGTAAAAAGGAAAGCGGCCATGGTCTTTGTTTTCGTGGCGCTCGTCTTTACCGGTGCGCTGAAAAACCTCGCGCAGGAGCAGGCTGGGGCCAAGCCGGCCAACTTTGTCGATCTTCTGATCACCGGCGGCACCGTGGTCACCATGGACGCGGACCGCCGCATCATCGAGAACGGATACGTGATCATCAAAGGCGACAGCATTGTTGCCGTTGGTGAAGGTCTTCCCCGCATGCCAAACGGCCCGATTTTCACCAAGCAAACCATCGACGCAAAAGGCGCGCTGGTTTTGCCGGGATTTATCAACGGCCACACCCATGTTCCCATGACGCTTCTCCGCGGACTTCACGATGACGCCACTCTCGACGATTGGTTGCGCAAATACATTTTCCCAGCGGAAGCCAAAAACGTGACCGAGGATTTTGTGCGCTGGGGCGCACGACTTGCCGCCGCCGAACAAATTCGCTCCGGTATCACTACGTTTGCGGACATGTATTACTTCGAAGATGCTGTCGCTGAGGAAACCAAAAGCGCCGGAATGCGGGGCGTGCTCGGCGAAACATTTCTCGATTTCCCAGCGCCCGATAATAAAACCAATGCGGCCATGCTCGAATATACGGAAAAGTTTCTGAAGCGCTGGCAAGGCGATCCGTTGATTCATGCCGCAGCGGCGCCGCATTCCATTTACACTTGTTCGCAAAAAACGCTCCAGGATTCTGCCGCTTTGGCGCGCAAATACCACGCGCCAATCCTCATCCATCTCGCCGAAATGAAAAAGGAGCTGGACGACAGTTTGAAACAAAACGGCCTGACACCCGTGCAGTATATGGATAAGCTCGGCATCCTCGGACCGGACGTGGTTGCGGCGCATTGCATTTTTGTCAACGAAAAAGACCGAACAATTCTTGCCGATCATCATGTCGGCTGTGTGCACAATCCCTCGAGCAACATGATGCTAGCGAGCGGCGTGGCTCCGGTGATCGAAGAGCGTGCCGCGGGCATCGCGGTTGGCCTCGGAACCGACGGCCCTGCTGGCAGCAACAACGACCTCGACCTGATGGAAGAGATAGACCTCGCCGCCAAGCTGCAAAAAATCACCAAAATGGACCCAAGCGCGCTCGGCGCAAAATCCGTCGTTGAAATGGCCACGATCGAAGGAGCGAAGGCGCTACACATGGAGAAGGAAATTGGCTCACTGGAAGCGGGAAAAAAGGCCGATATCGTTGTGATTTCGCTCGACGAGCCGAACGCCGTTCCGATGTATGACATTTATGCGCAGCTCGCCTACGCGCTGAAAGGCAGCGACGTTGAAACGGTCGTGATCGGCGGCCGCGTCGTGATGCGCGACAAAAAACTCCTGACGCTGAACGAGTCCGAGATTCTTGCCAAGGCCCGCGAATACGGCAAAAAGGTGGAAGCGTCTTTGAAGTAACGCGGCTATGGACACGTCCTACAACCGGGTTGCGGGCCAGAGCGTAGAGCGGCTTGCTGCTTTGAGCGATGGCATCTTCGGCGTGGCTATGACCTTGCTGCTTCTGGAACTTCATGTGCCCGCCAAAAACCTGATTCGCAACGAAGGCGATTTGCGGCACGCGCTCGCCGCGCTCGCTCCTCAGCTTCTTGTTTATTTGATGAGCTTTCTAACGCTGGGTATTTTTTGGGTAGGCCAGCAGACCCAACTCAACCACCTCGCGCATTCCGAGCGCCACCTCACCTGGATTCACCTGGCGTTTCTTTTTATAGTCACCATCATGCCGTTTTCGACGAGGCTTTTGATCGAATTCATCAACTATCGCACGGCGCTCCTCGCTTACTGGGCCAACATCTTTCTTCTTGGCGCCATGCTGTTCCTCAGCTGGGGACGTGCAACTCGGGCCGGGCTCGTCAAGAGCGACACGGCGCCAAAAGTTGTCGCTGCGATCGGTCGCCGCATCTGGACCGCTCAATCGTTCTATGCGTTTGGAGCACTGCTCTGCGTGTTCCACCCGTATTGGAGCATCGGGTTTATTGTGCTGATGCAGCTCTACTATGCCATTGCTCCGCGCTACGAGCGCAGGCCACACAGCGAGGTAGCGTAGATGGATCAGGCGAACTATTTGACGTTACTCGAAACGGCGATCGAAGAGGCCCGGCGCGGACTCGCCGAAGGCGGAATTCCGATCGGCGCGGCTCTCTTTGATGGCACGGGAATGCTGTTGGGCAGCGGCCATAACCGCAGAGTGCAAGACGGCGACCCGTCGGTTCATGGTGAGACCGACGCGTTTCGCAAAGCGGGACGCCGCAAAAGTTATCGAGACAAAATTATGGCGACGACGCTCGCACCGTGCTGGTATTGCAGCGGGCTGATCCGCCAATTTGGAATTGGAACGGTTGTCGTGGGGGAATCCGTAAATTTTCGTGGCGGCATTGATTGGCTGCGGGAGAACGGAATCAAAGTCATAGATCTTGCGTCTAACGAATGTGTGCGGATGCTCGCCAAATTCATTGCGGAGAATCCGGCACTGTGGCACGAAGACATCGGCGAAGGGTGAACTGCTCTCCGTTGAAGCGCGGTTTCCATCCGGCGCGAGAGTGAACTGTCCATGAACCGGCAAAGCAGCAGGAAAAAATGGGTTCTGATTGTGTTGAGCTGTGTGGCAACGGCAAGTCTGGCGTACGCGCTGGGTGCGAAAGCTTCGGCACCGGATGAAATTCCAAAGCTGGCCTCGCTCATGGACTGGAAAGCGGGGACAGTCGTCGCTGACATTGGCGCTGGAGATGGAAGCTACACATTCGCTGCTGTGGAACACGTGGGCGCAACGGGAAAAGTGTTTGCGACGGAGATCGATGCGGAAAAACTCAAGGCATTGAGAGCTGAGGTGAAAAAACGGGAATTGCAAAACGTGACGGTGGTGGAGAGCGGCGAGGCCGAAACGAATTTGCCGGATTCCTGTTGCGACGCGATTTTCTTGCGCCGCGTTTACCATCATTTGACGAAGCCCTTGGATTTCGATGCGAGCCTTATTCGCTCACTAAAACCGGGAGGAAAACTCGCGATCATCGATTTTCCGCCTCATCCGGAGTACGGCAAGGTCAAGGGCGTGCCGAAGGACCGCGAAGACCATGGAGTTCAGCAGAAAATTCTGATCGATGAATTGACCAAGGCTGGATTTCAGCTCGAAAAAATCGTAGACGATTGGCCAACAATGGATTATTGCGTTTTGTTCGCAAAAAAGTGATACGTGGCCGACTCGCTGAAAGTGCGCGCATCGAGAAAAAGCGCGGGCCTAAGGACTCATCACTACATTTAGATGCGGAAGATGTGAGGTTTAGGCCTATTGGGTGTAGGTGTCGTATTTGACGGCGATGTCGCGGACTTCCTGAAGTGTCATGTCGCGGAGGATCTTGCCGTCCTCGAGGATGGTTTCCAGGGCGTTGGTGCCGAGTGCGGAGTTGTCGGGGTTGGGAGAATCACTTAGGA
This sequence comes from Candidatus Acidiferrum sp., assembly GCA_035272765.1. Taxonomy (GTDB): domain Bacteria; phylum Acidobacteriota; class Terriglobia; order Acidiferrales; family UBA7541; genus Acidiferrum. Next base: position 27,867 of record DATEQG010000036.1, read on the forward strand.
CTTCGACGGTGGCGAATTCCTTGCCGTTGTGGATTAAGTTGAAGCGGCCGCCTTTGCTGGCTTTGGAGGGATCGGTTTTGGGATTCTTGTAGACGTTGTGCCATTTGCCGCCGCGGTCGATGGCGGAACACTTTAAAGCAAATTTCAGGGTGTCGCGATTCACTTGTTGGAGCAGCGCGCCGCCCATGCCGTAGCTCCAGATATCCTGGGACCAGCCTTTGCGCGTGAGCTGCCCTGTGATGTTCTGGATGGTGTAGAAATTCACACCGTCGCCCTGAATGAAGCGAACGTTGGGAACCGTGGTCTTCCAGCCTTTCTTATTGACTTCGTAGCCGAAAACTTCCGCGACGATTTTGAATAATTCCTCGAGGACGGTGACGGCATCTCCTGAATCCGGGCGAATGACGAGAGTTCCCTTGCGCTGAAGAATTTTGTCGCGAAGCGCGCCGCCCCACAAGTTACGGACAGCGTTGTAAATATCGTACGAGTCGCTGACGCAAGCGACGACGCCTTCCGGGCAGTTCTCCAGCATGTTGGCGTAGGCCTGGTTCTCATTGGCCTCGCCCCAAGCGGTGATGGTGGAGTGCTCGGAAGCGGGAATGCTGTAACCGGCGCAGTTTAGCGGATCTTTTGACGTGAGATCCGCGGAATAAAACTGATTGAGGAGTTGGATGGCGGCCAAAGTATCCGTGCCCAAGAAATTGAGAAGATGGGCAGCTCCGCCGATGGCTGCGGATTCCTTGGAGGAGACGCCACGGAAACCGAAGTCATGCAGCTTGAAGGGTAGGAGCGAAGGATCGCCCGTGCGAACCAGGGCTCTGCCGATCACTTGTTTGATGGCGCGGGAGAGCGTTGCTACGGTGATGGGGTACCAGACTTGCAGAAGAACGGTTTCCGCCCAGTTGGTGAGCCAATAAAACTCGGGATCGGTGTTTTCGATGGTGATCAGAGCGTTGAGACTTTTGACGACGGTGCCTTCCTTGACGGCGCGTATACGCAGTGGAAGACGGCCGCCGTGTTTCGCGTAGAGGGATCTGAACCCGTCGTAATTGAAAGACTTCGGATGACCGCCAAAGTGGGCGTGAGCCATTCGGCGAGCTTCCTCGACATCCTCAAGCTTGAAAACCTGTCCAGCGAAATTGGATTTCACGATGTACTGCAGCATGGCCAGCATGGTTTCGTCGAACATACCGCCGCGGGATTCCACGTAGGAGTAGATGTGTCGCGTATCCGGCGGGTATTGCCACCAGTGGGTGAGCTTGTAGGAATCGGTATTGAGAATCGGATTCAGGCGCAGCGACTGCATCGAGCTCCTTTGGATCGAAAATGACGGGGGGATTGGTGGTCGCTCACCTTCATTAGGATATCAGAAGGAGAAAGTGAGTAGTGGGCCGTGAGAAATGAATCGCCGCGGAGGCCAAAGAATCAGAAGTCCCGCGAGCTACAGAGTTAGATAAACAACCTGGATAAAGAGGTCGCTGCCGAGCATGCCTTTGGCCCAGATGGGGTCGAGATCCGCGAGGGGCTTGCTCGCGGCGGCTTCCTGGGCGGTTTTTCCAGCGGACTTAAGCTTTTGAACGCGATCGCGGGCGGTAACGAGCATGTCGCGGAACTTGGTGAGGTCAGCTTTATTGCCGAGCGGCCCGTGGCCGGGAATAATTTTGGTGTTGTCGTCCGCGAAAGAGAGAGCTTTGTCGACAGCCGCGATCATTCCGTTGAATTTGCCGCCGCTGCCGGCGTCAACCATCGGATAAAGGCCATTGAAGAAAGTGTCGCCCATGTGAAGGACGTTGGCTTTTTCGAAATGAACGTAGATGTCGGAATCCGTATGGGCTGGGGAGAAGTATTGGAGCGCGAGAGTTTCACCGTTTGCTCGGAGCTTGTGGCTAGAGGTGAAAGTTTCCTGCGGCAGAGCTTCCGGGGGTGAAGCCGGGAAATGCACGTTAAGAACAGGGATGGTTTGCGGCGCGGACATTCGCTTTTTCGTGTTCTCGTGGGCGAGAACGGTGGCGCCCGCGGCGTGAAAGGCAGCATTGTTGTCGGTGTGGTCGAAGTGCCAGTGAGTATCGATGACGATCTTCAGTGGAGCGCTGCCAAGGCCTTCGAGGGCCTCTTTGAGCCTGGGCCATGCGGGCGCTACGAAAGTATCCACGACGAACTTACCGTCAGCTCCGTTGAGCACAACGACGTTGCCGCCGGGGCCGGAGAACATGGTGAGATTGTCAGCGAGCCTTTGGGATTGAATGGGGGCGGCCCCCATTTGCGCACGAAACGTCGCGACCGGGTCGGCAGCAGGGGTTTGTTGCGGGTAGCCGAAGACGGACGCGCGGAGAACGCTACTTGGAAAGAGCTGCGCCAGGAAGGCGCTGCCTACAAGCGTGGCTGAGCCCCGCAGCATTTCGCGGCGTGTGGTTTGTTTCTCAAGTGAATCCGAATTCATGGTTTTGCTCACTTTCAGTTTGACGCGATCGTGCGCGTCACAAGGCATATCCATCAGAGCCAACTAAGAGTAGGGTTTTCGAAGTTCGGTTTCAACTGTGTTTTGAGTTACTCGTTGCGGAGGACCTGCATGGGCTCCACGCGGGCGGCGCGTGTGGCCGGGATGAGGGACGCGACAGCAGCCACGACGAGGACTAGCAGGATGACCGCCGTGAGCGTAGGGATGTCGGTAGGGGAAACGCCGTAGAGGAGACCGGTGAGAAGGCGCCCCGATGCTGCGGCGAGAACCCAGCCTGCGACGCAACCAACGATGCAGACAACGAGACCTTGCCAGAGGAATTGACGAATGATTTGGCCACGCAGGGCGCCCAAGGCGAGACGCAGGCCGACTTCACGACGGCGCACGTTGACGTTGTAGCTCAGGGTGCCGTAGAGGCCGATGCAGGCGAGCGAGAGGGCGGTGGCGGCGAAGAAGGTCAGGAGAATGGTGCGGAGGCGGCCTTCGGCGAGGGCGTCTGAGAAATGCTGTTCGAGGGGGGCGAAATTGTAGACGGAGCGCTGCGGCTCGAAATCATGAATTTGCTCGCGAATGGTTTCGGCCATAGTCATCGGGGCGTTGTGAGTTCTGACGAGAAAGTAGGTGCCGGGCTCGGCGACGGGCGCGCACCAATAGACGGTTGGAACGGGCGGCTGATCGAGGCCGGCTTCGCGAGCGTCGCCGGAGATGCCGACAATTTCAGCCGAACCGGAATAGCCAAGGTTGGAAGCCTCCAGATGATGGCCAATGACCTGGGAATCGGTGAAATAAGCATTCGCGAAGGAGCGATTGACGACGACGGAAGGCGGGCCATCCGTCTCGCGGCAGAGCGCGCCTTCCAGCATCGGGATTTTCATGGTCGCGAAATAGCTGGCGGAAACGAGATGGTTGTCGGCAAAAAGTTTCGGTTCGCTCTCAGCGCGCCCTTCGACAAGCTTTAGTTCGGTTTGGTATTTGAAGGGAACACCGGGGACGCCAACGGATATCGCGGCGGCTTCCACGCCGGGTGTCGAGCGGAGAGCTTCCAGGATTCGGTCAGTTTTCTGGCGCAATTTCTTCAAGTCCGCGGTTTCACCCCACCCCACGCTGATTTGAAAAGTAAGAATATGGCTGGGATCGTAGCCTGGGGAAACGCGGCCCAACTCTTGAAAGGTGCGGAGAAGCAGGCCGGCACCGGAGAGAAGTGTGACGGCGAGTGCGACTTGAATCCCGACGAGCAGCCATTGGAGCGAGTTGCGACCGGAAACTTGCGTACGGCTTGCCTGATTGAGGGAGCCGTAGAGGTTGCGACGCGTGCCGCGAATGGCGGGGAACAAGCCGCAGAGAAGCGTGACAATGACGGAACAGGCGAGCGAGTAGAGGACGATTCGCGCGTCGAGACGAATTTCTTCGACGCGCGGCAGGCTCGCGGCCAGGGAGCGGAAGACGCCGGAAGCGGCGTTCGCTGCCAGCAGGCCCAAGAGGGCGCCGAGGAGCGCTAGGAGGAAGGTTTCGGTGAGGAGTTGGGCTATAAGCGCACCGCGGGGAGCGCCCATGGAAAAGCGGACGGAAATTTCGTGCTGGCGCTGCGTGGCGCGAGCCAGGAGCAGAGCTATGATGTTGGTGCAGGCGATCAGGAGAAGCAGAGAAACGGAGCCGAAGAGCAGCCAGAGCGAGCGGCGGGAGCTTGCGATGGCGGTTTCTTTGAGTGGGTCGATGCCTACCGAGAGTTCCGCATCTGTTTTGGGGAATTGCTGAGCGAGTTGGTCTTGGACGGTGCCAAGGTTGGCGCGAGCCTGATCGATAGAAATGCCGGGCTTGAGCCGGCCGATCGCGGTGTACCACGTGGATTCTCGGCTCTGGGCGTAGGGAACGTCTACCGGGACGGGAGACCACAGATCCACATCACGGTCTGGGAAGAGAAAGGAAGCGGGCATGATACCGACAACGGTGTAGGAGGAATTTCCGATATGGAGCTTTTGGCCCAGCGCATTGGGGTTGGCGGCGAAGCGGCGGCGCCAGAAGCGGTCGCTAATGATGACTGCGTCTGGGCCGCCGGCGCGTCCTTCCTCGAAGGAGAAGTCGCGGCCGAGGGCGGGCGCGACGCCCCAGACTTGAAGGAAGCGCGGAGCGACAAGGGCCTCTGTGAATTCTTCAGGAAGCGCGGCCGAGGTTTCCGAGATGTCCTCGGTGTAGTAGCCAGTGATCGCTTGAAAGGTGGAATTGAGGCGATTCCAGTCCTCGAGGCGGATTGGAGCTACAAAAGGATTTGGGATCGAAAGTTTGGGGTGGCGCTGCTGGAGGCGCATGAGCTGATCGCTTTGAGGAAAGGGAAGCGGCTTGAGGAGGATGGCGTCGATGGCGGAGAAGACGGCGCTATTTGCCCCGATGGCGAGGGCTAGCGTGAGAATGACGGTGGCGGAAAAAGTGGGGGATTTGCGGATGAAGCGGAAGGCGGATTTTAGATTGGCGAGGGTGGCGTCGAGGACCCGGATGCGGTAGACGTCGCGGACTTCTTCCTTGAATTTTTCCTGGCCGCCGAAGTCGAGCATGGCCCGGCGGCGAGCTTCTTCGGCGCTCATGCCTGCGGCGATGTTTTCGTCGATGAGCTCGTCGATGTGGAAGCGGAGTTCCGTGTTCATTTGCGCGTCAGAGGCGCGCTTGGGAAAAATAGATTTCCACCAGGACATGGCAGGCTCCTATTGCGCGGTTTGAAGAATATTGGCCACCGCACCGGCAAGGCGGTTCCAGTTCGATTCTTCGCTCTCGAGTTGTTTGCGGCCCTTCGCGGATAATTTATAGAACTTGGCTTGACGGCCCTTTTCGGAAGCGCCCCACTCGGCTGCAAGCCAGCCGCGCTTTTCCAGGCGATGCAGGGCGGGGTAGAGCGAACCCTGCTGGACTTGCAGGACTTCCTTCGAAATTTGGCGGATGCGGAGAGAAATGCCATAGCCGTGAACGGGGCCGAGGGCCACAATTTTGAGGATCAGCATGTCGAGAGTGCCTTGAAGGAGGTCGGATTTCTCGATGGGCATGTCGTCTCCTAGACGTTCTACCTATATATGACCGTGATAGGTAGAATGTCAAGGAGAGAGTTGGAGGCGGACTGGCGCGTCCGTCGAGAGAGATGACCAATCCCATAGCGATTATTTTCAAACGGGCAGATTGTGGAGCGGAGTTGCCGATTGTCTGGTTAAGAGTTCCAGGCGACTCGGGAGAGTTGCTTCTTCCGGGACTCCCATTCATTGCCCGAGAGGATGCGCGGAGCGACATCGATCAGGCGCGGAATGAGGCGGAACACGGAGGCGGAGGTCCAAGGGCGCCCGTCGCGCGTGCGGTAATCGCGGACGTTGAGGGCATCGGCCATGCTGCCGAAGGAGACGTCCTGGACGATCAGTTCGGCTAAAAATTTGAGCGTTTGCGTTTCGAGCGGGTCGTCTTCGAGGTGATGACCGTCTGCGGCGATCCGCAGGCCGAACGGAATTTCTTCAGAGCCTAGAACTTCTTCAGGTGGCTCGGGCGCGGAAGAAGTCTCCACTTCACGCTCCCATTCGAGGGCGATGAGGGTCCAGCCAGCATCGTGCATCTTCGAGAGATACATGGAGGTCGGCAAAATAGTGACCTTTTCTCGAATGCGTTCGTGCTTTTTCATGGCAGCCTCCTGGGCGAAAAGCGAGCGACGAATGCTTAGAGCTTAACCCCAAAGAGCAGCGCAATCGAATAACCGATTTTCGGTTTAGCGTAACTAACAGAAGAATAAGGAATTAGCGCGGTAGAGGAAGAGTCGGAGCCCTCGTGAACGTTCGCTTGTGGGATGAGGTTGTCGCGTTGCCGGACAGTTAACCGGGATTATTCAAGAGAGAGGAAACTTCTTGACCATCTCGGGGGTTAGAAGCGTATGCTTTGCCAGTCGTTGAACCCACCACAACGTTCACTCCCAGATCCCGGCCCAGAAAGCTGAGCGGTGCCCTGTGGACAGCGAGGCGCGCCGATTGGAAGACCGTTCTCCCGTGCACGTTACGGTGGATCTATCCGGATTGGATATCCACACCGTGGCTCAGCAAGGGGTCACTGAAAACGTCAGCGCCCGAGGCGCGCGCGTGGTGACGAGCAAGCCGTGGCATCCCAATGACCATGTCACGGTTAGATCACTTTTGGGAAACCTACGGTCGAGAGCGCGCGTGGTTTATTGCCAGCCGCTGGGGAAGGATTCGTTTGCGATTGGGTTGGAGTTGTTTGTGAGCGTTGGCGATTGGACTATGCCACCAGGGGCGCACCGGAATATGGCATAGGATACTGAGCGACTTGTGGGGTGCAAACCTTAAGCGAAGCGCAGCGCCCCAAATCTCAGGAGCCCTGCACACAGGGATTGAGATCTCGACTCAATCCCACGCCCACGCCTTGGCCCGCCGGGTGGGGCCTCAGCCGTTTTGAGGGAGCGGCGAGCTACTGAGTTACAAAAGTTGCGTCATCCGGACCGCCCGCGCCGCCGGGGAGGACAAGCTGGTTGCAGGCAACACGAAAGGCTTCGTACCAGGTTCGAGTGAAGCTGGCGATGAGTTCTTCCACGGTGCGCCCCCCAATAGTGATACCGGAGTGAATTACTTCCCCCCACGTGTGGATGCGGGTGTCTTCCTGCCGTTCCTCAAAAGTGACCCATTGAGCCATAGCGACGCCGATAGCGTGATCGATCCAGCCCACTTTCTTTCCTGGAACGCATGTGGTAATGACGTGGTCAACGACAGCGTTTACGGGGCGTAGAAGTTCAATTTGGAGACGGCTGCCTGGCTCCCAGGGATTGCCGTCGCGCCAGCGCAGTTCGCCGTAAACATTGGCGAAGGTATTCCAGCGATGCAGGTCGGAAAAAACGAGCCAGGCGAGGGCAGGGCTGGCCTTGGTGATAACGGAATATTCAAATCTTGCCATAACTTGTTACTTGCTTCTCCTTGCTAGGTTTTCGCAACGGGGCCGGGCCAGCCGTAAGAACGGCGGCGAGGCATTATTTATACGTTGTTTCTTTAACGCTGTCAAGTATATAATTCATTTCATACAGCCAGGGAGGACAGGAGAATGCCGAGGAAAGCCGATCAACAGCTGGAAAGCCGAATCGTCGACGCTGCCTATCAGCTATGGAGCAAGGGTGGGGAACATGCAGTAACCATGCGGGCGGTAGCGCTGGCCGCGAAGACGACGACTCCAACGCTGTATGAGAGGTTCCAGGACAAGCACGATCTAATCGTCTTCATGCGCGTGCGGGCGAGGGAAAGGATGTTTGCGGCGCTGCAACCTGCAAGGTCTTCGGTGGAGGTCTGTCGGCTTGGACTTGAGTTCGCGATAGCCAACGGAAATGAGTACTTGCTGCTGACTTCGGATTGGGCCGAGCGCTTCGCACGCAGGGAGCGGTTGCCATCGTACGAGTACGTCCAAGAAAGACTGGCAGGGGATCTCGGCGGCGTTCCCACGGACCACGCGAAACTTGCTCTTGCGCTGGTCGCGGCGGTGCATGGGACTGCCATTTTGCTCTTGGGAGAGCGAGTGGACGCTGCAATCGAGAAGGAGTTCAAGCACGCGTGCCTGGAGGCGTGCGAGGTGCTGATCGAATGCGGGGGCAAAAGAGTTAGCGGAGGCGCGAAAGGTTGAAGCGACTTGATCGTGTGATATCCCTGAATGTCCTGCCAACCTCGTGGCCGGCAGGGGAGGAGTAGGCCCCTCCCGTGCCGCGGCTTTATTGGGCGGTGGTAGAGCTGACGAGACGTCTCGCCTTAATGAGGACGTCTACGGAATCGGGGCGGCCGTTCCAGTAATCGACGCGGATACGGCCGTCAGGAAGCTGAGTGACGGTCGCAGGGATAGAGCTGGCCGTCAGATACCAGCCTACGGGTAGAACTACAGCGTTGCGGGGCCTGCCTAAACTACGATCGAAAACTAGATCGTCTCCGTCAAGCTTATAGCTAGTTGGCGCAGTATACGTTTCCGAGATGCGCAGGCGGATAGACTGGCCTTTTTTCACCGCCGCGAAGGGGATCAGGACCACTTGTGTCGCGGGAGCGACAGGCTCGCCGGCGTCAATTTTTGCGGCGGCGAGATCCGCGCCGGTCATCATTTTCGTGGCTAGCTTTTCGCCGGTATCCAGAATGTATGCGGAAGGATCGGAAACGGTGCTGCCTTCGCGGACGACATTGAGGTATTTGTCCGCGCCCTCACGAGATTCAGTGTAGTCGTGGTAGAGGCTGAAGGCATGGGTTTCCGGCTGCTGCAGGAAATAGACGATGTCGCGATCCTGGTGGGCGCGCTCGGAGAGACGTGCTCGCTCGGATTCTCCCTGGAATGGGGATTCCCAGCTACGCGCTTGTGTTGCGGAATGGGGAGCGGCGGAGGGCCCCGATTGCGCACCTGGCTTTCCGCGGAGAATTAGCGGAGCTTCGCCGGAGCCGGCGTTCAGGAAGTTGATGGCGGTGCGGCCATCGAGCTCTGGTAAGACTTGTGACGGCACGTTGCAACCGACCAGTTCGTAGCCCGCGGGCAGAATGATTTTGTTTCGCCTAATGCCGAGCGGGCGATTGAAAACGATGGCATCGCCTTCGCGATAGTAGCTCTTTGCGTCTTTGTATGTTTTCAGGATGAGGACTCGGCCTTGGCCATCCTGCGGTACGGGCCGCGCTAGAGAAATTTTGATGAAGTTTGTATCCGCGTCCGCGTCTGCCATGAGCGGGTCTTTGCGCGCTTCAGTCCCGCTGACCACTTCGAACGGAAGCGGCGCGCCGGTCATGGAATCGAAGACGGCTTCATCACTTGCTACGCTGCCCTTGCGGATGGGATTGTAGAAAAACTTTGCGCCTGGCGTTGTGGCGGTGACTTCGTAATAGATTTTGAAACTGGCGGTTTCCGGCGCGAGAAGTTCGTAGCGCGTGTATTCATCCGTTTCGGTTTGCTTTAACGCGGAGGAGGTAGCGGACGATTGCTGCGCGCGCACCGCGGCACAACCAAATAGTGTGAAGAGCGCGGCTGCGATGATAAGTGCTCGGCCCATCTGGACTCTCCTCAAGGGCGGCCCTGCTTTCGAGCGTGCATCATCCCCGACATCAAGCCGTTAGTAAAGAGCAGGAATATTGCGGTCACAGGACGGGAGCGAAGCTCTTGGAGTTTGCGGCCTTGCGGCAGCGCCCCACATGGTCAGACGCAATAGAAAAAGCCAAAGAAAAGAGCAGGCCCGGAGGGTAGAATCACTACTCGGAAAGATCTAGGAGAAAAAACGATGGCCAAGAAACCGACGGTCGAGGATGCGCGATTGATTCTCGAATTGTATAACCTGAAGCGCGAGCCGGAGATGCGAAAAGCCCGGCAATGGTGGCTGACGACGTTTTGGCCGAAGGACGCGGATGAATACGTGAAAGTCGTCATGTCGATGGGGACGGAAGAGAACAATTGGCTGAGGCAGGTGCTGAGCTACTGGGGGATCGCGGGGTCGTTCGTGCTCAATGGTGTGCTCAGCGAAGAGCTGTTTTTTACGCCGGCGTTCTGCGGCGAATTGTATTTCATTTTCGCCAAGGTTCGTCCCTTTTTGAAGGAACTCAGGGAAAAGACCAAAAACCCCGACATGTTTCTAAACGTCGAAAAAGTGATCATGGGTTCAAAGCTGGGGCGTGCGCAGTTTGCAAAGGTGGAACCGCGAGTCCAGGCGTTGCGACCGAAATAATGGGCTGTGCAGAACGAATATCGCGAAAGTACACATCCGGGCTTGGGGCATCGATTGTGCTGGGTGGGATGTTTTTGCTCGCCACAACGGCCCGGGCGGAGGATTGCGGAAGCGGTGTGGAGCTAAGATTTAGCGCGCCGGACGCAGCGCAGGGCACGCTGCTGTTGGCACGGATACGCAGCGAGCAACCGTTGAGTGAAGTCAGCGGCAAATGGAATGATAGGGATGTTCCTTTCTGGCAGGAGCGGAAACAAGGGCAAGGAGCCTCGAGCCTAGATGTGCGACTCGCGCTTCTTGGAGTGGATCTGGAAAAAGCGGCAGGGAAATATGAGTTCACTACCGCAGTTCATCTGCAGAGCGGCGAACAAGTGAGCTGCCGCGCGATGGTCGAAGTGAGAGAGGGACATTTCGCTACGGAAAACCTGACAGTGAAGAAGCAGTTTGTCGAGCCCAACCCTGAGCAGGAGGCACGTGCTGCAGAGGAGACGAAACGGCTGCGCGAAATCTATGATCGTGTAACGCCGGAGCGCTTGTGGGATGGACCATTTCGGATGCCGCTGGATGGCGAGTTTAAGGGGAGCAACTTTGGGAAGCGGCGCGTTTTGAATGGGCATCCCGGTTCACCACATGGCGGCGTGGATTTTCCGGCGCCAACGGGCACGCCGGTGCACGCCGCGCAAAAAGGGCGCGTGGTTTTGGCGGAAGAGTTGTTTTTCTCCGGGAACACGGTTCTCGTGGACCACGGATTGGGAATTTACACCTTCTACTGCCACTTCTCGGAAATCGACGCAAAGGTTGGGGATGAGGTGGTGGCGGGAACTATTCTGGGGAAGGTCGGTGCGACTGGCCGCGTGACCGGCCCTCATCTCCACTGGGGCCTGGAGGTCGAGCGAGCACGAGTGAACGCGCTCGATATTTTGAAGGTGCTCGGGAGTAGTCAAGTGTTTCCTGGGAACTAAGAGCCAGGCGCGTTGGAACACCATTTCTCCTTTCTGAGAAAATGCTTGGATAAAAAGATAAGAAATCTCGGTTTGATATCGGACACTCATGGATTGCTGCGAGAAGAAGCTGTGCGCGCACTGCACGGATCGGATCTAATCCTCCACGCGGGAGACGTGGGTGCTAGGGAAATCCTCGTTTCGCTAAAGCGTGTTGCTCCTGTGATTGCAGTTCGGGGAAATGTGGATTCGGGGAAGTGGGGACGAACTCTACCCTTGACAGAAGCCATCTCGGCAGGTCCCGTCATGATCTATATGTTGCACATTTTGCAAGATTTAGACATAAATCCTGCAGCTGGCGGATTTCAGATCGTAGTGAGTGGTCATTCGCATAAACCAGGGCAGAACGAGAAAGACGGTGTTCTCTATGTAAATCCAGGCAGTGCCGGTCCGAGACGTTTTTACCTACCGGTTACAGTGGCGCGACTTGACTTGGAAGTCAGGCCCTGGAAGGTTGAATTCATCGAGATCGAAGACTAGAGATTAGCCAAGCGTTGATGGCATCTTGCAAGTCAAAGAATATAATGGAGTTAATTCTTGTTCTTGGTGATACTCTAGACTGTACTGATTGGGCCAGCGATCCTAGGTTACTAATCAGGATCGATTCTGTGGAAAAGAGAAACGTTCGGACGCCTGCGTGCACTACTCAAGGTCGGTCTTTTCCCAAAATGGTGTTGAACTGGCAAGAGTAATGTACTAGAGTACCGGGACAAAAGGGGTCAATTTGGTACCGTCCTGCTATTGCCGGGTATCGTACCAGAATCCAGAATACGAACAATGTGGACGACGTTCGTGCTCATCTCCTCGCTCGTTTCGACCGTTCACTTCAGTGTCATGTACACGAAGGTGATGATGCTGAAGCCAGTCCAGTATGGGCAGGCTTAGGTCCCCGAGTCGTCAAGATCAATCGAGAGGTTACCGTCTCTCATGGCCATACTTCATTTTCGCTGTAAAGAACGGCGTCGAACATTGCGGGTGAGCATTACGGTCCCGATCACCGTGCATGGACAAGACGAGAATGGCGACAAGTTCCGTGTGAAAGCGAAGTCGCAATCGGTGAACCGTCACGGGGCCCTACTGCAGATCGATCAGACGGTCGTTGTGGGACAGATGCTGATTCTCGTGAATGAGAATAGCGACCGGACGGTGGAATCCAGAGTGGTTTCCGTCAGGCGCGACCGCGAAAGCAAGACGTACGTAGGCGTGGAGTTTATTTCGGCGGACTCGAATTTTTGGCACATGAGCTTCCCGCTGCCCGGAGCACGGCCGCTGCGCCGTACAGCGGATACGAAGGCTACTGCATAGGAAGCGCGTGGCGTGACTGGCCCCTGCGGGAAAAGGGCCGAGTGGTTTTCAAAGATTAGAGATTAATGGAATTGGAAGCCCTCTCTTCAGCGAGAGGGCTTTTTCTTTTTGGGGAGCGGCTTTCGAGAGATTGCGTTTGACGCTGGCTTTTTGGCGGATTTTCGTCGTACAGGACCCTTGCCGCCGGCGAGGGACTCCCGGGTTTTCTTGGGTAGTTTGGCAACCACCATATCGTAAGACTCTCGCAACAAGAGGGCCAGTTCACCGGACGAGAGCGCGTCTCTGGTTTCCAAAGCGATCCACTTGGCGCGAGCCAGATAGGGAGCGGGAATAATGCCGGGGCGTTCCGTCAGCTCCGCGAATTTTTCCGGCGAAACTTTGAATGTAAGCCAAGTTTTGGCGGGCTGGAGGACTGTGAGAGCGTGAATTTTGCCTGCTACTTTGAAAACGAGGACCTCACCCCATTGAATCTGTTCGGTGGTTTGGGGAAATGAAAGGCAGAGATCGCGGATCCAGTCGATATCCATGGGCGATTCCCGTATAAAAGTCGCGCAAATTATGGGATTGCCGGCGCCCAGGCGAGGCCGTCGACGCCGGGAGTGAGCTTAATCGGCTGAAGCAGTTTGTGGCCGGCGACGTCCAGCACTTCGATGGTTCCAGCCTGCGGGCAGCTTACAAAGGCGAACTTGCCATCGGGAGCGAGAAGGAGTTCGCCAGAAGCGGGCGGGATGTCGAAGGATTCTTCAAGCTTTGCTGTAGCCAAATCGATGACGAAGATTTTTCCGGAGGGAGAATCGGCCAGCAACTTTAGGCCGTCGGCGGTGGGTGAGGACGAATAGACGGTTGCGGGGACGGAAATCCAACTTGCGACCTTATTTGTAGCCGTGTCGATGACGGCGATGCGCGGAGTGTCCTGATCGTGCGTGAAGACGCGCTTACCATCGGCGGAAATGGAAATGCGCTGGACTATTTTTGCGACAGGGATGACGGTAACTAGCGCGCGCTTCCTGAGGTCCAGAACACTGACGCTTCCTGCGGCCACGTTCGCGGTGTAGGCACGTGTACCGTCGGGGGAGATCACGATCATGTGGGACTCGATCGCGCCGGTAGGAATTTCAGCGAGGACCTTGCGCGTGGCAGGATCGATGACGTCGACGGCTTTGTCGAGTTCCGCTGTGACGTAAAGAAGACCGTCGGGGCCAAATTCGGCGCGATGAGGACGAAGCGGCTTGCCGAGGTCAATGGTGGCGGCGAGTTTGCGCTCGTGAAGGTCGACGATATCGATGGTGGTGCCGTCCGTGCCGGGCTTGCCGACGCCGGAATTGCCGTAGATGGGGACGTAGGCGAAGCGGGAATCGGGCGAGACGGCAACCTCGTGGCCGTTTACTCCCACGGTGACCTTGGCGAGCTCCTGGCGCGTTTGCGGATCGATGAGCAGCGCGGTGTGCTCGCGTTGGTTGGCCACGACGAGCATTCCGTGGGTGGACGGAGCGGGTACGCGGCCGCCTCCAACTGCCAGGGCTAGGAACATCAGAGAAGCGATTAGCCAAGAAAAGTTCGCGGACATTGTTTGCCTCGTTTGAGTATTTTGCTCGACGAATTGGAACAAATCTCGGCGGATTATACCAGTGCTATCCGGCACAGATCAGGGTTGTTTGAGCCTGAGATAATGGAATCACTGGATTGGCGGACTTGCTCGGCCCTCCTAAGCTACGTGCCGTAAGACCCAGCCTGGAACGAGTGAGGAGAAGAGAATATGTTACTGGAAACGACGGCCGCCAAGGTTTGTTATGTAGCGGGATTAACGGTCTTTCTGACGTCGCTCGGATGCTGGGCGGTGCTGGGTTACCAGGAAAGCTCGCCCGTGTTATCAACGGCTGAGGCTGTGATGAAGGACGAAGCGTTTGTGAGGGCTGCAGCCCGCGGAGGCTTGTGCGAGATCAAATTGGGCAAACTCGCAATGGATCAGGGATCAAATGAGGGTGTGAAGGCTTTCGGAACTCGTATGGTAGCCGAGCATACAAAAGCCGGCGATGATTTGAAGGAAGCGGCCAAAGAGGAGCACATCGGTTTGCCGACGAATCTCGCTGCTAAGGACCAAGCCACTTACGACAGGCTTTCCAAATTAACCGGAGCTGATTTTGACCAGGCCTATGCGCAGGACATGGTGAAAGACCACCAGCAAGATTTGCGGGACTTTCAGCGGGAGGCAAACTACGGTAATGACGATGCAATCAGAGAATTTGCTTCGGCAACAGTCCCAATGATCCAGCAACACTTGGATCAAGCGAAGGACATGCTGAAGGCCGTTTTGCCCGCAAGCGTCCAGCGGACGACTGGAAATCCCAGCCGACAGAGACGCGGACACTAACTAAAGATTGCGACTAAGCACTGTTTTCTCCCCCCTGAGAAAAGAAGCCGGCGTCCCGGATTATTGGGACGCCGGCTTTTTACGACGGATTGCGATTTTCGCAAAGGTGCAAAATTCGCGAACATATTGTGCCGCAGCGATTGCGTGATACCCTGACGCGCATTGTGGAGTCACGGCATGAAACTGTTCCATAGCGGGCCAATGGCAATTTATGGTGCACTGATAATCTCAAGTGCGCTTTTTTCGACCTGGGACACGGTCCTTGCCGGCGCTTTTCAATCGCCCGGCATCTCTAGTACGAACAATTCTAGCGAAGGAAAACGCGATTGGCCGGCATACGGTGGCGCGCCTGAAAATACACATTACTCGAGCCTTGCACAAATCAATCGTGCGAATGTGAAAGAACTCGCGGTCGCTTGGAGCTTCGACACGGGCGAACAAGGCGGCTTGCAAACGAGTCCCATCATTGTCGAGGGCGTATTGTATGGAATCACACCAAGCCAAAAGGTGTTCGCGCTGGATGCCGCGACCGGCAAACTTTTGTGGAAATTTGATTCCGGGATCAAAGGGACGCAACCGGACCGCGGGCTGGCTTATTGGTCGAGCGAGAAGGACAAGCGCGTTCTTGTTGGGGTCATGAATTTTCTCTACGCGCTGGACGCAAATACGGGCAAGCCCATCCCGAGTTTTGGGAAAGAGGGGCGCATCGATTTGCGGGGCGATCTCGGGCGCACTCCAGAGAAGCAGTCGGTGGTCCTAACGAGCCCGGGAATCGTTTACAAAGACGTGATTATTGTGGGCGGTCGAAATCCGGAGACACTGCCTGCCCCGCCTGGAGACGTGCGCGCCTATGACGTGCGAACGGGGAAATTGCGGTGGTCGTTTCACACTATCCCGCATCCCGGCGAATTCGGTTACGAGACCTGGCCCACGGAGGCGTGGAAGTACAGCGGAGCGGCAAACAACTGGGCGGGCATGGCCGTCGATCCAAAGCGCGGAATTGTTTATGTGCCGACGGGATCGGCGGCGTTTGATTTCTATGGCGCCAACCGTCTGGGCGACGATCTGTTTGCCAACTGTCTGATTGCCTTGAATGCGGACACTGGCGAGAGAATCTGGCATTTTCAAGGAGTGCGGCACGATTTGTGGGACCGCGATTTTCCGTCGCCGCCTACTCTTGTGACAGTAAACCGCGACGGCAAGGTGATCGACGCCGTAGCGCAGACAACCAAGCAGGGATTCGTTTATCTGTTCGATCGCGCCAGCGGAAAACCGCTCTTTCCAATCGAATATCGAAAATACCCGCCGAGTAGCGTGACTGGCGAGGTTGCGGCTTCCGAACAGCCTTTGCCAACCAAGCCGGCGCCATTTGCGCGGCAAATTCTGACCGAGGATATGCTGACAAATCGCACACCCGAGGCGCATGCGTGGGCGCTCGATAAATTTCGAAAATTTCGCAGCGAAGGGCAGTTCGTGCCCTTCAGCGTGGGAAAAGACACGGTTATCTTTCCTGGATTCGACGGTGGGGCCGAATGGGGGGGCTCAGCGGTTGATCCGCAAACGGCAATTCTCTATGTGAATGCAAACGAAATGGCGTGGACGGGTGCGCTGGCGCCGGACACCGGGGAAAACAGCCCGAAGGCTCTGTATATGAGCCAATGCAGCGTCTGCCACGGGGAGAAGATGACGGGATCGCCGCCGGCCATGCCCTCGCTCGTTGGGGTGGGAGACCGGCTGTCGGCGCAGCAGATTGGTGCAACGATCAAGAACGGCAAAGGGAGAATGCCGGCCTTCGCCAATTTTGATGACGGCCAACTTTCTGGGTTGATCGATTTTCTCGTTAGCGGGAGGTCCAAAGAGTTGCCGAGTTCGGAGCCTCCGCCACCAGATATGAAGTTCCGGTTCACGGGCTACCACAAATTTCTGGACCCGGAGGGGTACCCTGCCATCGCGCCGCCTTGGGGCACGCTGAACGCGGTCAATTTAAATACCGGCGAATACGTTTGGAAAATAAACCTCGGTGAATATCCGGAGCTGGCCGCGAAGGGTTTGAAGAACACGGGTTCGGAGAATTATGGAGGACCGCTTGTTACTGCGGGAGGGCTGGTATTTATAGGGGCGAGTGACTTTGATAGGAAATTCCATGCATATGACAAAACCACTGGCGAACTGTTGTGGGAAACGACGCTCCCTTTTTCCGGCAATGCGACTCCGGCAACTTACGCTGTGAATGGTCGCCAGTATGTCGTGATAGCAGCGGGCGGAGGCAAGGATCTCAAGTCCCCCTCCGGAGGAGTGTACGTCGCGTTCGCTCTCTCGAAGTGAAGTGAAGAAGCGTTGTATCGGTGCAGCGCGATCACGGCAATGCTGTCCGGACAACGCGAGCGGGTCAACGCACCTAGTGCAACGCCGCCGTAACCGAATAGATCGGCGGAAGATGGGCTGAGAGAACGTGCCAGGAATCGCCAGAATCTCGCGTGTGAAACAGCGTCCCACCAGTCGTCCCGAAGTAGACTCCGGCAGGGTCGCGCTCGTCGGACGACATCGCCTCGCGCAAGATGAGATCGTAGGCACCGGACTGAGGCAAGCCCTTAGTCAGAAACTTCCACGTCTTGCCACCATTGCGGCTGCGCGCCACGCGGAGTTTGCCTTCAGGGACATAGCGCTCCTCAGGAGAATGGATAGGAATCGTAAAGAGCGTGTCTTTCTCCGCTGCGGGAACGGCCAAAGCAAATCCAAACCTCGAAGGAAGGCCTTTCGAGATATCGGTCCACTTCTCCGCGGTAAAACCTGCGCGGTAGACGCCGCAATGGTTTTGTTGATAAAGCGAATCCGGCTTACGGGGATGCGCTTTCAACTTATGGACGCACTGGCCGACTTCAGGAAATTTCTCAGGCCCAAAATTGACAAGAACGTTTCCGTTAAATGGCGACCAAGTCTTCCCACCGTCGCTGGAACGAAATGCGCCCGCCGCGGAGATCCCCACGATCAGGCGGCCTCCGCCTAGACATTGGATCGAGTGCACTATCATCCCGCCGGCTCCGGGGTTCCACTTCTCGCGCGTCGAATGATTGCATAAGCCGGCGACCATTTCCCAATTCGAGCCATTATCGCCGCTGCGGAAGAGCACGCCTGGATCACCGCCCAGATAGAGGACGCCGGGTTCGTCATCGGCTCCGGGAGCGATGTGCCAGATACGTTTAAGCGTGGCATCCGGGGTTTCTTTCAGCTCCATTCCTTTTTCGGTAACTTGCCACGATTTCCCGGTGATGCCCTTGACTTCGAGTCCTTTTTCGGAGATTTGCCACGTTTTGCCGTTGTCCGTACTGGCATGAAGGTGCGGACCAAACCAGGCGTTTCCCACCGCAGCATAATGACGCTTCGGGTCGCGAGGATCCTGCGTGACGTGATGCACTTCCTGGCCGGCGAAGAAAGGGCCATCAGAGTCCCACTTCTTGCGGTCGCTTGAGGTGAAGGCAAATGCGCCTTTGCGTGTGCCGACCCAGATTCTTACAGAAGATTGACGCGGCATGAAATTCCTCCGGCAAGAGAAGTAATCGGTCCTTAAGGAAAGACGATAATGCGTATTTTATCGCATAAGTGCAGGCGGTTGAAGGAGCTAAATCGCTTTCTCAGGGCTGCGCTGTACTTGAAGCCTCGCATTGAAACCGCCGCCGTCTGTTGATGGCAATTCCGCTCAGAAAGATCTTGCCGTTCGACTGGGGGAGTCTCTGATAGTTCGCATGCCCAAAAATTCTGCTGTTAAAGCCCAGAAAGATGACTTAAGAAAGAAGAGGAGTAGCGGCTCTTTCGAGCCGAACGGGCCTCTTTGGTGCGTTTGCCGCGATCAGGTCAGTCGGGTCATCGCGGCAGAGGTGCAAACGGTGGATCGAGGAACATCTGGCAGTCCGAGCCCAAAATCGGACGAGGAGGAGTGGTTCATGAAAGTAAAAATCCTAGGTGTAGTGATTCTCGCAGCCTTGATTTTGGCCGTGGCGTTCAGTGCCTCGGCACCGGCCGCGCCCAATACCGCCAGTGCGAACGCCGTGCCGGCCCCGGCGCCCACACCGGAACCAGCTAAGGCAGTTCCGGCGGATCACCCGGAAATCCACGATGCGCTCGCTTCACTGCGTCACGCCCGAGAACATCTGGAACATGCCGCGCACGATTTCGGCGGCCATCGAGCAGATGCACTCCGGGCAACGGACGAAGCGATTCATCAGCTCGAAATCTGCCTGAAGTATGACAAATAGCACTCAAGCATAACGCGGAGTTTTAGTTAGGCAGCGTCTCGCATTTTGCAGCAGGAGGCGCTGCCTTTTATTTTGGAGCGCGGGATGGCGCCCGACCTCGCCTTCCTGGTGAATCTATGCAAGGGAGTGATGTTGCTGGCGTTTGCGCCCGCCTGGCGAGATACCCCAGGATTTCAGCGCGTACATCCACATCGGTAACGGGCCTGTCCAGGAGGGAGAGCCAAGCTCTTATGCTGGCCAGTCAGAGGACCCGTAATCTCTCACAATCCGCCACAGTGGCCGGTCGCTTCTTGGCAGCTTCAGCATACGAAAATCGTTTCCGGAAATTGAACCTATAAGTATTTAAGCTCGTATAACAACTCAGAGGAATGAATCACGAGGAGAGGTCAGCGGCGGGAACCTGGAAACCCTCAGCGCCTTGGGTGATTGACCAACGCAGGAGGGGGAAGTAGGATTTGCGCAACTGACGCCCTGTTTAGGGAATCGCGCAAAAGGAGACCCTGTGTACTGCTCGAAGTGTGGAAGCGAGATTTCTGCGACGACGGCATTCTGCTCCTCCTGCGGCCAAGCGATCTCCGGCATAGTGGCGGCAACTCCTTCACTATCGCCCGTCGATCCGTATCAGTACGCGCCACCAGTGCCTGCAAACTATGGCGGCGTAGCGTACGCCGGTTTCTGGCTGCGGTTCGTCGCTTACATCATCGATGGAGTCATTTCCGGCCTGGCATTTCTGATTCTCTTGGTTCCGCTCTTCATATTGACGGGCGCAGGGACCGTGCTCGGCAAAATCAATTCCGGCGAGGATATCAGTGACGACGTCGCCGCCTTCGTGGGCCTTGGGTTTCTCTTCGGATTTTTCGGGATCGTATTTCTTGTGAGTTGGCTGTACTACGCGCTCTCGGAAAGTTCATCCTGGCAAGCCACGCCGGGAAAGAAAATGCTCGATTTGAAGGTTACCGATATGAGCGGGCAACCGATTTCTTTTGGCCGGGCTTCGGGACGCTTCTTCGCAAGAATCATCTCGCACTTGATTCCCCTCGGAATCGGCTACATCCTCGCCGGCTTCACCGAGAAAAAACAAGCCATCCATGACATGATCGCGAGTTGTCTGGTGCTGCGCAAAGTTTAGAGCCATTTTTCCGATGGCCTCGCCGGGTCCGGCTTGCGGAAGGTGACTTGGCTCATGCGTGACGGACGGATTCCATCGGATCGGCGCGCAGCCACGGCCGCGCGGCGGAATACGCGGTGAGCGCGGTCATCCCTCCCATAGCGAGAGCGACGGCAAGAAACACGCTCCATTCCACTGGTTGAATTCTATACAGTTGCGAGCGGACGAGTGCGGCGACAATGATTCCGCAAAGGATTCCCAAGCCGACGCCTGCGGCTGTCATTAGGCTCGTCTGGCGCAGAATCATTTTCCATAGATCGCGCGGCGCAGCACCAAGCGCGACCCGAATGCCCAGCTCCTTTTTTCTTTCGCTGACGGAGTAGAAGACTGCTCCGTAAAGTCCCACCGCCGCCAGGACGAGGGCCAGACCGCCGAATACGCCGGTGCAGATCAAAATGAGTCGCGGGACGTAAAGCGAGAAATTCATCCAGTCATCCATGGTCAGGGTCTGGAAAAAGAGCTGAGGATCGAGTTTCTTAAGAGCATCGGACATCGGCGAGAGCCACTGATCGGGGTTGCCCTGCGTTCGCGCCATGAGATAGACGACGGCCTGGTAGCTCTGATTTAAGGCGAAATAAATAAAGGGGCGAGCGGGTTCGTCGATATCGATATATTTGCCGTCGCCGACCACACCGACGACCGTTACGAGTTGATTGCTGCTTTCGATGCGCGCCGTTTTGCCGATGGGATTCTGGCCGGGCCAATATTTCTCGGCCATCAGATGATTGATGACAATCACGACGGGCGCTTTTGCCGTGTCCGCCGCGGTGAACACGCGCCCCGCCAACACAGGGATTCCGAGAGTGGAAAAGTAATTCTCGTCAACGGCGATATGCGAAATGGCAGCCGCCTGATGGCTTGTCTCGGGTGAGCCTTCCACGCGCACCTGGTCTTCGTTTCCGCCATTCCCGCTCAGAGGAATGTCGCTCGCCAAGCTGATCGACTCCACGCCGTAAACTTGCTTGGCAGTGTCTCGCATTCTTAGGTACATATTTCGGCCCCGCTCTTCGGAGTAGCCGTTGGCCCGCAAATCGAGGGTCAACATCGCGATGTTGCGCGCAGAAAACCCAAGATTGACACGCTTGAGATTGATTAAGCTGCGAAAGCACAAGCCCACACCGATGAGCACTACCGTGCAAACCGCTACCTGGATGACCACCAACGCATTGCGAATCTTTCCTTTGCGCGTTCCGCCTATCGCGATTTCGCCGCTGAGCGCTCCCGCCAGATTGGGCGAGGAGCTATACAGTCCCGGCAAAAGGCCAGTTGCAAGACCGGCCACAAAAACCAGCGCCACGCTCATCGCGACGACGCGAATGTCGGGCCGAAAATCAATCGTCAGGGGAATCACGCCGAAACCCGGAAGATACGGTTTGAATTGCATCAACTGCCAGAGTCCAAGCCACGCCAGCAGGAAGCCTGCGAGTCCACCGCCGGCCGCAAGGAGCGTGCTGTCCAGCAGAAGGTCGCGAATCAACCGCACGCGAGTGGCCCCCATCGCCGCGCGAACGAGAATTTCGTGGCGGCGCGCGCTGGCTAGCGCCAGCAGCAGATTAGCGACGTTCGAACAGGCCGCGAACAAGACGAGCGCCACTATTGCCAGAAGAATCGCGGAGATGATTTTTGCCGAGGACACTGAGTCCACAGGCAGCATGGTCGTTTCCGTGATCTGCGCGACTCGGTCTTTGTCGGTCTCCGGATAAGCTGCGGCGAGTTGCTTCGATAACATTTGCATGTCCACCAGCGCTTGCGGCAGAGTTACCCCAGGTTTCAGCCGGCCTATTAGGCCGAGATAATGAACGGTGCGGTCCGCGCGCCAATCCCGTGCTTGGTGACGCATGGTCGCATCCACGGAAAGGGGATACCAGAGATCAGGTAAATCACTGAAAATAGTCCCAACAAAACTCCTCGGAGTGACCCCAACGATGGTCAGTTGTACGCGGTCGATCGTTACGCTCTCACCTGCAATGTTCGGGTCTGCCCCTAGCCATTTCCAATAGGAATAACTCAAGACAGCTTCAGCGGTCGGCTTGTCGTCGTCGCCCCGCCCAAATGTCCTCCCCAAGAGAGGCCGGACGCCCAGAACGGAGAAATAATTATCCGATACGGCGTTTATGAGCCCCGATTTGCTCCGGTGGTCATAGGTGATGGGTTCCACCCAGATGGAGTACGGGAAGGCGAGGACGTCCGAGAAGACGTGATTGTTGTCGCGATAGTATTTGTAGTCGTCGTAGTTGCTGCCGCTGAACTCTTCGGTTGGCGTGGTCGTGTAAACGGACGCCAGTTGCTCGGGAGCGGGAACGGCGGGAGGACGCAGCAACAGCGTGTTGAAGACACTGAATCCTACAGCTCCGGCGGCCATTGCGATGGCCAGGGAAAAGATGGCGATGGAGGTGAGTTTCCAGTGCTTCCTTAAAATGCGCAGCGAAAACCGCATGCTGGACCAGAATGCCGTGTTGCCCTCCGTCGTAAAGCTCGCAGAAGGTCGAGCCGTTCCTTTTCCAGATGCAACGTGGAGACTTGGAGTTGCCGCCGCTTTCTTTCAGCCGATCAGAAGCCCTTTTGCATGGGGTAGCCCTTCTCGACCCAATCCGTCGCAAAGCTTGTCGGGAGAACAAAGACACGCACATGGGTGAACCCCATTTCATGCAGAGCCGCGTAAGCAGGCCGGATGTTCGGGCAGCGGTCAAATGGGCAACATCCGCAGTAAATGACCAGATTTGTTGAGCGGGGCAGACCGGCCAGCCATTTTTTCAATTCCGCGAGGCCTTCTTCCTTGGAAGCGGTGCCGTGAAATGACGCCGTCGGAATGTGGCCGCCCTCGAAGAGTGTGCGAAAACCCACGTAAACGATTGCCAGAGCGCTACCATCCTTGGCGTCCGCAATTTCACGCACGAGGTTAGCTGCGTGGAGTACTTGCGCGTCTTTCCACGGTTCTGTTGCCTTTTCTTGATTCGCAGCGCCGTTTTGGTTGGATCGGAGAACAGGAGCAAGGGGCAGCGCAGCGGAAAAGCCAAGGGCAAAAAGAGCCGCGCCCTTGCGAAATTTGGCCGGGGAGATCATAGACGCTCGCCTCCGCGCACAATTGTAGAACCAAATCGCGCAACAGCGATACGTTTCCATCGGGAACAGAGGTCGCGGAAGACGGCCACGGCATACGAAAGACTATTTCTTGAGTTCAGCCCGCGTGCGCTGGAGCTTGATGGCCGTGGTGCGCAATGTTTCCGGCACGTTTTTGTTGCTGGTCAATTTCTTGAGGTCCATGACATTGCACATCGGGAGCATGTGCAGAGAAACGTCCAACGGAGTCTTCGGGTTGTTCAAAAGATTGCGCACGACGGCATAATTCTTCCTGAACTTGCGGTTGCCAGCGATAAGACGAAGAATTTCGTCCGTAAGGCTGGTCATGGTGGCGAAGGCCTCGACTTCCTGATCCGTAAGGCGCGGCGATTGCAACACCGCGCGCTGCACGACCTTGTTCGAATCACGAATTAACGTCCGCCGGGCCTCGGATCCGCCTTTGATGGCGAACTGCACGCGCTCGGAAACGCTCATCTTGGCGAGGCGCATTAGAAGCGTTTGACGCTTAGCGACGTCAGGCTCAGCTTCCGCGGCTGCTTCTGCAAGGGCTGCTTCGTCCATTGCCGAGCCCAGCAGCTCGTGGAGCAGATGCTTCTGGTCTGCCGTGATGGACGAGGAATGCTCGAGCGCAGCCGCCAGCGCGGGGGATTCGCTGACGCGCTCCAATTCTTCCATGAGCGCCGTGATGCCGAGGGAAGAGAGATGGCGTGCGATGGGGACCAGGTGCTCTGCCGCACAATTCTTGTTCTGTACCATTGCGTCGCAGACGCCCGGCTTATCCGAGAGATGTTTCCCGGCGTAGGCAAAAAGCGCGGGTATGGCCTTTTCGCGCTTCAGGGCTTCTAAAAAGGTTTCTATCGGTTGCGAGAGGATGGCCTGCTGCGCGCGCTCGGAGACCATCTCGTCGGCATCTCCCGCGAGCACCGCGAGAATTTCGGCTCGATCCGCGGGCGCGAGGTGCGCTCCACCAGCGCAAACCGCAATCTTACGCTCGCGGGGAGCGCGGCCCGCGCGAAGATCGTCAAGAACTTCAGGGCTGAGGGGTTCCACCGGATGCCTGCCTCAAGTCTTTCTGGGACAAGACTATTGTACCGGAGGCTCCGGGAGTTCCAACGGGCGGCATAGCGCGCCCGTTCAATTCCAGCAACACCGCGGAAGAATCGGCGACGGTCACTTCAAACTGCTGGCTGGCGGCAAAATGGTGCGTTTCTCCGGCGGGAATCTCCGCGTCGAGTAGCATCGTGCCATCCGCAAGAATGCGCACGCGAGTGGCCGCGGATGTGGAAACGGCAAGGTCCAAGGGAACGGTGGTCATTGCATTCGGAGAGTCTGAAGACGGAGCTGCGGCCAACGTTGGTATCGCTGCACCAGTTCCGGGCTCTATTGGCGCAGACAAAAGTGCGGGAGAGGAAGATTTTTTTGCGGCGCGGTACGCGGCATAACGTCGCCAGCCATAAATGCCGCCTGCAACGAGCCCGCCGAGTACGGCAAGCAACGCCAGCACGGCGAGTATCGGAAGCCAGACAGGCGGGCGAGGGAGTTTGTTCTCGTAAGGCTGCGGGGCTGGCATGCTCTGGTCGCCGCGCGCCAGGTCATATTCGGCAAGCAGGTTTTCTTCGTCGAGGCCCAAAAAACGTGCGATGGAGCGCACAAACCCCCGGTTGAAAATGCCGCCGGGGAGTTTCTCCCACTCTTCGTTTTCCAGGGCTTCGAGGAAGCGCGGGCCGATGCGCGTGGCCGTCGTGACTTCCTTAAGCGAAACTTCGCGCATCTCGCGCTCTCGCTTCAGGCGTTCGCCAAAAGATCCCGTGGCCATGAATCGAAACCTGTCCTTGCCGATACACTCGGGCAGCGGAGCGATCAAGTTCGTTGGTGATCGCCAATTAACCGCCGCGGTGGGCGCCCTTTTCTCTGCCCTTTTTCGTTGGATGAACGCTACTTAGGCAGCTCAGGTGTGACCGAACAACGGTTCACTCGCGCGACCGAATCCGCGCCGCGCAAGACGCGAAAACCCCCTCGACGAAACTATAGGCGGTGTCGCGCGGCAGTGTCAAACAACGGGAATGGGAGGCAATACTTCGGCTTCAGAAAACATTGCCAATTGGGCTGAACGCTGACGGGCATACTCATTCCAATACCACACTTTTTCGATGAATGCGCGAATCAACAATTAAACCACCTTATCCGAGCCGCATCGGCGAGTGGCTCATGACCGTGATATCCTCTCACTGATCATGGTAGAACCCGGCATAAGATTGACAGCTTATGATGATCCGCCCGGCGAAGTGGAAATTGCAGAAGTTAGAAAGAACGCAAGAGCACGGTTCCGTCTTTGCAAGAAACGGTTCTGGTATTCCGGCGCTACACTCTTGTTGAGTTGCTCCTCTGTCCACGCCTTCCTCTATGAGCATGTCTTTCATCCCTACTGGGAGTCATTCGGCAAGTACCTGGCCTTGCCGTCTATGGGGTTACTCCTCCCATTGGTGTATTGTGCGCCCTGACCTTGGTCGCTCGGAGACTTCTCCACAACCTCGAGGAGTCGAACGGATGATTTCCAGTGTAGAGAAGCATATTTTGCAAGAACAGCCGGCAAGTCTGCGGAGCGATCCTGCCGCAGATCTCTCGTTGTTCCACGCGGGTTTTTGGATTCGCTCTATCGCTGCAATCATCGACCTAATTCTTCTCGTGGTCCCGTTCGCGGTGTTTGTTTCTTTTTCGGCTGCCGCTATGGGAATCTCGAATCCTTTTTTCAATCATCGTGCTGGAACGCCTCTTAACGAAACTCTCGCCCAATTCGCTCCAATCTTCCTCACTCTTTGCATTTGCTTTTTTGCGGCCGAAAGCTGGCTCTACTTTGCGCTTGCAGAAAGTTCTCACTGGCACGCAACTCTAGGAAAGCGCTTCTTAGGTATTTATGTAGCCGACGGCGCAGGCAAACCAATCGATTTTTGGCGTGCCAGCTTGCGCTTCTGCGGCGGACGCCTCCTGGCGCACTTGCCCGTCCTGGGTGGCTATTATTTCGTGATCGATTGCCTCTGCGTCGGCCTGACGCCCAGCAAACGCGCCATCCACGACAGGCTTTCCGGCTGCTTGGTCTTGCGTGAAGGCGCCCACAGCTCGTTTGTTCGCTGAACGGCCAATGACACCCGGCGACGCCGGTACGCCCCGTACCTGCCGATGGCAAGATGGCCACGCCTGTACCACGAGATTCTTGCACCCCTTTTTGACAGGCGCCTATACTGGCAAAGATTCGGGGTCCAGCGCCGAATCGCGCTCGTGGTGTTGTCTGCCGGGGCGGCTTTAGGCTGGCCTGAAAAACTTTTAAACCGGGGACTAACCGAGCGTGGACGAAGTCAAGCAGTTTCCAGCCGTGGAACGCCGCCGCAATCCCGCGGTTTCCGCTGAGCAACGCGAAGCGGGCGAAGTCGCCATCTTCCAGGAGTTGGGGAAGGCGCTGACCTCTTCGCTGCAGCTCGACCAGGTTCTCCGCACCATCATGGAGAAAATCGACGAGTTTCTGCGCCCGGACAACTGGTCCTTGCTCTTGCTCGATGAAGCCAAACAAGAACTCTATTTCGAGCTGGCGGTCGGCAAAGCCTCCCAAGCACTGAAAGACGTTCGCATCAAGATGGGGCAGGGAATTGCCGGGTGGGTGGCGCTGCACGGTGAGACCGTGGTCGTGGCCGACACTTCGAAGGATACACGTTTCTTCTCTCAGGTCGACGAGAAGACCAAGACCGAAACGCAATCGATCGTCGCCGTACCCGTTAAATTCCGAGACACTTGCCTCGGTGTCATCGAGCTGATCAATTGCCTCGGCCCGGAAGGGTTCGACGAGCGCGACCTCAAGCTGCTCGAAGCTCTTTCGGACTTTGCTGCCATCGCCCTCGAGAATGCCCGGCACGTGAAGCGCATTCATGAGCTCACCATCACGGACGATTGCACCAGCCTGTACAACGCCCGGCACATGGGCTTCATTCTTGAAACGGAAATCTACCGTTCGCAACGCTACAACTACCAATTTTCGCTAGTATTCATCGATCTGGACCACTTCAAGCAAGTGAACGACACTCACGGCCATCTCGTCGGCTCTCGCTTGCTGGCGGAGATTGGCAACGCGCTCAAAGCTCATTGCCGATTGATCGATTTTGCGTTCCGCTACGGCGGTGATGAATTTGTGATTCTCCTGCCGCAGACCTCGAAGGATAATGCGCTGAACGTCGCGCGCCGCCTTCATAAGCTGATCCGCGGAACTCCCTGGCTCGATTCCGACGGTTTGAACATACGTGTCACGCCAAGCCTGGGCGTGGCTTCCTATCCCACCGATTCGCGCACCAAAGAGGGGCTCTTGCACCTCGCCGATGAGGCTATGTATCTGGTGAAAAACACCAACCGTGACAGCGTAGCCGCGGCAAATATCGGGATTTTACCGGACACGACCGCGGCAGCAGCCGAATCCGCCGGGTAGTCTTTCTCGCGCTCCTCCTCTCAGCTCTCCATCTTCTATACAGTCCCTAAGAATTTTGCTTAACTGAACCTATGCGAAGAAGCGAAGCGGCGCGATATGCGCGCTGGTCCGCGGCTGTGGCGCTGCTGCTGGCCTGTCTGACGGCCGGAGTGTATCTGAAGCGCGGGTGGCAAAGAATCATCGAGCGCAAAGCCGCGCCCCCGCCAGCGCCGGTCAACGTTGAAAAGCAATCCAGCGGCCTGACCTTCTCGAAAATGGACGGGCCCCGCAAGATTTTCACCGTTGAAGCCTCGAAGTCGACGGATTTCAAAGACCAGAACGCCAGCTTGCTCGAGAACGTCATCGTTACGATTTTTGGAAAATTCGGCGACCGCCACGACACGATTCACACGCAAAGTTGCCAGTACCGGAAAGGCAGTGGTGGCGTCACCTGCGACGGGGATGTTCAGATTGATTTAGAGAGCGCGGCGGACGCGGAACGCAGCGCAAAAGATCACGCGACCCAACCACAAATCGTACACGTGGAGACCCGCGGCGTAAATTTCGATCAGAGCACTGGCGCCGCAACTACGGATCAACCCGTGACGTTTACCTTCCCTAGCGGGAGCGGCGATGCCGTGGGGGCAGACTATAACTCGCAGGCAGGAACTCTCCGCCTGCGGCAAAACGTCCGCCTCAAGCTCAAACCAACCCCGAAAAAAGACACCGTGAAAAAGCCCTCGACGACAAAGGCAGTCGAAGAAGTTCTGGTCAATGGCACTAGCCTCGACTTTGCACGCGATGCAAGATTGCTCCACGTACTCGGCCCGGCAGAAGCTGTATCGAGCTCCGCTCGATTGACCGCCGGAGAATTTACCCTCGAATTGGACGACGAATTTCGCGCGCGCAGGCTGGTGGCCATTCCCGGCTCGAACAGTCAGCCGCCGAAACTTACCTATCAGAGCGGTGACGACACGATGCTCGTCGACGCGGACAAAATGACCGCACTAGTTGCCCCGGAAGGGTGGGTCACTCGAGTGGACGGGACAGGCAGCGTGCATGGCGTGCGTCATGGCAAGGAAGAAGACGACGAAGTCCACGCGGACTCCGGCTCGCTGGATTTTTGGTCTCGCGTGAATCGCGCCAAAGAAATGAATCTCAACGGCGGAGTTTTTCTTAAGGCGCGCATGGCCAAAAGCGGGGATGCGCGAATCCTTCAGACAGGCGCGTTTCGCATGGAGTTCAGCGAAGGAAAAGAAGGCCAGCCCGGCAAGCCCTCCAGCGCGGAGACGCTTACGGCAGGAAGCATGGAATGGACCGATGCCGTGGCACAACCCAACGCTGCCCCTACGCGCACGAAACTGCAAGCGGACAAGCTGCAGTTGGCGTTTGGGGAGGAGGGCAAGCCCAAGCGGCTTGATGCGACGGGGAATGTTCAAACGGAACGTGCCCTCGCAGGCCACCAGCTCCAGACCGCCACTGCCAAAAACGGTATAGCACAGCTTCTTGCCACGGGTGGCTGGTCACAGATGGACCTGCAAGGCGACGTGAAGCTGAAAGAAGCAGATCGCAATGCGCAGGCGGATCACGCCACGTTCCTGCATGTTGGGCAGACGGCGGCTTTGTCCGGGCACGCTGTCGCCCGTGACGCGACTACCGAGACGCACGCGCCGCGCATCTTCTTCACTGGAACGAGCGGCGACATCCGCGCCGAGGGCGGCGTACGCTCCACGGATTTTTCCCCCAATGGAAACGCCGTGCAACTTGCACAAGTGCCCGCCAACATTACTTCGGACACGATGCAGGGTAATTCGAAGACGGGACGAGCAGTCTATACCGGCCACGCCCGTCTCTGGCAGGGCGATTCCGTTCTGGAAGCGGACTCCATCGAACTGCTTCGCGAAACAAAAATCTTGAACGCCGCCGGAAAAGTCCGCGCTGTCTTCCCCCAAACACCTGCACCCGCGCAACCCGCCACTCTCCAATCCGGTACGCAACAATCTCCTGCCAACAAAACCGTTCTCTGGCACGTAAGTTCCGGAACGCTCACGTACAACGACATCACCAGTCTTGCCCATCTCGAAAAAAACGTCGTTGTTCAGTCCCCCGATCAGAAAATCCGCGCGCCAATCATGGATTTGTATTTCACCCGGGGCACCAACAATTCCGCAAGCAGCTCAACAAGCAGCGCTAGCGGAATTCCCTCGACTCCCGGAGCACAGCAGATCAGTCGTGCCATTGGGACCGGCGGCGTCATCGTGGATCAGGCCGACCGCCGCGCCACCGCCGAGCGCGGAGAATATATCGCCTCCGATGGCAAGTTCGTGATGACCGGAGGAGATCCCACGCTCTATGACAGTACCGAAGGCACCACGAAGGGCCGTCAATTGACCTTCTATTTAGCGGATGATACGATCATCGTCGACTCCGAAAACGGTTCCCGCACGTTGACGAAACACCGAGTCGAGAAATGACGCGGCCGCCGAGCGGCCGTTCGTGACGAGGTATGCTGAAACTCCAGGCCGTCGAGTTGAGCAAGTCTTATCGCGGTCGCAAGGTCGTCGATGACGTTGAGCTGGAGATTGGCCAGGGTGAAGTTGTTGGGCTCTTGGGGCCCAACGGCGCAGGTAAGACCACTACCTTTTATATTCTAGTAGGTCTTGCCCGGCCAGACTCCGGGCACGTTCTCCTAAACGGCGGCGAAATCACCGACCTCCCCATGTACCTCCGGGCCCGCAGTGGCATCAGCTACCTTCCCCAGGAACCCTCGGTTTTTCGCCAACTGACAAGCGAAGAAAATCTGCTCGCCGTTCTCGAGACCCTCCCTCTTACGCCCGAGCAGCAACGCGACCGTCTGGAACAGCTGCTGGCTCAGATGGGGCTAGAAACCGTACGCACTAGCAAAGCCTACACACTCTCCGGGGGAGAACGCCGCCGCCTCGAGATCGCCCGCTCGCTCACTTTGCAGCCCTCTTTCATCCTCCTCGACGAACCTTTTTCCGGCATTGACCCTCTAACCGTAAAGGATCTTCAGGAGATCATCCGGGGCCTCAGCCGCTCCGGCATCGGCATCCTGATCACCGACCATAACGTCAGGGAAACACTCAACGTGACGGACCGCGCGTACATCGTGAATCATGGCAAGATAATGGCTAAGGGCACTCCGCTTGAGCTAAGCACCGACGCGGAAGTACGCCGCGTTTACCTGGGCGATCATTTCCGCTTGAACTAAATTGGGAAACTGGGGACTTTGAAGGGATAATCGGACTCAACCATGGCTTGGCAGGGACTCAAACTCAACCTAAGAGTGGCGCAGAAGCAGATTCTGACGCCCGGCCTCGTCCAAATGGTGAGTGTCCTGGCCCTGAACCGCCTCGAGCTCCGCGAGATGATCAACCAGGAGATGATCGCCAACCCCGTCCTGGAAGAGCTTAGCGAAGAAGCCACCCAGAGCGACAACTACAGCGACGAGACCTTCCTGAAAGCGGAAACCGAGAAACTTCCCGAAAAGCCGGAAGCTAATCCGTTCGACGAGTTCGATGTCGGCAGCTTCTTCAACCAATACCTCGACACCGGCGGCGATGGCGGCCAATCCCAGGAAAGAGAAGTCTCCGAGCGCCCCTCCTTCGAAAAGTTTCTTTCCTCTCCCAGCGGCCTCACCGACCATCTAGCTTGGCAGTTGAGCATGACCATCTGCTCCGAAGCCGTCACGGAGCTCGCCGAAAGTATCATCGGCAACCTTGATGAAAATGGGTATCTCACCGCTTCGACGGAAGAGCTCGTCCAGAATGGCAAATTTACTCAGGATGATCTCGATGATGCGCTGGCCGTCGTCCAGGATTTCGACCCGATCGGCGTGGGCGCCCGCGATTTGCGCGAATGCTTGCTTCTGCAGTTGAAGGCTTTCGATCCCCAGAATACGCTGGCCCAGCAAATCGTTTCCGAACATTTGAAGCAAGTGCAGTCCAACCAGCTGAAGGAAATCGCCCGCGCGCTGAACCGGCCGCTGGAGGTCGTCAAGCGCTCGCTGGAAGTGATTAAGAAGCTCGATCCCCGGCCCGGCCTGCGCTACAACAAAACCGAGCCGCGGCTCGTCGAGCCGGACGTCTATTTCCGCAAGGTCGATGACCAGTGGCAGGTTTTCCTAAACGAAGACGACATGCCGCAGCTCCGACTCAGCCCCACCTACCGACGTCTTCTCGCTCGCGACGCTGCCGACCGCGACGTTCGCAATTATGTCAAGGAACGCTTCACCGCCGCCATCCAGCTGATGAAAAATATCGAGCAGCGCAAACACACCATCCTGCGCGTCTGCCAATCCATCATTGCCCGTCAGGGCGAGTATCTCACTCACGGCCCGGACGCTCTCAAGCCCATGATGATCAAGGAAGTCGCCGAAGAAGTTGGCGTGCATCCGTCCACGGTGAGCCGCGCCGTCGCCAGCAAATACGCCCACACATCTCAGGGCGTCCTTGAGCTCCGCTCGTTCTTCAGCGAATCGGTGAACGGTCCCGAAGGCAGCGGAATGTCGCTGCTCACCCTCAAGCGCCTCGTCAAAAAAATGATCGAGGAAGAGGACACCTCCAAGCCTCTCACCGACGAACAGATTGCCAAAAAGCTCGATGACGCGGGAATTCACGTCACCCGCCGCACTGTCGCCAAATACCGCGAAGACATGCGCATCCCCAGCACTCACCAGCGCAGGGTGAAGAGCTGAGTTGCCGCCTCACGTGAAGCCGTCTTCCAGACACGACTCTCGCCATCTCGTCATCCTCACCGGCGTTTCCGGCTCGGGGAAAAGCACCGTCCTCCGCGCCTTCGAGGACATGGGTTTCTACTGCGTCGATAACCTTCCCGTGGAATTAATTCCCATTTTTGCCGAACTTCACGCCGCCGGAGAGGGCGACTTTGCGCGTGCCGCGCTTCTCGTCGATGCTCGCGAAGGCATGCAACTCGAAAAGCTTCCGCCTCTCCTCAAGCATCTTCGCAAGGACCATCCCATCACGCTCGTTTTCATCGACGCCAGCGACGACGCCCTCCTCCGCCGCTTCAGCGAGACCCGCCGCCCTCATCCCCTAGGCAAAGCTCTATCCGTTCGCGAAAGCTTGAGCCACGAGCGCGCGCTGATGGAGCCCATCCGCAAACTCGCCGATGTAGTCATTGACTCGACTCAATTCAATGTCCACGAGCTTCGTCACTTCGTGACCGAGCGCTTCAAAAATCCCGACCACCGCCCCATGCTCGTTTCCGTCGTAAGTTTCGGCTACAAGTATGGCGTCCCCACGGACTCCGACCTGGTTTTCGACGTCCGCTTTCTGCCCAATCCACACTTTGTGCCCGCCCTGCGCCGCTACACGGGCAAAGATCCCAAAGTCCAAAAGTACATTCGCTCCTTCCCCCAAAGCGGAGAATTTCTCCGCCGTATCGAAAGCCTTCTCACCTACCTGATCCCGCATTACATCAGCGAAGGCAAAAGCTATTTGACCATCTCCATCGGCTGCACCGGCGGCAAACACCGCTCCGTCATGCTTGGCGAACAAATCAAGAAATCGCTGGCGAAGCGCGGCTTCTCCACCAAAGTCACGCATCGCGACATCGAGAAGTAGATCCAGCGCCGCGAATTTCAATCGTCGCATCACGCACGCCCCGGAAACTTGACCGAAGATTCCATGCTCCACTAAAATTTTTCTTGGGACAATCCTTCAAACTTGTTTGTGCGCGGAAAATAGCTGGCTGTTCGACTCCGTCAACGTACACTTAGCGCAAGAGGCATACCTTAGACCTATGAATTATGAAGAGCAAAAGTCTTTTCTGAAACGTCAGCACTGGCGGCTCGTGCCCTCCTTCGCGGGGTGCGCGGCCCTGCTCGGATTGGCGATGGACGGGCAACAATCGATCGCCGAGAGCGTGCTCGCTGCCGCCCTCGCGCTCGCCCTCGCGTGGGCAGCCTACTACCTTCCTCAATACTTGGGTTTGGACGCAGATCCGTGGCGGCGGCTTTACTGGTTCTCTCGGGCCCGCTGGGTCGCGCTATTCCTTCTTGCCATCGCATCTCTTCTTGCGGGGGCCAAACTCGCGCTTGGTGCGGCGATCCTCGCCGCTCTCCTTCACCTTTCCCTGCTCCGTATTCTTCTTAAACCCGAACGCCAGGATTTGCGCGAGTCCATTCCCGCGCGCCTCTCCGTTCTAGCCTTGCTTTACGGCGCCTCGGATTTGGTTCTTCTGTGGCTGGCTCATCGCGGGGGCGTTTCATCTTTGCTCCTCTCGGAGCTGCTCCTCTGCTTCGTCTTCTTGTTCGCGGTGATCGTGCGGCCCAGGCTGGCGATCCTCGCGCCGGTTTTCGGAATCGTGGCCGCGAGCCTCGCCTTCTTCTTCACGGCCTCCGGAGGCGTCGAATCTGAGCGCGTTGCAGGCAGCATCCTCAATCCTTTCGCCGTCGCCTCAGTTTTAGCGGTTCTTTCCGTCATCCTCGGCGTCGCCGTTTTTTTCTGGATGACCGGCACAATCTATCTCCTGATCAAAGCCAACCAGCACAATCTGGCTAACTACGACGACCTTCTGGATAACTTGCAGCAATTTCTGGGACAAAGCCGCAAAGGCATCGTGGATATTTTGCTCTTGTCCGTTCCCACCCTTGCGGAGAACTGGCGCCGCGCACAGCCGCAAGGTCAAGAAGCCGTCGCGGCTTGGTATAGCGCTAACGCGCACCTCTACCTCCTGGCCAACTGTCAGCACCACCTGCTCTATCGCCACATGATGTACACGTTTAGTTTGCTGAAGATTGGGCGTGGCCGCGTCTTGGATTATGGCGGCGGCAATGGAGACTTCAGCCGGGCGCTCGCACGTCGAGGCTTTGAAACGACATATCTCGACGTTCCGGGCGATGCCGCCAGGTATGTTAAGTGGCGCGCGGAAAAAGAGGGGCTGCCACTAAGAGTCGTGCTCGACAGGAATGCTCTCGAAGGTCCCTATGACGTCATTTTTTGCCTCGATGTGGTCGAGCACCTCGTCGATCTTCCGCCCGTTTTCGAACATTTCCGCAAACTGCTTAAGCCGGGCGGCAAACTGCTGGCCACCTATTACAACGGGATCACCAGCTCGGCTCCCATGCACATCGATCCGGGCTATGACGCCAAGGACTTTCTTCTAAAGCACGGTTTCCGCGACGTCAAATCCACCGTGGTAAGTTTTTTTTCACCTGAGCTTATGCAAAAAAACCATTTCATGATTCTAGAAAAAGAGGGCGCTTAATCTCTGATTCCCGTGGCGCTTTCTCTTTCAATAAGAGATCGCCTCCTTGCGGGAGGCCAATCCCCGCTGGCATGTGATTCAACTTTTTTATTAGCAATTCGGAGTCCGGAAACTTGACACACCCAAGCTGGCGCACTAGCGTACCAAGTACGAATCGCAGGGGATTCAGAGGCGTGGCTTCCATCGTTTCACCGCAACTTCGGCGTCTGCTAGGTTACGTTCGTCCCTACACCCTCAGGCTTATCGCGGGTGTGCTTCTGCTGGCCTTCGTTGCCCTTGCAGAGGGCGTAATTGCCCTCCTTGTAACCCCTGCCGTCGATCAGGTCCTCAACCCGTCCGTGGCCGTCCGCTCCGTCAAACTCGTGACACTTCCGTGGAACGGCCACACCATCTACCTGAACAATTTTTTCCCACCGAGCATTCACTACGTCTGGACCATTTTTGCCTTTACCATTTTAGCGGTCTTTTTTGCAAAGGCCGTAGCCGAATATCTGGGGACCACGGAAGTCTACCGCGTTGGCTACGGGGCTATCACCGACCTTCGCAACGCAATTTTCACTAAGATCCTCAGACAGCCCATCGGTTTTTTTCGTGACCACCCCACCGGACGTATCATGTCCGTTGCCATTAACGATGTGGATCGTCTCAGGCCTGCCCTCGGCGAATTCTTCGTCGATCTCTTCCAGAAAGGTCTCACGTTTCTTGTCTTTGTCTCAGTCCTCCTCATCATTAACTGGAAAATGGCCCTGGGAACGGGGATTCTTCTTCCGTTGGTTGTCCTGCCCATCGGCAAATTTGCGCGAAGGATTCGTCGCTCGGCGGAAAACGGCCAGTTACGGCTTGGCGATTTGAGCCAAATCCTGCAGGAGACCACCACGGGCAATCGCGTCGTCAAAGCCTTCGGCATGGAAGATTTCGAGATTCGCAAGTTCCAGGAATCCGCGCGCCGTTTGCTGCGCGAGAACATGCGCTGGATTCGCGCGGGGGTCATCACACCCCCTCTCATGGATATGCTGGGGGCCGTCGTCATTCCTCTCCTCTTGCTCTACGCGCGCGACCAGATTCGCTTGCAGCTCATGACCACCGGCCAGTTTTTCACTTTTCTCTATGCGCTCTTCAATGCCTACATGCCGCTTCGCCGCTTGGGCTCGGTTTATCAACAATTTCAAACCGCCCAAGGCGCGGGCACGCAGGTCTTGGCTTATTTGGACTTGCCGGAGGAAGCCGCCGATGCCCCGGGTGCCGGGACCCTGGCGGCTCTTCAGGAGGAAATCGCGTTTGAGGACGTCGGCTTTGCTTACGATTCCGTTCCGATTCTGCGTGGCGTCTCCTTATCCGCCCACCGTGGAGAAATCATTGCCATTGTCGGCTCGAGCGGCGCAGGGAAAACCACGCTCGTGAATTTGCTTCCAAGATTTTATGAAAATTCGTCAGGTGTCATTCGCATTGACGGCGTGGATATTCGCAACGTGTCGCTCCGCTCCTTGCGAGCTCAAATCGCGATCGTCTCGCAGGAAAATATTCTCTTTCACGACACGGTCTGGAATAACATCTGCTACGGCCTCACCAGCGTTCCCAAGGATCGCGTCGTCGCTGCCGCGCAGGCTGCCCTCGCGCACGATTTCATCATGGAACTGCCGCTTCAATACAACACCGTCATCGGCGAGCGCGGAACCCGCCTCAGCGGCGGCCAAAGGCAGCGTATTGCCATCGCACGTGCCATACTTAAAGACTCTCCCATCCTCATTCTGGACGAAGCAACTTCGGAGCTGGATGCGGAGTCGGAGATGTATGTGCAGAAAGCTCTCGCTAATCTAATGGTCGGACGCACCACTTTCGTTATCGCGCACCGCTTGGCTACCATTCGCCGGGCGGATAAAATACTTGTTCTCGAGGACGGCCAAATCCGCGAGTGCGGCACGCACACGGAGCTCATGGCGCGCGGTGGAACCTACGCTAGGCTCCACGATTTGCAATTTGCGGACGATGACTTCCTCTCGCGCGCGCAAGCAGCGCCGGCCAGTGTCACGGCACCTGCGGAAACCTTATGACCCAATCCTCTGTACTACCAAAAAAAGCCGGCGAATGTTTCTCTATGACCGGCTACGCGCAAGCGCGCAGCGAACAAAATGGATGGGCGGTCCGCGTAAGCGTCAAAAGCGTCAACCATCGCTTCCTGGATCTGAAGTTGCGCTTGCCGGAAGGTTTTGATCTCTACGAACTGCGCTTGCGCCAGGTCCTGCGAGATCGCCTTCACCGCGGGCACGTCGAGGTGCACGTCAGCGTGGATCCCGCTGCCGCTGCCCCCGTCCAGGTGAATCGCGAACTCGCGCAAACTTACATGCGCGTCGCGGAAGAATTCCGCCAAGTGTCTAGAGCCGCGGCGGACGTGGATGTCGTCGCAATCCTGCGCTTGCCCGGAGTCATCGCCGGCCTGTCTGCCGCCGTCCCCGAAGCGGAGGAGGACCAAGAACGGCTTGGCCAAGCCCTGGATACTTGCTTGCTCGAAGCGCTCCACAAGCTGGATGAAATGCGCCGTGCCGAAGGTCGCCACCTGATCGAAGATTTGCGCGCGCGTCTGGCGCGCATCGGCCAAGAAGCGGAAAAAGTCCGCGAACTCGCCGCCACGCTTCGTCCCGTTTTCGCGCGGCGCCTGGAAGCGCGCCTGAAAGAATTGCTCGGCGGCGCCGGCATTGATCCCGCGCGGCTGGCTCAAGAGGCCGCCCTGCTTGCGGAACGCGGCGATGTCAGTGAAGAATTAGACCGCTTGCGCAGCCATCTCCAGCAGTTCGGAAAACTTTTGGACGGCGCCGGCGAGATGGGAAAGAAGCTCGATTTTCTCCTGCAGGAGATGCACCGCGAAGCGAACACGCTGCTGTCGAAAACACCCGGGGTCGAGAGTGAAGCGCTCGCTATCACCGGGCTCGCGCTCGAAATTAAAGCCGAGATCGAAAAACTGCGGGAGCAGGTACAGAACATCGAATGAGCACGGAGAGCAAGCTTGCCCCGCTGGTGCTGATCGTTTCAGGTCCCTCGGGTTCGGGAAAATCGACGCTCGTGCAGAGAATTTTGGAGTTGCCCGGAACGATGCCTTCGGTATCGTGTACCACCCGGTCGCGCCGCGCGACCGAAGCCACCGGGAAATGCTATGATTTTGTCACGGTAGCGGAATTCGACGCCATGGTCGCGCGCGGCGAATTTTTGGAATATGCGCGCGTCTTCGGCAAGCACTCGTACGGCACGCCGAAGAAATGGCTCGAAGAATCGCGGAAGAAGGGTCTCGACCTCGTCCTCGAGATTGACGTGCAAGGCGCGGCGCAAGTAAAGGAAAAGCTTCCGGAATCGGTGGCGATTTTTATTTTGCCTCCGTCTCGTGCGGAACTCGAACGGCGCTTGCGTAGCCGCGGCCAGGATTCCGGCGAAGAAATTGCGCGGCGTTTGGCAAAGGCGCGGGACGAGATTTCGGCCGCCGGACGTTTTTACGATTATTGCATTTTGAACGAAGACGTGAAGCGAGCGGGAGACGAAGCGCAAGCCATCGTCGTTGCGATTCGTTGTTCCGCCGCGCGGCGCAGACCACGGGTGGAAGAACTTCTGGCATCGTTTGGGGGGAAAGACTGAAATGACTGTGCAGACAAAAGCTCCGGAGAGCCAGTTTGCTTACGTAGTGCTGGCGGCGAGACGCGCTCGCCAAATCATGGCGGGGGCGCCGTCGCTCATTGAAAACCCAAGAACGCTCAAGGCGACTCGCATCGCCTGCGAGGAACTCGAGCACAGCCTGATCGAGTACGAATTTACCGAGCCGTCTTCCATCGACGAAGACAAAGACGGCAACAAGCGCCGCAAGTAAGCTGCCGTAGGCCCTGGTCGCAAGCAGCCTGCGCGGAATTTGTGGGGGCATGGCATGCCGTGCCCGCTCTTCTCCCGATTTTGTAGCGGCGGGCTTGCCCCGCCCGAGCTTGGGAAGTTGTATTGGAATCAGAACCGATGCGAATCACTCTAGGCGTGACCGGCGGCGTGGCGGCCTACAAGGCTGCCGAGCTGGTCCGCCTTCTCCAACAAGACGG